>NZ_JAMYNN010000007.1:0-251031 GCF_040319055.1 Mesorhizobium sp. M0960 | reverse complement strand
CCTACATCCTGACCAAGGACGAGGGCGGCCGTCACACGCCGTTCTTCACCAACTACCGTCCGCAGTTCTATTTCCGCACGACGGATGTGACCGGCATCGTGTCGCTGCCGGAAGGCACCGAGATGGTGATGCCGGGCGACAACATCACCGTCGATGTCGAGCTGATCGTGCCGATCGCCATGGAAGAGAAGCTGCGCTTCGCCATCCGTGAAGGCGGCCGCACCGTCGGTGCCGGCATCGTCGTCACCATCAAAGAGTAATTTGGACTTAAACCGATCTGTCGCGGGCGCTGCCCGCGCCGCGCCAGAACAAGGAAGTGACGCATGAACGGACAGAATATCCGCATCCGCCTGAAGGCGTTTGATCACCGGGTGCTCGACGCCTCGACACGGGAAATCGTGTCGACCGCCAAGCGCACCGGCGCCAACGTCCGCGGCCCCATTCCGCTGCCGACGCGGATCGAAAAGTTCACGGTCAACCGGTCGCCTCACGTCGACAAGAAGAGCCGCGAGCAGTTCGAGATGCGCACGCACAAGCGTCTGCTCGACATCGTCGACCCGACCCCGCAGACGGTCGATGCTTTGATGAAGCTCGATCTGGCCGCCGGTGTCGACGTCGAGATCAAGCTCTAAGGAACCAGAGGTCAGCGGGGCGACCCGGAACTCTGAAGGAACAAGAGGCGTGGAGGGGCGACAGCCCCGACAGGGAACTCTAAAGGAATTGAACCGATGCGTTCAGGTGTGATTGCAAAGAAGGTGGGAATGACCCGCATCTACAACGATGCCGGGGAACATGTTCCCGTCACTGTTCTCCAGATGGAGAACTGCCAGGTCGTGGCGCAGCGCACGCAGGAGAAGAACGGCTATACCGCCGTCCAGCTCGGCGTTGGCCTTGCCAAGGTGAAGAACACGTCGAAGGCGATGCGCGGCCATTTCGCGACCGCTTCCGTCGAGCCCAAGGCCAAGGTTGCCGAGTTCCGCGTCTCCGCCGACAACATGATCGATGTCGGCGCCGAAATCACCGTCGAGCATTTCGTCGTCGGCCAGAAGGTCGATGTGACGGGAACCACGATCGGCAAGGGTTTCCAGGGCGTCATCAAGCGGCACCACATGGGTGGCGGCCGCGCGACGCACGGCAACTCGGTGTCGCACCGTACGCACGGCTCGACCGGCCAGCGCCAGGATCCGGGCAAGGTGTTCAAGGGCAAGCATATGGCCGGCCACATGGGTGACACCCGCGTCACCACGCAGAATGTCGAGGTCGTCTCGACCGACGCCGATCGCGGCCTGATCCTGATCCGCGGTGCGGTCCCGGGTTCGAAGGGTGCATGGATCCTGGTCCGCGACGCGGCCAAGGTGGCGCTTCCGGCCAATGCGCCGAAGCCCGCCGCGATCCGCGCCGTTGCGACCGATGGTGCCGCCAAGAACGAGGCCCCGGCCACAGAGGGAGCGGAATAATGGACCTCAAGATTACAACGCTTGGCGGCAAGGACGCCGGCAAGCTGAAGCTCTCCGAAGAGATTTTCGGCCTTGATCCGCGCGAGGACATCCTGCAGCGCGTCGTGCGCTGGCAGCTTGCCAAGAAGCAGCAGGGCACCCACAAGGCCAAGGGCCGCGCTGAAATCGCCCGCACAGGCGCCAAGATGTACAAGCAGAAGGGTACCGGCCGCGCCCGTCACCATTCGGCTCGCGCTCCGCAGTTCCGCGGCGGTGGCAAGGCCCACGGCCCGGTCGTGCGCAGCCACGAGCACGATCTGCCGAAGAAGGTGCGTGCGCTCGGTCTCAAGCATGCGCTTTCGGCCAAGGCCAAGAGTGCGTCGATCATCATCATCGACGAGCTGAAGCTGACCGAGGCCAAGACCAAGGCACTGATTGCGAATTTCGCGACGCTGGGCCTGAGCAACGCCCTGGTGATCGGCGGCGCCGAGCTTGACAAGAATTTCAAGCTGGCGGCGACCAACATCCCGAACATCGACGTGCTGCCCATCCAGGGCATCAACGTCTACGACATTCTGCGCCGCGGCACGCTGGTCCTTTCCAAGGCCGCCGTCGAGGCTCTCGAGGAGCGCTTCAAATGACCGACCTTCGTCATTACGATGTGATCGTCTCGCCGGCGATCACCGAAAAGTCGACCATGGCTTCCGAGCAGAACCAGGTCGTCTTCAACGTCGCCAAGAAGGCGTCGAAGCCGGAAATCAAGGCCGCCGTCGAAGCGCTGTTCGGCGTCAAGGTGATGGCCGTGAACACGCTTGTCCGCAAGGGCAAGATCAAGCGCTTCCGCGGCACGATCGGCCGCCAGAGCGACGTCAAGAAGGCGGTTGTGACGCTGGCCGACGGCCAGTCGATCGACGTCGCGACGGGTCTCTGAGCAAGGTCGCGAGGACAGAACAATGGCACTGAAAAAATTCAACCCGGTAACGCCGAGCACCCGTCAGCTGGTCATCGTCGACCGCTCGGGCCTCTACAAGGGCAAGCCCGTCAAGGGTCTGACCGAAGGCCTGACCAAATCGGGCGGCCGCAACAATTACGGCCGCATCACGGCACGCTTCATCGGCGGCGGTCACAAGCGCACCTACCGCATCATCGACTTCAAGCGCCGCAAGTTCGACGTCGTCGGCACGGTCGAGCGTATCGAATACGATCCGAACCGCACCGCCTTCATCGCGCTGATCAAGTATGACGATGGTGAGCTGTCCTACATCATCGCCCCGCAGCGTCTGGCTCCCGGCGACAAGATCGTGGCCGGTGAATCGGTCGACGTGAAGCCGGGCAACGCGATGCCGCTGGCCTCGATGCCGGTCGGCACGATCGTCCACAATATCGAGCTGAAGCCTGGCAAGGGCGCTCAGGTCGCCCGCTCGGCGGGCGGTTATGGCCAGCTTGTCGGCCGCGACCAGGGCATGGCGATCCTGCGCCTCAACTCGGGCGAGCAGCGTGTCGTCCACGGCTCCTGCATGGCCACTGTCGGTGCCGTGTCCAACCCGGACCACGGCAACATCAATGACGGCAAGGCAGGCCGCACCGTGTGGCGCGGCAAGCGTCCGCACAATCGCGGCGTGACCATGAACCCGGTCGACCATCCACATGGCGGCGGCGAAGGCCGCACCTCGGGTGGCCGCCATCCGGTTTCGCCCTGGGGCAAGCCGACCAAGGGCAAGAAGACGCGGTCCAACAAGGCGACCGACAAGTTCATCCTGCGCTCGCGCCATCAGCGCAAGAGCTAAGAAGAGGTAACGCCAAGTGACTCGTTCGATTTGGAAAGGCCCCTTCATCGACGGCTACCTTCTGAAGAAGGTGGACAAGGTTCGTGAAGGTGGTCGCAATGAGGTGATCAAGATGTGGAGCCGCCGCTCCACCATCCTGCCGCAGTTCGTCGGCTTCACCTTCGGTGTCTACAACGGCCAGAAGCACGTTCCCGTCTCGGTGAACGAGGACATGGTCGGTCACAAGTTCGGTGAATTCGCTCCGACCCGGACCTATTACGGTCACGGCGCGGATAAGAAGGCGAAGAGGAAATAATCATGGGCAAGGCCAAAGCTCCGCGCAGGCTTGCTGACAACGAAGCGCGCGCCGTGTTGCGCACGATCCGTATCAGCCCGCAGAAGCTGAACCTGGTTGCCGCGCTGATCCGCGGCAAGAAGGTCGCGACAGCGCTTTCCGACCTCGAATTCTCGGCCAAGCGGATTTCCGGCACGGTCAAGAAGACGCTGGAATCGGCGATCGCCAACGCGGAAAACAACCACGACCTCGACGTCGATGCGCTGATCGTGGCGGAAGCCTATGTCGGCAAGTCGATCGTCATGAAGCGGTTCCATGCCCGTGGCCGTGGTCGCGCCAGCCGTATCGAGAAGCCGTTCTCGCACCTCACGATCGTCGTTCGTGAAGTCGAAGAAAAAGGGGAGGCCGCATAATGGGCCAGAAAGTCAATCCGATCGGTCTGCGTCTCGGCATCAACCGCACCTGGGATTCGCGCTGGTTCGCGAATACAGGCGAGTACGGTAAGCTGCTGCACGAGGACATCAAGATCCGCAAATATCTTGAGAAGGAACTCAAGCAGGCTGCGATCTCGAAGGTCGTGATCGAGCGTCCGCACAAGAAGTGCCGCGTCACCATCCATGCGGCGCGTCCGGGCCTGATCATCGGCAAGAAGGGCGCCGACATCGAGAAGCTTCGCAAGAAGCTGATGGAGATGACCAAGTCCGAGACGCATCTGAACATCGTCGAAGTGCGCAAGCCGGAGATCGACGCGACCCTGGTCGCCCAGTCGATCGCCCAGCAGCTCGAGCGCCGCATCGCGTTCCGCCGCGCCATGAAGCGCGCCGTGCAGTCGGCGATGCGCCTCGGTGCCGAAGGCATCCGCATCAACTGCGCCGGCCGTCTCGGCGGCGCCGAGATCGCGCGCATGGAATGGTATCGTGAAGGCCGCGTGCCACTGCATACGCTGCGTGCCGACGTCGACTACGGCACGGCCGAAGCGAATACGGCCTACGGCATTTGCGGCGTCAAGGTCTGGGTGTTCAAGGGCGAGATCCTCGAGCACGACCCGATGGCTTCGGAGCGCCGCGCCACCGAGGGCGATCATGCGCATGGCGGTGGTGGTGAGCGCGAACGCGGTCGCCGTCGCGAAAACGCGTAAGACAGTTAGGAATTTGGAGTTAGAACGATGCTGCAGCCAAAGCGCACAAAGTTCCGTAAGCAGTTCAAGGGCCGCATCCACGGTACCGCCAAGGGCGGCACCAACCTGGATTTCGGTGGTTTCGGGCTGAAGGCGCTTGAGCCGAACCGCGTCACCGCGCGTGAGATCGAGGCGGCCCGCCGCGCGATCACCCGCGAGATGAAGCGTGCCGGCCGCGTGTGGATCCGTATCTTCCCGGACGTGCCGGTGACGTCGAAGCCGACCGAAGTCCGCATGGGCAAGGGCAAGGGCGCGGTCGACTACTGGGCGGCACGCGTCAAGCCAGGCCGCATCATGTTCGAGATCGACGGCGTCAACGAGGAAACCGCCCGTGAGGCGCTGCGTCTCGGCGCGGCCAAGCTCTCGGTCAGGACGCGCTTCGTACAGCGCATCGCAGAATAAGGACGGGCTGATCATGAAAGCCGAAGACATCCGGACCAAGACCCAGGACCAGCTGACCGACGACCTGGCCAGCCTGAAGAAGGAGCAGTTCAACCTGCGCTTCCAGAAGGCCACCGGCCAGCTTGAGAAGACCGCGCGCGTGAGGCAGGTCCGCAAGGACATTGCGCGTATCAAGACCATCGCTGCGGAAAAGTCCGCGGCCAAGAAGGCTTAAGGACGAAAACCATGCCAAAGCGCATTCTGCAGGGCACCGTCGTCAGCGACAAGAACGAGAAGACGGTTGTCGTCAAGGTCGAACGGCGCTTCACGCATCCCGTGATGAAGAAGACCGTGCGCATGACCAAGAAGTACAAGGCGCACGACGAGAACAACGCCCACAAGGTCGGCGATCAGGTGTTCATCCAGGAATCGAAGCCGATTTCCAAGGACAAGCGCTGGGTCGTGGTGTCTTCGGACCAGGCCTGATCAGGGCTAACGAAACGAATTTTGGACAGACCGGGGAGGGGTGAGAAACCCGTCCCGTTAGAAAAGAAGAAGGCGGCCAGTCATGATTCAGATGCAAACAAACCTCGACGTCGCGGATAATTCCGGCGCCCGTCGTGTCATGTGCATCAAGGTGCTGGGCGGCTCGAAGCGGAAATACGCTTCCGTGGGCGACATCATCGTGGTGTCGATCAAGGAAGCGATCCCGCGCGGCCGCGTCAAGAAGGGCGATGTGATGAAGGCGGTCGTGGTTCGCACGGCCAAGGACATCCGCCGCCCGGACGGCAGCGTGATCCGTTTCGACAAGAACGCAGCCGTTCTCGTCGACAACAAGAAAGAGCCGATCGGCACGCGTATCTTCGGACCGGTTCCGCGCGAACTCCGCGCCAAGAACCACATGAAGATCATCTCGCTCGCGCCTGAAGTGCTGTAAGGAGCCGGACCAATGCAAAAGATTAGAAAAGGCGACAAGGTCGTCGTGCTGGCCGGCAAGGACAAGGGCCGTTCGGGCGAAGTCCTCTCGGTGCAGCCGAAGGACGACACCGCGCTGGTGCGCGGCGTCAACCTGATCCGTCGTCACCAGAAGCAGTCCCAGTCCCAAGAGGGCGGGATCATCACCAAGGAAGCGCCGATCCAGCTGTCGAACATCGCGCTGGCCGACCCCAAGGATGGTAAGCCGACCCGCGTCGGCTTCATCTTCCAGAAGGACGGCAAGAAGGTGCGCGTCGCCAAGCGCTCGGGAGAAGTCATCAATGGCTAAGGCTCAAACCAAGCAGGCAACTGCCCAGAACACGCCCCGCCTCAAGCAGGTCTATAACGAGACCATCCGCAAGGCGCTGCAGGAGCAGTTCGGCTACGACAACGAGATGCAGGTTCCGCGCATCGACAAGATCGTGCTGAACATGGGCGTCGGCGAGGCGACCGGCGATTCGAAGAAGCCTTCGATCGCGGCGGAAGACCTTGCGATGATCGCCGGCCAGAAGGCTGTCGTCACCCGCGCCCGCAACTCGATCGCCGGCTTCAAGGTCCGCGAGAAGATGCCGATCGGCGCCAAGGTCACGCTGCGCAAGGAACGCATGTACGAGTTCCTCGATCGTCTCGTGAACATCGCACTGCCGCGCGTCCGCGACTTCCGCGGGCTCAACCCGAAGAGCTTCGATGGCCGTGGCAACTATGCCATGGGCATCAAGGAACACATCGTGTTTCCGGAGATCAACTACGACAAGGTTGATCAGATCTGGGGCATGGACGTCATCGTTTGTACGACTGCGAAGACGGACGACGAAGCCAGGGCATTGCTCAAGGCCTTCAACTTCCCCTTCCGCCAGTAACGGCAGCGAGAAAAGGAAAAATCTGAAATGGCAAAGACCAGCTCAGTCGAGAAGAACAACAGGCGCCGCAAGCTTGCGGACCAGTTCGCTGCCAAGCGCAAGGTGCTCAAGGCGATCATCATGGATCAGTCCAAGCCGATGGAAGAGCGCTTCCGCGCTCAGCTGAAGCTTTCGGCGCTGCCGCGCAACTCGGCCAAGACCCGCATCCGCAACCGCTGCGAAGTCACCGGACGTCCGCGTGCCTATTATCGCAAGCTCAAAGTATCGCGTATCGCGCTTCGTGATCTCGGCAATAACGGCCAGATCCCGGGCCTGGTCAAGTCGAGCTGGTAAGGAGGACATAACATGTCATTGAGCGATCCTCTCGGCGATATGCTGACCCGCATCCGCAACGCGTATGGCCGTAAGAAGTCGAGCGTTTCGACGCCGGCCTCGCGCCTGCGTACCCGCGTCCTCGACGTGCTGAAGGCCGAAGGCTATATCCGCGACTACAGCCAGACCGACTTCGACAACGGCAAGTCCGAAATCGAGATCGAGCTGAAGTATTTCGACGGTGCGCCGGTGGTGCGCGAAATCGCCCGTGTCTCGAAGCCCGGCCGCCGCGTCTACGTTTCGGCCAAGTCGATACCGCACGTCGCCAACGGCCTCGGCATCGCCATCCTTTCGACGCCGAAGGGCGTGATGGCCGACCACGAAGCGCGCGAACAGAATGTCGGCGGGGAAATCCTCTGCCAGATCTTCTGATCTGTACGTGACCCCAATTGGAAACCGGTTTCGGGATCAAATCCCGAAGCCGAGACCTGAAACAAGAGAAGTGACGAGGACAACAAAATGTCTCGTATTGGAAAGAAGCCCGTTTCGCTGCCGCAGGGCGTGACCGCGATCGTCAACGGCCAGACCGTGACGGCGAAGGGTCCGAAGGGCGAGCTGAAGTTCGTGGTGAACGACGAAGTGCTGGTCAAGATGGAAGGCAGCGAGATCGCTGTCCAGCCGCGCGACCAGACCAAGACCGCCCGCTCCAAATGGGGCATGTCGCGCACGCAGATCGTCAACATCCTGCAGGGCGTCAAGGGCGGCTTCGAAAAGAAGCTCGAGATCACCGGCGTCGGCTATCGTGCCGCCATGCAGGGCAAGAACCTGCAGCTGGCGCTCGGCTTCAGCCATGACGTCGTCTACGAAACGCCGCAGGGCGTGACGATTTCGGTGCCGAAGCCGACGGAAATCACCGTGACCGGCATCGACAAGCAGCAGGTCGGCCAGGTTGCCGCCGAGATCCGCGAGTATCGCAGCCCCGAGCCCTACAAGGGCAAGGGTGTCCGCTATGCTGGCGAGAAGATCGTCCGCAAGGAAGGCAAGAAGAAGTAATTTTAACGCCGCGGGGAGCGGTCGCGGGAGGCGCTTCGCCTACCGCATATGGTTGCCCCCGTTTTTTGAAGGCAAGGAACTGATATCATGGGCTCGAAAGAATCCACCCAACGCCGCGCTCAGCGCGTCCGCCGCCAGATCAAGAAAGTTGCCGGCGATCGTCCGCGCCTGTCGGTCCATCGCACGTCGAAGAACATCTACGTCCAGGTCATCGACGACGCCAAGGGCCACACCATCGCCGCTGCTTCGACGCTCGAGAAGGAGCTCAAGGGTTCGCTCAAGACCGGCGCCGACACCGCGGCCGCAGCTGCCATCGGCAAGCTGATCGCCGAGCGTGCCTCGAAGGCCGGCGTCAAGGAAGTCGTCTTCGACCGCGGTGCCTACATCTACCACGGCCGCGTCAAGGCGCTTGCCGAGGCTGCCCGTGAAGGTGGTCTGAGCTTCTAAAGCATGATCCCGAACCGGAGGTCAGCGCAGCAAAAAGTTGCAGACTTTTCGGATAGGATCATGCGAAGGAAAAAAGAGTTTTCGCCCCCGGCGACCCACAGAGGCGCCGGATATCATCATCAACCGTGCTTCCGGAAAAAAACAAGGAACAGGATATGGCACAGGAACGTAGGGATGGCGGCCGCGGCCGTGATCGCGAAGAGCGCGACGACGGCATGGTCGACAAGCTCGTCCACATCAACCGTGTCGCCAAGGTCGTCAAGGGCGGCCGGCGCTTCGGCTTTGCAGCGCTCGTCGTCGTCGGCGACCAGAAGGGCCGCGTCGGCTTCGGTCACGGCAAGGCGCGCGAAGTGCCGGAGGCGATCCGTAAGGCGACCGAATCGGCCAAGCGCGACATGATCTTCGTGCCGCTGCGCTCGGGCCGCACGCTGCACCATGACGTCGAGGGACGCTGGGGCGCGGGACGTGTTCTGCTGCGCGCTGCCAAGCAAGGTACCGGCATCATCGCCGGCGGCCCGATGCGCGCCGTCTTCGAGACGCTCGGCATGCATGACGTGGTCGCCAAGTCGATGGGTTCGTCGAACCCCTACAACATGGTTCGCGCCACTTTCGACGCGCTGAAGAGCCAGATGCATCCGAAGGATGTGGCTGCCGCGCGCGGCATCAAGTATTCGACCCTTCAGGCCCGCCGCGGCACCGCCGTTGCGGCTGAAGAATAGTCGACGCTGACCAGGGATCTGACCATGGCCAAGAAAGCAACCAAGACCATCACCGTCGAGCAGATCGGCTCGCCAATCCGCCGGCCGAAGGAGCAGCGCGCAACGCTGGTCGGCCTCGGCCTCAACAAGATGCACAAGCAGCGCACGCTGGAGGATACGCCCTCGGTGCGCGGCATGATCGCTGCCGTCCAGCATCTCGTCCGCGTTGTGGACGAGGGCTGAGCCAGAGCGCAGGAGAACCCAGATGAAACTCAACGATCTGCGTGACAAGGACGGCGCGACGCATTCCAAGAAGCGTCTCGGCCGTGGCATCGGTTCCGGTTCGGGCAAGACCGCCGGTCGCGGCGTCAAGGGCCAGAAGGCGCGCTCCGGCGTCGCCGTCAACGGCTTCGAGGGTGGCCAGATGCCGCTCTACCGTCGTCTGCCGAAGCGCGGCTTCAACAATATCTTCGCCAAGAGCTTCACCGTTGTGTCGCTGGCTCGCATCCAGGCTGCGCTCGATGCCAAGAAGCTCGATGCTAAGACAGTTGTGACGGCCGAGGCGCTGGTTGCGGCCGGCGTCATCCGTCGCGTCAAGGACGGCGTGCGCATCCTTTCGGACGGCGACATCAAGGCCAAGCTTGCCTTCGACGTGGCCGGAGCCTCCAAGGCCGCGGTCGAGAAGATCGAAAAGGCCGGCGGTTCGGTGAAGTTGCCTGAGAAAGCAGCCGCCGAGTAACGGCAATTTGAAGCACGGTCGGCAAAGGTGGAATTCGGTTTTGCCTTCGGTCGTGCTTTGATCCGACAGATGTGGCGGCCGCATCAACGCGGCCGCTTGCATGTTTGCAGTCCGGAGCTTATCTCGTGAGCTTCGGTGACACGCGCCGCCTGAGCTGCGGGCATCGAGCGTGACCAAGCGGAGAATCAGGCATGGCTTCGGCTGCTGAACAACTAGCCTCGAATCTGAATTTTTCGGCCTTCGCCAAAGCCGAGGATCTGAAGAAGCGCATCTGGTTCACCATCGGCGCGCTGCTCGTTTACCGCCTTGGCACCTATATCCCGCTGCCCGGCATCAATCCCGACGCTTTCGCCCAGGCCTTCTCGTCGCAGAGCAAGGGCGTACTCGGCATGTTCAACATGTTCGCCGGTGGCGCCGTGCAGCGCATGGCGATCTTTGCCCTCGGCATCATGCCCTATATCTCCGCCTCCATCATCATGCAGCTGATGACCTCGGTCATTCCTTCGCTGGAAGCGCTGAAGAAGGAGGGCGAGCAGGGTCGCAAGATCATCAACCAGTACACGCGCTACGGCACCGTGCTTCTGGCGCTGGTCCAGGCCTATGGCATTTCGGTCGGGCTTGAGGGCGGCAATGGCATCGTCAACGATCCCGGCATGTTCTTCCGCATCTCCACCGTCGTCACGCTGGTCGGCGGTACCATGTTCCTGATGTGGCTTGGCGAGCAGATCACCGCCCGCGGCATCGGCAACGGCATTTCGCTGATCATCTTCTCCGGCATCGTCGCCGGCCTGCCGCGCGCCATCTCCGGCACGCTGGAGCTTGGCCGCACCGGCGCACTGTCGACCGGCCTGATCCTGGCGATCATCGTGCTCGCCATCGTCGTCATCGCGCTGATCGTCTTCTTCGAGCGCGCCCAGCGCCGCCTGCTGATCCAGTATCCCAAGCGCCAGGTCGGCAATCGCATGTTCCAGGGCGATACCTCGCATCTGCCGCTGAAGCTCAACACGTCCGGCGTCATTCCGCCGATCTTCGCCTCGTCGCTGCTGCTGCTTCCGGCAACGGTTGCCGGCTTCTCGCAGACGACCAACATGCCTGCCTGGGCGAGCACCATCCTGGCGGCGCTCGGCCACGGCCAGCCGCTCTATATGGCCTTCTACGCTGCCATGATCGTGTTCTTCGCCTTCTTCTATACGGCGATCGTCTTCAATCCGAAGGACACCGCCGACCAGCTCAAGAAGCATTCGGGCTTCATCCCGGGCTATCGTCCGGGCGAGCGCACTGCGGACTATATCGACTATGTGCTCACCCGCATCACCGTCGTCGGCGCCATCTATCTGGTGCTGGTGTGTCTGCTGCCCGAGTTCCTGATTTCAGCGACTGGCGTACCGTTCTACCTTGGTGGCACTTCGCTCCTGATCGTGGTCAGTGTAACGCTCGATACGGTGGCGCAGATTCAGGGTCACCTGATCGCGCACCAGTATGAGGGCCTGATCAAGAAGTCGAAGCTGCGCGGGGGGAAGAAGGCCAGATGAGGTTGATATTGCTTGGACCGCCGGGGGCGGGCAAGGGGACACAAGCACTGAGACTGGTAGAAAGACACGGCATCCCACAGCTTTCCACGGGGGACATGCTGCGTGCTGCTGTTCAGGCCGGCACCGAAGTCGGCAGGCGAGCCAAGGCGGTGATGGATGCTGGTGAACTGGTGTCCGACGCTATCGTCAACGCCATCGTGGCCGAGCGCATCGATCAAGCCGATTGCGCAAACGGCTTCATCCTTGACGGATACCCGCGAACCCTGGTGCAAGCGGACGCCGTTGAGGAAATGCTTTCGGATCGCGGGCTGGAGCTAGACGCGGTCATCGAATTTGTCGTCGACGACAAGGCGCTGGTTGGCCGAATCGTCAAACGCGCCGAGGACGCCAAGGCCGCAGGCCTGCCGGTGCGCAAGGACGACAGCCCAGCGGTGTTCGAAGAACGCTTGAGGGAATATTACAAGAAAACCTCGCCGCTGATCGGCTACTACTACGCCAAGGGCAAGCTCAGGGGCGTCGATGGCATGGCCGACATCGATGCGGTGACGCAGCAGATCGAGGCGGTGCTCAGGGCGACGACCCGGCAGGTTGGCCAGGCGGCCGGCTAGAGAAACGAACGATTGCGCTTGACTGGAGCGGTCCGCTGGGGTATGGCGGCCCGTCTTCCTATCAGGCATGAGGCTTGCTTGTCCGCAAGGGCAAGGCAGGCCGCTTTGAACTGGAAACTCCCGCAAGGGCCGGCCTCCACCGGACGCGGGGCAACTTGAAGCGCCGGCTCGTCCGGCCTATATGGAGAAGAGAAGAACATGGCTCGTATAGCCGGCGTCAACATTCCTACCAACAAGCGCGTCGTCATTGCGCTTCAATACATTCACGGCATTGGCAAGAAGTTCGCCCAGGAGATCGTCGACAAGGTCGGCATCCCGGCCGAGCGCCGCGTCAACCAGCTGACCGACGCGGAAGTGCTGCAGATCCGGGAGACCATCGACCGCGACTACCAGGTCGAGGGCGACCTGCGCCGCGAAGTGTCGATGAACATCAAGCGGCTCATGGACCTCGGCTGCTACCGCGGCCTGCGTCACCGCCGCTCGCTGCCGGTTCGTGGCCAGCGCACGCACACCAATGCGCGCACCCGCAAAGGCCCAGCCAAGTCGATTGCCGGAAAGAAGAAGTAATTTAGGGCAGTAAGAGAGTAGGGCAGTAAGGCAATAGGAACGGCAGACATACTGCCCTACTGCCATATTCCCCTACTGCCTTCTCCCTGGTGGAGCCGCTGGCATTACGGCGGTGTAGAGATCAACTGAAAGGACTATCATGGCCAAGGAAGCCGCTCGTGTTCGCCGTCGCGAACGCAAGAACATCTCGTCGGGCGTTGCCCACGTCAATTCGACCTTCAACAACACGATGATCACCATCACCGACGCGCAGGGCAATTCCATTGCCTGGTCGTCGGCCGGAGCCCAGGGCTTCAAGGGATCGCGCAAGTCGACCCCTTTCGCTGCCCAGATGGCCGCCGAAGATGTTGCCAAGAAGGCTCAGGAACACGGCATGCGCATGCTCGAGGTCGAGGTCTGTGGACCCGGCTCCGGTCGTGAATCGGCGCTGCGGGCGCTGCAGGCAGCAGGCTTCACCATCACCTCGATCCGTGATGTGACGCCGATCCCGCACAATGGCTGCCGCCCGCGCAAGAAGCGCCGCGTCTAAAGAGAATTTACCGAACGCCGCGCGAGCGCCTCAAGGGCGCTCCTCCACGGCATTCCAGGTCGCCCGCCACGATTGGATGGTGGCGGGACAACGGAAGGAAAGCACTATGATCCAGAAAAATTGGCAGGAACTGATCAAGCCGAACAAGATCGAGTTCTCGTCGAAGAAGAAGACGCTGACCACTCTGGTCGCCGAGCCGCTCGAGCGCGGCTTCGGCCTCACCCTCGGCAACGCGCTGCGCCGCGTGCTTCTGTCTTCGCTGCGTGGCGCGGCTGTGACCGCCGTGCAGATCGACGGCGTTCTGCATGAATTCTCGTCCATCGCCGGCGTGCGCGAGGACGTGACCGACATCGTGTTGAACATCAAGGAAATCGCCATCCGCATGGAAGGCGATGGCCCCAAGCGCATGGTCGTGCGCAAGCAGGGACCGGGCGCGGTTCTCGCCGGCGACATCCAGACGGTCGGCGACGTCGAGATCCTCAATCCCGACCACGTCATCTGCACGCTGGACGAAGGCGCTGAGATCCGCATGGAATTCACCGTCGACACCGGCAAGGGCTATGTGCCGGCCGACCGCAACCGCGCCGAAGACGCGCCGATAGGGCTGATCCCGGTCGACAGCCTGTATTCGCCGGTCAAGAAGGTCTCCTACAAGGTCGAGAACACCCGTGAGGGGCAGGTTCTCGATTATGACAAGCTGACCATGACCATCGAGACCGATGGTTCGATCTCGGGCGAGGACGCGGTGGCCTTCGCCGCTCGCATCCTGCAGGACCAGCTCGGCCTGTTCGTCAATTTCGACGAGCCGCAGAAGGAAGTCGCTGCCGAACAGGTTACCGAGCTTGCCTTCAACCCGGCGCTGCTCAAGAAGGTCGACGAACTCGAGCTTTCGGTGCGTTCGGCCAACTGCCTGAAGAACGACAACATCGTCTATATCGGCGATCTGATCCAGAAGACCGAAGCCGAGATGCTGCGCACCCCGAACTTCGGCCGCAAGTCGCTGAACGAGATCAAGGAAGTCCTGGCGGCGATGGGCCTGCATCTCGGCATGGAAGTGCCGGACTGGCCGCCGGAAAACATCGAAGACCTCGCCAAGCGTTACGAAGATCAATACTGAGGCTCAGGCCTCTTGAACCCGCAATGAAGGAGAAGAGCCATGCGCCACGGATTTAAAGGCCGCCGGTTCGCCCGCAGCATAAGCCATCGCAAGTCGATGTTTGCCAACCTTGCCGTGTCGCTTATCGAGCACGAGCAGATCCTCACCACGCTGCCGAAGGCGAAGGATCTGCGTCCGATCGTCGAGAAGCTGGTGACGCTCGGCAAGCGCGGCGACCTGCACGCCCGCCGCCAAGTGATTGCCCAGATCGGCAATGAGGGCGTCGTCAAGCGTCTGTTCGACACAATCGCGCCACGTTACGCCACTCGCAATGGCGGCTATCTGCGCATCATGAAGGCCGGCTTCCGTCACGGTGACAATGCCGCAATGGCCGTCATCGAATTCGTCGACCGCGACACCTCGGCCAAAGGCGCCGGCGACCGCGCCCGCATCGAGGCCGAAGGCACCGAAGAGGAAGCCGCAGCCGCATAAGCTTCGGTTTTTCTGAGAAGTTCAAAGGGGCCTGCTGGCCCCTTTTTCTGTTTCCGAAGCTGCCGGGCAGGGCTTGCAGGGGTTTTGTCACCGGTTTTTGCGGCGACTATCCAAAATAATCGGATTTCAGCGGCTTAGCCTTTCATTTTGCACAATCGTCAGGACAATGGCGCCCGACTTGGAGGATTCGGAATGCGCGTTAAACGGCTGTCCCTTGTTCTGATCTGCGCCTTGATGGCGCTGGCCGTCGTGCCGGCGGCCAGGCACGCGCTGGCGGAGGAGACCAAGCCAGATCCCGGTCTGTCCGACGTGCTGACCGATCTGCTGCATGGCGTCGAAGGCGAAAACGCCACCTCCGGCCCCGACAAGCGCGTGCCGTTCGGCCGCGAGGAGGTGCAGCTGTCCTTCGCGCCGCTGGTCAAGCAGACGGCCCCGGCCGTGGTCAATGTCTACGCCTCGCAAACCGCCAAGGTGACGTCGCCCTTTGATGGCGATCCGTTCTTCGAGGAGTTCTTCGGCCGCTCGCAGCCGCGCGCGCAGTCTTCGCTCGGTTCGGGGGTGCTGGTCGATCCGACCGGCGTCGTGGTCACCAATTTCCACGTCGTCAAGGACGCCGACCAGGTCAAGGTCGCGACCGCCGACGGGCGCGAATTCGACAGCAAGGTGCTGCTCAAGGATGAGACGCTCGACCTCGCCGTGCTCAAGATTTCTTCCGACAAGCCGTTCCCGGTGATCGCCATTGGCGATTCCGACGCGCTCGAGGTCGGCGACCTGGTGCTGGCGATCGGCAATCCGTTCGGTGTCGGCCAGACCACCACCAGCGGCATCATTTCGGCTGTGGCGCGCAGCCATATCGGCGTCTCCGATTCCAGCTTCTTCATCCAGACCGACGCCGCCATCAACCCGGGCAATTCCGGTGGCGCGCTGGTCAACATGGGTGGTCAACTGATCGGCATCAACACTGCGATCTATAGCCGTAGCGGCGGCTCGATCGGTATCGGCTTTGCCATCCCTTCGAACATGGTTCGCGCCTTCGCCGATGCGGCCAAGGCCGGGCTCGACTTCTTCGAGCGGCCGTATGTCGGTGCCGAGTTCGAGGCGGTGACGCCGCAGATTGCCGAATCGCTCGGCATGGACAAACCGGCCGGCTCGCTGGTTTCTTCGGTCGAAGAGGCAGGACCCGCTGCCAAGGCAGGGCTCAAGCCTGGTGACGTGGTGCTGTCGCTCAACGGCAAGCCGGTCGAGAGCGTCGGGGCGCTGGACTACCGGATGGCGACGCTGTCGATCGGTACGAATGCCAGCTTCGGCGTTCTAAGCAAGGGTCAGCAGGCGACGATGGACATCGCGCTGGAACGGCCGCCTGAGGGCGCCAAAGCTGCGGAGCTCACATTGCGCGGCCGTAGCCCGTTTTCCGGTGCCAGGGTTGCCGAACTATCGCCACGGCTTGCCCAGCGGCTTGGTCTGCGCACCGATGTCAAAGGCGTCACCGTCGTCGATATCAACCGCGATTCGCCCGCTGCCGATTTTGGTTTCCAGCCGGGCGACATCGTGCGTGAGGTCAATGGCCTGACGATCGACAAGGCGGCGACCCTGGAACAGATAGCCCAGCAGGATACACGCTGGTGGCGCTTTACCGTCGAGCGCGGCGGGCAGATACTGCGCCAGGTGTTGCGTTACTAAGCCCGACGTCAGCATGGTCGGGCTCCAGGCAGAAGAAGTTGCATGGCCGATCTGTTCAGTGTCGATGAACCGGAAAAGACGCCGCCCGGCAGGCCGCTGGCCGACCGTCTGCGCCCGAAGAACCTCGGCGAGGTCGTCGGCCAGGAGCATCTGACCGGTCCCGACGGCGCGCTGACGCGGCTGATCGGCTCCGGCTCGCTCGGCTCGATGATCTTCTGGGGCCCGCCCGGCACCGGCAAGACCACGGTCGCACGGCTGCTTGCCGGCGAGACAAGCCTCGCTTTCGAACAGATCTCGGCCGTGTTTTCCGGCGTTGCTGACCTGAAGAAAGTGTTCGAGGCAGCGAAGCTGCGCCGCTCCAACGGCCGCCAGACACTGCTGTTCGTCGACGAGATCCATCGCTTCAACCGCGCCCAGCAGGACAGTTTTCTGCCCGTGATGGAAGACGGCACCGTCGTGCTGGTCGGCGCCACCACGGAGAACCCGTCCTTCGAGCTTAACGCCGCGCTGTTGTCGCGCGCACGCGTCCTGGTCTTTCACTCGCTCGGCGAGGACAGCATCGCCAAGCTCCTGGCGCGGGCCGAGGAGGCAGAGGGCAGGGCGCTGCCGCTCGATGACGAGGCGCGGGCGATGCTCATCCGCATGAGCGACGGCGACGGCCGCGCGGCGCTGACACTGGCCGAAGAGGTCTGGCGTGCCGCCAAATCAGGTGAAGTGTTTGGCGCCGAGGCCTTACAGCGCATCGTCCAGCGCCGCGCGCCGATCTACGACAAGGGCCAGGACGGCCATTACAATTTGATCTCCGCCTTGCACAAATCGGTGCGCGGCTCCGACCCCGACGCGGCACTCTACTATCTGGCCCGCATGTTCGACGCCGGCGAGGATCCGCTCTATCTCGGGCGCCGGTTGGTGCGCATGGCGATGGAGGATATCGGGCTGGCCGACCCGCAGGCACTCGTCGTCGCCAACGCCGCCAAGGACGCCTACGACTATCTGGGCTCGCCCGAGGGCGAACTGGCCTTCGCCGAGGCTACCGTCTATCTCGCTACCGCGCCGAAATCCAATGCAGTCTACACCGCATTCAAGGCCGCCACACAGGCGGCCAAGGAATTCGGTTCGCTGCTGCCGCCCAAGCACATTCTCAATGCGCCGACCAAGCTGATGAAACAGGAAGATTACGGCGCCGGCTATCGCTACGACCACGACGAGCCCGACGCTTTTTCCGGCCAGGACTATTTTCCTGAGAAGATGGGAAGGCAGACATTCTACGATCCGCCCGAGCGCGGCTTCGAGCGCGATATCAGGAAGCGGCTGGACTATTGGGCGAAGCTGCGCAGCGAGCGGGAAAAGTAGCTGCCAGTCGCACACTGGTGTGATCGGCGTTGTCTGGTGGGATAAAAAACCCTATCAAGATGCGCCTTCGCCGGCGGCAGGCCAGAAACGTACCGACGATATTCAGAACGGAATCGCGCCTGGCGCGTGGAAAAATGACAAAAAAATCCCGCAAAACCCTTCGGAAGTTCGCCATAGCCATTCCGCTGCTGGCGCTCGGCTTCTATGTCATTCCCATTCTGACGACGATTTTCATCGTCCTCGGCCTGATCGACGTGTTGCGCAACGACAACAAGAATTGGGCGCTGTTCAGTGGTTATTTCCTGGGCAACGGCATCTTCACCTGGCTGCTTTCGCCCTTCAATCTGCTGGTGGATCTGCTGTGCTATAGAAACCGCGGTGTCTGGAAATTGGACCAGTTTCCTCCGGACTACCAGAGCGAGGTCAACGAGGTCCTGGATGTCTTCAAGGCACGCAAGGACGAGATCATCGCCGACATCGACGCCAATTTCGGCAGCGGCCGGCGCGGCATGTATGTCTATCAGTGGTATGGCAAGCACAAAATAGACAACGTCGCCGAATTCAACAAGGATTTCAAATACATCAAGACGATTGCCGTCTCTGTGTTCAGCGGCAGGGAATCGACTTCCTGGCACTTTGGCCCGCTCCGGCTCAGCCTACGCATTCTCTACAACCTCATCCCGGTGAAATCGGAAGTGTTCGTCCAGTGTGGCAACGCCAAGAATTACTGGCACGAGAACCCGCTGTTCATCTTCGACGACACGCTGCTTCATCGCTCGGTCAACGAGTATGACGGGCGCCGCTACTGCGTGTTCATGGACATCATTCGCCCATCGCCGTTTCCCGGTCTGATCTCGACGCTCCTCGCCATTGTTTCGGTCAGCGTCGAGCGCATCAATGCCATGTTCTACAAGAACTGGAAGATGATCGCCTCCAGCAAGCCGAAGAAGGTCGGAGCTGCCTGACACCGTAGCGTAACTGGCGCGAGGGAGCACGATGTATCATCTGTTGCTTGTCTGTCTTGGTGGCGCGATCGGTGCAATGGCCCGCTTCTTCCTGTCCGGCTGCGTCGCCCGCCGGGTCGGCGAGACCTTTCCTTGGGGCACGATGGTCGTCAATGTGTCGGGGGCGTTTGCAATCGGCGTCGTTGCGCATGCCGTGGCGCGCGACGGCATGCCTGCCCTTTGGGCCTTTGTCGTCACCGGCGGCCTCGGCTGCTACACCACGGTCTCTTCATTCAGCCTGCAGACGCTGGCGCTGGCGCGTGAGGGCGAATGGCTGCGCGCCGGCGGAAATGTGCTGCTTTCGGTTTTCCTGAGCCTCGGCGGCGTGACGCTGGGCTTTGCCGCGGGAAGTCTTCTGATTGGCAGCGGGGCGCCATGAGCGGCCCGCAGAAGCTCCGCTCCGACGGGATGGCGGGGCGTGCGGCGCGCCTCATTGGCTGGCGCCGAACGAGCCAAACGGTTCGTATCTATGCGACCGTGACCGCTGGCAGCATGATCGGCGGCGTGCTGCGGGCGCTCGCCTCATTGGCGAGCACCGCCTGGTGGGGCACTGGATTTCCCTTCGGCACGCTCCTCGTCAACATTGTCGGCTCATTCCTCATCGGCTTCTATGCGACATTGACGGGACCGGATGGTCGCGTCTTCGCCAGTCCGCTGCAGCGCCAGTTCTTCATGGCCGGCTTCTGCGGTGGCCTGACGACCTTCTCCGCTTTCAGCCTTGAAACACTCACCCTCGCGCAAAGCGGGAAGCTTGTGGCGGCGGCACTCAATATCGCGATCTCCGTGGTGGCCTGGCTTGCCGCCGTCTGGCTTGGCCACATCTTTGCAGTGCGCCTCAACCGGCTGAGAGGATCCAGGCAATGAAGATACCACCACAGGCACAATTGCTGCGCATATTTATCGGCGAAAACGACAGGGCAGATGGCCGTCCGCTGTATGAGGTCATCGTGCTGAAGGCCCGCGAAATGCAGATTGCCGGCGCGACCGTCCTGCGCGGGGCGATGGGATTTGGCCATTCCAGCCGACTTCACACCACGAAGATCCTCCGTCTCTCGGAGGACCTTCCCCTTGTCATCGAGATCGTCGACGACGAGGAAAAATTGGCCGCTTTTCTGCCCGTGCTTGAAACAATCATGACAAGTGGCTTGATCACGCTGGAGAAAGTTCAGGTTCTGCAATATGGAACCGACAACGAATAACCGAGCGAGATTGCGGGTGCCGGCGAATGCCGTTGCATGTTCGCAAAACGGCGATTGGAATCATGGCAGGCGTTGAACAGATCACAGTGGATACCGGTGAGGCGGGCATGCGGCTCGACCGCTGGTTCAAGACCCATTTCCCCGGTCTCGGTTTCGGTCATCTGCAGAAGCTGCTGCGTTCCGGCCAGATCCGCGTCGACGGCGGCAGGGTGAAGGCCGATACACGCGTCGAAGCCGGCCAGACGGTGCGTGTGCCGCCGCTCGAAGTGGACAAGAAAGGCGAAAGCCCGCTCACCGGCCATTCGATACGCAACCAGGGCGATGCCGATGTCTTGGCCAAGATGCTGATCCATGAGGACCCGAAGGTCTTCGTCTTCAACAAGCCGGCCGGCCTGGCGGTGCAAGGCGGCTCCGGGGTCACCCGCAATGTCGACGACATGCTGGAAGCCTGGCGCAACCAGAAGGGCGAGAAGCCGCGTCTGGTGCACCGGCTCGACCGCGACACGTCGGGTGTTCTGGTTGTCGCCCGTACAAGGCTCGCCGCCATGAAGCTCGCCGAAGCGTTCCGGGCGCGTGAGACGAAGAAAACCTACTGGGCGCTGGTCAAGGGTGTGCCGCCGAAGCGCGAGGACAAGATCTCGACCTGGTTGATCAAGGAACCGACGCCCGACGGCGATCGCGTGCGCATCGCCAAGCATGGCGAAAAGGGTGCCGACCACGCCGTGTCCTACTACCGTGTCATCGAGCAGGCTGCACAGACGATGACCTGGCTGGAGATGGAGCCGTATACCGGCCGCACCCACCAGCTTCGTGTCCATGCCGCGCATATCGGTTGCCCGATCATCGGCGACCCCAAATATTTCGAAGCCGACACCAATTGGGATTTTCCAGGCGGCATGCAAAACCGCCTGCATCTGCACGCACGCCGCATCGTCATCCCTCATCCCGACAAGGGTTTTGTCGACGTCACCGCGCCGATGCCGCCGCACATGCGCCAGAGCTGGAACCTGATCGGCTTCGACGACGCAAGCGCGGAGGACTAGGGCCGGTGGGCGTCGCCACAGATACGCTCGACCGCCGTGACGCGGTCGATCTGGCGGCCGCCGCCATCATGGTCGGGCTGACCTTTTCCTGGGGCCTGAACTACGTCGCCGCCAAGATCTCCTATGCCGGCTACGATCCCGTTTTCCTATCGATCGCCCGCTCGGTGATCGGCGGCCTGTGTGTTTTCGGCTGGTGCCGCTGGCGCGGCATCGCGCTGTTCACGCCCGACAAGACTCTCGTCGCCGGCATTCTGGCAGGCGCGCTTTTCGGTCTCGAGTTCCTGTTTCTGTATGTCGGGCTCGAGCACACCACCGTCGTGCGCAACACCTTGCTGGTCAACACCATGCCGTTCTGGATGCTGGTCGGCGGCCATTTCCTGCTGGACGAAAGCATCACGGCACGCAAGCTCGTTGGGCTTCTGCTCGCTTTCGCCGGGCTGGTCGCGGTGTTTTCCGACAAACTGAGCGCTAATGGTGGCGAGACGTTGAGCGGCGACCTGCTCAGTCTCGGCGCCGGCATTCTGTGGGCCGTGACCAACATTGTCATCAAGCGGTCGAAACTGGTGGAGGCCAGCGCCGAAAAGCTGCTGCTCTATCAGCTGGCCGGTGCCGCCGCCGTCGGCATTTTGGTGATGCCCTTTGCCGGGCCGCCCGTCCGCAGCTTTACCCTTCTGCCGACCTTGGCGCTGTTGTTCCAGGCCGTCTACGTTGTCGCCTTCACCTATGTTCTGTGGTTCTGGCTGCTGCGGCGCTACCCTGCATCTGGACTGTCGAGCTTCACCTTCCTGTCGCCGGTGTTCGGCGTGCTCTGCGGCGCTGTCTTCTTGAACGAGCCGTTGACCGTTCGTATCTTCCTGGCACTCGGCCTCATCGCCGCCGGTCTTATCATCGTCAACCGGCCGGCCCGAAAACAAAGCCCCGGATGAGCATGCGCGATATATTGAACCACCTCGAAGCTGGAAAACAGCTCTCCGATCCGGATCCGGTACGCCGTGCCCAAATCCAGATGAAGACGCAACTGCCGAAGCGCTTCTACAAGACCGTCGCGGTGGCACCGGTCGAGGATGGTTTTGCCGTCCATCTCGATGGCAAGCCCGTCCGCACACCGGCCAAGGCGCTGCTGGCGCTGCCGACCGAAAAGGCGGCTGCTCTCGTCGCCGAGGAATTCGCCGCACAGGAGGAGACCATCGACCCGGTAACGATGCCGGTGATGCGTCTGGTCAACACCGCAATCGATGGGGTCGCCAGTGATCCCCAGGCGGTGCTGGAGGACATCCTGCGCTTCGCCTCATCAGATCTGCTCTGCTACCGCGCGGATACACCACAGGGGCTGGTCGACCGGCAGAACGAGCATTGGGATCCGGTCATCGACTGGGCGCGCAGCGCGCTCGGCGCCCGGTTCCAGCTCGCCGAAGGCGTGATCCACGTCGAGCAGCCGCGCGAGAGTATCGCGCTGCTTGGCCAGCATCTAGCCCAACGTGCCGATCCGCTGCGCCTTGCTGCCATCCACGTCATGACCTCGCTGACCGGATCGGCGCTGCTGGCGCTGGCCGTCGATTTCGGCGAGCTCGACGGCGAGGTGGCCTGGGCTGCCGGCCATGTCGACGAGGACTGGCAGGCCGAGCAATGGGGCCATGATGCCGAGGCCGTCGCCCGCCGCGCCGCCCGCAAGCGCGACATGATGGCGGCAGTCAGCCTGCTCGAAGCGCTCAAAGGCTGACGGCACCGGCCGCTATTTCGCACTGCACATTAGACCAAAGTCATAATCCCAAAGGCGGTCTGCCTCTGGGCACTGCTTTCTGTCATTTTTTGCACCGGTGGCTGCACTGAGTCTGCGTTCCGAGGAAACGCGGACGATGACGCGCAGCATCGAGGACCGACGGAATCACACGGGAGGATACACTCATGGCAATGGCATCGACCGCCGGCAAAACAAGCCGCGGCATGACGCGCGAGGAGAAGAAGGTCATCTTCGCCTCCTCGCTCGGCACCGTTTTCGAATGGTATGATTTTTATCTCTACGGCTCGTTGACGGCCGCGATCGGCGCGGCATTCTTCGCCTCTTATCCGGAAGCGACGCGCAACATTTTCACGTTGCTGGTTTTCGCCGCTGGCTTCCTCGTACGCCCGTTCGGCGCGCTGGTGTTCGGCCGTATCGGCGATCTCGTCGGCCGCAAATACACGTTCCTTGTCACCATCATGATCATGGGCCTGTCGACTTTCCTGGTCGGCCTGCTTCCGGGTTCGGCGAGCTGGGGCATTGCGGCGCCAGTCATCCTGATTGCGCTGCGCATGCTGCAGGGCCTGGCGCTCGGTGGTGAATATGGCGGCGCGGCGACCTATGTTGCCGAGCATGCTCCCGACGATCGCCGTGGCTTCTATACGTCGTGGATACAGACGACGGCGACGCTCGGTCTTTTCCTGTCACTGATCATCATCCTGATCGTGCAGAATTCGCTGAGCAAGGAGGATTTCGCGGCTTGGGGCTGGCGTATTCCATTCCTGCTTTCAGCCATCCTGCTCGGCATATCGGTCTGGATTCGCCTGTCGCTTGCCGAATCGCCGACCTTCCAGCGCATGAAGGACGAGGGCAAGGGCTCCAAGGCACCCCTGTCCGAAGCCTTCGGACAGTGGAAGAACGCCAAGATCGCACTGCTCGCGCTGCTCGGCCTTACCGCCGGCCAGGCCGTGGTCTGGTACAACGGCCAGTTCTACGCGCTGTTCTTCCTGCAGAACGTGCTCAAGGTCGATCCGCAGTCGGTCAACATCATGATCGCGATTGCGCTGGCGCTTGGCACCATCTTCTTCGTCGTATTCGGCTGGCTCTCCGACAAGATCGGCCGCAAGCCGATCATCATGGCCGGCCTTGCACTGGCGATCGTCACCACCTTCCCGCTTTTCAAGGCGCTGACCTGGGCCGCCAATCCGGCGCTCGCCACCGCGCAGCAGAACACGCGTGCCACGGTGACCGCTGCACCGGGGGACTGCAAGTTCCAGTTCAATCCGACCGGAACACGCAAGCCTCTCACCTCGTGCGATATTGCAACCGACTTCCTTGCCAAGAGCTCCGTGCCCTATGACATCGTCGCGACGGCGGCACCGGGCACCGCGGCCAATGTCAAGATTGGCACCGAAACTGTGACGTCCTATGATGCTGTGGCAGCTGCAGACAAGGCGACTTCAAACGAAGCTGCATTTAAGAAGGCGGTCAACCTCGCCCTTCAGGACGGCGGCTATCCGCTGAAGCGTGCTGCCGCCAAGGTTGCCGACCAAAAGCTCGACGCCTTTGTCACGGCCAATCCCGAACTGAAGCTCGACGCGGCAGCCATTCGTGCCGGTGAAAAGGCCACTGTCCCGCTCGCCCAGGCGGTCAAGGACAAGCTGCTGACGGCCGATGAAGCCGCCGGCGCCACGGATGTGACTGTCTACAGCGTACCGGCGGCCGGTGCGTTCTCGATGTTTGCCGATCCGGCAGGGGTCAACTGGGCAAAGGTCATCGGCATTCTGTTCATCTTGGTTCTCTACGTGACCATGGTTTACGGGCCGATCGCGGCCATCCTGGTCGAGATGTTCCCGACCCGCATCCGCTATACCGGCATGTCGCTGCCCTATCACATCGGCAATGGCTGGTTCGGCGGCTTGCTTCCGGCGATCGTGTTCGCGCTCAGCGCCTACAAGGGCGATATCTACTACGGCCTCTGGTACCCGGTGGCGATCGCGGCGATGTCGCTGATCATCGGCATGATCTTCGTAAGGGATACGCTCGGAACGGACCTGCATACCAAGCAATAGCCGGCCTCTCCCGGTTCAAAGCAAGGCCCGGCGCGAGCGATCGCGCCGGGCTTTGCAATTCATCGGAGGCGACGAGACGGGGAGGCTTAGCTCTTCCGATCCTGTTTCGCTTCCTCGATCGCTGCCTCATGATACCAGGCGCTTCCGAAATCCGTGCGGTTGCGCAAAGAAGCAAGTTCTGCTGCGAACTTAGCCTTTCCGCTTAAATTTGAGGCAGAAGCGCGCGCTGCCACCGGGAACATCAGGATTTTGGCCGACTGAGGAGTGGAAGTGATTTCCATTGTCGGTTTCCTTTCTTCGGCACAACCTTGCCGATTCAACCTTTCCCCAAGATAGGTTTCGCAATCGAATTAGGCAACATGATTATAAAAAGATCAGTAGCTGCACAATATTTATGCAAACTATGCTTGTGAGCGATCCGATCGCACAATTACGACGGCTCAGCAATTTTGCGCCGACACTACATCGCTTTTGCCGCACCCGTCGCCAGCCAAATGGCACACGAATTGCATTTTAACAGTCGGCAGGTCGGCTGCTGGATAGGCCGGCTCGCCCCGGCGCCATCCAGGGTTCGGTGATCAAGCAACGAGAGGCTAGAATGACGAAATACAAGCTCGAGTACATTTGGCTCGATGGATACACCCCGGTTCCCAATCTTCGCGGAAAGACGCAGGTCAAGGACTATGCCGAGTTTCCGACGCTCGACCAGCTTCCGCTGTGGGGCTTCGACGGTTCTTCGACCATGCAGGCCGAGGGCCACAGCTCTGACTGCGTTTTGAAGCCGGTCGCCGTCTATCCGGACCCCGCCCGCACCAATGGCGCGCTCGTCATGTGCGAGGTCATGATGCCGGACGGCGTGACGCCGCATGCATCCAACAAGCGCGCCACCATCCTCGACGACGAGGGTGCCTGGTTCGGCTTCGAGCAGGAGTATTTCTTCTACAAGGACGGCCGCCCGCTCGGCTTCCCCGAGAGTGGCTATCCGGCGCCGCAAGGGCCGTACTACACCGGCGTCGGCTACAGCAATGTCGGTTCTGTCGCCAGGCAGATCGTCGAGGAGCATCTCGACCTTTGCCTCGCCGCCGGCATCAACCATGAAGGCATCAACGCCGAAGTCGCGAAGGGCCAGTGGGAATTCCAGATCTTCGGCAAAGGCTCCAAGAAGGCCGCCGACCAGATGTGGATGGCACGCTATCTGATGCAGCGCCTGACCGAGAAATACGGCATCGACATCGAATACCACTGCAAGCCGCTCGGCGACACCGACTGGAACGGCTCCGGCATGCATGCCAACTTCTCGACCGCCTATATGCGCGAAGTCGGCGGCAAGGGTTATTTCGAGGCGCTGATGGCGGCCTTCGACAAAAACCTGATGGATCACATCGCCGTCTACGGTCCGGACAACGACAAGCGTTTGACCGGCAAGCACGAGACCGCGCCGTGGAACAGGTTCAGCTATGGCATCGCCGACCGCGGCGCCTCGATCCGCGTGCCGCACTCCTTCATCAACAACGGCTACAAGGGCTATCTCGAGGATCGCCGTCCGAACTCGCAGGGCGACCCCTACCAGATCGCCTCGCAGATATTGAAGACGATCGCCTCCGTCCCGACCAGCGCCGAGGTTTCGGCCGCGGCTTGAGCATTCGTCCCGGCGTAGACCTCAGGCCTGCGCCGAGACTTTCTCTCCGATCGCATCGCAATAAAAAAACCCCGGCGTCTCCGCCGGGGTTTTTTGTTGGCTGCAACGATCCGGATCAGACCGAATAGTACATATCGTATTCGACCGGATGCGGGGTCATTTCGAAGCGCATCACCTCGGCCATCTTGAGCTCGATATAGCTGTCGATCTGGTCGTCGTCGAAGACGCCGCCAGCCTTCAGGAAGCCGCGGTCCTTGTCGAGGCTCTGCAGGGCTTCGCGCAGCGAGCCGCAGACGGTCGGGATCTTCTTCAATTCCTTCGGCGGAAGGTCGTAGAGATCCTTGTCCATCGGCTGTCCCGGATGGATCTTGTTCTTGATGCCGTCGAGGCCGGCCATCAGCATGGCGGCAAAGGCAAGATAGGGGTTCGCGCCCGGATCGGGGAAGCGGACCTCGACGCGCTTGGCCTTCGGCGACGAGCCGAACGGAATGCGGCACGAGGCCGAGCGGTTGCGAGCCGAATAGGCGAGCAGCACCGGCGCTTCATAGCCGGGCACCAGGCGCTTGTAGGAGTTGGTCAGCGGGTTGGTGAAGGCGTTGATCGCCTTGGCATGCTTGATGATACCACCGATGTAGAACAGGCAGCTCTCGGACAGGCCGGCATATTCGTTGCCGGCGAAGGTCGGCTTGCCTTCCTTCCAGATCGACTGGTGGACGTGCATGCCAGAGCCATTGTCGCCGAATACCGGCTTCGGCATGAAAGTGGCCGTCTTGCCGTACGCATTGGCGACCTGGTGCACGACATATTTGTAGATCAGCATCTTGTCGGCGTTGCGGACCAGCGTGTCGAACTTGATGCCGAGCTCGTGCTGGGCGGCGGCCACTTCATGGTGGTGCTTTTCGACGCGCACGCCCATCTCGGCGAGCACGGTGAGCATTTCCGAGCGCATGTCCTGTGCCGAATCGATCGGCGGCACCGGGAAATAGCCGCCCTTGATGCGCGGCCGGTGGCCGAGGTTACCGGTCTCGTAATCGGTGTCGTCATTGGACGGCAATTCGGTCGAATCCAGCCGGAAGCCGGTATTGTAGGGGTCGGCCTTGTACTTGACGTCGTCGAACACGAAGAACTCGGCTTCAGGACCGACGAAGATCTGGTCGCCGATGCCTTCCGCCTTCATGTAGGCCTCGGCCTTCTTGGCGGTGCCGCGCGGGTCGCGGTTGTAGGATTCTCCCGAGATCGGATCGAGGATGTCGCACAGGATGACCATGGTCGACTGGGCGAAGAACGGGTCCATATGCACCGTATCGGGATCGGGCATCAGCACCATGTCGGACTCGTTGATCGCTTTCCAGCCGGCGATCGAGGAACCGTCGAACATGACACCATCGGCAAACATGTCTTCCTCGACCTCGACGACATCCATAGTAACGTGCTGCAGTTTGCCCTTCGGATCGGTGAAGCGCAGATCGACGAACTTCACGTCGTTGTCCTTGATCTGCTTCATGATGTCTTTGGCTGTCGTCATGTCCCTGCTTCCCTATGTGATGACGTTTTGAACATGGCCTTTTAACGGGAAAATTCAGACCGCGTCCATGCCGGTTTCGCCGGTGCGGATGCGCACGACTTCCTCGATGTTGGAGACGAAGATCTTGCCGTCGCCGATGCGGCCGGTCTGGGCCGCCTTGCGGATGGCTTCGATCGCGGCTTCGACGGCATCGTCGCCGAGCACGACCTCGATTTTCACCTTCGGCAGGAAGTCGACGACATATTCGGCACCGCGATAAAGCTCGGTATGGCCCTTCTGGCGGCCAAACCCTTTGGCCTCGGTAACGGTGATACCTTGCAGCCCGGCCTCCTGAAGCGCTTCTTTCACTTCGTCTAGCTTGAACGGCTTGATGATCGCTTCGATCTTTTTCATGTAAAAAGTGGCCTCCACTGCCAAAAAAGACGGGTTGTGAGCCCCGCTTGCGCCTCAATCAAGCACGAACTGTGCCAATTGATGGGGCGCCGAGCAGCCTCACATGATTTGGATACCATGCCGCGCAGGAATGTACATTCGCATCATTCGCTGCGTCGGATGCGCCATGAACACCGCGAGCCTACACACCGCCGGTCCTGCCGTCCGCACAAAAATTGGGCAGATCGGATATTTCATGAGCAGCTGCGCGCCGTCGTCCCGAACGAGGTACGCCGCCAACTTTGCTTAGGGACCTTCGTTGTTTGCGTCGGATCAAAAACTGGACAATGCTTGGGGAAATGATGTGCATGTCGCCTGATATTCCATGAGCAACGAACTTTTGTCTCCGTCTGAAATGGCCGAGGCCGATCGGCTGGCGATTGCGGCCGGGCCACTCGATGGCTTCGGCCTCATGCGGCGCGCCGGCGAAGCGGTCGCTGCCGTCGTCCTGGCGCGCTATCCCCAGGCGAGACGCGTCCATGTCCTGTGCGGCCCCGGCAACAATGGCGGCGACGGCTATGTCGTGGCGCGGTTGTTGGCAGAGGCCGGCATGAGCGTTGCCGTATGGGCCGAAGGCAAGCAGAAACCCGGAAGCGATGCCGCGTTGGCCTCTGATGCCTGCAACTTGCCCGTGGAACACATTGGCCATTGCTACCCGGAAGCGGGTGAAGTGGTCGTGGACGCACTCTACGGCGCGGGACTGTCCAAGGACATTTCGATGCATGCGTTGGCCGTCTCAGGCTTGAGCAGCGCTGAGCGCGTCCCGGTGGTCTCGATCGATTTGCCTTCGGGTGTGTCAGGCGAGACCGGCTTGACTAACGCTCACTTCCAGGCCGAGGTCACGGTGACTTTCGTGCGGAAAAAGCCAGGCCATCTGCTGATGCCGGGGCGCGAGCTGTGCGGCGAGATCATCGTCGCCGATATCGGCATTCCGGATGGGATCATCGATCAGCTCAAGGTCACGGCGTTCGAGAACACACCGGAACTTTGGCTGCGATGGTACTACCCGAGAACGGCTGTCGATTCGCATAAATACAAGCGTGGCCATGTTGCTGTCTTTTCCGGCGGACCGAGTGCGACGGGCGCAGCGAGGTTGTCGGCCATGGCCGCGGCTCGCAGTGGGGCAGGGGCAGTAACTGTGCTTTCACCTGGAAACGCCATGCAGGTGAACGCCGCGCATCTGACCTCGATCATGCTGCGCGAGGCCGGCTCGCTCGAAGAGGTGCAGGAATTCCTCGTGGCGCGGCATCCCGAGGCGCTGGTGTTCGGACCGGGGCTCGGGCCGAAACCCAAGGTCGGCGATTTCGCATTGCAGTTGATTGCGGCGATCGCGGATCTGACCCGCGCATCAGCGGCTACGCCTGAAATTCACGCCAGTGCCATCGTTCTGGATGCCGACGCCATCACCTCGTTGGCGCTTCAGCCTCAGGCACTGTTCGACGCAGCGCGTCAGACATGGTCGCCGGCACTGGTGCTGACGCCACATGAGGGTGAATTCGCCAGGCTTTTTCCAGATATCGCTGGGAACAAAAAACAGTCCAAAGTGACCAAGGCGCGCGAAGCAGCAAAGCGCGCCAATGCCATTGTCGTCTACAAGGGTGCCGACACGGTGATCGCGGCGCCCGACGGCAGGGCCGCGATCAATGCCAACGGTGCGCCGTGGCTGGCCACGGCTGGCTCTGGTGACGTTCTGTCGGGGATCGCGGCCGGATTGCTGGCGCAAGGCATGGCGGCCTTCCAGGCTGCCTGCGCGGCGGTCTGGATCCACGCCGAGGCCGGCCGTCGTTTCGGGCCCGGCTTGATCGCCGAGGATCTACCGTCGGCTCTGGTGCCAGTGCTGCGGGAATTGATCGAAAGCCAGCCGGACCTTCGATGAGACGCATTGCACTCCTTTTCACCACGCTCGTCATGGCCGCTTTGGCGACACTGTCGGCGAATGCCGCTGAGCAGCCGGTGACCATCGTCGATGATCCAGCGGTACTTGCTGCTCTCGATGCCAAGGGCTTTGGCTTCGCCGGCATTTTCGGCGTCGACGGCAAGGGCGATTTGAAGACGCTTTATGACAAGGCGCCGGCTTACCACGCGATCGTCGAAACGATTGCAAGCGACGTCGCAGCATTGCGGACCGAGATGAAGGCCGGCGGCCGGCCGCTGTACGAGGTGACCGACGGCAATGTTGGCCGTGTCATGGACATACGCTGGCTGAGGACCGACGCAGCGCGCTTCCGCCTCGTCGGCGTGGTCAACCGGCTCGACCGGCGCGACTTCGCCGCGCTGAAAGGCGACGGGAGTTGCGGCGAAGTGCGCTTCATCTATCGCCTCGCCTACAGCTTCAAGAAGAACGGCAAGGTTTTGGCCTCGCGCCTGCCGTTCAATTTCAGTGCCGTCTACAATGCCACGCCGGATGTCGATGGCGGCTGTGTCGGCGTCGCCGGACGCTGGGCACCACAGCTCGACGAGAGCGTCGATGCCGGCTGGCTGACCGGCGGGCCGCTGGAAAGAGCGGCGCTCACCTTCAAGCAGCTCGAGCTCAATGCGCAAGTGGTCCGCTTCCCCTCCGGCCAGGAGACCGAATTCGGCGGGCAGGCTGCCTATCTCATGCGAATTTTCGGCATCGACGGAACGGCTGTCAGCGAAAAGCCGCTGGAAAACACGCCCGACATGGCACGTCTTGCCGAAGACGCCGCGCTGAAAGCAAGACTTGCCGACTATGTCCGCACCAATGTTGCGGCGGTCGATCTCGGCGTCTACCAAATCCCCGATGAGTTTTTGGCAAGGAAGGTCATTTCGTGGTCGACCTTCGGCAGCGCAAGGCAGGCCAACCACCCGTTCACGCCGCTGTTCCAGCCCGCGGATTTCGAAGGGCTCGATTTCTCTGCGCTGAAGCTGGTGCGCACGCCAGAGGCATTGGTCGAGCGGCTGGACAACGGCGCCTGCCAAGGCTGCCATCAGGCGGGCTCGACCGCCGGTTTCCATTTCATCGGCCTCGATGACAAGACGACCTCGCCGCTCAACCGCATCGAGGTCGGCATCTCGCCGCATCTCCACGCCGACATCCCGCGTCGCGTCGCCTGGCTGCACGCGACTGCCGACGGCAAGGAACCGAACCGCTTCCGCCCGCTGTCCTTCGCGCCGCCGGCGACATGGAGCGATGCTGGACAGATCGCCTATTCGCCGGCCGAGATGGCGATGCCGTGCCTGATGCCGGCGGATGCGGCCCGCTTTGGCGCGACTCGGCAATGCGGCGGCGGCACCGTCTGCACGCCGCTGGCGACCGTGTCCGGCGTGCGCACCAAGCTGGCGCAATGCCTGCTGCCCAAGGACAGCGAAAACATGTTTTCCGGCCATCCATGCCTGACCGGCTCGATCGCCAGCAACCCGGAACAGCCTTTCAATGACCGCTATACCATCACCGGCCAGTTCGCGGCGTTCGCGCCAAGCATTTCGCGTGCCGGCTACACCTGCCGGCCGCCGAAGATCGGTGTGCCGGCGGGGATTGCCTATCGCGGCTGCGACGACCGGGATCGCAGCTTTGCCGCCTTCAAGACGGGCAAACCGATGCCGAACGAGATTTGCGGGTTGGTCGGCGGCAAAAAATTCGACACCTGCGTGGCGACCAATAATTTCGACCAGTGCCTGGGCGGTGCCGTCAATCGCGGCAATCGTCCTGCCTGCTCGGCCGACCATTTCTGCCGCGAGGATTACATGTGCCAGTCGCTGCCACCCGATACGCCCGGTATCGGCAAGGTGAAAGGCATCGGCTTCTGCTCGCCGACCTATTTTATCTTCCAGATGCGCATCGACAATCACGCCACGCCGTGGTCGGGCGCTGCCCGCGCGACGATGGGGGCCGGGTTCGGTGCTGCGGAAGAGGAATAGGCCACCGACTGAGGCATTCGCCGCAGTGGTTCCAGGTGGATAGCTATCGATCGAGGTCGTCGGCGATGTTCGATGTCCATTCGCCGTCGAAATGGCGGACGCGTTCGGCGACGAACGCATCGCTCAGCAGGCTCGACAAGGCAGAAACCAGAATTGGTTCTATCTCTGGAGCCGAGCTAAATCCAAGAGCAATCAGACGTTCGGACCAGGGCGGATGGTCCGCACTTTCGTTATCTCGCGCGTCCCACGCTTTTTGAGCATACTCCTGCAGAATGGGAAGTCTCGACAAGTGAGCGGCGGCCGCCAGGACCCTTTCGAGTGGTGGACGGGGCGGAGCCATGGCGCCAAGCAGTTCACGCTGGAGCGGGCTATAGACTTGATCATCGAAGAACGCACTGGCGGCACCGATCAGAAGCAGGGCGCGGGCCGCATCATGTGCGTCGCCGGACGTCGCTGCATGGCGATCTGCGTCAATTTCCGCTCGTCGCGACAACCGTATTTCTTCGCGCTCCAGAGTGCGCGACAGCGGACCAAGCATCCAGTAGAACAGGCTGCCTGAAACGGTTTTCCCCGGAGGAGCGAAGTCGAAGATTAGATCGAAGCTTTTCTCGAGTTCGGCCAGGTTGAGTCCGCCATTTGTATCTTTGTTTTTCAGATGGGCGTCCTCATGAGCCAAGATCGCCGCAAATGCCTTTTGGTCGGTCGCTGCGAGCAATGGCAGGCCGATGGTGAGAATCGCCCTGCGACCAAGCAAGCCTAGAAACGGCCGCTCTTCACCGACGCTGGCGTTGAGATCGTCGCTCAGGATGATCCTCGTTCGGCTGGCGCGGTGTTTGCCGGCAATACTCTCCCAGACAGCCCACAGCTTCGGGGCTGATTCCCGAGTAATCCCCTTGACCTTGCTGGGTCGAAAACCGGCGAACAATGTTCCGATCAACAGAACGATGGCCAGCATCGCGGCCGGGATTGCAACAGCACCAGTCGCGATGACGGCGAGCGGATGCCAATCGAGGAGCCAGAACCACAGGACTATTGGGCAGAACAGCGGGAGAGCGAAGAGCAGGATGGCAAATCTGCCGAAACGCGCTCCCATGTAGAGGACCAGGCGCGACATCAGCCCCTCACAGCGGGATGTTGTCGTGTTTCTTCCAAGGGTTTTGCATATCCTTGTTGCGCAGCATCCTGAGCGCGCGGGCGATGCGGCGGCGGGTCGAATGCGGCATGATCACCTCGTCGACATAGCCGCGCTCGGCGGCAACGAAGGGCGATAGAAAGCGATCCTCGTAAGCCTTTGTGTGTGCTGCAATTTTCTCCGCGTCGCCGATGTCCTTGCGATAGATGATCTCGACCGCGCCCCTGGCGCCCATCACCGCAATCTGCGCCGTTGGCCAGGCATAGTTCATATCGCCGCGCAGATGTTTTGACGCCATGACATCATAGGCGCCGCCATAGGCCTTTCTGGTGATGACGGTGATCTTTGGCACGGTCGCTTCGGCATAGGCGAACAGAAGCTTGGCGCCGTGCTTGATCAACCCGCCATATTCCTGCGGGGTGCGGGGCTGTAAGCCGGGCACGTCGACGAAGGTGACGATCGGGATCGAGAAGCAGTCGCAGAAGCGCACGAAACGCGCGGCCTTGCGGCTGGCATCCGAATCGAGCACGCCGGCCAGCACCATCGGCTGGTTGGCCACGAAGCCGACTGTGCGGCCTTCGACACGGCCGAAGCCGGTGACGATGTTTTTCGCAAAATTCTGCTGGATCTCGAAGAAGTCACCCTCGTCGGCAATTTTAAGGATCAACTCCTTGATGTCGTAAGGTTTGTTGGCATTGTCGGGAATCAGCCGGTCGAGCGACAGATCGTGATCGGTGACCGATTGGTAGCATTCGATCTCGGGAATTTCCGCCGTGTTGGAGGCGGGCAGCAGATCGACCAGCCGGCGCATCTGCAGCAGCGCCTCGACGTCATTGTCGTAGGCTCCGTCGGCGATCGAGGACTTCGTCGTGTGGACGGAAGCGCCGCCGAGGCTTTCGGCGGTGACCGTCTCGTTGGTGACGGTTTTCACCACATCCGGCCCGGTGACGAACATGTAGGAGGTGTCGCGGACCATGAAGATGAAGTCGGTCATCGCCGGCGAATAGACGTCGCCGCCGGCGCAAGGGCCCATGATCAGTGAAATCTGCGGGATGACGCCGGAGGCCAGAACATTGCGCTGGAAGATCTCGGCATAGCCGCCGAGGGCCGCCACGCCTTCCTGGATGCGGGCGCCGCCGGCGTCGTAGAGGCCGATGATCGGCGCGCGGTTGCGCAGTGCCATCTCCTGCACCTTGACCACCTTTTCGGCATGCGCCTCGGACAGCGAGCCGCCGAACACGGTGAAATCCTTGGCGAAAAGATAGACCGGGCGACCGTTGACGGTGCCCCAGCCGGTGACGACGCCATCTCCGGCGATCTTGGTTTTCTCCATGCCGAAATCGGTCGAGCGGTGCTCGACATACATGTCGAACTCCTCGAACGAACCCTCGTCGAGAAAGACGTCTATGCGTTCGCGGGCAGTCAGCTTGCCCTTCTTGTGCTGGGCGTCGATGCGGGCCTGGCCGCCGCCCATGCGGGCGATCTCGCGGCGGCGCTCGAGTTCCTTCAGCACGTCCTTCATGACCGGTCCCCGAAACGGAAAGCTGGATTGTGGTAATCATGCCCGGGGGAGAGCGCAAGCGCCGCTTCCTAATGGCTTTTGCTGCGCTGCAGCATCAGGCCCCTTGCATTTCGATGCGAACTGGGCCATATGCGGCGGCATAGGCGCTTGGGCCGGGATAATCCGGCCTTCTCGATGAATGAGACTGGTTGCGTCTGTTTTCCCTCTTCCCGACATATCGGCAAGGTGGCGAAAAAGCCCCGTGGCATGATGCCTGCGGGCACGACAGCGCTGCCGTGCGGACGATAACGTCCGCCCGCCTTGTCGTTTCATGACAATTTTCGACGGCAGGTTGCGCCCTGCCGCCATTGATGTTTGCGGCCAGGAGCCGCATGAAAGAAGAATATTTTGACCAATGAAAACACTTTGACCGGTAAGGACGCTGGGGAACTGAACGGTTTCGCCGCACTTGGAATTACCGGCGCACTGCTCAAGGCCACGAATGCCGCCGGCTTTACCGATCCGAAGCCGATCCAGGCCCAGGCGATCCCGCCGCAGCTCGAAGGCCGCGACATTTTTGGCATCGCCCAGACCGGCTCGGGCAAGACCGCGGCGTTCGCGCTGCCGATCCTGTCGAAGATCATCGCACTTGGCACCAAGCGCCGGCCGAAGACAGCCCGCGCACTGATCCTGGCGCCGACGCGCGAACTCGCCGTGCAGATCGAGGAGATGATCAAGCTGCTTGCCAAGGGCGCGCATGTCTCGACAGCGCTGGTGCTTGGCGGCGTCTCGCGCTTCAGCCAGGTGAAGAAGGTTGCGCCCGGCGTCGACATCCTGATCGCAACGCCAGGTCGGCTGACCGACCTGGTGCGTGAAGGCGACCTCGTGCTTGCCGACACCAAATGGCTGGTGCTCGATGAAGGCGACCGCATGCTCGACATGGGCTTCATCAACGACGTCAAGCGCATCGCTAGGGCGACGGCGCCGGACCGTCAGACGGTGCTGTTCTCGGCAACCATGCCGGCCGAAATCGCCGAACTGGCGAAAGGCCTGCTGAAGAACCCGATTCGCGTCGAAGTCGCTCCTCACAGCACCGCGGCCGCCGAGATCGTGCAGGGCGTCGTCTTTGCCCGCACCAAGCAGAAGCGTCAGGTGCTGGCCAACATGCTTGCCGACGAGGCGATGAAGTCCGTCATCATCTTTTCGCGCACCAAGCATGGCGCCGACAGGGTGACAAAGGATCTCGAGCGTGACGGCTTCAAGGCCGCCGTCATCCACGGCAACAAGTCGCAGAACGCTCGCCAGAAGGCACTCAACGATTTCCGCGAGGGTTCGGTGCGCATTCTCGTGGCGACCGACATTGCGGCGCGCGGCATCGACGTGCCGGGCATAAGCCATGTGGTGAATTTCGACCTGCCGGACGAGGCGGAGAGCTATGTCCACCGCATCGGCCGCACCGGCCGTAACGGCATGGACGGCATCGCCATCACGCTCTGCGACCCGTCCGAAAACAGCAAGCTGCGCCAGGTCGAGCGCATCATCCGCACCAAGCTGCCGATCGTTGCCGACCATCTCGGCAGCCCCGATCCACAGCGCAATCCCGCCGAGAAGAACGAGCGTAGTTTCGAACCGGCCAATGATCGCAACGACCACAATGGCCGTCGCGACGGCAGGCGGCCCGGCGGCGCAAACAACGGCTTCGGCAAGAAGCGGTTCGGCGACAAGCCAGCCTTTGCGGGCGAGCGCAAGCCGGAAGGCGCCAAGCCCTTCAAGGGCAACAACAAGCGCCGCTTCGGCGGTAAGCGGCCGGCAGCGCGGGCCGCATAGCCTGACCGTGTTGCGGTCGGCCAAGCTTGGCTTGGTCACTCACGATTGAAAAGGGCGTCCGGAGGGATGCTCCGGTCGCCCTTTTGCTTTGAGGCCTTTGGTTACTTCACCACCGCCTCGACCCACACGACAATCCGCTGCGCCAGGAAAGCCGTGGTCGATGGCGACAGCGCGTCACCCGCAATGACGTGGTTGTCGGGGTCGCCGGTATCGTCGACCGGCACCAATTCATGTGCGGCGCCCCAGCGAGCCGCGATTTCGCGGGTGCGATCTGGTCGTACCACCTTGTCCGAATCCGAAAAGATGAACAGGGCAGGGATGGACGTCTTCTCCACCGGCGCGCCGTAGGCAAGCTCTGTCAGCGCCGCCATCGGCAATGTCGCGGCGATCGGGTAGCGTTAGGTCCAGAACCTTTCATGCAGCGCGTTGCGTGGCACGAAGCTACGCTCCTTGCCGGCGACGAGCTCGACGATCTGTCTGCCCCACGGTAGGGTCAGCAATTCGGCGCCGGAAGCCTTGACGCCGAAATTCGGCGAGATGAATGCGATCGCCGCGACGCTGTTCGATGCGCTTGGCTGCGTCGCGGCCCACGCCGCCAGCGAGCCGCCGGTCGAGGTGGCTATGACGATCACCTTGTCGCCGATCGCTCGGCCGATAGCGAGCGCTTCCTCGTAGTCGTTGATCCAGGCACCGACGCTGCCTTGCGTCATCGCGGCGCCATCCTGTCCATGTCCCCTCAGGCGCGTGTAGAAAAGATTGGCGTCAAGCTGGTCGGCCACCTCGTCGGGCAATGGACGAATCTCGCCCTTCGACGCAGAAAAACCGTGGATGTAAACGATCGCGAATGGCGTCTTGGCATGGACCATCGGGTCGGCCCAGATGATTTCCTTGTCCAGCCCGTCGCGGATGCCGGGCACGGCCGCCTCCTGGCGCGCCAGATAGGCCTGCGGATCGTCGCCGATCACTGAGGGATCGAAACGGATTGTGGTTTCGACGAGGACGCGCGGACCAAGCGCCAAGGCCAGGACAAGGATGAGGACAAGCCCCAGCACCGCAAACATGATCCGTCGGCCCATCACGGATCCTATTCGACCGGTGGCTTGCGGTCGAAATTCAGCGGCCGCGCATTCCAGCGGGTGACCGTGCTGATCACCCATCGGCAGAACGGCCTCGGCAGTATCCTGAGCAGCTTCAGTGTCCAGCTCAGGCGGCGTGGGAAAGTGACTTCGAAGCCACCGCATTCGATGCCTCGCGCGATGCGGCGCGAGGCCAGATTGACCGGCATCAAGCCCGGCATCGGCAGGAAGTTCTTCTCGGTCAGCCGCGTGTCGACAAAGCCTGGATTCATCACCTGGATGCGGACGTTCATCTTGTCGAAATCATATTTCAGCGACTCGGCCAAGATATTGACTGCCGCCTTGGTGCCGCCATAGGCGGCGGTGGTGGGCCAGCCGAAATAGGCGGTGACCGAACCGATCAGCACGACATGGCCGCGCGAGCGCACGCGCATGCGTTCGATGACCGGCAGCAGGCCATTGATGATGCCGAAATAATTCACTTCGAAAGACCGACGGAAATTGCGCGCGACAAGATCCTCGCCCGGCGTTGCGATATAGCTTCCCGCGTTGAACACTGCCAACACGATCGGACCGAGATCTTTCTCGATCGCTGCAACCGTCTTTGCCATGCGTTTTTCGTCGGTCACGTCGCAGGGAAAGGCTACGACACGGCCCGCCATCTGCGCCGTTTCGACGATGAGCGTATCGATCGGATGGTCATCGGGCGCAGTCACTGCGACGACATAGCCCTGAGCGGCAAGATCCTTGGCCAGCGAACGGCCGATACCGCTGCTGCCGCCCGTAATCCAGGCGACGCCATGCTTCGGATTGGCCCGATAGAGTGTCATGCTGCGCCCCGCCGGCTCTTCTTAGCCTGTGCTCTAGCGGTGAAGAAATCGAATGAAAAGAGTGCTTTTCGGTACATGGTTGAAATGAATGCCGGCCGGGCGCTCCTGGCTGCAGCAATTGCAGTGTGCGAAATGCGACTGGACCAGGCAAATTCTTGCCTTGAAACCGAAGCGTCGGGTTTCTAGGGTTTCGCCGCACCCACAAAGGAATCTCCATGCCCCGTTCTGTGATCGACGTGATCGGCAACACGCCCCTGATCCGCCTCAACAAGGCCTCGGAAGCAACCGGCTGCGAGATTCTGGGCAAGGCCGAATTCATGAATCCCGGGCAGTCGGTCAAGGACCGCGCCGGCCTGTTCATAATCCGCGATGCGGAACAGCGCGGGCTGCTGCGGCCCGGCGGCGTCATCGTCGAAGGGACGGCCGGAAATACCGGCATCGGATTGACACTGGTTGCCAAGGCGCTCGGCTACCGCACGGTGATCGTCATTCCCGATACCCAGAGCCAGGAGAAGAAGGATACGATCAAACTGCTCGGCGCCGAGCTGATCGAAGTGCCAGCCGTGCCCTACAAGAACCCGAACAACTACGTGAAGCTGTCGGGCCGGCTGGCCGAGCAAATGGCGAAGACCGAGCCGAACGGCGCGATCTGGGCCAACCAGTTCGACAATGTCGCCAACCGCGACGGCCATATCCGCACCACAGCCGAAGAAATCTGGAACCAGACCGGCGGCAAGGTGGATGGTTTCGTGTCGGCGGTCGGTTCCGGCGGCACGCTGGCAGGCGTTGGCTTCGGGCTGAAGGCCAAGAACAGCCAGGTCAAGATCGCACTGGCCGATCCGCTGGGGGCTGCGCTCTATTCCTTCTACACCAGCGGCGAGTTGAAATCCGAGGGCAGTTCGATCACCGAAGGCATCGGGCAGGGGCGGATCACCGCCAACCTCCAAGGCTTTACACCCGATTTTGCCTTCCAGATCCCCGATGAGGACGCACTGCCGATCGTATTCGACTTGATCCAGGAGGAGGGACTTTGCGTTGGCGGCTCGACCGGCATTAACATTGCCGGCGCCATTCGCCTGGCGCGCGAGCTAGGCCCCGGCCAAACCATCGTGACCATGCTTTGCGACTACGGCACGCGCTATCAGTCGAAGCTGTTCAATCCTGAATTCCTGCGCGAAAAGAAGCTGCCGGTGCCGGGCTGGATGGAGCAACGGAGCACGATTTCGGTGCCGTTCGAAAGGGTCGCGTGATGGCGCACAAGACCGAAGCGCTGTTTCGTGACGACGCCTATCTGGGGACGGCCGACGCCACCGTCGTCGCAGTCAACGATCGCGGCGGCATCATTCTGGACCGGACCGTGTTTTACGCCACATCGGGCGGGCAGCCGGGCGACACTGGCAGCCTCGAACGCGCCGACGGCACCGGCATTGCGATTGCCGCTACGATCACCGGCGAAACCAAGGACGAGATCATCCATGTGCCGGCGCCGGAGCAGGCGGTTCCACGGTTGGGCGAGCGGATGAGGCTCGCCATCGACTGGCCGCGGCGGCAGCTGCTGATGCGGATGCACTCGGCCTGCCATCTGCTTACCGTCGTCTGTCCGTTCCCGATCACCGGTGCCGCGGTTTCCGAGGACGACAGCCGTATCGATTTCGACATCCCGGATGCCGGCTTCACCAAGGAAGACGTGACGGCCAGGCTGATGGAACTGGTGCGGGCCGACCACCCGATCTTCACCCGGCTGATCTCCGACGAGGAGCTGGCATCCAATCCAAGCCTGGTGAAATCCAAGAATGTGCGGCCGCCGGCCGGCACGGGAAAGATCAGGCTGGTCTGCATCGGCGAGAATGCTTCGGTCGACAGCCAGCCTTGCGGCGGTACCCATGTGAGGAGCACCGGCGAAATCGGCGAGATCCATATCGGCAAGATCGAGAAGAAGGGCCGCGAGAACCGGCGCTTCCGCATTCGCTTTGGCCCGATGCCGCCAGCCTGATATAGGACTGGGACAGGCGGGACAGGAGAGAAAAGATGGCCGACGACAGTCCTTTCACCATCGATGCCGATTGGTTGCAGAAGCGGCTCGGCGAGCCTGGGCTGACGATCGTCGACGCGTCCTGGTATCTGCCGGCGCAAAAGCGCGACGCGCGCGCCGAGTATGACGCAGCGCATATTCCAGGCGCCCGCTTCCTCGACCAGGATGCGGTTTCGGACCCCGACGCGGCTCTGCCTCACACGCTGCCGTCGCCGCAGCATTTTGCCCAATATGTCGGCGCGATGGGCATTTCGGCCGACGACACGATTGTTGTCTATGACGGGCCAGGGTTCTTTTCTGCACCGCGCGCCTGGTGGTTGTTTCGCGTTATGGGCGTGTTCCAGGTCTATATACTCGACGGCGGTTTCGATCGTTGGAAAGCCGCCGGACGGCCGGTGACGGCGGAGCCGACGAAGATCGCGCCTTGCGTGTTTTATGCCAACTTCGATGCCGCCCGCGTCGCCAGCCTTGCCGACATGCGCCGGATCGTCGAGACGGGGGAGAGCCAGATCGCCGACGCACGCTCGCCTGGCCGTTTTGCCGGCACCGAGCCGGAGCCGCGCCCCGGCATCCGCTCCGGCCACATGCCGGGCGCGCACAACGTGCCGTTTTCGGCGCTTTCGGAAAACGGCGAATTGCTGCCCAAGGACAGGCTGCGCAAAGTGATCGAGGAGGCCGGCATCGATCTGTCGAAGCCGGTCGTCACCTCCTGCGGTTCGGGGGTCACCGCGGCAGCCATCACGCTGGCCCTGGAGACGCTTGGCCATGCCGAAAACAGGCTTTACGACGGGTCATGGACGGAATGGGGTGGGCTTTCCGACACGCCCGTCGTCACGGGCAAGGACCGACGGTGATGAAAAACGGAGCGCTGGAAGACATCGACGTCACCGTGACGTTTCTCGAAATGCATGTGCCGCCTGCCTATTCGCCGCCGCTGCCGTACAACCGCCAGATCGCGCTGCTCAAGACCAAAGACATTCCGCTGCATTTCTACCGCTATTTGATGGATCGGGTCGGCCGCAAATGGCACTGGGTCAACGTGCTGAGACTGAATGACGAGGAGCTTGCGGCGGGCATCCACCGCGAGGACCGCGACATCAGGGTGCTTTATCTCGACGGCGCGCCGGCCGGCTTCTTCGACCTCAAGCCGCATCTGCCGGAGGAAGTGGAACTCGCTTATTTCGGCATGATGGAGCACGCGACCGGGCAAGGCATTGGCCGCTGGTTCCTCGGTGCGGCAATCGCCGCAGCCTGGGCGCACGGACCCAAGCGGGTGACGGTGCAGACCTGCACCCTTGATCACCCAGCAGCCTTGCCGCTTTATCAAAAACTCGGCTTCACGCCGGTGGCGCAAAAAAAGGAGGTCGTACATCCGATGCCTTTTGCCGAGCGCGCGGCCAGCGTCATGCGGCCCTGATTTTCAGGCTCGTTCATCCAAGCTTCAGCTAGTCTTTGCCATCTTGTCGGCACCAACAATGCGGCCGAGGGCCGAAGGAGAAAAGACATGCTGACCCGACGCACATATGCCGCCGTGCTGGTTGCGGCACTCGCCATGCCGACCCTTGCCGTTGCCCAGGCGACCACGCCTTCGGCCGCCACGATCGAGCGCCAGCTTGAAGCCGCGCCCCGGGTGAAGCTGCGCCCGAATCAGCGCGTCACCATCCGCGAATTCAAGAAGCGGCCGGACTTGCGGCGCATGGCCCGCTCTATCGATATCCAGTCGATCAATTTCGCCTTCGGCTCGGCTGCCATTTCCGAATCGCAATACGCCAAGATCGAAAACATCGCCGATGCACTTCAGCGCATTCTGCGGCGCGATCCGGGTGCCCGCGTGCTGATCGAAGGCCATACCGATGCTGTGGGCTCCTTCCAGTCGAATCAGATTTTGTCCGAACAACGTGCCGCCTCGCTGAAGCGCACCTTGCTGCGTGAATTCGGTGTGCCGGGCTATGCGCTCGAAACCGTCGGCTACGGCGAGGAGTTCCTGCTCGTGCAGACGCAGAATGAGAACTGGCGAAATCGCCGGGTGACGCTGCGCCGCTTCGACGACTTCATCCGTTAAAATGATCTAGCCGTTCAGGGTCTGGATCAATATTCAAAGGCGAGCCCGACTTGAATGAGCCGGGCTCTTTCCATATCGCTGTCGTCTAAAAACCGATGGTGATGGAGGATCGCACGATGGCAATTCGCGTGGTAATGGCCGGCGCGACCGGTTGGGTCGGCAAGGCGCTGGTTCCGGCGATCGGGGCGCAAGGTGACATGGCGCTGGCCGGGGCTGTGTCACGTAGCGGCGCGGGACAGGATTCCGGCCTGCTGGTTGGCATGCCGGCTAATGGTATCTCCGTTTCGGCCTCGCTGGCCGAGGCGCTGGAGGCGCCGTCGGACGTACTGGTCGACTTCACCAAGCCACATGTCGTGAAAGACCATGTGCTGCTCGCCATCGACAAGGGACGGCACGCTGTGATCGGCACATCGGGACTGGGTGCTGCCGACTGTGCCGACATCGACGCCGCGGCGCGCGCCCACGGCGTCGGCGTCGTTGCCGCCGGCAACTTTTCCATCACCGCTACGCTGATGAAGCGGTTTGCACTTATGGCGGCAAAATACGTGCCGGATGTCGAGGTCATCGATTATGCCAGTGCAAAGAAGCCCGACGCGCCCTCCGGTACCGCGCGGGAACTTGCTGAAGCGCTGGCCGACATCCGCAAGGCTTCGACGGCAAAGCCGGTCTCCGAGGTCTCCGGCGTGCCGGCTACACGCGGTGCTGCGGTCGGCGCGGGCGAGGGGGTGCAAGTGCACGCGCTTCGCCTGCCGTCCTACATCCTATCCTGCGAGGCGTTGTTCGGCCTGCCAGACGAGCGGCTGACCATCCGCCACGATGCCGGCTCGTCCGCGGCGCCTTACGTGGCGGGCACGCTGCTCGCCATCAGGCGGGTACAGCAGATCAAAGGCCTGGTGCGTGGTCTCGACGCGTTGATGGACTGATCCATTTGGCAGGAATCGGGTGGGAAGCTCTGTCTTGCGAGCATAATTTCCGGTCAACGACACCGGAGATTTAGCCATGACGCTAAAATTCAAAGCCTTGCCAACCGATGCGGTTCGCGCGCTTCAGCGCGGCGGACCTGATGCTTATGACCTGAAGCCAGAGCGGCAGATTTCGGACGGCGACGGCGTGCCTTGCCGCCACTGCCTGAAGAATGTTGCTGTGGGAGAAGCCTATCTTGTTCTGGCCTATCGGCCTTTTCCTGAGCTGCAGCCTTATGCCGAAACCGGGCCGATCTTTCTGCATGCGGAAGAATGCGAACGCGCCGCCGAGGGGGAAACGCTTCCCGATATACTCGAAAGCAGCGATTACATCGTGCGCGGCTACGGCAAGGACGACCGCATCGTCTATGGCAGCGGCGGCGTCATTCCGACCGATGCCATCGCGGCACGGGCGGAGACGTTGTTCGAGCGCGACGACATTGCTTACGTCCACATCCGCTCTGCACGCAACAATTGCTATCAGTGTCGGATCGACCGCGTGTAATCGGATCGGCTGCACCGGCTTGAGGCTGTCGTACTCCCGTCGCATACCTGCGGTAGAAAGCGACTGTCGATCGATTTGCCGACCGCGGATGAACCGGCGGGAATTCTCGACAACCGAGGAAGCGGGGCTTTGGCTCCGCTTTTTTGTGCCTGCATCGTCCGCAAAGAAAAAACCCGCCGGGATTAACCGGCGGGCTCGAACGATTTGCCTGGAGGGCCTTAGTTGAATTTATACTTCGCACCGATGCGGACGGTATGGAAAGAAGGAGTGGTGGTGAGGACATCGCCCGGCCCTCCAAACTCCTCCAGAATATCCTTCTCGGCAAACTGCGAATAGCGATATTCGAGACCGACAGTTACGTTGTTGGTCACGGCCGCTTCCAAACCACCACCGACCGAGAAGCCGCTAGAGCCCCAATCGATGATGTCGCCGATGGGTGAAGATGCGTTCAGATCGAAATGCTGCCAGCTGTAGCCGCCAAGCACATAGGCGAGGGTCGATTCGTTGACTTTCAAACCGACCCGGCCCAGCACATCGAAGCCATAGTCTGTGTCCAGATTGATGGATCCGCCGGGCACTTCCAGCTCCGTAGTCATGCCGGAGTAGCGAGCATCCACCATGACTCCCGCAACCCAGCTGCCGAAATCATGGTCGTAGCCCGCGTTCAATTCGCCAAATACGCCTTCGCCGCCGATACCGTTGAATTCCAGGTCGCCAAGCGGCGGCACATTGATCTGATGCACCGACGCACCCGCGCCGCCCGCACCACCGATATAGAAGCCGGTCCAGTTGTAGGCAGGCGCTTCAAAAGACGCAACGCCGCCATTCTGGGCGCCAAAGCGATAGTTGGCGGCAACCTGGAACGTATGCCGCGATGTGTCGAGGTTGAGTGCGCCATCTGGTGCGCCGAACTCGGAGAGGAGATCATCGTTGGTGCTGAATTGGGTATAACGATATTCGGTTTTGATGGTCCAGTTGCTGTTAATGGCCGTCTCAACGCCGGCTCCGACGAAATAGCCGTTCTGGTCCCAGTCGAAATCAAAGCCTGCGTTCGTGTCGAATTTGTATTTCTGCCAGGAATAGCCACCAAGCACGTAACCCAAAGTGTTTGGCGTGAAGAGGTAGCCTGCCCGCAAGCCAGCGTCGAAACCATAGGTTTCTTTGACCGACGCATCGAATCCAGCAACGTCGAGCGAGGTTTCGATGTTGCCGGCATGAGCGTCTAGAAGTCCTCCGATCAGGAAGCGCGGCGCCACCATATAGTCGTACCCAACGGTGAGTTCACCGTACACGCCTTCGCCACCAATGCCGTTGAACGACACCCCAGGAATGAAATCGCTGCTCAACTCGTGGACGTTCGCCCCGGCGCCAACGCCAAAGCCGACGTAGAGTCCACTCCAGTTAAAACCCGCCGTCTCAACCACCGGTTCGACCACGTCGGCGGCGTGAGCAACCGACCCAAGCGCCAGAATGGAAACTGCGCCAAGAAGAAGAGATTTAGCGGATTTTCTGCTGATCATTTGCCCTACCCCTAATAAACCCAGCATCTTCTTAGCATCGGGTCATTAGGGCGGCTGTAACAAAAAAGCCACAGAAAGAGCACATTGCATCAAACGGGCACCAGATGCGGGAAAAATCCGCTGTAGACCGTGAAAATTGCCTGTGAACAAGCAAGCCGCCGACGGCATCGGCGACTCATCCGGAAAAAACGGTTGGAAATCAGGCCGCGAGAACGGCCTTTGATTCGACCAGCTCGTAACCGAGTGCTTCGGCCACTGCGCGATTCGTGATCTTGCCCTTGTGGACGTTCAGCCCGTTGCGCAGATGGTGGTCGTCTACCAGCGCCTTGAGGCCCTTGTCGGCGAGTTGCAGGCCATAGTGCAGCGTCGCATTGTTGAGCGCGTGGGCCGATGTGACCGGCACCGCACCCGGCATGTTGGCGACGCAATAGTGGATGACGCCGTCGACCTCATAGGTCGGCTCGGCATGGGTGGTGGCGTGCGAGGTCTCGAAGCAGCCGCCCTGGTCGATGGCGACGTCGACCAGCACGGCGCCTTTCTTCATGCCCGAGAGCATTTCGCGCGTCACCAGCTTGGGCGCGGCTGCCCCCGGGATCAGCACGGCGCCGACGACGATGTCAGCCGAAAAACATTCTTCCTCCAGCGCCTCGACGGTCGAGTAGCGGGTGTGGACGCGGCCTCCAAAGATATCGTCGAGCTGACGCAGGCGCGGGATCGAGCGATCGATGATGGTGACGTCGGCGCCAAGCCCGGCAGCCATCCGTGCAGCATGCAGGCCGACGACGCCGCCACCGAGCACAGTGACCTTGCCGGGCAGCACGCCGGGCACGCCGCCAAGCAGCACACCGCGGCCGCCATTGGCCTTTTGCAGCGCCGTGGCCCCCGCCTGGATCGACAGGCGGCCGGCAACTTCCGACATCGGTGCCAAGAGCGGCAGGCCGCCGCGCTCGTCGGTGACGGTCTCGTAAGCTATTGCGGTGACGCCGGAGGCCAGCAGGCCCTTGGTCTGCTCCGGATCCGGGGCGAGATGCAGATAGGTGTAGAGGATCTGGCCGTCGCGGAGCTGAACCCATTCGTTGGGCTGCGGCTCCTTGACCTTCACGATCATGTCCGACTTGGCAAACACGTCGGCGGCCGTCTTGGCGATCGTGGCGCCGGCGGCGCGGTACGCGTTGTCGTCGGCTCCGATGCCGGCGCCGGCGCCGGTCTCGATCAGCACTTCATGGCCATGCGCGACATATTCGCGGACCGAGCCCGGTGTCAGGCCGATGCGGTATTCATGGTTCTTGATTTCCCGGGGGCAACCGACGCGCATCTTTTTTCTCCTGATCCGGCCCTTTTAGGGCCTGTTCCCTGTCTAGAGATAGTGAACCACGAATCGTTCGGTAAGTGTTTGCGAATGCGCTTGCCTAAGAGACTACTGTTCGATAATCGTTGCGCGAAACAGTAGAATTATCGCAGGAACCCGCAAAAATGCCGCTCGACAGGATTGATATCGCCATTCTCGAGACATTGCAGAAGGATGGGCGGATACCCAATGCAGCGCTCGCCGAAAAGGTCGGCCTGTCGCAGTCGGCCTGTTCGCGGCGGCTGGACAATCTGGAGAAATCCGGAACCATCCGCGGCTATCACGCCCGGCTGTCCAACGCTGCACTTGGGCACCAGATGACGGCGATCGTGCATATATCGCTGTCCGGGCAATTCGAGAAGACGTTGTCGGATTTCGAAGCAGCGATAAAGCGCTGCCCGAACGTCCTGTCCTGCCATCTGATGTCGGGCGAGTATGATTACATCCTGCGCATCGCGGCGAAGGATCTCGTCGACTACGAACGCATCCACAAGGAGTGGCTTTCGGCAATGCCGCATGTGACGAAGATCAATTCGTCCTTTGCCTTGCGCGAAATCGTCGATCGCACGGCCGTTGGAATGAAGCCTGAGCTAGCCTAGGCCCCAAACTCGCCTAAACGTTGAATGACTCGGTCACCACACGGTCCATCGGAATATCGTGCGGCTGCGGGTAGATGGTCACGATGCGCTGCAACTCGTAGCCGACGCCGACGACCAGCGGCTTGAACGGCATCGCGGCAAGCGTGCGATCGAAGAAGCCGCCGCCATAGCCCAGGCGAAAATGTCCGGGATCGATGCCGACGATCGGCGAAATGACGATGTCGGGCAGTACCGGATCGCCCTCGGCCGGTATCGGGATATTCCAGACGCCCTTCTCCAGCCGGTCTCCGTGGGTATAGGCGCGAAAGATAAGCGGCCGGTCTTTCTCCACGACAACGGGCAGCGCCGTGCGGCCACCTCGCGCGTTAACGGTTTCCATCCACGGGCGCAGGTCCGGCTCGCCGCGAAACGGCCAGTAGAGGCTGACCATGCGCCCGGCGATGTCGCCGATCACCGCATCGAGACCATCGGCAATGCGCTGCGACATGGCTGTGCGCATGTCGGCGGAAACGGCAAGGCGGGATGCGATCAACCGCTCGCGCTCGGCCCTGCGCCAGCGCCTGACATCGGTCCATTCGGACAGCGGCGCTTGGAACTCCGGATCGAGCTCGTGCATAAAACAAGGCGGCGAGGCGTACTGCCCCGAGCCTTCATCTTCATCCTTAGCCATGATTCACCTGCAATATACTGTTCCGACCAAGTCCTATCCGGGACGTAGGCTATATCCGGGAATGAGTCTGCAGCATGCGTATTCACGACATCAAGCGACGAGTCCCAGGCAGGTGCAGCGCAGGCATTGCTGCACTGCACAAGGATACTTACATCAGCCTTGGCGAGAGGGATGAGTGAGATGAACACAGCCAACCATCACGTCGTCGTCGTAGGCGCCGGATTCGGCGGCCTCGAATTCACCCGCGCACTTACCGGCGCGCCGGTGCGCATCACCATGATCGATAGGCGCAATCATCACCTCTTTCAGCCGCTACTCTACCAAGTGGCGACGACGGCGCTGGCAACCTCCGAAGTCGCCTGGCCGATCCGCCATCTCCTGCGCAAACGCAAGGACGTGACGACGCTGCTTGCGACCGTGACTGGCATCGACCGCACCGGCAAGCGCGTGCTGCTGCATGATGGCGGAGCGGTCGCCTACGACACGCTGCTGCTGGCCACCGGTGCGCGGCACGCCTATTTCGGCCATGACGAATGGGAGCCGTTCGCGCCGGGCCTGAAGACGCTGGAGGACGCCACCACCATCCGACGGCGTATTCTTTTGGCTTTCGAGCAGGCCGAGCGGGAAACCGATCCCGCCAAGCGCCAGGCACTGCTGACGCTGGCGATCGTCGGCGGCGGGCCGACCGGCGTGGAATTGGCCGGCACGATTGCCGAACTGGCGCATGACACGCTGCGCGGCGAGTTCCGCAACATCGACACGCGCGAGACGCGTGTGGTGCTGATTGAGGCCGGCGACCGCGTTCTTGCCAATTTCGCGCCGGAGCTCTCCGTTTATGCAATGAAGGCGCTCGAACGACTCGGCGTGACCGTCGAACTCGGCCGGGCGGTTACACGCTGCGATGCTGAGGGTGTCGTCTTCGGCGACAGGCATTTGCCGGCCAGGACAATTCTTTGGGCGGCGGGCGTCGCCGCTTCGCCGGCCGCCGAATGGCTCGGCACGGCAGCGGACCGCGCGGGCAGGGTGCTTGTCGAGCCCGACCTCACTGTGCCGGGAAACCCGGAGATTTTCGTCATCGGTGACGCAGCACACGTCCTGCGGCCGGATGGCCGGCTGGTGCCGGGCGTCGCGCCCGCCGCCAAGCAGCAGGGACGGCACGTCGCCGCGACGATCAAGGCCAGGCTCGCCGGCGAAACAACGGTACGTCCGTTCCGCTACAGGCATGACGGCGATTTGGCGACGATCGGCAAGCGCGCCGCGGCCATCGATTTCGGCTGGATCAAGCTCACCGGCCGGCTTGCCTGGTGGCTATGGGGCTTGGCGCATATCTACTTCCTGATCGGCTTCCGTAACCGGCTTGCGGTTTCCCTGAGCTGGCTATGGATCTACTTCACCGGTCAGCGCAGCGCGCGATTGATCACCCAGGGCGACGACGACAAGGGCTGATTGTTCGCTGCCGGACATTCATCAGCGCGTCACCTCCTCTTGATGGAATCGACTTCTGGACTCGGCTGGATTTCGGCGCGAAGCTTTGCTTCGGGCAGGACTTGTCACGTCGTGGAAGAAAGAGAAACGAATGTCCCAATTGCGCCACCTCGTCTCACGCCGCGATTTCCTCGCCGGCGTCGCCACCGGTGGAGCGCTGATCATGCTGCACCCGTTCTCCGCCCGGGCTCAAGCCAATCAGTCGCATCTGAGGATTATGGAGACGACCGACATCCACGTGAACGTGCTGCCTTACGATTACTACGCCGACAAAGCTAACGACACGATGGGGCTGTCGCGAACGGCATCATTGATTGAAGCCGTGCGCAAGGAAGCAACCAACGCGATGCTGATCGACAATGGCGACCTTTTGCAAGGCAACCCGATGGGCGACTACATCGCCTACGAGAGGGGCATGAAGGACGGCGATCTGCATCCGGTGATGAAGGGCATGAACCTGCTCGGCTACGAATGCTCGACGCTCGGCAACCACGAGTTCAACTACGGCCTGTCGTTCATGGACAAGGTGCTGGCCGGTGCCAATTTCCCGTTTGTCTGCGCGAATTTGATCCGCGGCACGGAGCTTGCCGCGAACCCGCGCGACGACAAGCTTTATCTCAAACCTTTCGTCATCCTCGACAGGAAGATCAAAGACGGGTCGGGCGCCGAGCAGCCGATCAGGATCGGCATCATCGGCTTCGTGCCGCCGCAGATCATGGTCTGGGATCTGAAAAATCTCGAGGGCAGCGTCAAGACGCGCGACATCGTCGAGGCGGCCAAGGCGTGGGTGCCGCAGATGAAGGAAGAAGGCGCCGACATCATCATTGCGCTCTCCCATTCTGGCATCGACGTGAAGCAAGGCGACATGATGGAGAATGCCTCCTTCTTCGTTGCCGGCGTCGAAGGTATCGATGCTGTGTTCACCGGCCACCAGCATCTGGTCTTCCCTGGCAAGAAGGACTTTCAGTCGCTGGAAGCCGTCGATACGGCGAAAGGCACGTTGCAAGGTAAGCCCGCCGTCATGGCCGGCTTCTGGGGCTCGCATATGGGGCTGATCGATCTGTTGCTGGAGCGCGACGGATCGACATGGAAAATCGTCTCGGCGACCTCTGAGGCCAGGCCTATCTTTGAGCGGGTCGACAAGACGAACAAGCCGATCGTCGCTGACTACCAGCGCATCGTCGACGCGCTCAAACAGGACCACGAGGCGACGCTTGCCTATGTGCGTCGGCCGGTCGGCAAAACCTCGGCGCCGCTCTATTCCTATTTTGCGCTGGTCGCCGACGATCCATCGGTGCAGATCGTGAGCCAGGCGCAGACCTGGTACTTGAAGGACATCCTGAAGAACACCGAATGGAAGGATATGCCGCTGCTGTCGGCGGCGGCACCATTCAAGGCGGGCGGGCGCAACGGCGCCGACTATTACACCGACGTGCCGGTAGGCGATATCGCCATAAAGAACGTCGCCGACCTCTATCTCTATCCAAACACGGTGCGCGCCGTCGAAATCACGGGGGCAGAGGTGAAGGAATGGCTGGAAATGTCGGCCGGCATCTTCAACCGGATCGAGCCGGGCAAAGCTGACCAGGCGCTCATCAACACCGACTTCCCGTCTTATAATTTCGACGTGATCGACGGCGTCACCTACCGGATCGACCTGTCGCAGCCACTGAAATATGATTCGAAGGGCGGGCTGGTGAACGCCGGCTCGAACCGCATCATTGACTTGATGTTCGACGGCAAACCAATTGATCCCATGCGGAAATTCGTCGTCGCAACCAACAACTACCGGGCCGGCGGCGGCGGCAATTTCCCGGAGATCAATGCCTCGAAGATCATCTACGAAGCGCCCGACACCAACCGCGACGTGATCGTGCGCTATATCGTCAGCAAAGGCACCATCAACCCGTCGGCGGATGCCAACTGGTCGTTTGCGCCGCTGCCGGAAACCAGCGTCGTGTTCGAGACCGGCGCCAAGGCGAGAGAATTTATTGCGCAAGTGAAGTCGCTGAAGATCGAGCCGGCGGGCGAGGGCGAAGCGGGGTTTTCCAAATACCGCATCACTCTTTGAGGCGAGGATTTGAGCGTCGGCTCGAAACTGTCTCAGCGTTAAGATACTGTCCCGATACGGCCGATCCGTTTGAGGCAGGCAGCTTCTTCAGGCAGGTGGTGCGAAACGCCGCTTGACGGCAGGCATGACCAGATCCAGCGCATCCGTCGAAATCCCACCGGAATAATCGTCCGGCAGTTGGTCGATCGAGGCGGGGTCGTCGAGGCCTTGTGAAAAGCCGCCGCCGGAATAGGGACCGAGCAGGTAGACGCGGCTGCCGACGCTGTCCATACGGTCGAGAAAACGGGCGGGCCAGCCCCACATCCACTTTGCGACATTGACGGGGATGAGCAAGGTGCCCTGGCGGCAGGCATCCGGAACGTAGCCACTCCAGCCGAGCGCAGCATAGCGAAGAATGCAGCGCGTCAGGGATGCGCGGCTCAGCGTATGCATGTCCGGCAACGCTGCCTTCACTGCTTCTATAGGCCTGTCGCCGCCATAGACCGTCAGATTGGCGCGCTCGGCCGGCGTCAATATGGCGAGCCAGGCGGCCAGCATCTCGCCTTCCTTGGGATCGTTGCTTTTGATGTTGATATTGAAACGCCGGTTCGGGAAGCGCTGCAAGACTTCATCCAGCGACGGCATGATGCCGACACCCTTGCCGCGAAACGGAAAGGTCTTGCCGCCATCGGCAGTGTAGCCATAACCGATATCGAGCGTCTTCAATTCGGACATCGCATGGCGGCGCGTTTCTCCCTTGCCGTTGGTACGACAATCCAGCGTCCAGTCGTGGAAGACGGCGAACGTGCCGTCCGTAGTGGGATGGACATCGAGTTCGAGCGCGTCCGCACCGAGCGCGAAGGCGGCTTCCATCGAGGGAATCGTGTTTTCGAGGAAGGAATGGCGCGGCGTCAGCATGCGATCGGCCGTGCATGTTTCCGATCCGAGGTTCGTACGGTCGAAATCCTGAGCCAGGCCGCGATGGGCAAGCACCGAAGGGGTGCCGGCCGGCCGGCTCGACAGCAGCGAGGTGTTGTTGAGCCAGATGCCGCCTGCAGCGACAAGAATTGCAACGAGGGAGATCGTCCGTTTGCGCATGGTATGATTCCTGAAGCGGTCGTCGAAGCCGAGCGGGGTTATCTTTCCAAGCCGCCGGCAGCGGTATCGCCAGTTTGGCCAGCAAGCATTGCGGCAGACAGACCAAAGGCCGTTAAAATTCGGGAAGGGTCCCAGCAGGGCCGGAATCACTATGGTTGCAACCACCCATATGCGCTAGTTTTAGCCATGCGTTATGTCATCGTCATCACGGCCGTCACCTTTTTCCTGATCTGGGACGGCATTTACAACCAAGGCCGCTACCTCGACAGGACCATCAGGGAGGTGACGCGCGTCGTGCACTATGTAACCAGTATGGTGTAGTTTCTCTTCTTCGCCACGGTTCGCCGACGCGACATCCTGCCGATTGACGGCACGCTCCCGCTGACACAAAAGAACGCCGGTCCAACGGTCGAGGAGGCTGGGTTGATCCGGCATATCGTTTTCTTCAGCGCGCGGCGTAAAGTGGACGTCGAGGCAGTGCGTACGGGTCTGCTGGCGCTTGGCAAGATACCTCACTCGCGCCGTTTCGAGGTGACGCTCAACACCAAGGTCGATCCGCTCTCGGACGAAATCGATGTGGTCGTCTACGCCGAGTTCGAAGACGAGGCAGCGCTCGCCGCCTACAAGGCGCATCCGCTCTATGCAGAGACCACCAGCCGGGTAAAACCGCTGCGCGAATTGCGTTATTCGGCCGATATCGTCGCAAGTTGACCGCCCCCAAGGCAGATTTCACGTCGCGGAGCGGGGCCGCGCCGCAGCCCGATTCATTCCGTCTGAGCCGCGGAGGTCTCGGTCGGATCGACGCCCGGCCGCTTTGGCGCGTTCCAGATCAGCACGGCGATAACTGCTATCGCAATAACGGCCAGGGCAATGAAAAGGTCTCTTCCCCTGGCAATGAGCTAGGATGATTTTTGACGGCGGCAAGTCGGCTCCTCGCGGCCGGGCACTGCGATCGCCGCCGAGGTGCCGGCTAAGCCCTTGAACCATTTTCAGGAATGAGGCACACCGCGCGGGACATGACCGAGAACACCCCCGCAAGCCCTCATCCGCTCGATCACCTGGTGTTGCCGACCGCGAGCCTCGATGTTGCGCGGGCGCGCTTGACCTTGCTCGGCTTTACCGTTGCGCCGACGGGTATCCATCCCTTCGGAACGGAAAACTGTTGTGTCTTCCTCACCGACGGTACCTATCTCGAGCCGCTCGCGGTCGCCGACCGACAGGCCGTGGCAACGGCGATCGCGAACCGCAATGTCTTTGTCGCGCGGGATCACACCTATCGCGAAAGAAACGGTGATGAAGGATTTTCTGCCGTGGTGCTGGGCACCGAAAGCGCCGTCGCGGACCACGCGCGCTTCATCGAAGCCGGACTGTCGGCGGGAGACATGCTCAGCTTTTCGCGCGCCTTCGCTGATGCGACAGGAAAGAGCGACACCGCATCATTCAAGCTTGCCTTCGCGGCTCTAGGCAAGGCAACGGACGCTTTTCTCTTCGCCTGCGAACGGATCAATGCGCCGAAGGTCGACCGCACCGCTTTGCAGGCCCACGCTAATGGCGCAACCGGCATTGTCGAAGTCGTGGCAGTCAGCCGCGAACCTTCCGAACAAGGCCATGTGATTTCGATCGCAGCCGGGATGGAGGCGCAGAGCGGCACTGTCTATAAGCGGCCGAATGCCGCTGTGACCGTTCTGGATCCTGCAGCCTTTGCGGCACGCTTCGGCATTCCCGCCGGCGCGCCGTCTGAACTCCGCTTTGCTGGGATCGTCTTTTCGATTAGGCACTGCGACACCGTCGCAAAGCTGCTTGCAGCCAATTCCGTCAAACACGACATACGCGGCGGTGATATCATCGTGCCGCCGGCGCCAGGGCAGGGCGCGGCCTTCATTTTCCGGGAGATCGCATGAACAAGCTCAATCCTCTGATGCCAAATTCTCCCGTTGCGATCGGAAAGGTCATTTTCGGCAACAGCGCGCCCCTATCGCTGATCGCCGGTCCATGCCAGCTGGAATCGCGGCAGCACGCTTTCGACATGGCCGGTGCGCTGAAGGAATTGACCGAACGGCTCGGCATCGGGCTCGTCTACAAGACCAGCTACGACAAGGCCAATCGCACCTCGCTTGGCGGCACGCGCGGTGCGGGACTTGAAGCGGCAATGCCGATCTTCGACGATTTGCGCAAGAATTTTTCGCTGCCGATCCTGACCGACGTCCACACTGAGGAACAATGCGCGATCGTCGCGCCGCATGTCGACATTCTGCAGATTCCTGCCTTCCTCAGCCGGCAGACCGATTTGCTGATTGCTGCGGCAAGAACCGGCAAGGTGGTCAATGTAAAGAAGGGCCAATTCCTCGCGCCATGGGACATGAAGAACGTCGTCGCCAAGATCACCGGCTCCGGCAACGCCAATGTCTTGGTGACCGAGCGCGGCGCATCCTTTGGTTACAACACCTTGGTGTCCGACATGAGGGCGCTGCCGATCATGGCCGAGATCGGCGCGCCGGTCATTTTCGATGCCACTCATTCGGTGCAGCAGCCGGGCGGGCAGGGCGGTTCGTCTGGGGGCGACCGGCGCTTTGTCGAGACGCTGGCGCGCGCGGCTGTCGCGGTTGGCGTCGCCGGCGTCTTCATCGAGACGCACCAGGACCCCGACAACGCGCCTTCCGACGGCCCCAACATGGTGCCGCTAAAGGATCTTCCCGCATTGCTTGAACGGCTGATGGCGTTCGATCGCATCGCCAAGAGCGTGGGTTGAACCAGCAGTTGCGCCACAGCAGCGTCGCCAAGAAAACTTTGAAGAATTTCGAACCTGTCTGGAACCTTAGCCCGCGGCCCTCATTGTCAAAATCTAATGTCAACGACGACGAGGAGCACACCATGACGACCCAGACGGGACACACCGAAGCCATTGCCGCTTCGCGGGTTATCGGCACATCGGTCTACAACACGGAAGGCACTCATATCGGCGACATTGAGGACGTCATGCTCGACAAATTGTCGAACGGAATCATGTTCGCCGTGATCGGTTTTGGCGGATTTCTCGGCATTGGCGAGAAATACCACGCCATTCCGTGGGCGAGCCTTGATTATGATGAGAACAGGGGTGGCTATGTCGTGCCGTTCACCAAAGACCAGCTGATGGCCGCTCCTTCCTACTCGATCAACGAGCTGACCGGCGCCGACGGCGAGGCTGCACGTGACGCCTCATACAACTACTACAAGGTCGAGCCTTACTGGCACTGACTAAGTCTCCTGGAATCAAAAAGGCCCCCGGGAAATCGGGGGCCTTTCGATGTGGCGGAATGCTACTGCGCAATTTGCAGGGCCGGCAAAGGCGACGATCCCTGCGGGGGTTGCTGATTGTCGCACGACGTCAGGAACGCAGCCGCAATCAGGAACAAACTCACAATACCGCTCAACTGGGACATGGCGAAACTCCTCCTGTTTCGCCCCGCGCGACAACAGCCATAAACCAGAAACCGGCATGCCGCGCATGACAAATGATGACAGCGCTTTGTGCTTCGTGAATCCCAAGAGCGGCAATGGGCGCACGGGCAATATTTGCAAGTGCCCCGATTGCGTTTTGCAGCGCTTTGGCTAAGAGGTGCGCGACGCTTCAATCGATCAATCGGGGACATCGCAATGACGGCCATCATCGACATTGTCGGGCGTGAAATCCTGGACAGCCGCGGAAATCCGACCGTCGAGGTCGACGTCGTGCTCGAAGACGGCTCAATGGGCCGCGCCGCGGTGCCGTCCGGCGCATCGACCGGCGCGCATGAGGCGGTCGAACTGCGCGACGGCGGCCCCCGCTATCTCGGCAAGGGCGTGCTCAGGGCGGTTGAGGCAGTGAACGGCGAGCTGTTCGAGGCGATCGGCGGCATGGAGGCCGAGAATCAGATCCACATCGACCAAACCATGATCGAGCTCGATGGTACGCCCAACAAGAGCCGGCTCGGCGCCAATGCCATTCTCGGTGTGTCGCTGGCCGTGGCCAAGGCCGCGGCCGAAGCGGCCGGCCTGCCGCTCTACCGTTATGTCGGCGGCACCAAGGCGCATGTGCTGCCGGTGCCGATGATGAACATCATCAACGGCGGTGCGCATGCCGACAACCCGATCGATTTCCAGGAATTCATGATTCTGCCGATCGGCGCGCCGACGCTGCGCGATGGCGTGCGCTGGGGCTCGGAGATATTCCACACGCTGCGGAAGAGGCTGAAGGATGCCGGCCATAACACCAATGTCGGCGACGAGGGCGGCTTTGCCCCCAACCTGAAAAGCGCGCCGGCCGCGCTCGACTTCATTATGGAATCGATCGAGAAGGCCGGCTTCAGGCCAGGCGAGGAGGTCGCACTCGGACTCGACTGCGCGGCGACCGAGTTCTTCAAGGACGGCAACTACGTCTATGAAGGCGAGAAGAAGACCCGCGACCCGAAGGCGCAAGCCAAATATCTGGCCAAGCTCGCTGCCGACTACCCGATCATCACCATCGAGGACGGCCTGGCCGAGGACGACTGGGACGGCTGGAAAATGCTGACCGACCTCATCGGCAAGCAAACGCAGCTGGTTGGCGACGATCTGTTCGTCACCAACACGGCGCGGTTGCGCGACGGCATCCGCATGGGTGTCGCCAATTCGATCCTGGTCAAGGTCAACCAGATCGGCTCGCTTACCGAAACGCTCGACGCCGTCGAGACCGCGCACAAGGCCGGCTATACCGCGGTGATGTCGCACCGCTCGGGCGAGACCGAGGATTCGACCATCGCCGACCTCGCCGTTGCCACCAATTGCGGGCAGATCAAGACTGGCTCGCTGTCACGCTCGGACCGCATGGCCAAGTACAACCAGCTCATCCGCATCGAAGAGGAACTCGGCAAGCAGGCGCGGTATGCCGGCAAGTCGATCGTTAAAAGCTGATTTTCGACAGAAAATCCGAGCGAGCGAGGGCGGGGACATTCCCGCCCTTTTGCTTTCAGGGCTCCGAATCCAGCAATCCGTAACCGTCCATTAAGCACAATCGGGCGACAAAGGCGGCGCAGAGGATTCGGACCATGTGGACACGCCAGCACAAGCAAAGAAACACCGGCCGGCTGATCATCCCCTCGCTCTGCGTGGTGTTCCTGACCTATTTCGGCTTCCATGCCTATCATGGCGAGTTCGGCATCTATTCCAAGTATCGGCTCGAAGCCGAGACTGTCGCATTGCAGGGCAGGCTTGATGCCGTCAAGGCACGTCGGATCGACCTGGAGCGCCGCGTCCAGCTGATGCATGAGGGCACGCTCGAGAAGGACATGCTGGACGAGCAGGCGCGCAAGGCGCTCAATCTGTCCCATGCCGACGAGATCACCATCATGCTGCCGGTCGCAAGATAACGCCATTTCAGTTAATCGGCGATATTTGCAATGATTTTAGGCGCTTAGATGCATGACAGCCATGCGTTTTCGGCATGGCGAAAGCCTTCCCTGCATGTTAGCCTGCCTCAAATCGGTGGGAGAACTGATCTCCCTCGCTGTCCGCCAAGAGACGCCAACAGGGAGTGATGCATGGCCACCGCCGCCAGAAAAGCGCCTGCCAAATCCAAATCCGACGGCAAAACGATGGGCCTTTCCACCCCAAAGCCTGTTGAATTCACCAAAGACCAGGAGCTTGCCGCCTACCGGCACATGCTGCTCATCCGCCGCTTCGAGGAAAAGGCCGGCCAGCTTTACGGCATGGGCTTCATCGGCGGTTTCTGCCATCTCTACATCGGCCAGGAGGCGGTCGTTACCGGCATGAAGATGGCGCTGATCGATGGCGACCAGATGATCACCGCCTATCGCGACCATGGCCATATGCTGGCCATGGAGTTGTCGCCGCGCGGCGTCATGGCCGAACTGACCGGGCGCCGTAGCGGCCTGTCGAGAGGCAAGGGCGGCTCCATGCACATGTTCTCCAAGGAGAAGCATTTTTACGGCGGCCACGGCATCGTCGGCGCGCAAGTGTCGCTCGGCACCGGCATTGCCTTCGCCAACCGCTATCGCGGCAACAACAATATGACGCTGACCTATTTCGGCGATGGCGCCGCGAATCAGGGCCAGGTCTACGAAAGCTTCAATATGGCCTCGCTATGGAAGCTTCCGGTGGTCTACATCATCGAGAACAACCGCTACGCCATGGGCACCTCGGTCTCGCGCTCGTCGGCCGAGACGGATTTTTCGCATCGCGGCGCCTCCTTCAAGATTCCAGGCATCCAGGTCGACGGCATGGATGTGCGCGCCGTCAAGGCCGCCGGCGACCTCGCCGCCGAATGGTGCCGCGCCGGCAACGGGCCGCTCATTCTCGAAATGCAGACCTACCGCTACCGCGGCCATTCGATGTCGGATCCAGCAAAATACCGCTCCAAGGAAGAAGTGCAGAAAATGCGCTCCGAACGTGACCCGATCGAACAGGTCAAGGCACGGTTGCTCGACAAGAAATGGGCAAGCGAGGACGAGCTCAAGGCCATCGACAAGGAAGTCCGCGACGTTGTCGCCGACGCTGCAGAATTTGCCCAGAACGACGCGGAGCCGGATCCGTCCGAGCTCTGGACCGATATCGTACTTTAACGAGAGGGCAAGGACATGCCGATCGAAATTCTCATGCCCGCCCTCTCGCCGACCATGGAAGAGGGTAATGTTTCCAAGTGGTTGAAGAAAGAAGGCGACAAAGTCGCAGCCGGTGACGCCATTGCCGAAATCGAAACCGACAAGGCAACGATGGAAGTCGAAGCCGTCGATGAAGGCACACTTGCCAAGATCGTGGTTCCTGCCGGCACCGAAGGCGTCAAGGTCAACACGCTGATCGCTGTGCTGGCCCTCGATGGCGAAGACATCGACGAGGCGGGCGAAGGCATTGGCGAGGAGGCTGTCGAGTCGCAAGCGGCAGCGCCCGCGGCTGCTCCGGCCCCCGCGGCTGCTCCGGCCCCCGCTGCTGCTCCGGCCAAGAGCGAAGCGGCAACACCTGTTGCCGCCGCGCCCAAGCTGGAAATTGCCGCCGATCCGGACATCCCGGCCGGCACCGAAATGGTCTCGACCACGGTGCGTGAAGCGTTGCGCGACGCAATGGCGGAGGAAATGCGCCGCGACGGCGACGTCTTCGTCATGGGCGAGGAAGTCGCCGAGTACCAGGGCGCCTACAAGATCACACAAGGCCTGTTGCAGGAATTCGGTCCGAGACGCGTGGTCGACACGCCGATCACCGAGCACGGCTTTGCCGGCGTTGGTGTTGGCGCGGCGATGGCCGGCCTGAAGCCGATCGTCGAATTCATGACCTTCAACTTCGCCATGCAGGCGATCGACCAGATCATCAATTCAGCCGCCAAGACGCTCTACATGTCCGGCGGCCAGATGGGCGCCCCGATCGTCTTTCGCGGCCCGAACGGCGCTGCTGCCCGCGTCGCCGCGCAGCATTCGCAGTGCTATGCCGCCTGGTACAGCCATATTCCTGGATTGAAGGTGGTGATGCCTTATACCGCCGCCGACGCCAAGGGTCTGCTCAAGGCGGCGATCCGCGATCCGAACCCGGTCATCTTCCTCGAAAACGAAATCCTTTACGGCCACTCCTTCGACGTGCCGAAGATGGACGATTTCGTGTTGCCGATCGGCAAGGCGCGCATTCACAAATCCGGCAAGGACGTGACCATCGTCTCGTTCGGCATCGGCATGACCTACGCGATCAAGGCGGAGGCGGAGTTGCGCGGCATGGGCATCGATGCCGAGATCATCGACTTGCGCACTATCCGCCCGCTCGACTTCGACACGATCATCGCCTCGGTCAAAAAGACCAATCGCCTGGTGGTGGTCGAGGAAGGCTTTCCGCAGAACTCGGTCGGCGACCATATCGCCAATCAGGTCTCACAGCGCGCCTTCGATTTCCTCGACGCACCGGTCATTACCATTGCCGGCAAGGACGTGCCGATGCCCTATGCGGCGAACCTCGAAAAGCTGGCGCTGCCCAATGTCGGCGAGGTCGTCGAGGCGGTCAAAGCCGTCACGTATCGCTGAGCAGGGCGGGAGGACAAAATGCCGATCAACATCACCATGCCGGCGCTGTCGCCCACGATGGAAGAGGGCAATCTTTCCAAGTGGTTGGTCAAGGAAGGCGACAAGGTTTCGCCGGGCGACGTGATTGCCGAAATCGAGACCGACAAGGCAACGATGGAAGTCGAAGCCGTCGACGAAGGCACGGTTGCCAAGCTGGTGGTTCCGGCCGGCACTGAAGGCGTCAAGGTCAATGCGCTGATCGCGGTGCTGGCGGCGGAGGGCGAGGATGCTGCTTCTGCCGCCAAAAGCGGTGATGGCGCTGCGCCGGCAAAGGCTGAGGCGAAGCAGGAAAAAGCGCCAATCTCCCCACCCGTGGGGGAGATGTCGACGAAGTCGACAGAGGGGGGCGCTGTCCCTCCTGCCGCAGGGAGCGAGGCGCCCCCCTCTGGCCTGCCGGCCATCTCCCCCACACGGGGGGAGATCAGCCAATCCGCGAACGGCCGCATCTTCGCCTCGCCGCTGGCCCGCCGCATCGCCAAGGAAGCCGGTGTCGATGTGTCGGCGGTGACGGGCTCCGGCCCGCATGGTCGCGTGGTCAGGGCCGATGTCGAGGCCGCAATTTCCAGTGGCGGCGCCAAGGCGGCACCAGCAGCAAAAGCAGCGGCCGCCGGTGCTCCGGCACCTGCGGCAGCAGCACCCAAGCCAATGTCCGACGAGCAGGTGCTCAAACTGTTTGCCGAAGGCTCCTACGAGCTGGTCCCCCACGACAATATGCGCAAGACAATTGCGCGGCGGCTGGTCGAGGCCAAGACCACCATCCCGCATTTCTATCTGACGCTCGACTGCGAGCTCGACGCACTTCTGGCCCTGCGCACGCAGATCAATGCGGCCGCCCCGGTGAAGAAGACCGAGAAGGGGGAAACGCCGGCCTATAAGCTTTCCGTCAATGACATGGTCATCAAGGCTCTGGCCATGGCGCTGATGGCGGTGCCGGATGCCAATGCGTCGTGGACAGAAAACGCCATGGTCAAGCACAAGCATGCCGATGTCGGTGTTGCAGTGTCGATCCCCGGCGGCTTGATCACGCCAATCATCCGGCGTGCCGACGAAAAGACGCTGTCCGTTATCTCCAACGAGATGAAGGATCTTGCCGGCCGCGCCCGCAGCCGCAAGCTGAAGCCGGAAGAATATCAGGGCGGCACCACGGCAGTGTCCAATCTCGGCATGTTCGGCATCAAGGATTTTTCTGCCGTCATCAACCCACCGCATGCGACGATCCTGGCGGTCGGCGCCGGAGAGCAACGCGCGGTGGTCAAGAACGGCGAGATCAAGATCGCCACGATCATGTCGGTGACGTTGTCGACCGATCACCGCGCCGTCGACGGTGCGCTCGGCGCCGAGCTGCTCGTCGCCTTCAAACGCATGGTCGAAAACCCGATGGGCATGCTGGTCTAAGAGAAGGGAACAGGGCGGTGCGGAAATTCTTCACCAGCCTTTTTGCCTTCTTTCTTTCCGGTTTGGCCGGCGGATTGGTGGCGCAGTGGCTCGCCGTCGCAACCAATGCCGACGTAGAGTACATCCTTGTGTTTATGATCTCGGCTCTCGTCACCGTCCTCGTGACGGTCGCGTTCTTCATCGCACAATTCATGTCGGACCCACGACGGGCAACAAAGCTGACGGCGACCATAGGGGTAGCGTTTTTTGTGCTCGTTGGAGTTTCCCTGATCGGCTGGACTTTCTCCCAGCCCCCAGGCAAGAGCCAATGGTCGGGCGATCTTCCCATAGTCGCGGGTCTCGTCCTGCCGGGCATCGCTACGGTGCTGGTCCAGTGGCTTTTCGTGCGCTGGCGATTGGCGCGCTCGCAACCAGGTTTCGGCGGGGCAGGCACATGAAGACGGTCCTCTGCTACGGCGATTCGCTTACTTGGGGCTATGACGCGGCAAACCTCGGCCGACATCCGCTGGAAGATCGCTGGCCGAGCGTGCTGCAGGCGGCATTGGGCAGCGGCGTCGAGGTCATCGCCGAAGGCCTGAATGGCCGAACCACCGCCTTCGACGATCACTTGGCCGGAGCGGACCGCAATGGCGCAAGGCTGTTGCCAACGATCCTGACGACTCATGCGCCGATCGATTTGATCGTCATCATGCTCGGCGCCAACGATATGAAGCCGTGGATTCACGGCAATCCGGTCGCGGCCAAACAAGGCGTGCAACGCCTGATCGATATTGTGCGCGGTCATGATTACCCGTTCGATTGGCCGGCGCCGCAGATCCTGATCGTCGCGCCGCCCGTAGTCAGCCGCACGGAAAACGCCGAGTTCAAAGAAATGTTCGCCGGCGGAGATGACGCGTCAAAGCGGCTGGCGCCGCAATATTCCGCCCTTGCCGACGAGGCCGGCTGCGGCTTCTTCAATGCGGGCACGGTGGCCGAAACGACGCCGCTGGACGGCGTCCACCTTGACGCGGAAAACACGCGGAGCATCGGGCAAGCGCTGACGCCGCTCGTGCGCGTCATGCTGGAATTGTGAAGGAGAAAAGCCGTGGCTGAGAACTACGACGTTATCATCATCGGCTCCGGCCCCGGCGGCTATGTCACTGCAGTGCGTTCGGCGCAGCTTGGCTTCAAGACGGCGATTGTCGAGCGCGAGCACTTGGGCGGCATCTGCCTCAACTGGGGCTGCATTCCGACCAAAGCGCTGCTGCGCTCGGCCGAGATCATGCACTATTCGGATCATCTGAAGGATTACGGCCTGAAGATCGACGGCAAGGTCAGCGTCGACACCGCCGCCGTCGTCGATCGCTCGCGAAAGGTCTCGCTGCGGCTCAACGGCGGCGTCGGCTTCCTGATGAAGAAGAACAAGGTCGACGTCATCTGGGGCGAAGCCAAACTGACGAAACCCGGCGAGATCGTCGTGTCGAAATCGTCGAAGAAGCCGATGGAGCCGCAGCCGCCGGCGCCCAAGGGCGTCAAAGGCGAGGGCACCTACACCGCCAAGCACATCATCCTGGCGACCGGAGCCAGGCCGCGCGCATTGCCCGGCATCGAGCCGGACGGCAAGTTGATCTGGACCTATTTCGTGGCGATGGTGCCGAAAGAGATGCCGAAGTCGCTGCTGGTGATGGGCTCGGGCGCCATCGGCATCGAGTTCGCCTCGTTTTACCGCACTATGGGCGCAGAGGTGACGGTGGTTGAACTGCTGCCGGCTGTGATGCCGGTCGAGGACGCCGAAGTGTCGAAGTTTGCGCAAAAGCAGTTCGAGAAGCAGGGCATGAAGATCATCCTCGAGGCCAAGGTGACCAAGGTCGAGAAGGGCGCCAATTCGGTCACCGCGCATGTCGAGATGAAGGACGGCAAGGTCGAGAAGATCACCGCCGACCGCATGATTTCAGCCGTCGGGGTACAGGGCAATATCGAAAATCTCGGCCTCGAGGCGCTCGGCGTGAAGACCGAACGCGGTTGCATCGTCGTCGACGGCTACGGCAAGACCAACGTGCCCGGCATCTATGCCATCGGCGATGTCGCCGGACCGCCGATGCTCGCCCACAAGGCCGAGCATGAGGGCGTGGTGTGTGTGGAAAAGATTGCCAATTTCGCCGGCGTGCATGCCATCGACAAGCTGAAGATCCCGGGCTGCACCTATTGCAATCCGCAAGTCGCCTCGGTCGGACTGACGGAAGCCAAAGCGAAAGCCGATGGCAAGGACATCCGCGTCGGCCGCTTCCAGTTCGCCGCAAACGGCAAGGCGATTGCGCTGGGCGAAGACCAAGGCTTCGTCAAGACCATTTTCGACAAGAAGACCGGCCAGTTGCTGGGTGCCCACATGGTTGGCGCAGAAGTAACCGAACTGATCCAGGGCTTCGTCGTGGCTATGAACCTGGAAACCACCGAGGAAGAGCTGATGCACACAATCTTCCCGCACCCGACGCTGTCGGAGATGATGAAGGAGAGTGTTCTCGACGCCTATGGCCGTGCGCTGAACGCATGATAAATTGGCTGCGCGAGACTCACACATGTATGTCAAGGAACTCGACGGCAAGGTAATTCGTTTCCGGATGCATTCATCACCACAGGAGAGGGCATATGGACGTGAACGGCGTGGGCTGGGTAGCAGCCATCATCATCGGCGGTTTGGCAGGCTGGTTTGCCGAGATGTTCATGAAGAGCAACACCGGCATCTTGATGAACATCATTCTTGGCATCGTCGGCGCGATCGTGCTGAATGCCATCCTGCAGGCACTCAACATCGGCGCCTTCGGCGCCGGCTGGATCGCCTATCTGATCACCGGTTTCATTGGTGCCTGCCTGCTGATCTGGGTAGGACGCATGGTGCGCCGTTAATTGCTGAACTCATGCCATGCGAAAACGGCTGTGGCGGCATGCGCCGCCGCGGCCTTTTTCTTTGCAGCGAAAAGTCCTAGATGACTTGGGAAAGCGAACGTCGGACAGGCGATCGCGAATGAACCGGATTTCATATGGTCACCGTCCTCGACACGATCGCCAATGCGCCGCGCCTGCGGCATCCCGAAAAGGCGCACAAGCCCGACCAGGATGTGCTGCGCAAGCCCGACTGGATCCGCGTCAAGGCGCCGATGTCGAAAGGCTATGCCGAGACGCGCGAGATCGTGAAGTCGCATAAGCTGGTGACGGTGTGCGAAGAGGCCGGTTGCCCCAACATCGGCGAGTGCTGGGAAAAGAAGCACGCCACCTTCATGATCATGGGCGAGATCTGCACGCGCGCCTGCGCGTTCTGCAACGTGGCTACCGGTATACCGACCGCACTCGATCCCGACGAGCCGGCGCGCGTCGCACACGCCGTCAAGCAAATGGGCCTAAGCCATGTCGTCATCACCTCAGTCGACCGCGACGATCTCGCCGATGGCGGAGCTCAGCACTTTGCCGAGGTCATCCGCGCCATCCGGGCGGCAACGCCTCTGACGACGATCGAAATCCTGACGCCCGACTTCCTGCGCAAGGACGGTGCACTGGAGATCGTCGTGGCGGCCAAGCCGGACGTTTTCAACCATAATCTCGAGACCGTGCCGTCGAACTATCTGACGGTTCGGCCGGGTGCGCGCTATTTCCACTCGATCAGGCTCTTGCAGCGAGTCAAGGAACTCGACCCCTCGATCTTCACCAAGTCCGGCATCATGGTTGGCCTTGGCGAGGAGCGGAACGAAATCCTGCAACTGATGGACGATCTGCGTTCGGCCAATGTCGACTTCATGACCATCGGCCAATATCTTCAGCCGTCGAAGAAGCACCATCCGGTGATCCGCTTTGTCACACCGGAGGAGTTCAAGTCTTTCGAGACGATCGGCCGGACCAAGGGCTTCCTGCTGGTGGCGTCGAGCCCGCTGACGCGCTCGTCGCATCATGCCGGCGACGATTTCGCCAGGTTGCGCGCGGCGCGCGAAGCGTTTCTCAGGAAGTCCGCCTAACAAACTGGTTTCATGCCACAATTCGAAGCCCATCGCCGCGTCGCGCATACGCCTGAACAGATGTTCGCTCTGGTCGCGGATATCGAATCCTATCCGCAATTCCTGCCGCTTTGCGAGGCACTTACGGTTCGTTCGCGCAAGGAACGCGACGGACGCACGCTGCTCATCGCCGACATGAGCATTGGCTACAAGGCGATCCGCGAGACTTTCACCACGCAGGTGCTGCTGAAGCCTGACGAGAACGCCATCGACGTCAAATATATCGACGGCCCGTTCAAATATCTGAGCAATGTCTGGCGCTTCGACCCGGCGGACGGCGGTGGTTGCAACGTCTGCTTCTTTATCGACTATGAGTTCAAGAGCCGCATTTTGGGTGCGCTCATGGGAACCATGTTCGACCGCGCCTTCCGCATGTTCTCCGAGGCGTTCGAGAAACGCGCCGAAATCATCTACGGCACGCCATCGGCGGCCTGATCCGCAGCGAGCGCGCGCAGACCCAGTTCAAGCGCATGCCGGACCGTCTCCCGGCGGATGAAATCACGGCCCTTGTCGCCGAACAGCTGGCATTCGCTGACCACCGGTCGGCCAGCCACGGCAACGCCGAACCAGACCAGGCCGACAGGTTTTTCCGCTGAGCCACCGCCCGGACCGGCGATGCCGGTCACCGCGAGCGCAAGACCGGCGCGCGAATGGGCCAAGGCGCCGGCCGCCATCTCCACCGCAGTCTCGCGCGAGACTGCGCCGTTCGCCTCGAGTGTAGCGGCCGAGACGCCGAGCATCTCGGTCTTGGCCTGGTTGGAATAGGTGATGAAGCCGCGATCGACCACAGTGGAAGAGCCGGCAATGTCGGTCAGCGTGGCGATGATCATGCCGCCGGTGCAGCTCTCGGCCGTCGCCAGCATGATGCCGCGCTGCTGGCAGGCCTGAAGCAGGGCATCTGCGAGATCGCTATTGCTCATTCGGGGACATCCCCTGGAAACACAACGCTGGCGGTCGCGATGGCCGCTATGCCTTCCTCACGGCCGACGAAGCCGAGCTTCTCATTGGTTGTCGCCTTGATCGAGATGCGGTCGCGCGAAATTCGCAACATTGCGGAAAGCGTTTCGGTCATGGCCTCGCGATGCGGGCCGACGCGCGGCGCCTCGCAAACCAATGTGATGTCGGCGTTGGCGATGCGCCCGCCGCGCTCGCGCACCAGCTTCGCTGCGTGTTCGACGAAGATGCGTGAAGCGGCCCCTTTCCACTGCGGGTCGGAGGGCGGGAAATGCGTGCCGATGTCACCGGCGCCGCAGGTGGCGAGCAGCGCGTCGGTCAACGCATGCAGGCCGACATCGGCATCCGAATGGCCGGACAATTTCCTGTCGTGCGGAATAGCGACACCGCACAGGGTGACATGGTCGCCGGGCTCGAAGGCATGGACGTCGTAGCCGTTGCCGGTTCGGATGTCCGGAAAACGTGAGGCGCTGGAAAGCCGCTGATCCGCCATCGCAATATCCCGTGCCCAGGTCAGTTTGACATTGTCCGGCGAGCCGGGAACGATCTTCACCGGAATATGCGCCCATTCGGCGATTGCCGCATCGTCGGTGAAATCCGCCTTGCCCAATTGATGAGCCTTTTCGTGCGCGGCCAGGATCGGCCAGAACGGAAAGCCTTGTGGTGTCTGTGCGGCATGGAGCCCGGCCCTGGACACTGTTTCGCCGCTCATGCCTTCGGCCGTTTCGCGCTTCAGCGTATCGGCAACGGGCAAAGCAGGCAGCGCTCCCTGGCGCTCTTCAATGGCGGCGATCGTGCGATCTATCAGTTCCGCATCGACAAACGGCCGAGCCGCATCATGGATCAGGACCCGGCCCGGCGCATGGCTTCTCAACGCCAGCAGTCCAAGCCGGACGGACTCCTGCCGTGACGTACCGCCGATCAGAGCGACGACACGGTCGGCGTTCGCGCCGGCGGCGCGGCGGAAAAGCGCGCCGTCTTCGGCATGGATAGCAACGACGACAGGTCCAATTTTCGGATGCGTCAGAAAGGCGTCGAGCGTGCGTGCGATAACGGCGCCGCCGCCAATCTGCTGGTACTGCTTCGGCCCATTGGCCTGCCCCGCGCGCGCGCCGCGCCCGGCAGCAACGATGACCACGGCGACCTTGTCGTCGGCAGCTGGCTTTTCGCTGACATGTCTCATGCCGAGACGCTTAGCGCATGATCCTGAAAAGTGGTATCGCTTTCACAAGACCTAGGATTGATGCCGTCCGGCGATCCATATTTTTCCCAAATGCGCCTTAATGTCACGACATTGCGCGTTGCACATTGCCGTCGTTCTGGCTAGAGAATGTGCAGCAATCGAAGGTGCTTGGTTTTTGTGCATGCCTGATGTGACCAAATTGGCTTCGCCGCTGGAGGTGGGTGGCGTGAGAATCCGCAACCGCGTGTTTCTCGCGCCGATGTCGGGCATTACCGACGAACCGTTCCGGCAGCGCGCCCATGCGCATGGCGCCGGGCTGGTTGTATCGGAAATGGTGGCGAGCGGCGAGCTTGCAAAGGGCAGGGCTGGCTCGGGCCTGCGCATCCGTCATTCCGGGCTGCCTGTCCACATGGTCCAGCTTGCCGGCCGCGACGCGGTGCACATGGCCGAGGGCGCACGAATCGCAGCCGGCGAAGGCGCCGACATCATCGACATCAACATGGGCTGTCCGGCCAAGAAGGTGACGGGCGGCTATGCCGGTTCGGCACTGATGCGAGACCTCGACCACGCGCTGTCGCTGATCGAAGCGGTAGTCGGCGCGGTCGACGTGCCGGTCACGGTCAAGATGCGGCTTGGCTGGGACGAGAGCGCGCTCAACGCGCCGATGCTGGCGCGACGCGCCGAGCAGGCCGGCGTCAGGATGGTGACGGTGCACGGCCGCACACGTTGCCAGTTCTATCAGGGCACGGCCGACTGGCGTGCCATCGCACGCGTCAAGCAGGCCGTCTCCATCCCTGTGGTTGCCAATGGCGATGTCGGCTCGCCGGCAGAGGCAGCCTTGATCCTCGACCAGTCCGGCGCCGACGCGGTGATGATCGGCCGTGCGCACTATGGCGCGCCGTGGACTGCCGGCAGCATTGTAGCGGCCGCGCTGGCCGAGCCAGTATCCGGCATGCCGGACAGCCCGCAAGCGCTGACCGACTACGTCATTGCCCATTACGAAGACATGCTGACGCTCTATGGCGCCGAAAGCGGATTGCGCCAGGCGCGCAAGCATCTCGGCTGGTATCTCGACCGCCATGCCGTCACAAGCGATGACTGGCGCAAGGCCATCCTCACGTCTTTCGAGCCTGGGCGGGTCATTGCCTTGCTGCGCGACATGTTTTCAAGCGCTCCCGAAGCGCCGAATCTGCGGAGTGCGGCATGAACGCCACCGTCACACAGAGCACGGACATGGCGGACGCCGCGCATATTGTGCTCAACACAATTCGTCGGCCGGTGATCATGGTCGATCCGCAAGGCTTCATCACCTTCGCCAATGCCGATGCCGAGGATTTTTTCCGCTCGAGCGCCACGATGCTCGCCCGCAACACGCTGCACAAGCTCATTCCTTTCGGCAGTCCGCTGCTGACGCTTGTCGACCAGGTGCGCGAGCGCCGTGCACCGGTGAACGAATACCGGGTGGACGTGTCGTCGCCGCGTCTCGGCATCGAGAAGGTGGTCGACCTCTACGTCGCGCCGGTGACGGAATTTCCAGGCTCCGTCGTGGTGATGTTCCAGGAACGCTCAATGGCCGACAAGATCGACCGGCAGATGACGCATCGCGGTGCGGCGCGCTCGGTCACCGGCCTTGCCGCCATGCTTGCCCATGAGATCAAGAACCCGCTGTCCGGCATTCGTGGCGCCGCGCAGCTGCTTGAGCTGTCGGCGTCCGACGAGGATCGCGCGCTGACGCGTTTGATCACCGACGAGACCGACCGCATTGTCTCGCTGGTCGACCGCATGGAGGTGTTTTCGGACGAGCGGCCGATCGACCGCTACCCCGTCAACATCCATGTCGTGCTCGACCATGTCAAAGCAATCGCCAAGAACGGTTTTGCCAAGCGGATCAAGATATTAGAGGACTATGATCCATCATTGCCTCCGGTTTTTGCCAATCGCGACCAGCTCATCCAGGTGTTCCTCAATCTGGTAAAAAATGCCGCCGAGGCGATCGGCAGCGATCCGCAGGGCGAGATCACGCTGTCGACTGCCTTCCGCCCGGGCATCCGTGTTTCCGTGCCCGGAACGCAGGACCGGGTGTCGCTGCCATTGGAATTCTGCGTGCGCGACAACGGTTCGGGTGTCTCCGAGGATATCCTGCCGATCCTGTTCGATCCCTTCATCACCACCAAGCCGAACGGCTCCGGTCTCGGTCTGGCGCTGGTCGCAAAGATCGTCGGCGAGCATGGCGGCATCATTGAATGCGAATCGACGCCGCGCGGGACCACCTTCCGCATCCTGATGCCGGCGTGGAAAGAAACCCAGTTTGGCACCGACGACGACGGTGAAGGAGACCGCAAATGACCATTCGCGGCAATATTCTCGTCGCCGACGACGATGCGGCCATCCGCACTGTCCTCAACCAAGCGCTTTCGCGCGTCGGTCACGACGTGCGCGTCACCTCCAATGCCTCGACGCTGTGGCGCTGGGTGGCCGCGGGCGAGGGGGATCTGGTCATCACCGACGTTGTCATGCCTGACGAGAACGCCTTCGACATGCTACCGCGCATCAAGAAGGCGCGACCGGAACTGCCGGTCATCGTCATGAGTGCGCAGAACACGTTCATGACGGCGATCCGGGCCTCCGAAACCGGAGCCTATGAATATCTGCCAAAACCGTTCGACCTAACGGAGCTGCTCAACATCGTCAATCGGGCGCTTTCCGAGCCGCGGCGGCCCAAGATCGATACGCGTGCCGACGAGCCGCCTGAAACGATGCCGCTGGTCGGCCGCTCGGCGGCCATGCAGGACATCTACCGCATGCTGGCGCGGATGATGCAGACCGACCTGACGGTGATGATCTCAGGCGAATCGGGTACTGGCAAGGAACTGGTGGCGCGCGCGCTGCATGAATATGGCCGTCGTCGTGGTGGCCCCTTCGTCGCGATCAACATGGCGGCGATCCCGCGCGACCTGATCGAATCGGAACTATTCGGGCACGAGAAGGGCGCCTTTACCGGCGCACAGAGCCGCTCCACTGGCCGTTTCGAGCAGGCCGAAGGCGGCACGCTGTTCCTCGACGAGATCGGCGATATGCCGATGGAAGCGCAGACGCGGCTTCTGCGTGTGTTGCAGCAGGGCGAATACACCACGGTCGGCGGCCGCACGCCGATCAAGACCGACGTGCGCATCGTCGCTGCCACCAACAAGGACCTGCGCACGCTGATCAATCAGGGGCTTTTCCGCGAGGACCTGTTCTACCGCTTGAACGTTGTGCCGCTCAGGCTGCCGGCGCTGCGCGAGCGATCGGAGGACATTCCGGACCTCGTCCGGCACTTCTTCAAGCTCGGCGCCAGTGAAGGCCTGCAGACCAAGCGCATTTCCACCGGCGGCATCGAGCTGATGAAGCGCTACCCATGGCCTGGCAACGTGCGCGAACTCGAAAACCTCATCCGCAGGCTGGCTGCACTGTATTCGCAGGACGAGATATCCGCCGAGATCATCGAGGCGGAGTTGAAGACTGGCGAAAGGCCTGTCGTTCCAGGTGGCGGCAACCTCATTCCCGACGACCTTTCCATCGGCCAGGCGGTGGAGCATTTCCTGCAACGCTATTTTGCCTCGTTTGCCGGCGACTTGCCGCCGGCCGGCCTCTATCAGCGAATCCTCTCCGAGGTCGAGTATCCACTGGTCCTCGCCTCTATGACTGCAACGCGCGGCAACCAGATCAAGGCCGCCGAACTGCTAGGACTCAACCGCAACACGCTGCGCAAGAAGATTCGCGAACTCGGCGTCAACGTCTACAAGTCCTCCAGGCAGGTCTAGACGAACCCCTTACGAGCGCTTTCCAGGGGATCGATCGCCGAAAGATTTCCGTCTCGGCCACACTTGTTGCATAATCGCCACAATGCGTTGCATACATCCGACGCAATCACTGGCTCTAGACGGCGACATGGCTCTGCACGCACCGACACTGAGCAAACCGCTTTTCAGCACTTCCGGCGCGCGAGACGGTCGCCGGCTGCTTGCGCTGCCCGGCGTGGTCGCCATTGCCGGTGCGCTGGTGACAGCGGCGATCTCCTTCGCCATTCTGGTTGGCGCCACGCCGATCACGCCCGACGCGCGGACGACGCTGGCGCTGATCGCGCTTAACGCCGCGTTCGTGCTGTTTCTGATCTTGCTGGTCGGCCGCGAAGTGCATCGCATCCTGATGGCACGCCGGCACGGCAAGGCTGCGTCGCGCCTGCATGTGCGCATCGTGGCGATGTTTGCGCTGGTCGCCGCCATCCCCGCGATCATGGTGGCGATCATCGCGTCGATCACGCTCGACATCGGCCTCGACCGCTGGTTCGAGATCCGCACCAAGACGATCGTCAATTCGTCGTTGTCGATCGCCGACGCCTATGTGCAGGAAAACGCACGAAATCTTCAGGGCACGACGTTGTCGATGGCTTACGACCTCGACGCTTCGCGCACGCTTTACGGCCTCGATCGGACCGGCTTCCTTGACCTCATGAACAAGGAGGCGGTTGGACGCTCCCTGGCACACGCAGCACTCATCAAGCCCGATGGTTCCTTCGTCATGAGCGCCAAGACCGACGCGGACTTTGCCATGCCGGAGCCGCCGGAGGGCGCTGTGGCAAGCGCTGCCAACGGCAAGCCGGTGCTGATCGAGCCGCGCACCCGTAACATCATGGGGGCCATCGTCAAGCTGCGCGAGATCGACGGGCTCTATCTCTACACCATTCGCCTCGTCGATCCCGAGGTGATCAAGGCACGGCAGATCGTCAAATCCAACACCGCAGAATATCGCGGTCTCGAAGACAATCGCCGCACCTCGCAAGTGGCTTTCGCGCTTCCCTATCTGTCGCTGACGCTGATCATTATCCTGTCCGCCATCTGGACCGGCATTGCGGTGGCCGACCGCCTGGTGCGGCCGATTCGTCAGCTCATCGGCGCGGCCGACGAGGTCGCTACCGGCAATCTCGATGTGGCCGTGCCAGTCCGCCCCTCCGACGGCGACGTCGCCTCGCTCGGCGACACCTTCAACAAGATGCTGATGGAGTTGAAATCGCAGCGCAACGAGATCCTGTCGGCCAAGGATCTGATCGACGAGCGGCGGCGCTTTTCGGAGGCTGTGCTTGCCGGCGTCACCGCCGGGGTCATCGGCGTCGATCCATATGGCATCGTCACCATCGTCAACCGTTCGGCCGAAACGATGCTGGCCATATCCGCCACCGCGGCGCTTGGGGAGAACCTTTCCGCCGTGCTACCGCATGTCGGCCGCGTCTTCGAGATCGGCCGCAAGTCGGGCAAGCCGGTCTATCGCGAACAGGTCACCTTCTATCGTGCCGGCACCGAACGGACCTTCAACGTGCAGATCACGATTGAAGCCGGCGACGACGGTTCGGAGGATAAATCCTATGTCGTGACAGTCGACGACATTACCGATCTGGTCCAGGCACAGCGTTCCTCTGCATGGGCCGACGTGGCGCGGCGCATCGCCCACGAGATCAAGAACCCGCTGACGCCGATCCAGCTTTCGGCCGAGCGTATCAAGCGCCGTTACGGCAAGGTCATCACCGAGGACCGTGAGGTTTTCGATCAATGCACCGACACCATCATCCGGCAAGTGGAGGACATCGGCCGCATGGTCGACGAGTTCTCAGCGTTCGCCCGCATGCCGAAACCAGAAATGAAGGCCATCGATCTGCGCGATTCGTTGCGCGAGGCCTCGTTCCTGGTCGAAGTGAGCCGGGCCGACATCACCTTCGAGCGCGTCTTCGGCAATGAGCCGCTCAAAGGCACGTTCGACAGCCGCCTGATGGCGCAGGCTTTCGGCAACGTCATCAAGAATGCTGCCGAAGCTATCGACGGACTTGATGCAGAGGATCGTCCGCACGGCATAATCCGGATTCAAGCCGGGCGTCAGAATGGCGCGATTCGAATCGACGTCATCGACAACGGCAGGGGCTTGCCGCGCGAAAACCGGCAGCGCTTGCTCGAGCCTTACATGACGACACGCGAGAAAGGCACCGGGCTTGGCCTCGCTATCGTCAAGAAGATCGTGGAGGACCATGGCGGGCGACTCGAATTGCACGATGCACCAGCGGAATTCCACGATGGGCGGGGTGCGATGATCAGCATCATCCTGCCGGTTGCCGCCACCGTTCCGATACGCGGCGAAAGCAAGACGGAACACGAAAAAGAAACTGAAAAGGTCGGTAATGGCGTCTGATATTCTCATCGTCGACGACGAGGAAGACATCCGCGAACTCGTCGCCGGTATCCTGAGCGACGAAGGTCACGAAACCCGCACGGCGTTTGACGCCGACAGCGCGCTGGCGGTGGTTGCCGACCGGGCACCCAGGCTGATCTTCCTCGACATCTGGCTGCAGGGTTCGCGGCTCGATGGCCTCGCTTTGCTGGACGAGATCAAGACGATGCACCCGAACCTGCCGGTGGTGATGATCTCGGGCCACGGCAATATCGAAACGGCAGTCTCGGCCATCCGCCGCGGCGCCTATGATTTTATCGAAAAGCCGTTCAAGGCCGACAGGCTGATCCTTATTGCCGAACGGGCGCTTGAAACGTCCAAATTGAGACGCGAGGTTTCGGATCTCAAGCTGCGCAGCGGCGAGACTTTCGACCTCATCGGCATGTCGTCGGCAATGAGCCAATTGCGCCAGACCATCGAGCGCGTCGCGCCGACCAACAGCCGCGTCATGATTATCGGCCCCTCCGGCTCGGGCAAGGAACTGGCGGCGCGCGCCATCCACGCACTGTCGGCGCGCAAGAGTGCACCGTTTGTGACGCTGAGTGCCGCCAACATCACGCCTGAGCGTATGGAGATCGAGTTGTTCGGCACCGAATCGAACGGCGTCGAACGCAAGGTCGGTGCGCTGGAGGAGGCCCATCGCGGCATTCTCTACATCGATGAAGTGGCCGACATGCCGCGTGAGACGCAAAACAAGATCCTGCGCGTGCTGGTCGAACAGCAGTTCGAGCGGGTAGGGGGCACCAAGCGGGTCAAGGTCGACGTACGCATCATCTCGTCGACCTCGCAGAACCTGGAAGCCATGATCGCCGACGGCCGTTTCCGTGAGGACCTTTATCATCGCCTGGCCGTGGTTCCGGTCATGGTGCCGGGACTGGCCGAGCGTCGCGAGGACATTCCTTATCTGGTCGACAATTTCATGAAGCAGATCGCTCGCCAGGCCGGCATCAAGCCGCGCCGCATCGGCGACGACGCGCTGGCGGTGCTGCAGGCGCACAACTGGCCGGGCAACGTTCGGCAGTTGCGCAACAATGTCGAGCGCCTGATGATCCTGGCGCGCGGCGACGATGTCGATGCGCCGATCACCGCCGACCTCCTGCCAGCCGAGATCGGCGACGTCATGCCGCGCACTCCAACCAAGTCCGATCAGCACATAATGGCACTGCCGCTGCGTGAAGCACGCGAACAATTCGAGAAGGACTATCTGATCGCCCAGATCAACCGTTTTGGCGGCAACATCTCGAAGACGGCAGAGTTTATCGGCATGGAACGCTCTGCACTGCACCGCAAGCTGAAGTCGCTGGGCGTCTGAGAGCCAAACCAGCCGTGGCCCACGCAATTACCGGTTACGGCGGTCGTGGAATCGCATAAGAGCACTGCAGCGCCGCGCGTCTTTGGGACGCACAAAGGAGGCTGTAGCATTTTGATTTTTGCGCATGATCCTTTCCGAAATCGATTCCGATTTTCGGGCTCATGCGCTGACTTCTCCAGGGGTTATCCATGCCGCGCATTGCCTATGTGAACGGACGCTATGTCGCTCACGCCGAAGCTTCCGTGCACATCGAGGACCGTGGCTATCAATTCGCCGACGGCGTCTACGAGGTCTGCGAGGTGGCGCGGGGCTTCATCGTCGACATGCCGCGCCATCTCGCCCGATTGAACCGCTCGCTCACCGAACTCTCGATCGACTGGCCGATCACGCGCGGCGTGCTGCCGCTCGTCATGGGCGAGGTGGTGCGCCGCAACCATGTCGTCGACGGCCTGGTCTATGTCCAGGTGACACGCGGTGTCGCCAGCCGTGAGTTTTTCTTCCCGCCGGCGGGCACGAAGCCGTCGCTGGTGGTGACCGCCAAAAAAGCCGATCCTGCAGCTGCCGCGAAGCGGGCCGAGAGCGGGATCCGGGTTATCACGGTGCCGGAGAACCGGTGGGATCGGGTCGATATCAAGTCGGTCGGCCTGTTGCCGAACGTGCTGGCCAAACAGAAAGCCAAGGAAGCAGGCGCCCAGGAGGCGTGGTTCGTCGATGTTGACGGCACCGTCAAGGAAGGTGGATCGTCGAACGCCTGGATCATCACCAGGGGCGGCGTGCTGGTGACGCGGCCGGCCGAGCATGGCATCCTGCGCGGTATCACCCGCACGACACTGTTCGATGTCGCCGCCAAGCTCGGCCTGAAGATCGAGGAGCGCGGCTTTTCGGTTGCCGAGGCCAAGGCCGCGCGCGAGGTTTTCATCAGCTCCGCGACCACGATCGCCATGCCGGTGGTGGCAATCGATGGCGCTCCCGTCGCCAACGGCCACCCGGGCTCGATAACAGTTTCACTACGGCGGGCCTTTTTTGACGTTGCGGAAAAAAGTCCAGCCTGATAACCGCACAGATGGAATGAACATCAATATATCTCGTTCTGCTTGTCGTTACTGACGGCAAGATGGTGTTTGCGTGCTTGACATGTGCCAGCTAATTTGGCGCATTGGCTTGCAAACCGAAGGGGATCGGCGAAAGACAAGAACAATGGCGGAACGATCGCAAAATCTTCAGGACCTGTTCCTGAATTCAGTTCGCAAGAGCAAAAACCCACTCACCATCTTTCTCATCAACGGCGTGAAGCTGACCGGCGTGGTCACTTCGTTCGACAATTTCTGCGTTCTGCTGCGTCGCGACGGCCATTCCCAGCTCGTCTACAAGCACGCCATTTCCACGATCATGCCGAGCCAGCCGGTTCAGATGTTCGATGGTGAGGAAAGCCAGGGCGCCTGATTGGCACGTGAGAAAGACGCGGACCGCAGCGTTCGCGGAAAACCAGCACATCAGACCGGGACAGAGGCCAACGGTCCGACCCGGGCGGTGGTCATCGTGCCGGTGCTTACCCGGCAGCCGCGTGGCAACGACGACACCAATCGCCCGCGCCTGACCCGTTCCGCCGAGGCCCGTCGCGACGAGGCGGTCGGCCTCGCCAGCGCCATCGACCTTGACCTGGTCCACACGGCAGTGGTGACCGTCAACGATCCACGCCCGGCGACGTTGCTCGGCAGCGGCAAGGTCGCGGAGTTCGCCGAGATCGTCAAAGAGGGGCACGCGGAAGTGGTCATTGTCGATCATCCGCTGACACCGGTACAGCAGCGCAATCTCGAAAAAGAGTTGAACGCCAAGGTGCTCGACCGCACCGGGCTGATCCTGGAGATTTTCGGCGAGCGCGCCCGCACCAAGGAAGGCACGCTGCAGGTCGACCTTGCCCATCTCAACTACCAGAAGGGCCGCCTTGTGCGGAGCTGGACCCACCTTGAGCGCCAGCGCGGCGGCGCCGGCTTTCTCGGCGGCCCTGGCGAGACGCAGATCGAGTCGGATCGGCGTGTGTTGCAGGACAAGATCACCAAGCTGAAGCATGAGCTCGAAACGGTGCGCCGCACCCGCGACCTGCACCGCGCCAAGCGCAAGAAGGTGCCGTTTCCGGTGGTGGCGATCGTCGGCTACACCAATGCCGGCAAGTCGACGCTGTTCAACCGGCTGACCGGAGCAGGGGTGCTGGCGGAAGACATGCTGTTTGCCACGCTCGACCCGACGCTGCGCCGCGTGCGCCTGCGGCACGGAACGCCGGTCATCCTTTCCGATACGGTCGGCTTCATTTCCGACCTGCCAACGCATCTGGTCGCGGCCTTCAGGGCGACACTGGAGGAAGTGGTCGAGGCAGACCTCGTCATTCATCTGCGCGATATCTCCGACCCCGATACGGCCGCACAGGCCGAAGATGTCGAGCGCATCCTTGCCGATCTCGGCGTTGATGCCCGCGATAGCAAGCGCGTCATCGAAGTGTGGAACAAGATCGACCGGCTCGACGAGGGCAACCGCGCGCGGCTGCTTGCCGATGGTGCTGACGGCAGGAAGGCGCCGCCTATCGCCATATCGGCGGTTACCGGCGAAGGCATCGATGCGCTGAAGGCGATCATCGAGACGATGATGTCGGGCGAACTGGAGACGTTCACGGTCACGCTCAAGGCCGACCAACTCGGCGTCGTCGACTGGCTTTACCGCAACGGCGACATCGTCTCGCGTGATGACAATGAGGATGGCAGCGTGACCATCGCGCTCAAGGCCACACACAGTGCTCGACAAGAGATAGAAAGCCGATTGCGACGTCAAAACAATGGGTAGGGCGTTTATTTCGCGCTTTTTGCCTGCTGCCAGAGCGCTTCCATCTCGTCCAGCGTCGCCTCTTCGAGGTTGTTTCCCGACGCTTGCAGCGCCTGCTCGACATGGTGGAAGCGCGACCGGAATTTTTCGTTGGTGCCGCTGAGTGCCGCTTCGGAATCGATTTTGAGGTGCCGGCCGAGATTGACGATCGCAAACAGCATGTCGCCGAACTCGTCCTTGATCGGTGCGCTGTCGCCTTTGGCCAGCGCTTCGCGTAATTCGCCGATCTCCTCCTCGATCTTTTCGAGGATCGGTGCCGCCTCGCTCCAGTCGAAGCCGACGCGGGCGGCCTTTTCCTGCAGTTTGAGGGCCCGGGTCAGCGCGGCCAGGGCGACCGGCACGCTGTCGAGAAAGCCCTTGCCATGGTCCTCGGGGTCGAGCCCTCGGACGAGGCGGGCGCTGCGCTTCTCCGCTTTTTCCTCCGCTTTGATCTTTTCCCACATGCCCTTCGCCATGCCGGCGCTGCGCGCCTTTTCGTCGCCGAAAACATGCGGGTGGCGGCGGATCATTTTTGTGGTGATGGCCTCGACCACATCGCCGAATGAGAATTCGCCGGCCTCCTCGGCCATTTGCGCGTGGTAGACCACTTGCAACAGGAGATCGCCGAGTTCATCGCGCAGATCGTCCAGGTCGCCCCGCGCGATGGCGTCCGCCACTTCGTAGGCTTCCTCTACCGTGTATGGCGCGATTGTCGAAAAGTCCTGCTCGATATCCCACGGGCAGCCGGTTTCCGGCGCCCGCAGCGCTGCCATGATCTCGATCAGCCGGGAAATGTCTTTCGAGGGTTTCATCTGGGAAACGCTATCCTGTACACGGCTGTGCGGCCAACGGCTTCAGCCGGTGAGGGCGCCTTGTCCACAGATCGGCGGCCAGACCATGATCGTGGAAGCCGGTTTTCGGAAAAGATCATGGTCAAGCAAAAAGTATCAGTCGAACACGGAGACAATCGCCTTGGCGAGCGCGTCCATGCCGTCCTCGGGCAGGCCGGCAACGTTGATGCGGCTGTCGCCGACCATGTAGATGCCATGCTCGGCGCGCAGCCGCTCGACTTGCGCTTCCGACAGGCCAAGCCGGGAAAACATGCCGCGATGGCTGGCGACGAAATCGAAACGGTCGGAGTTGGACTGCCGCCGCAGCGCTTCGGCGAACTGGACGCGCAGCCGCAGCATGCGCAGGCGCATCTCTTCAAGCTCTGCTTCCCAGTCGGCCCGCAACGTAGCGTCCTCGAGCACCATGCGCACCGCAGCCGCGCCATGGTCCGGCGGCATCGAATACATGGCGCGCGCCGCCGACAGCATCTGGCCCATCGCCATATCCGCCTGCGCACCGTCTTTCGCCATGATCAGCGCTGCACCAACGCGGTCGCGATAGACGGCAAAGTTCTTCGAGCAGCTCGAGGCAACGACCATTTCCGGAACTTTCGCCGCCAGCAGGCGCAAGCCGGCGGCATCCGCATCAAGCCCCTCGCCAAAGCCTTGATAGGCGATGTCGACAAAGGGCAGCAGACCACGCTCAACGACGAGATCGGCAACGGCAGCCCATTGCGAGATGTCTAGATTGGCGCCCGTCGGGTTATGGCAACAGCCATGCAACAGCACGACGTCGCCGGGATTCGCGGTTCTCAACGCATCCAGCATGTCGTCGAAGCGAACCGCACCAGAAGCAACGTCGAAATAGGGGTACTCGCGTATCTGCAGGCCAGCGGCGCGCATCACCGGCATGTGGTTCGGCCATGTCGGATCCGATAGCCAGACCGTCGCGTCGGCGCGGGTCCTTTTCAGCAGCTCTGCCACCAGCCGCAGCGCGCCGGAGCCGCCGGGCGCCTGTGCCGCACGAATGCGCGTCATGTCGGCGGTTGGGCCGAACACCAACCTAGCCATTGCCGCGTTGAAGGCGGTATCGCCGGCAAGGCCGAGATAGGTCTTGGTGTCCTGGCCTCGCAGCAGCCGCTTTTCGGCTTCGCGCACCGCGCGCATCACCGGCGTCTTGCCGTCGCGATCCTTATAGACGCCGACCCCAAGATCGACCTTGTCGGGACGCGGGTCGGCGCGATAGAGCCCGATCAAGGCAAGGATCTTGTCGGCGGGCGCGGGCTGGAGATTTTCGAACATCGATAAGGTTCCGTTGGCGGCGGAGTGATACGCAAACCGGCCGTGCTTTGCCAGCGGTTTCATATGCGCCAACTCGGCGCCGGTTTGCCTCGAGGGCGGCCGATACTATCTGCCGGGCGAGGGCAGGCCCGAGATCTCCCAGGACGAGAGCGCGGCGAGCCGAAAAAATTCGGGGAGAGCGGGATTAAAACCCCGACCTGCTCCGTAAACAGGACATGAAACGGCCGATGCCACGCTTCGATATTCTGGGACAGCTCGGTTCGCTGCGCCGCTACGCACGCTCGCTGACGCGCGACAGCGCCGATGCAGAGGATCTGGTGCATGATGCGCTGGTGCGTGCCTATGAGCGACGCGGCAGCTTCCGCTCAGGCGGAAATCTTCGCGTATGGCTGCTGTCAATCGTCCACAATGCGTTCATCGACGGCTTGCGATCCCGCAAATCCGAAGCGGTGCGCATCGAACAGGCCGGCCATCTCACCGAGGCCAGCGTCCAGGCTCCGCAGGAACATTCCGTCCGGCTGGCACAGGTGCGCGACGCTTTTTTCACATTGCCGGAAGAGCAACGTTGCGCGCTGCATCTCGTCGCCATCGAGGGGCTTAGCTACAGCGAGGCGGCCGAGGTTAGCGGCGTGCCGCTTGGCACACTGATGTCGCGCATCGGCAGGGCGCGTGCGGCACTCCGCGAGATGGAGGACGCGGCACCGGCACGCACGAAAAGCCATCTGAAGATCGTCGGAGGTGGATCATGAACCAACTGCGCGATCCCGTCACCGACACCGATCTCGACGCCTATGTCGACGATCAGCTGGACGTTGCTCGTCGCATCGAGGTCGAGGCGTTCCTTTCGGCTCGCCCGGAAGCGGCCGCGCGGGTGATGACTGATCTGAGGACGCGTGACGAGCTGCGCGTGGCGCTTGCCGGATCGAAAGGCATGGCGCGGCCGGCGACGGCTGATGCGGCACGGCGGCTGGAGGGGGGGTTAGCGCGCGGCCGTGTCCTTGGTGCTTTGCAGCGCGCGGCGGCTGTCGCTGTTTTCGTCGCCGCCGGCTGGCTTGCGAACGGGCTCATCGGACCGATATCGGTGACGGAAGTCGTCGCTTCGACCCATCCGCCCGCCTATGTGGAGGACGCAGTCCGGGCGCATCGGACGACGCTCGTGCGCGAGGCGATGTCGTCACAACTCGAGGCGCCCGGCTACAATGCCGACGAAATCCGCGCCGCCACGGCGATCGTCATGCCATCGCTGCCAACGGACTGGACGGTCCGTGACGTGCAGATCTACCCATCGCAGTTCGGCCCGAGCGTCGAGATGGCTGTCGAGACAAAAGAGATGGGGCTGCTCTCGCTGTTCGCCATCCGGCCCGGAACATTCGACGTCGTCAAGCCGACTGTCGTTCCGTCGGGCGAGGTTTCCTCGGCCTATTTCCAGATCGGCGAGGTCGCCTACGCAGTCGTCGCACGTAGCGATGTCCGCGGCCTCGATCGCACGGCCGAAGCGCTCGCCAAAACACTCTACTGATCGACTACCTCTAAGAAGGAGAACCAAATGAACAATCTGGGATACATTGGGACCAGAGCCCGAGCCGGAGCCGTCTACGACGAAGGCCTGCGCCGGCACATGCTGCGCGTCTATAACTACATGGGCCTTGGCCTCGTCGTTACGGGCGTGATCGCCCTCGTGGTGGCCTCCACGCCCGCCCTTTACGTGCCGATCTTCTCCACCCCGCTGAAATGGGTGGTGATGCTGGCGCCGCTGGCCTTTGTGCTGCTGTTCTCGTTCCGTATGCAGACGATGTCGGCGGCCGGGGCCCAGGCAATGTTCTGGGCGTTCTGCGCGGTCATGGGTCTGTCGCTGGCTTCCGTGTTCCTGGTCTTTACCGGCACCAGCATCGCCCGCACCTTCTTCATCGCCGCCACCATGTTCGGCGCCACCAGCCTTTATGGCTATACGACCAGTCGCGACCTGACGCAGTTCTCGTCCTTCCTGATCATGGGCCTGATCGGCGTGGTGATCGCCAGCATCGTCAATATCTTCCTGGGTTCGACAGCGCTGCAGTTTGCGATCTCGGTGATCGGCATCGCCGTCTTCGTCGGGCTCACGGCCTGGGACACGCAGACGATCAAGGAGCAGTACGCCGAAAACTTCGGCGCCGAAACACAGCAAAAGCTCGCCGTTTTTGGTGCATTCTCGCTCTATCTGAACTTCGTCAACATCTTCCAGCTGTTGCTGAACTTCACCGGCGAGCGCGAATAGCCGCGTCGGACCGAGACCGGAATAGTACATCATGGACAGAAACGACCAGCAGGCGATCGGACAGCTCTTCGAGAAGCTCGCAAATGTCGAGCGCCAGGCGCCGCCGCGCGATGCCGAAGCGGAACGCTTGATCCAGGACCAGATCACCCAGCAGCCTGGGGCGCCATACTACATGGCACAGACGATCGTGGTGCAGGAGCAGGCCCTGAACGCAGCGCAGGCGCGCATCGAAGAGCTGGAGGAGCAGGCGCGGCAGCCTGCCGGCGGTGGACCGCTCAGTGGCTTCTTCGGCCGCAGCGGCGGCAGGCGCTCAGGCTCGGTTCCGCGGGTAGGGCGCACCGCCTCTGCTGCCGCGGAGGAGCCACAAGACCAGTCACAGCGGGCCGGCGGCGGGTTCCTTGCCGGCGCCGCGCAGACCGCGATGGGGGTGGCAGGCGGCGTGCTGCTCGGCAATGCGATCGCCGGCATGTTTGGCGGCAGCGAAGCGCAGGCAGCCGAACGGCCGGCACCGCAGCCGGACGAAGCCGACCAGGCAGACGATGCCAGCTCCGATAATGGCGGTGACTTCGGGGATATGGAATTCTGACGAGCGACCCAGCCTGTGCCGGCGCTCGTGACGATTGCCGGTCACCGGGTAGGCGGGGCAGCATCCGGCAAGTGAGCCCTCGCCGGCGGCTAATAGCCCAAGCGCTTCAATTCAGCCTTGACCGCCCTGATCGTCTTGAAACGGAAACGCTTCGTCGTGCCGTCGCGCCATCCGCAGTCGCAGGTGGCGTCGAACTTTTGGCTCACTTTCAATTGCGTCAGCGCCTTCTGGCCCGGTTTGGGGGCGTCGAAGATGCGAACTTCGTAGAGCGTCCCCGAAACGTCGTAGTGCGAAACAGGCCAGGCAAGTATGACAGTCAGTTCCTTTGCCGGATCGTGATCGGCGTTGACGAAGCCGAGCGCTGTAATCTCTGGCGTGCCGCCTTCGTGTTCGCCAAGCGTGACCTGGATTGTACGGTACCCGTCGGGTTGCTGCTGTAGTGCGACGAGTGGGCGTTCCGGATATTCCTCAGTGGTCTGGTAATCGACGAACAGTGTCTGGAGGCCGTTCCAGGTCACGGCTGTGGTGTGCGGATCAGCGTTGTCCGCGAACCCAACCACACGTTTCGCGAAAGCCAGGTCATTCTCGCCTGGCGCACGATCAAAGTCCTGCGCTCGCGCGTCAGTGAATGCGCAGGCGAGGGTGAGGGCAAGACTTGCAAGCAGTGTGTTCATGATTCGCAACCCTAGCACGCCGTTGCCCCACAAATGCTGTCTCGCTGCCAACGGACGCTACAGGCTTCAGTGGACGCTACAGGCTTCAGTCGCATAAGATAGATTATGGAACTGACATGGCCGATAGGACGTGGCGAAGATAGCATAAGCGAGCCGCTGGGCGGTTTGGAGCGAACTCTGTAACCCAGCTATGAAAACCTTGGTCCTTTACGCTGATTTGTAAGGGATTTCGATCGTCATGCCGTCATAGGCAGGCTCGACGTTGGCCGGCGTCTCGGCCATTACCGTGGCGTAGTCGAGCGGCACATGCATATGCGTCAGCACCGCGTTCTTCGGCGCCAGTCTTTCGATCCAGCCGAGCGCCTGGCCAAGCGACAGATGGCTCGGATGGAAGGTGTATTGCAGCGCGTCGATGACCAGCATGTCCAGCCCGCGCATACGCTCGGCTGTCGCTCCCGGAAAGTCGCTGATGTCAGGGCAATAAGCGAGATTGCCGATACGAAAACCCAGCGAGATGATGTCGCCGTGGATTTGCGGCAGCGGTTCGAGGGTGAGGGCGCCGCCCTCGCCTTCGATCACCACCGGCCTGTTGTGGTCGATGATATGGGCGTTGACGATCGGCGGATACGAACTGCCTTTCGGTGTTTCGAAACAGTAGCGGAACGCTTCCCTCAGCCGCAGCATGGTAACCTGATCGGCATGGATGTCGATCAGGTGGCGCTGCTCGAGCACGAAGCCGCGCAAATCGTCGATGCCGTGGATGTGGTCGGCATGCGGATGCGTATAGACGACCGCATCGATGCGCCTGACCGATGCCAGCAGCATCTGCTCGCGAAAATCCGGGCCGGTGTCGATGACGACCGTGGTCCTGGCGCCATTCGCCGCGATCCGCTCGACGAGCGCTGCGGTGCGCATGCGCCGGTTCTTTGGGTTGGTCGGATCACAATTGCCCCAGTCGCCGGTGATGCGTGGCGTGCCCGGCGATGAGCCGCAGCCGAGGACGGTAAGCCGCAACCGATCGCTCATGCGTCAAGCGCCCGGCGCGCTCGGGCGCGGCATTTTCCTGAACAACCGGAAGAAATTGTCGGTGGTGATAGCAGCGATCTCGGCCTCGCTGACGCCGATCGTGTCGGCCAGCACCTTGGCTGTATGCGCGACATAGGCAGGCTCGTTGCGCTTGCCGCGAAACGGGATCGGCGCAAGGTATGGCGCGTCGGTTTCGACCAGCAGACGGTCGCGCGGCACATCGGCGGCGACGGCGCGCAGCTCGGCGGAGTTCTTGAAAGTCAGGATGCCGGAAAACGAAACGTAGCCGCCGAGCGCCACGCCGATCTCGGCCAGCCGGCGCCCCGATGAAAAACAGTGCAAGATGAAGGGGAAGGCGCCCTTCCCTGTTTCTTCTTCGAGGATATCAGCCATGTTGTCGTCGGCGTCGCGTGAATGGATAACCAGCGGCAGACCGGTCTCACGAGCCGCGGCGATGTGGGTGCGAAAGCCCTGCGCCTGTGCATCGCGCGGCGCATGATCGTAGAAATAATCGAGCCCGGCCTCGCCGATCGCCACCACCTTGTGCTGATCGGACAGCCGCACCAGATCCTCGACAGTCACATCAAGCTCTTCGGCCGCATTGTGCGGATGGGTACCGACCGAGCAATAGACCTCATCGAAAGTCTCCGCAATCTCAAGCACTTGTTGAAACCGCTTCACCCGCGTCGAGATCGTCACCATGCGGCCGACACCGGCCGCAAGGGCGCGGGCGACGATGGCCGCCCGCTCCTCGGCGAAATCCGGAAAGTCGAGATGGCAGTGACTGTCGACCAGCATCAGGCGCTTGTATCCGTTTGCTCGACATAGCGTGGAAATACCGGTTCCGGCGCCGGCAGTGCCGTGCCGGATACCAGCGCGTGAGCCTCGGCGACATTCGCGAAATCGCGGCTGTCCGCCGGCACCGCCAAAAGGTCGAGCAGCTTTGCCGCCGACTCCGGAATGAAGGGCTGGCACAGCAGCCCGACACGCCGGATTACTTCAGCCGTCGTCCAAAGCACCGTTTCCATGCGTGCCGGATCGGTCTTCTTCAGCGCCCATGGCTCCTGGCCGGCGAAATAGCGGTTGGCTTCCGCCACCACGCCAAAGATCGCCGCCAGCGCCAGATGGATGCCCTGGTCGGCCATCGTCCTGCGCGCCGTGACAAGGGCGGCATTGGCCTGATCGAGGATCGCCTTGTCGGCATTGCTCAATTCGCCGCGCTTAGGCACCACGCCGCCGCAGTTCTTGGCGATCATCGACAGCGAGCGCTGCGCCAGATTGCCGAGATCGTTGGCAAGATCGGCATTGGTGCGGTTGACGATGGCATCGTGACTGTAGCTGCCGTCCTGGCCAAACGGCACTTCGCGCATGAAGAAATAGCGCACCTGGTCAAGGCCGTAGTGCTCGATCATCGCGAACGGATCGACGACATTGCCGACCGACTTCGACATTTTCTCGCCACGGTTGAACAGAAAACCATGCGCGAACACGCGCTTCGGCAATTCGATGCCCGCCGACATCAGGAATGCCGGCCAGTAGACCGCGTGGAAGCGGATGATGTCCTTGCCGATGACGTGGGCGTTTGCCGGCCAGAAAGACCATCTCTCATTGGCCGGATCCGGATAGCCGGCGGCGGTGATGTAGTTGGTTAGTGCATCGACCCAGACATACATCACATGCTTCTCATCGCCGGGCACCGGCACGCCCCATTTGAATGTGGTGCGCGAGATCGACAGATCCTTCAGGCCGGATTTGACAAAGCTGATGATTTCGTTGCGCCGCTCCGCCGGTCCGACGAATTCGGGGCTGTTCTCGTAGAGCGCAAGCAGTCTGTCCTGATAGGCGGAAAGGCGGAAGAAATAGCTCTCTTCCTCGGTCCATTCGACGGGCGAGCCGAGTGGTTCGCGGCGCACGCCGTCGTCACCGACCTTGGTTTCGGCCTCGTCGAAATAGGCTTCCTGGCGCACCGAATACCAGCCGCTGTAGCGGTCGAGGTAGATGTCGCCATTCTCAGCCATGCGCGTCCAGATCGCCTGGCAGGCCTTGTAATGACGCTCCTCGGTGGTGCGGATGAAAACGTCGTTCGAGCAACCGGTCGCTTCGAGCATCGAGCGGAAGATCGCCGAGTTGCGATCGGCAAGCGCTTTCGGCGCTAAGCCTTCGGCGTCCGCCGTCTGCTGCATCTTCAAACCGTGCTCGTCGGTTCCCGAGACGAAGAAGACGTCCTTGCCGTCGAGCCGCTGGAAGCGGGCCAGCGTGTCGCTGGCGATGACATTGTAGGCATGGCCGATATGCGGCTTGCCGTTCGGATAGAAAATCGGCGTCGTGACGTAGTATTTTTCGCGTGCCATGGATGAGCCGTCATGAATGTCTGAATGAAAGATGTCGCGGTGAGATATCGCATCGAAACGGCAATTGCCATCCGACGCCAATGTGGTGGCTTCGAAGTTCCTGCGATTGATTGGGATCAAAACTCAGGGGCTTCAAAGCCACGCCAGCGGCCGTCACATTCGCATTGCAGAATTCAGGCGGTCGATCATGGTCAGGGCGTGCTGCTTCTTGTCGAGATTGTAGGTCTCGGTTTCAGATATAGCGTTCAAAGCCTCGTGCCAAGTATCCGACAGCGTTTTGGCCCGCGCCAGATCGCCGGCCAGCGCGGCCTGGCTGGCGCCGGCCGACAGAAGATCAAGTGCGCGGCGATTGAATATCTCGAACGGGATCGCCTGGTCGCGGCCGGCGACCGCCTCGGCAAGACGGTAGGCGCCGGCGACATCTGTCTTTTTGGCCATCACCAGGGCGTCGAGGGTGGCGGCGAGTTCCAGCCCGCCATATTGCGTCAGCAGGATCGCATTGCGGGCGCTGCCCCCTGCCCGTTCCGCCAGCGCCGCGCGCGCCGCAGGATCCTCCGGTGGCGGTGGCTCGATGCCCTCCAGAACCGTCATCAAGCTCTCGGCATCGAGCGGCGTCAACCGCACCATCTGGCAGCGCGACCGGATCGTCGGCAGCAGGCTGCCCGGCGCATGGACGATGAGGATGAACAAGGTGCGCGCCGGTGGTTCTTCAAGATTCTTCAGCAAGGCATTGGCAGCATTGGTGTTCATGTCGTCGGCGGGATCGACGATAACCACCCGGTAGCTGCCGTCATGCGAGGTCAGCGACAGAAAGCGGCTGACCTTGCGGATCTCGTCGACGGTGACCACGGTCTTGAAGCTCTTGGTCTTGTCGTTTGCGGGGCGCGTAAGATGCAGCACCGAAGGATGCGCGCCGGTGGCGATCTGACGAAACAGCGACGATGCCGGATCGGGAACGGCAAGGCTTTCCGGCGCCTGCCCGAAGGCCGGGTGCTTCAACAGGTGATGCGCCAGGTGAAAGGCCAGCGTCGCCTTGCCGATGCCGACCGGCCCGGCAAAGATCAGCGCGTGCGGCAGCTTTCCCGAGCGATAGGCGGCGGCAAGCATATCGGCGGCCTGAAGATGTCCGACGAGACGCGGCGTCTCGGATGGCTCCGGCACCCCGTCCAGCGTATCGTGCTGTTCGGGTGCGATGCGTTCGAAAATCATGCCGGCGCCGCCTGTCTGCTTTGCGCCGGCATCATCTTCTCGAGAGCCGCGAAGACGGTGGCGGTAACGACATCCTCCACCGTGTCCGGGTCGGCTGATGCATCGACGACGACGCAGCGTTCGGGTTCAGCCGCGGCGATCGTCAGAAACGCCTCGCGGCGGCGCTGGTGGATGGCCAATGTTTCCTTCTCGAAGCGGTCCGGGCCGTCACTGCTGCCCCGTCGGGCGGTAGCGCGCCTCAGTCCCTCGGCGGGGTCGATGTCGAAGATCAGCGTCATGTCCGGCACCATGCCGTTGATGGCGACCTTCTCCAACGCGTCCATGAATGCCGGGTCGAGGCCTCCGGTGACGCCCTGGTAGACGCGAGAGGAATCCATGAAGCGGTCGCAAAGCACGACCGAGCCGCGCTCGACTGCCGGCCGGATGACCTGTTCGACATGGTCGGAACGCGCGGCGGCGAAAAGCAGCGCTTCCATCTTGGGGCCGAACGGCTCGGCTGCGCCTGAAAGCAGGACATGCCTGACCGCCTCCGCGCCCGGCGAGCCACCCGGCTCACGCGTCACCAGTACATCGTATTTCTTGGCGCGCATCTTCTTTGCCAGCCGCCCGATCTGCGTCGACTTGCCTGCTCCTTCGCCGCCTTCAAAAGTGATGAAAAATCCGCGCGCCAAAGCCTTTGTCCATACTTCGGGGACCGTATAGTCCCGGCGGGAAAAAAGGTCCACCGCGACGGTGCTAACGCAGCCAGCCGACGGCCAGTTCCTTGGCGGCATCGAGCGCGCGTTGCGGCAACGAACCGACACCGATCGACTCGGCGGCAAAAAGCGGCGTCTCCTGGCTCAGCGTATCGCCGATCCAGACGCGCAGCGTACCCACCGGCTGCCCCTCCTCCACCGGCGCTGCCACCGGTCCGTCATAGACAATCCTGGCGGTGAGCTTGTCGCGGTTGGCGATCGGTAGGAAGATCTCCACGGGTCCATTAGCCTTTAACGCGACGCCGGATTTGGAGCCGCCAAAGACCTGGGCTTCGCCAACCACTTCGTCCTTGGCGAATATCTCCGTCTTCTCGAACGAGCGAACGCCCCAGTCGAGCAGCTTTCGCGCTTCCTCGGCGCGCTCGCGGTCGTTTGCCAGTCCGCTCATTGCCGCAATCATCCTTGTTCCATTGTGGCTGACCGAGCCGACTATGCCGAATCCGGATTGCTCGCTGGCGCCGACTGCAAGGCCGTCGGCGCCTATATCCATGGCCAGCAACGGGTTGCGGTTCCTCTGGGAAATCTTGTTCCAGCTAAAATCCTTCTGGCCATAATAGCGGTAGAGATCCGGGTAGTTGCGCCAGATATGCAGGGCCAGAAGCGCAAGCTCGCGAACGCTCGTTTGCTGCCCGTCGGCCGGCAGACCGGTGGAATTGACGAAGGTCGATTTCTGCAAGCCGATCTGGCGGGCGCGCTCGGTCATCTGCGCCGCGAAATTCGCTTCGGACCCGGCCATTCCTTCAGCGATGACGATACAGCCGTCATTGGCCGCCTGCACGGTCACGCCCTGGATCAGTTCCTCCAGCCGGATCGTCGACTTGAGTTTCGCGAACATGGTCGATGTCCCCGAAGGAGCGCCGCCCTTGCGCCAGGCGTTCTCGCTGACCACGAAAGTGTCGTCGAGCGTCATGCGCCCTGATTTGATGGCGTCGAAGACCACTTCCATCGTCATCAGCTTGGCCAGCGAGGCCGGCGGGATCAACCTGTCCGCATCCTTGGAAAACAGCACGGTGCCGGTTTCGGCGTCGATCATGAAGGCCTGCGCGGCCTTGGTCTCGAAAAGCTGTGCTGAGACCGGCACAAGCGAGAGCAGCAGCAGGCCGAGCGTCATGAGCCCGGTGGAAGGACGGAAAAATTTCATCGGGTTCGACCAGTCAGCCGGCGCTCTTTTGCAAGTTGGCCGAAGCTAGCAGGCTTTTCCACGGCGGATCAATCGCGCACGAGAAAGCCAGGCGACCCGCCATCAGTTGCGTACGGCAAGCGCATCCGGCGCACCATGCGACCACGCGGCCTGCAGCATCTCGTCCAGGCTGCCATGGCCGTCGGCATAGAGGTTGACCGAGTACCAGCCTTTGCCGTCGAGTTCGGAGCGCTGGATCTCGGTCTTGCCGAAGCTGGAAAGTTTGGCCGCCACCCGCTCGGCTTCGGCGGCATCCTCGAACGAACCCGCCGCGACATAGTCCGTGGGCGACCCGGCTGGAGGAGCTTGCCGTTTCCAGGATTGAAGAATCTCGGCGGGCGACATGCCGACGCCATCCAGCGCGGCGAAGGCGTTGGAGGCGCGCTGCACGCGCTCATTGGCATAGGACAGCGACGCCACAGTGAATGGCGATTGCGCCGGCAGGTTGATTTCCGGACGCTCCGGCACGATCGGTCCAAATTCGGGCAGCGTCACATCGCCGGAGGCCGGTGCCTGCGTCGCAACGACAGCTTCCGATGCCTGCCCGGAATTCGTCAGCTGACCGGGAAACGGCACCACCGCGGCGCTTACCGGCAGGCTCGGCGACGGCCCATTCATGGCGACCATGACACCGCTGGGCAGACCGTCCGATGGATCCGGTGCCCTGTTGCCGGGATGGTACGAGGCCATCAGATATTGACCGTCATTGCCTTCGAGCGGCGCACGGCCGACATATTCGACCTTCACCTCGGCCGTACCGATATTGGCATAATCGAGCATTTCAGCAGCGCGCTTAGACACATCGATGATGCGTCCATCATGATAGGGTCCGCGATCGTTGACGCGCACGATCACCGAGCTGCCGGTCTTCATGTTGGTGACACGCGCATAGCTCGGCAGCGGCATGGTCGGATGCGCCGCCGTCAGATCTGCCATGTCGTAGACTTCGCCGTTGGCGGTCAACCGGCCGTGGAAGGCCTCACCATACCAGGATGCGAGGCCAACCTTGGCGTAACGCTTGTCTTCCTTTGGATAGTACCACTTGCCGCGCACCTGATAGGGTCTGCCGAGCTGATCGCGTCCGCGAGACGTCTTGAACATCACGCGCGGGCTGGCTTTCACACCGTATTCGGCTTCGGAAAAATATTCCTTGGAGCGTGGTTTCTTGTTGACCATCGCCTTTTGCTGCGGCCCGGCACATGCCGCAAGAAAGGCTGCCGACAAGGCAAACAGCGCGAAAGCGGAAGCGCGACGAAGACGCGGGCGCGCCGTAGTCTGCATTTTCGATTGTCCCCTACAGTCTCGACGAAGGCACCGCAGCTTTAACGTTGGCGGTGCCAAAGCACCCACTCCAGAAACGCCGGCGACTCCCAACCCCAATCCTTTTGTGCGCAGGAATTGTTTATCACCGTATTAACCGATTGTGGTCGGAACCGGGCGAGATTGTGGCACGACCGTCTCGCCGATCGGCATGAAAATCATCGCGTATCGATCACCAGCGCCATTCGTGCCCGCACGCTTTGCTGCCCGGCGTTGGCATGTCTCCGAGCGCAGATTCAGGGACCGAATATCACAAGCTCGGTGAACGTCAGATCTCCAAGTGCGGGTGGTCTGGGGCCCTTGAAGTATTTCAGCCCCTTGTTGGCGCGGTACCACCCCAACAAACCTGGAATCGGCTCCTTGGCGTCGACAAAGCACACCAGGATTCCCCTTCGCAAGAGAAAGCGCCCCACGGCACCGGCGCACCGGCTTAAATCCGCGAGCGAGCGGCAATAGATGATCTGATGGCATCGGATAAGACCGTGCAACATTCGGCGCGGCATCAACACCAAGGGAAACGCTGCTCCGTCGCAAATGCAGATAAACGACAGGCAGCCCAGCGTGGAGTGTTCAGAGAGTATGTATCTCTCACTCTCGGACAGCATCGCCAATTCCGGAAGATCGGGACGCGCTTCGAGCACGCGACATGACCGCTGCGCCGAACTTAAAGCCGGCACGAAGGTAAATTGTCCGCTGGAGAAGAGCCGAAAGCCGAGCGCCCGGTTGGCTTTCAATGTCGCTTGTGCCGGCGAAATGTTCGTGTAGGTCACATCCCTTCGCTTGAGAACCGCCGCAACCAACATGGCGCCGTAGGGACGGAATTCTGCGTCGACTGACCAGCTTGAAAGATTGCAGCGGATTTCGTCGCCCTCCGACCCCTGGTAGCGAGCATAAAGGGTGAGCACAACGCCGACGATCCGACCGGCATGCTCCAAAACAAAGCCATATTGTGGGAACTCGGCAACTGCGGGCCGCTGCGACAAACGGGTCAGAGCCTGTATCCAGTAACTCCGGTTACGCGCCGGAAAGCCCCTGCACAGACAGTCGACCACTCCCTCCCAGTCGGTTTCTCGAATTGGTCTACAGCGAAGACCGGGCGGGAGAGCGCCAAGTACGGCCAAAATCAACTCCGGAATACGATTTACTTACATGTGTTTAATGCGCCCAACATATCGGCGCACAACGATTAATAGTCTGTACGGGTTTTAAAAACGATTTTCCACACTCAGCACAAAACACAGGTCGCCATGCCGGGCTGCTCACCGTCCTGAATCGCGCCCAAAGGTGCGGTCGCCATGGTTGACTTGGTGTTGAATGCGGCTTTACAGGAATGAAGCGCGAACCGGTCGGGGAACGTCCTGGTGCCAATCCGGTACCGACTGCTCGAACCCGCCCTCTCGCGATATCCTAAGTGATTGAAAAATCACCTTGGAGGGATGGCCGAGCGGTTTAAGGCACCGGTCTTGAAAACCGGCGTGGGTGCAAGCCCACCGTGGGTTCGAATCCCACTCCCTCCGCCATTTGAAGCCTTGTCCCGAAAGCAATCTCCTGGGCTTGCGTCGAGATGACCGGGAAGTGACCCCCGATCGGGTTGATTTCTCCGTCCGAATATGATGCTTCTCCCGCCTATGAATAAACTATTTTCTGCGGTTTTCGCATGGACGATAGTGGCTTGGCCGGCCACCGCGATGGACAGCGCATTGCGCGCCGGCCTGCTTAAACTCGACCCGCAAACCCGGCTGGAGCAGCGATGCGACGCCGAAATTCTCGACCGGATTACCCGCGACGACCACAAATACAGAGCCGATCGCGTCGTCGCTTACGCCTTTGCGACGCCCGAAATGGGCGCCGATGCGATCAGGAGCCCGGGCGCTGCGTTTCGCAGCAAGGGACAATGGTACCGGCTGAAATTTAAATGCGAGACAGCGCCGGACCATATGGAGGTCCTGCAGCTCCGCTACCGGATTGGCGACGAAATTCCCGAAAGCGACTGGCCCAAATACAATCTCTACAACTAGGCATTCGCGACCTCTGGCCGCATTTTCGCCGGTGTTTCGGGCCGATCGTCGCAAACTCTGTATGTTGCCGCCGTGACGAGCGGTTTGCCGACCTTGTTCCAACCAGTCCCTTGACGCGCGGGAACCATACACGTTAGGGCCTCCAGGCATTCGACGCGAACGGCCGGCCAACCAGCAAGGGAACTCCCAGTCGATGGAAATTTTCACCGCCGCGGGCTTCTCTGCCCTGCTCCAGGTCATCGCCATCGATCTCGTGCTTGCAGGCGATAACGCCATTGTCATCGGCCTTGCCGCTGCCGGCCTGCCGGTCGAGCAGCGCAAGAGAGCGATCCTTATCGGCGTGGTGGCGGCGACGGTGCTGCGCATCGGTTTTGCAGCTATCACTGTCACTCTGCTCCAGATTGTCGGCCTGCTGCTGGCCGGCGGCATCCTGCTGCTGTGGGTGTGCTGGAAGATGTATCGCGAACTGCGCACCTCCCATGCCGACGAAGTGGAGGCGACCGAGGCGTTGTCCAATTCCGATATCAACAGCGATAATATGGTGGCCGGGAAGGCGCGTAAGAAGACCCTGGGTCAGGCTGCATTGCAGATCGTCATCGCCGACGTCTCTATGTCGCTCGACAACGTGCTGGCAGTCGCCGGCGCAGCGCGCGATCACTTCCAGGTGCTGGTGATCGGCCTGGTCCTGTCGATCGCGCTGATGGGCCTTGCCGCGAGCTTCATCGCCAAGCTGCTGCACCGCCATCGCTGGATCGCCTATATCGGCCTTTTGATCATCTTCTATGTCGCACTCGATATGATCTATCGAGGCGCGGTGGAAGTCTTGCCGCATGTCAGCAGTGCGGTGAGCTGACGCATCGACTCGAATTCGCATCGGCCGGCACTTCGACTTCGGCCAGCCTTCGGGGGCGCTTGCGTTTCGCTGCAGCCGCTGCCCATACCAATGCGGCAACAACTGTGGTACTGCGCCGCCAATCCTGAAAATCCGGAAAAGCTTTGATGTCCGCCCCTCGTGTCAGCTTCGTCAGTCTTGGATGCCCGAAAGCCCTTGTGGATTCGGAACGCATCATCACGCGCCTGCGCGCCGAAGGCTACGAGATCGCCCGCAAGCACGACGGCGCCGACCTGGTCGTCGTCAACACCTGTGGCTTCCTCGATTCGGCCCGCGACGAATCGCTCAACGCCATCGGCTCGGCACTTTCGGAGAATGGCAAGGTCATCGTCACCGGCTGCCTCGGCGCCGAACCGGACGTCATCCGTGAAAGACATCCCAACGTCCTCGCCATCACCGGCCCGCAAGCTTATGAAAGCGTGATGGCGGCAGTGCATGAGGCCGCTCCCCCGAGCCACGATCCCTATATCGACCTTTTGCCGCCGCAGGGCGTCAAGCTCACGCCGCGCCACTATGCCTATCTCAAGATTTCGGAAGGCTGCAACAACCGCTGCACCTTCTGCATCATCCCGGCGCTGCGCGGCGATCTCGTATCGCGGCCGGCCGCCGACGTGTTGCGCGAAGCCGAGAAGCTGGCCAAGGCCGGGGTCAAGGAGATCCTCGTCATCTCGCAGGACACCAGCGCCTACGGCATCGACATCAAATACCAGACCAGCATGTTCGGCGATCGCGAAGTGCGGGCGAAATTCCTCGATCTGTCGGAAGAGCTGGGTAAGCTCGGTGTCTGGGTGCGCATGCACTATGTCTATCCCTATCCGCATGTCGCCGACGTCATCCCGCTGATGGCCGAAGGCACTATCCTTCCCTATCTCGACATCCCGTTCCAGCACGCCTCGCCGCAGGTGCTGAAGAACATGCGCCGGCCCGCCCATGGCGAAAAGACGCTCGAGCGCATTCGCGGCTGGCGCGAGGTTTGTCCGGATCTCGCCATCCGCTCCACCTTCATCGTCGGTTTCCCCGGCGAGACGGACGACGATTTCGAGATGCTGCTCGACTGGCTGGACGAGGCCAGGATCGATCGTGCCGGCTGCTTCAAATACGAGCCGGTCAGAGGCGCCCGTGCCAACGAGCTCGGCCTCGAGCAAGTGCCGCAGGAGGTCAAGGAAGCCCGCTGGCACCGCTTCATGCAGCGCCAGCAGAAGATCTCGGCAACGCAACTCACCAAGAAAATCGGCAAGCGCCTGCCGGTCCTGATCGACGAAGCACATGGCAATTCGGCCAAGGGCCGGACCAAATACGATGCGCCCGAAATCGACGGTTCGGTCCATATCCAGTCGCGGCGGCCGTTGCGCGCCGGCGACATCGTCACCGTCAAGATCGATCGTGCCGACGCTTACGACCTCTACGGCTCGGCGGTCTGATATCATTCAATCCAAAACAAAAAGGGCGCCGCGTGGCGCCCTTTCGTTCGATGTGTTTCCGGTTGCTTACTGTGGCAGCTTGTCGTCGACGCCCTTCACGTAGAAATTCATCCCAAGCAGCGTGCCGTCGTCAGCGACCTCGCCGTCCTTCAGCCATGGTGTGCCGTCCTGCTTGGCGATCGGCCCGGTGAAGGGATTCCAGCCGTCGGCTATCTTCTTGGTGGTGGCCTCGGCCATCGCCTTGACGTCGTCGGGCATATTGGTGAACGGCGCCAGCTTGACGGCGCCGTCCTTGATGCCGAGCCAGACATTGTCGGGCTTCCAGGTGCCGTCGAGCGCCGCCTGGACCCGGCTGATGTAGTACGGGCCCCACTCGTCGGTCAGCGAGGTCAGCTGCGCGTGCGGCGCGAACTTGATCATGTCGGAGGACTGGCCGAAGCCGTGCAGCTTGCGCTCCTCCGCCACCTGCAAAGCAGCGGTCGAGTCGGTGTGCTGGACGATGATGTCGGCGCCTTGGTCGAACAATGCCTTGGCTGCGTCGGCTTCCTTGCCCGGATCGAACCAGGAGTTCACCCAGACGATCTTCGCCTTGAAGTTCGGGTTGATCGACTGCGCGCCGAGCATGAAGGAATTTATGCCCATCACCACTTCCGGGATCGGGAAGGAAACGATGTAGCCGGCGACGCCCGACTTCGATTGCTTGGCGGCGATCTGGCCAAGCACGTAGCGGCCTTCATAGAAACGCGCATTGTAGATGCCGAGATTTTCGGCCGTCTTGTAGCCGGTGGCGTGCTCGAACATCACCTTGGGGAATTTCTTGGCGATCTTCACTTCCGGGTCCATGAAACCGAAGGACGTGCCGAAAATGATCTTGCAACCTTCGCGTGCCAGGCGTTCGAAGGCGCGATCGGCGTCGGGGCCTTCGGAGACGTTCTCGAGATAGGCGGTCTCGACCTTGTCGCCGAGTGCCTTTTCCACCTCGAGGCGGCCTTGGTCGTGCTGGTAGGAGTAACCGAAATCGCCTATCGGGCCGGTATAGACCCAGCAGGCCTTCAACTTGTCCGCCGCCTCGGCTGACGCCGCCAGTGACAATGCGGCCGTCGTCGCCATCAGGGCAATAAGCAGTTTTTTCATTGTGTTACCTCTCTGAGTTAAGCCTTGGAGCTTCCGTCTTTTTGTTGTCAACGATCCGGAACGAAGGGCTGGCCCAGGGAAGCCGGCGTGTTCATCATCGTCAGACGCTTGTTACGCGAGATTAGAACGAGAACCACGACGGTTGCCAGATAGGGCAGCGAAGAAAGCAGTTGCGAGGGGACCGGAATGCCAAATGCCTGTGCATGAAGCTGGCCGATCCAGACCGCGCCGAAAATATAGGCGCCGGCTAACACCCGCCATGGCCGCCAGGAGGCGAAGACGACCAGAGCCAGCGCGATCCACCCGCGGCCGGCGGTCATGTTCTCCACCCATTGCGGTGTATAGACCAGCGACAGGTGGCCGCCGGCAAGGCCTGCACAAGCGCCGCCGAAAATCACCGAAAGATAGCGGTAACGGATGACGTGGATGCCAAGCGCATGGGCGGATGCATGGCTGTCGCCGATCGAACGCAGAGTGAGCCCGGTGCGGGTCTTGAACAGGAACCACATGACGGCGGCGGTCAGCGCGATCGAGATGTAGAAGATCGGATCCTGACCGAACAGCAGCCTGCCGACGATGGGGATTGCGGTCAGGCCGGGAATATCGAGGTTGGGCAATCTCTCACCGGGCTGGCCGACAAAATTCGTCCCCATCATGCCGGAAAGGCCGAGGCCAAGCAGCGTCAGCGACAGGCCGGTGGCCACCTGATTGGTGGCCAGCGACAGGGTCATGAGGGCGAACAGAAGCGAGAACACTGCCCCCATGGCAATTGCCGCCAACAGCCCTATCCACGGCGAGCCGGTCAGATAGCCGGCGCCGAAGCCGCCGACCGCACCCATGATCATCATTCCTTCGACGCCGAGATTGAGCACGCCGGAACGTTCGACCACCAGTTCGCCGATCGCCGCTATCAGCAGCGGCGTCGCCGCCGTCGCGATGGTCAAGAGGATGTTGACGGTGATGTCCATCAGCGGGCTTCCTCCAGCTTCGGTGCTGCCTCGAGTTTCGGCGCGGAAAGGCCGGTCAGGCGGATGCGATAGTGAATGAGCGTGTCGCAGCCGAGCACGAAGAACAAAAGCATCCCCTGGAACACGCGCGCCACCTTGTCGGAGATGCCGAGCGCGCTTTGCACCGCCTCGCCGCCGAGATAGGTCAGCGCCAGCACAAGGCCGGCGGCAACGATGCCCAGCGGATTGAGCCGGCCGAGGAATGCCACGATGATGGCGGTAAATCCGTAGCCGGGCGAGATCACCGGCTGCAGCTGGCCGATGGCGCCAGAGACCTCCGAAATGCCGGCAAGTCCGGCCAGCGCGCCCGACAGCAGAAAGGCAAAGAAAACCATGCGGCTCAGGCCGAAACCGGCGAAGCGCCCTGCCCTCGGGCTCGAGCCGAGCACGCGGACCTCAAAGCCTTTCAGCATCCGGCTCATCAGGATCCAGATCAGTACTGCCGCGATCAGCGCGAAGACAAATCCCCAGTTCGCCCTGCCGGATTCCGGGAGGAGTTCCGGAAGGATAGCCGAGTCGTTGAACTGGATGGTCTGCGGGAAACCATGACCCTGCGGATCGCGCCACGGCCCGCGCACCAGCCAATCGAGGAAGAGCTGGGCGACATAGACCAGCATCAGGCTGGTCAGGATCTCGTTGGTGTTGAAGCGCGTCTTCAGCAGTGCCGGGATTGCGGCATAGGCGGCCCCACCGATCATGCCAAAAAGAAGCATCAACGGCAGCACCAATGGGCCTTCGAACTGCGGAAACAGCACGGGAATGATCGAGCCGACAATGCCGCCCAGGATGAACTGGCCTTCGGCGCCGATGTTCCAGATGTTTGCCTTGTAGCAGACCGACAGCCCGATCGCGATCAGGATCAGGGGGGCGGCCTTGATCGCCAGTTCATGCAACTGCCAGACTTGGCTGATCGGTTCAATGAAGTAGATGCGGAACGCCGTCAACGGGTTGACGCCGAGCAGCGCGAACATGATAGCACCAGCAATGATCGTCAAAACGAAAGCGATGAACGGCGAGAGTGCCGAAAACAGCATCGAGCGCTGCGGGCGTTTTACAAGTTCGAGGCGCATCAAGCCGTCTCCAACGTATGTTCGGCATGCCCGGGTTCTGAGCCGCCCATCAGCAGCCCGATCTTCTCGAATGTCGCTTCAGCTATCGGCAGCGGCCTCGACAGTTCGCCATTGTGCATGACCGTGATCGCATCGGAAATCTCGAACAGCTCGTCGAGGTCCTGGCTGATCACCAGCACCGCCGAGCCGCTGCGCGCTAGCTCGATCAGCGCCTGGCGGATGCGGGCCGCCGCACCCGCGTCGACCCCCCAGGTCGGCTGATTGACCACCAGGACGCTTGGCCGGCGGTCGAGTTCGCGGCCGACGATGAATTTCTGCAGATTGCCGCCCGAAAGAGCCGCAGCCTCCGGATCCGGCGCGCTCTTGCGCACGTCCATCGCCTTTATGATGCGCTGGGCAGCGGAATAGATTGCATCGCTCTTGACCGTTCCACCGGCGCCGACAAACATCTTGCCATCGGTGGCGTGGCGCGACAGAAGCAGGTTCTCCGAAAGCTTCATGCGCGGTGCTGCGCCATGGCCGAGCCGCTCTTCCGGGACGAAGGCAGCGCCCATCAGGCGCCTGCCGGTGATGGTGAGGCCTCCGGCATCCTTGCCACGGATGCGGACCGAGCCGGCATCCTGCTGCAGCACCTCGCCGGAAACGGATTCGAAGAATTCGCCCTGGCCGTTGCCGGCCACACCGGCAATGCCGATCACCTCGCCGGCGCGGACCTCGAGATTGATGTTCCTGAGCGGGATCGAGAACGGGGTCGCCGGCTTGCGGGTGAGTTCGCGGATTTGAAGCAGCACCGGCGCGGTCTCGATATCTTCGGCCGGCGCCCGCACCACAGCCTGAACCTCGTTGCCCACCATCATCCGCGCCAACGAAGACGCGGTTTCCTGGCGCGGATTGCAATGGCCGACCACCTTGCCGTGACGCAGCACGGTGGCGCGGTCGCAAATGCGTTTGACCTCTTCCAGCCGGTGCGAAATGTAGAGGATGGATTTTCCTTCCGAACGCAGCCGCTCGAGCGTCTCGAACAGCTTATCGGCTTCCTGCGGCGTCAGCACCGAAGTCGGCTCGTCCAGGATGATGAGTTGCGGCGTCTGCAGCAGGCAGCGGATGATTTCGATACGCTGACGCTCGCCGACCGACAGATCACCGACCAGCGATAGCGGATCGAGAGGCAGGCCATAACTGTAGGAGAGCGCCCTCGCCTTGGCCGCGATCGTGCTGATCGGCGAGCCGTCATCCAGCGACAGCGCGATGTTCTCCGCTGCCGTCAGCGCTTCAAACAGCGAAAAATGCTGGAAAACCATGCCGATGCCGAGCTTTTTTGCGGCGCCGGGGCTGGTGATCCTGACCGCCTGGCCATTCCAGAAAATCTCACCTGAATTCGGTTCCAGCGATCCGAACAGCATTTTCACCAGCGTCGACTTGCCGGCGCCGTTCTCGCCAAGCAACGCGTGGATCTCGCCCTTGGCGATGTTGAGATCGACATGGTCGCACGCCGTCAGCGTGCCGAATATCTTGGTGAGGCCGCGAACCTCCAGCAGGTTTGCGCCGTCTTGATCTGCACTCACAGTGCCTCCATCTGGTTTGCCAGATATGTTCTGTGTTCCCGCAAACATCGTATGCGCGCCCTGCTCTCGACGGTAAGCGCCTCACGACTTGAAAGAGCTTCAAGAATTTCAGCGGAAACTCAAGCGGTAAAGCGCAGTTCGCAAGAACCGCGGCGTCGGCGGGCCGAAACTGCGGGCGCTCAGGGGATAAGTATCGTTGTCCCGGTCGTCCTGCGCCCTTCGAGATCGGAATGCGCCTTGCCGGCATCGCTGAGCGCGTAACGCTGATTGATCTTGATCTTGACGGCACCGCTGAGCACGACATCGAACAAGGCGCCGGCGGAAGCCTCGAGGTCCTCGCGCTTGGCATTATAGACGAACAGCGTCGGCCGCGTTGCGAACAACGAGCCCTTCTGCGCCAGCAATGAGATGCTGAAGGGCGGGATCGGCCCAGACGATTGACCGAAGCTGACGAACGTGCCGAGCGGCCGCAGGCAATCGAGCGAGGCCGGGAACGTATCGTTGCCGACCGAATCGTAGACAACGTCGCATTTCTTGCCACCGGTGATGGCGGCAACACCGGCGACGAAATCCTGCTCGCGATAGTTGATCACGTGGTCGAAGCCGTGCGCCTTGGCGAGCTCGATCTTGTCGGTCGAACTTGCGGTGCCGATCACCGTCGCGCCGAGATGCTTGGCCCATTGGCCGAGGATCAGCCCGACACCGCCGGCCGCCGCGTGAAACAGGATCGTATCGCCCGCCTTCACTTTGAACGTACGGCGCAACAGGTACTCGGCGGTCATGCCCTTCAGCATCATAGCCGCAGCCTGTTCGTCGCTGATGCCGTCAGGCACCTTCACCACGCGGTCGGCGGCGATCACGCGCTGCCCGGCATAGGCGCCGGTGGTCACCGCATAGGCGACGCGATCCCCGGGCGTCAGCCAGTCGACATCTGTGCCGACCTCCAAAACCACGCCGGCCGCCTCACCGCCGGGGATCAGCGGAAATCCGCCCTGCGGCGGATAAAGGCCCGAGCGGTAATAGACGTCGATGAAATTGAGACCGATCGCGGTGTGCCTGACCAGAATCTGCCCCGAGCCCGGCCGCCCGGGATCGGTATCCTCATAGGTCAGGACCTCCGGACCGCCATTGGCGTGGATGCGGATCGCTTTGGACATTTTCCGGCTCTCTTGGGATCAGGCTTTCTTGTCCGGCTTGGCGCCGAGATTTGGAAAGAACTGCATGATAGCGCCGATGCAAGCGAGGTAAAGCCCGGTGACCGTAATTCCGATCTTGATGAAATCGCTGACCTGCTCGCCCAGCACGCCGATCTGGTCATAGAAGGAGGCAAGCGCGGCCTGCGCCAGCGCCAGCGCGCCGAAAGCACACCAAAGCAGCGTCATGCCGAGATTGACTGGCCGCAGCCGCTTCACCCGCACCGGATGGATGAAATGGATCGGCACGAAGGTGAGAATGCCGGCCACCACGACCACGGCGAAGGAAACCGATTGTCCGGGTTCGATGACGAACAGCGTGAACACCACCATGTTCCAGACGACTGGAAAGCCCTTGAAGAAATTCTCCTTCGTCTTCATGCCGGTATCGGCATAGTAGATTGCGCTCGACACCACGATGATCGCCGCCGACAGGAACGACAGGCGCTCGCCCATGAAGCCGCGCTGATAGAGCGCGAAGGCCGGAATCAGCACGTAGGTCACGTAGTCGATGATGTTGTCGAGGAGTTCGCCCGACCATGTCGGTAGGATTTCCTTGACGTCGAGCTTCCTGGCGATCGGCCCGTCGATGCCGTCGACGAACAGCGCCAGCCCTAGCCACCAGAACATCGCCGTCCAGCGCTGCTCGCTTGCTGCGACCAGCGACAGAAACGCCAGGAATGAGCCCGACGCGGTCAAGAGATGGACCGAGAACGCCCGCGCCTGCGGCCATGTGACTTTCTTCTTCGGCCGCGGAATCCGGTCGGCGATTTTCCTGGCCGTCGTCTTCTTGCTCACGGTCCCCGCCAGTCCAGCTTGCAGATTTCGGCCGAGCGGCCGGCAAAGTTCCAGTTGCGGCCAAAGGCCCGCATTTTGCTCCTGTCGGATTTGGCGACGATGATCTCCGGCGCGATCCAGTATTCCGAATTGGTGATGACCGTATCCTTGTCGCGATCCTTGCCGGTGATCGGCGTCACCGCGCCATCGATGATCTTCGGTATCTGAAAGATGCGCGTTTTCTCACGCGTCTCGTAGGTGATCGGCACCTGCTCGGCGCCGAGGAACTGTCCGACCAGGATCGAGAGCAGCGATGTGGTTCCGCCGGCCTTGCCGGTGAATATCTTCGTCAGTGCCTTCACAGCGTAGACCGAGGCGCGCTTGTCGATGAACAGGCCGGCAGTCCAGTTGCCGCGGCTCATATAGCCGGGGATTTCCATGATCAGCCCAAGATTGAGACCAGACAGGTCGACCTCGCCGAAATGGCCGGCATCGATGCGGAATCCGGCCCAGGTCTGGCAATAGCCTTCCGTCGGCGGATGATTGCCGAGCGACAGCACGCAAGGGCAAAAAACCGTGCAATTGCAGGAGAGGACGAGCTCTCCCTTCATTGCCCAGTTTTGGTCTGTCATCGAATTCTCCCCCTCATGTCGAGACTACTAGCAGCGTGGCTGCCCAGACAAGCAGTATCGCGCCGGCCAGCCGCGTCGGCAGATTGCCTGCCGCCTGTTTTTCGACCAGGCTAAACAGGCCGATGAGCGCCATCCAGAACACGTTCATCACGCCGACGGCAAACATTACCAGCATCAGCGCCCAGCAGCATCCAAGGCACCACAGGCCCTGCTCCATGCCGAGCCGGAAAATGCGAATGGGCCTGGCGCTCCAGTTGGCGAACAGGACCGAGAACGGATTTCTGCACTTCTCCAGACAGGCTTCCTTCAGCCAGCTGAACTGATAGAGACCAGCGATCGACAGCGCGGCTGCTCCGGCAATTCCAACCGCCGGATCGAGCATCTGCCCGGGTGACGCGAATGCATCGACTGCTAGCGTCAGGGCTGCGAACATTGCCGAGGCGGCAAGCCAGACGCTTAAATATCCAGCGACGAGGACCAACGGATGGGCGACCGGCTCCCTCTTGATCCTGGCGGTATCTGCGATCTCGCAAAAGGTCCGGATCATCGGCGCCGCGGAGGGCAGCATGGTCGCGATGGCCATCAACAGCCACATCGCGGTGAGTGCCCCGCCTTGCGCGCCTAGGCTTGCGTGAAGCGGCGCCGGCGCAAGGCAAAGGGCGAAGAAACGCGCAAGGAAATCCGGCAGCGGCAGTTGCGGCAGATATCTCAGCATAGTGTCACCGGGTGCATCGGTGCCCGGGAGCCGGCTTACGGCACCACGAACTGCAATTGCGCCGAGAAGGAGCCATGCAAGGGCGATGCCCATGCCAGCAACAACGCTCACCGTCAGTCGAGGGCTGCGCGCAACGCTCGCCATCGCACGGCCGATACCGTCCAGGTGGCTGAAATCGTCTTGTTGGCCGGTCATGGCAACCGAATGGGCCGAATCGCCGCGTTGATCAAGCGACATCACCTGACCTATATGGACCGGCAGGTCGGATAGGCCTCACCTCGCAATCGGGAAGCCGAATTTGGATCATCGGGAAACAGCACGGATACTCGTTGCCGGCAGCGGCCCCGCAGGGCTGATCGCGGCGCTTGGCTTTGCCGAGACCGGCTTTCCGGTGACGCTCGTCGGACCCGAGGCAGCCGGCCCCGATGCCCGGACGACAGCCTTGATGAACCCTGCCCTGAAGATGTTAGAACGGCTCGGGATCCTGGATAGAATCAGGCCGCACGCAGCGCCGCTCAAGGTGATGCGCATCGTCGATGCAACAAGCCGGCTGATCCGCGGCCCGACAGTGACCTTTCGCGCCAGCGAGATCGACGAAGAGCAATTCGGACTGAACGTGCCCAACAGCGTTCTCAACCGCGCGCTAGCCGAGGCTGTCGGCGCGCATGCGGGCATCGAGTGGCGAAAGTCGATGGTGGAGGCATGGCGCCTCGATGCCGACCATGCCCATGCCGTTCTCGCCGACGGCAGCGAGATTGAGGCGTCGTTGGCGGTTGCCGCCGATGGCCGTCAGTCGCCGGCCCGCGAGGCAGCCGGCATCCGGACATCGGTCCGATCCTATCCGCAGGCGGCGCTGGTGCTCAATTTCGGTCACCGCAGCGACCATGCCTTTACTTCGACCGAATTCCACACCGAGACCGGTCCGTTCACACAGGTTCCCCTGCCCGGCAACCGGTCCAGCCTTGTCTGGGTGCTCGAGCCCGATACCGCCAGGGACCTTGCAGCACTTGACGACGCCGAGCTTTCGACGCGGGTCGAACAGCGGATGCAATCGATGCTGGGCCGCGTGTCGGTTGAGCCCGGCCGACAGGTCTACCCCCTTTCAGCGGTGAGCCCGTGGCGGTTTGCGCAGCACCGCGTGGCGCTTGTCGGCGAAGCCGCCCATGTGTTTCCCCCAATCGGCGCGCAAGGCCTTAATCTCGGCATCAGGGACATCGACGACCTGATTGGTACCGCAAGCAGAAATCGCTCGGACCCGGGCGCCGCCAAGGCGCTTGCGACCTATGATTTTAAGCGGCGGCCGGACATCCTGGCGCGCAGCAGCGCGGTCAACCTGCTCAACATGTCGTTGCTTTCCGACATGCTGCCGGCCCAGTTGGCGCGCAGCGCTGGTCTTGGCGTGCTTGAAGGGTTTGCGCCGTTGCGGGCGTTTTTTATGCGCGAGGGTCTGCGACCCGGCAGCGGTTTTGCGGCATTTTTTGGTGGATTGCGAAAACGGCTGAGCGATAGCGATGTGGGCACCGCCCTTGCTCCGCATCTTGCGAACTCAACCCGGCATCACGCGCATCGGGATTGAATTGACGCAGAGTCTGCGCCAAATAACGAACATGTCGACGGCAAGGTCTGGGCCAATCTTTGCCGGACCGATGCGTAAGAGTCTAAAGTCTTGGAGCGTTCCTTGCGTGTTCCAGGATGCGTGGCGTCCAAGAAGTTCAAGTGGTGAGTGCGATGAAGACAGCCAAATTCTCGATCGGACAGGTGGTTCGCCACCGGCTGTTTCCGTTCCGCGGCGTCATTTTCGATGTCGACCCGCAATTCGCCAACACCGACGAATGGTACGAGGCGATCCCCGCTGACGTGCGGCCGCGCAAGGACCAGCCCTTTTATCATCTGCTCGCCGAGAATTCGGAAACGGAATACATCGCCTACGTGTCCGAGCAGAATTTGCTCGAGGACCGGTCGGGCGAACCGGTCCGGCATCCACAGATAGGTGAGATGTTCGAGAAGAGGCCGGACGGGCGCTACGAACCGAAGCACCAATCGAGACATTGATGACTTAGCTAGGACTTGGCCGGCTTGAGACATGGCTGGACCCGACAATCAGCCGGTTCAGCAAAAAAAGCGGGGCATGAACCCCGCTTTTTGTTTGTTCGAAAACCCGTCGATCAGTTGGCGGCAGTCGATCAGTTGGCGGCCTTCGCCTTTTCCTGCTCTTCCTTGAGCTTCTTGGCAAAATCCTGGTTGTTCTTGGCGACGAACTCCTGGAGCTTCTTCTGCCGGTCCTCGATGTCCGACTGCTGCAGCGGCGGGCCGTCGAAGGCGCCGCTGAAGCCGGTCAGCGCAATCTTGATCGGATTCGGCTGGTTCTGGAAATTGATCGAGGTCAGTGTCAGCGCCGATCCCTTCTTGAAGGATGCGACGAGCTGATCGGTCAGCGGCACTTCCGCCACGCAGCGGTCCGGGAAGCAGATCACATAGTCGAGCTTCTGCGCCTTGCCGCCGTCGATCTGGAGGCCGATGCCGGGAGGAACCAGCCGGCCGGTCGGAACCGTCACCTGGAACACCTTGCGGTTCACCTTGCCCTTCAATTCGATCAGGCTGACGCCGGTGATGAGCTGGCCGTTGCCGGCGGTGGTGATGTTCTGGACATTGCAGATGTCGACGTCTTCCTGCTTGGTGCAGGCCTTGAACCAGCCTTGCGGAATCTGCTGTTGCTGCTGCGCGGAAGCAGCGGGAATCCCGGCGCCGAGAATGCCGACCACGCCAGCGGCCATGACCGACAGGCGGTACGCGTTGCTGTTCAGGCTGGTCATGTCGTGCATTCCTCTCAAATGATCCCGGAACCGGCTTTTTCGCGCCGTGTGGTCCAGCTACCTGTTGCCGAAATGAGGCAACAGAATGACTTCGGACGGCGTGTTACACTGCAAGCGATGCCGAATCCAGCCCGAGCCTCGCGAATCTTGGCCGAAGGATTGGCTCAGGGGGTTGGCCGGTGCACGACCGGCTCATGTATGCTGCGCATCGAATCGGGAAGGAGACGGTCATGGGCCGCGTTGTCATTTGGCTGATCGCCACAATGTTGTTTGTCGGCCTTTCCCTGCAACCGGCCCTGTCGGAACCGAAGCACGCGCTTGCCATGCAGGGCGAGCCGGCGCTGCCGGCCGACTCCAAGCATTTCAACTACGTCAACCCCGACGCGCCGAAGGGCGGCAGCATTACCTATATCGTCGTCGGCAGCTTCGACAATCTGAATCCATTCATCCTGAAAAGCCTGCGCACGACGGCGCGCGGCATGATGGATCAAGCCTTTGGCAATCTCGTCTTCGAGCCGTTGATGCAGCGCAACTACGACGAGGCCTTCAGTCTCTACGGCCTGCTAGCCGATACCGCCGACATGGATCCCGAGCGCAAGGGCATCGAATTCCACCTCGATCCCAGGGCCAAATGGTCGGACGGCGAACCGGTGACGCCGGAAGACGTGTTGTTCACCTATGACGTCTTCACCGAGAAGGGCCGGCCACCTTACAGCCAGCGGATGAAAGCGATTGCCAAGCTCGAAAAGACCGGCGACCGCAGCGTGCGCTTCACCTTCAACGACAAGGCCGACCGCGAATTTCCGCTGATCATTGCGCTGACGCCGATCATCCCGAAACACGCTTTCAACAAGGACACATTCGACAGGACCACGCTGAAGCCGGTGGTCGGCAGCGGCCCTTACACGGTGGCGCAAGTCGTGCCCGGCCAGCGCATCGTGTTCAAGCGCAATCCGGACTATTGGGGCAAGGACGTTTCGTCCAAGCGCGGCTTCGACAATTACGACCAGATCACCATCGAATATTTCCTCAACGCCAACGCCAAGCAGGAAGCGTTCAAGAAAGGCATCTGCGCCATCGACGACGACAGCGACCCGGTCAAACGCGAGCGCGATCTCGACTTTCCGGCCTTCCACCGGGGCGAGGTCATCGCCGAAACTTTCGACACCGGCATTCCGCCGGTGGTCAACGGTTTTCTGTTCAACACGCGGCTGCCGAAATTTTCCAATCCGGTCGTGCGGCGTGCGCTCGGCATGCTCTACGATTTCGAATGGGCCAACAAGAATCTATTCGGCGGCAAATACACGCGAACGATGAGCTTTTGGCAGAATTCCGAACTCTCCGCGCTCGGCCACCCGGCCAGCGAAAAGGAAAAGGCCCTGCTGGCCCCCTACCCCGGCCGCGTGCCTGGAGATGTCATGGACGGCACCTACAGGCCGTCTGTCACCGACGGCTCTGGCCAGGACCGCAAGGTGCTGAAGGCCGCATTCGAGCTGCTGAAGAGCGCAGGCTATACGGTGCAGGACGGCGCGATGCTCGATCCCGAGGGAAAGCCGTTCGGTTTCGAGATCCTGACCGCCTCGCAGGACGAAGAGCGACTTGCCGCTATCTATCAGCGCACGCTTGAGAAGCTCGGCATCGATGTCGGTATCCGCAGCCTCGACGGTGATCAGATCCAGTCGCGCAAGCAGCGTTTCGATTTCGAGGTGCTGGTCGGCTCGACCGGTTTCAACAACTCGCTGTCGCCCGGTATCGAGCAAACCGGGCGCTGGGGATCCGCTGCCGCCAAGGCCGAAGGCTCGTTCAACCTCGCCGGCGTCGCCGATCCGGCGGTGGACGCGGCGATCGAGGCGATGTTGAGAGCTCGCTCGAAGGAGGACTATGTCGCCGCCGTCCGCGTCCTCGACCGGCTGTTGATCTCCGGTAACTACATGGTGCCGACGCAGCACAACAACCGGCAATGGCTCGCTTATTGGAACTATCTGGAACATCCGCAAAAGACGCCCATATACGGTTATCAGTTGCCGACCTGGTGGCGCAAACCGAAGTGACCTCTTCAGAACAGGAGATCAAGATGAACGACGAGAACTCGATTACCGTCGATGTGGTCTCCGACGTCGTCTGCCCCTGGTGCTTTATCGGCCAGAAACGGCTCGACAAGGCGATTGCCGCCGTCGATATCGACGTTCACATACGCTGGCGGCCCTTCCAGCTCGACCCGACGATTCCGCCCGAAGGCAAGAACCGCCGCGACTACATGGTGGCGAAATTCGGCAGCGAGCAACGCATCCGCGAAATCCATGCCCGGATCGAGCCGTTGGGCGAGGCTGAAGGGATTTCCTTTGCCTTCGACGCCATCAAGGTCGCGCCCAATACGCTGGATGCGCACCGGCTCATTCGCTGGGCCGGGACGGCCGGCGAGGCCATTCAGAACCGGCTGGTGCGCCGGCTGTTCCAACTGAATTTCGAGGAAGGCGCCAATCTCGGCGATCATGCCGTGCTGATCGAAGCGGCCCGCGAGGCCGGCATGGATGCCTCCGTGGTCGAAACGCTGCTGCCGACCGACGCTGATGTCGAGGCGGTGCGCACCGAAATCGCCACCGCTTCGCGCATGGGCATATCGGGCGTGCCGTGCTTTCTGCTTGAGGGCAAATATGCCGTAATGGGAGCCCAGGACGCCGATACGCTTGCCGATGCGATCCGCCAGGTTGCAGCGGCCAAGGCGCGCGGCGAGCTGGAAACGGCGAACTGAGCCGAACTATTTCACCGTCACCTTGGCCTTGCTGACGAAAAAGCCATGGCCATGCTTGCCGGTGCAGGTCAATCTCTTGGTGGATGACTGGCAGGAAAACGGCCCCTTGCTCCAGCTATTGCCGTAGGCCAGCTTGGTGACGTCGCCGCAGCAGCCTTGCTCGCCCGGATACTTGATCAGCGTCGCCGGGCCTTTCGGCCCGAGGATGATGGTGACGTAGCTGGGCTCGACACGCGAACAGCTCAGCTCCGGTCCGCCATCCTGCGGCTCGTAGGTGCTGGTGCCGCCCTTCGGCGTATAGATGCAGCCGATATTGCCGGACGGAGTGTTGAACTCGACCTGCCCCTCGGCGTTTGCAGGAACGGTCTGGCTGCCGGCATATGTTTGCGGCAGCCAGGCAAATGTTGCGAGCATCGCGGCAAAAAAAGTCCGTGCAAGCATGAAGAACTCCCCCCGGTTCAAACGTGGATGCGCCCCGGCAGGTTCGATCCGTAGCGCATCATTGTCAAACGCAGTTTTGTTCGCGCTCTAAAAAAGCATGGTCTAATGGATGTTGGTCCGCATCCTAGACTGTGCCGGAGAAGTCATTGCTTGGCTGATTACGGGTTCGTGACAAGGCGGCTTCAACCACGAATCATACGGTCACGTTCTGGCCACCGACGAGGTCGGACCTGACCGTAAAGGCGGGCTGAAGATCGGTTCAGCTTGTGAAAATCGACTGCTGGACGGCGCTTCTATGTTCACAAAGCTGTGTGAAGACCTTCCCTAGGGGAAGGTGTCTACCTGCTCTGGGGCGGGCAAGTAACTGTTTGAAATTGCGTTGATATTCCGCCCCTCGAAACGTGACAGCTTAGCGCCGTGAGCATTCATTCTGTTGCTCCACTGCAACGGCCGGCCAGCCAATCCACCTGCGGTTGGAGAAAAGCTAATGGAAAATGATCAATTGGTGTTACTGTCCGTAACAAAAGAAAAACCGTTTGGGCGGGATTAGTGATTCGGGTCGATAGACCAACGCGACATTCAATATCGGAAAAATGGCTCCGCGGTGCCGCAAGGCAGTCGCCCCTGACGCCCGTATCGTCGATGCGCAGCTTCTGGGGACTGATGCGGGCCTACTGGTTCTCAGACCGTTGGGTGGAAGCCTGGACGCTGACACTGGTGATCGCCCTGCTCACCGCGCTCTCCAGCAAGGCAGGCGTATGGTTTGCCGTAGCATCCGGAGAGCTGGTCAACTCGATCGCCTTTTTCCACGATGCCGCAAACACCACGCCGCTTCAGACATTGCTGACCAATGCCGGGATACTTGTCCTCCTGGTCGTGCTCAAAGATGCGGGTTTTACCGGTATCCGCAGCCTGGTATCCGCAACGTTGCATCGCAAATGGCGAGGCTGGCTCGACAGCCAGTTCAACGAAGCCCTGCTTGATTCCAATCACACGCATTTCCACGCTCAGCATGGTTCGTCAGGCGCCGCCGCTCCCGACAATATCGACCAGCGCATCCAGGAATCGATCAAGGATATGACGGGCGGAGCCATCGGCCTCGCCATGGGGGTCCTGGCCGTTGCTACTTCATTGTATTTCGTCGGCCAGCAACTGCTTGCACACTCGGCGGAGGTCAAAGGGTTGGAGTTCCTCGGCAGCTATGGCAGCGCCGTCCTCGCGTTTCTGGCAGTCGCCACCTACGTGCCGTTGAACACCTGGATCGCGGTCAAGCTGGGCAGGCTGCTGGAACGGCTCAATGTCAGAATGCAGCAGGCCGAAGGCAGCTATCGCGGCGAGCTGATCACGTTCCTACGCCGCAGTTTTCATGTCGCCGCATCGCAAGGCGAGAACGTGCAGAAGACGGTGCACAGCCAGCGCTATGTCGACATCGACCGCACCTGGGCGCGGCTGAACATCGTCAACACAGGCTACAATTCGTTCGAGCTGATCTACAATTTCATCGGCGCCCGCATTGTGGCCTACGGGCCTGGGCTAGTGCCGTTCATCCACAACGGGTTCGATCTCAAGGGTTACATAACTGGCTCTGAAATGGTCAATTCACTGATCAGCCAGTGTTCATGGTTCATCCACGTCATGCCTGCGATCGCCGCGGTGCGGGCCAACAGCCAGCGAGTCACCGAACTCGCAAATGCGATCGAAAACGTCCAGCACCCGCAGGAATTCTACGGGCTGACCGGCCGCTCCGATTTTCGTTACGACCGCCAGAACCCGGTGTTCGGCCTGACCATCCAGAAGCTCGAATTGGCGCATCAGGGCGAGGACGCCACCCCGTTCCTGAGCGCTGCAAACTTGCGCTTCCGGCGTGGCGAGTGGACGTTCCTGAAGGGCGAATCCGGATGCGGCAAAACCTCGCTGATCAAGGCGATCAACGGCCTGTGGCCTTATGGCCGCGGCACCATTGTCTTCCCTGAAGGGGTCAGGAGTTTCTACGCCGCCCAGGAGGTGAAGCTGCAGCAGGTCTCGCTGAAGCAGCTTGTCTGCCTGCCCGGTTCCGAGCACGATTACGCCGACCGGCAGGTCGCATCCGCCCTGCACAAGGCCGGCCTCGGCGACTTCATCGAGCATCTGGCCGATGAGAGCCGTGAAGGAAAGATCTGGGATCAGGTTCTTTCGGGTGGGCAGAAACAGAAGCTGATCGTCGCCCGCATCGTGCTGCAGCAGCCCGGACTGCTGTTCCTCGATGAAGCCACCGGCGCGCTCGATCCTGATGGAAAGATCGCCTTCCATCAGGCGATCAAGGACAATTGCCCCGACGCAACCGTGATCTCGATCATGCATGAGGCGACGCCGCCGAGATCGGTCGCGGGAACCGAATTCTACCACAGCGTGGTTGCGATCGCCGACGGCGTCGCGACCAAGAAGCCGCTGGTTCCGAGCTTGCCGGTCGAGCTCACCACCATCCTCACGCAGCCGACGCGGCCGGCCGAGGACAAATGGCTGCGCTTTCCCCGCCGGCTGAAGCAGAGATAGCCGCGGCACCACTGCCGGCATCCAGCCAGCCTGCCACGCAGCCCGATCACAGTCTCGCGATCCAGTCGGTTTGCCGCCGTTTTGACCCGCTCTCGCGATTGACTCGGCAAGGCGCGCTCCTATGTTGCGCCGGCTCGCAGAGATCCCAACCCGAACCCGCGAGCAGAAAGGTCACCGCGCCATGCCTGGCGACAGTCACAGTCGAACGCAACCGCCGTCCGCTTGACGTGACCTGACCGGCTCACGTCCTGCCGGACGGCAAGGAGTGAGCCATGAACGAGTTTTCCCCTGTCGCGGGCGGCGATGCTATCGCCATCGCCCGCGTGCTTGCCAACGAACACATCGCCGATATCGTCGAGGCCTTGAATCAGGAGCCCCGCGAGACAGCATCGGATCTGCTCTGCGAAGTGCCGTTCGAGCGGCTGGTCGAGATCTTCGACCAGCCTGAACTCGACGGCGCGTCCGAACTGGTCGAGGCGCTGCCCCGCAGCAGGGCAGGCAGGCTGCTTGCGGCCATGTCGGTCGACCGCGCCGCCGACATACTGCGCGATCTGAACGAACCGGCTCGTTCCGAACTGCTCGGCGGCCTGGCGCCGCCGCTGCGCGCGACGCTGCTTGCCATTCTAGGCTACCCCGAGGGCAGCGCCGCCTCGCTCATGACGACCGAATATGTCAGCGTGCCGCCGGACTGGAGCGTGGCCCGCACGCTGGATTACATCCGCAAGGTGGAGCGGACACGCGAAACCGTCTACGCGATCTACATCGTCGATCCGAAAACGCATGTCCTGTTGCGCTCGACCAGCTTGCGCCGGCTGATTGCCGGTGAGCCGGATGAGCTGATCATGGCGGTTGCGCCGGATCGCGCGCCTATTACCGTGTCGCCGCTGACCGATAGCGAGAAGGTCACACAGCTGATCTCGAAATACGATCTGCTCGCCGTCCCGGTCGTGGACAACGGCAAACTCCTCGGCATTGTCACCATCGACGACATCATCGACACGATGATCGAGGAAACGACCGAGGACGTGCATCGCTTCGGCGGCATGGAAGCTCTGGATGAGCCCTACATGAAGATGAGCTTTCTGGCGATGATCCAGAAGCGCGCCGGTTGGCTATGCGCGCTGTTCGTCAGTGAGATGCTGACAGCCAACGCGATGCAGAGCTACGAGGGCGAGCTGGAAAAGGCGATCGTGCTGACGCTATTCATTCCATTGATCATGAGCTCCGGCGGCAATTCCGGCTCGCAGGCGACCTCGCTGGTCATCCGGGCGCTGGCGCTGCGCGAAATCGGCCTTGGCGACTGGTGGCGGGTGGCCCTGCGCGAGCTGCCGACTGGTCTGGTGCTTGGCTCGATCCTTGGCGTAGTCGGCGTTTGCCGCATCGCGCTCTGGCAGTATCTCGGCTTCTACGACTACGGCCCCCACTGGCCGCTGATCGCAATGACGATCGGCGCCACGCTGGTTGGCATCGTCACCTTCGGCTCGCTGTCTGGATCGATGCTGCCGTTCGCCCTGAAGCGCATCGGCTTCGATCCGGCCAGCGCATCGGCTCCGTTCGTCGCCACGCTGGTCGACGTCACCGGGTTGGTGATTTATTTTTCTGTGGCGCTGGTGATCCTGCGCGGAACGCTGCTGTAAAAAAACTCACGCACTTCCATCGCGGCAATCCCGTTGCCGCGATGGGTTCTTGTCGCGTCAGACGCGCTCACCATCTCTCACCCGGTAAGTCGGCTTGTACATGGTGACGAGTTCTTCCGCCGCGGTCGGATGCACCGCCATGGTACGATCGAAATCATCCTTGGTCAGCCCGGCCTTCAGCGGTATGCCGAGAAGCTGCGCCATTTCGCCGGCATCCGGCCCGAGGATGTGGGCGCCGAGGACTCTTTTCGAGGCGCCGTCGACGACCAGCTTCATCAGCATCTTTTCATCGCGGCCGGAAAGCGTGTGCCGCATTGGCCGGAAGGTGGCGCGGTAGATTTCGAGATCCGAAAAGCGTTTTGCCGCCTCATCCTCCGACAGACCGACCGTGCCGATCTCGGGCTGGGAAAAGACCGCGGTCGCGATCGTGTCGTGGTCGGGCGCCGTCGGCTTGTCCTTGAAGGCGGTCTCGACGAAGCACATCGCCTCGTGGATTGCCACCGGCGTCAATTGCACGCGGTGGGTGACGTCACCGATCGCCCAGATGTTGTCGATATTGGTGCGGGAGTATCCGTCGACCTGGATTGCCCCGGTCTTGGTCATCTCGATGCCGACGCCTTCCAGGCCCATGTTCTCGGTATTGGGAATGCGGCCGATGGCGAGCATGACCTGATCGACCGTCAGCACCGTGCCGCCGGTGACAAGCGCGTCGAGCCGGCCGTCAGGCCGCTTCCTGACCCACTCTGACACGGCGTGGCAGAGGATTCTTATCCCCTTCTTTTCCATCGTCTCGTGCAGCATGCGTCGGAGGTCCATGTCGAAACGGCTGAGGATCTCCTTGCCGCGGTAGACCAGCGTCGTGTCGACGCCAAGCCCGTGAAAGATATTGGCGAATTCGACGGCGATATAGCCGCCGCCCTCGATCATGATTGCCTTCGGCAGCTCCTTGAGGTCGAAGGCCTCGTTGGAGAAGATGCAGTGCTCATGGCCGGGCAATGCCGGGTGCGGTGCCGGACGCCCGCCGGTAGCGATCAGGATCTGGTCGGCGGTAACGGTGCGATCCTCACCGAGAAGATGCACCACATGCGGATCGACCAGCACGGCGCGTGAGTGAAAGACTTCGCCGCCGGCACCCTGCACATTGTTCTGGTAGATGGCCTCCAGCCGGCTGATTTCGCGGTCCTTGTTGGCGACCAGCGTCGGCCAGTCGAAATGCGCCTCAGGCACCGTCCAGCCATAGCCGGCGGCGTCGGCGAAATGTTCGGGGAACTGCGAGGCATAGACATAGAGCTTTTTCGGCACACAGCCGCGGATCACGCAGGTGCCGCCATAGCGGTATTCCTCGGCGATGCCGACCCGCTTGCCGAGTGCTGCCGCGACGCGCGCCGCCCTCACCCCGCCGGAGCCGCCGCCGATGACGAAAAGATCGTAGTCGTAACCGGCCATGGCTGAACTCCTTGCCCCTCAAACACCGAGACAGGTAGGCTGCCGACCATCAAAAGAAAAGCCCGGACTTGCCGGGCTTTCTGGTCCAGTGGCGGTCAGGCCGCTCGGAAGTCCGCGATCAATTCGGTGTGGCGTCCGCGGGAGCAGCGCCATCGGCCGGGGCGGCACCGTCGGCAGGTGCGGCACCGTCGGCAGGTGCGGCCGGCGCCTTGGCATTCGCCGCTGCACCCAGGGTCTCGCCTACCTGCTGGGCGAGATCGCGAGCCAGGCCGTTCTGCCAGATGTCGGCAGCCTTCACCAGCTCGCGCGTCACGATCGAGCCGTTGTCGAGCAGCTTCTTGCCGGTATCGGAATTGTAGAAGGCGGCGATTTCAGTGAGTTCCTTTTCTGAGAACACTTTTGCATAGGCAAGCGCTGCTTCCTTTTCCAGGTCGGCGCGGCGCGATGCCAGGGCCATCGCCTTCTCGTTGATCGTCTTGGCGATCAGTTCCTGCATGTCCGGGTTCTTCTGGATCAGCTGCTGCTCGAGCGCCGCGGCAGCTTGCGGCAGGATGTTGTCGAACGTATCCGTCGCATGGATCGCCGCGACCGCGGCGCGCGCCGCCTTCAAATGCGCATCAGTGACATCCTGCGAAAACGCCGGCGACGAAAACGCGAAAACGGCCGAGGCCGCCAGAATGGCAAAAAAGCGGCCAACCCGGTTATGCAACATCATGATCGGTAAAACTCCCTGGTTTTCGGGCGGCATGGACGGTTTGGATGCCGTCGCCACCGGCTATGATGGCCGTTGATGCCAGCCCGATGAAAAGACCATGCTCGACCACGCCCGGAATGGCGTGGAGAGCATTCGAAAGCGCTCTTGTATCCGGAATGCGGCCAAAAGATGCATCGAGGATAAAATGGCCGCCGTCCGTAACAAATGGCTGGCTCCCCGTCATCCTCAGTGTAACAGGGCCGGAAAGGCCAAGGTTTGCAGCCACTGCGCCAACTGCAATTTCGGTGGCGCGCAGGCCAAATCGGTTGACTTCGATGGGCAGCGGAAAACGGCCGATCATCTCGACCATCTTGGAGCTGTCGGCGATGACGATCATGCGGGCGGAGGCCGCCGCGACGATCTTTTCGCGCAGCAGCGCGCCGCCGCCGCCCTTGACCAGTGTCAGCGCCGGATCGATCTCGTCGGCGCCGTCGATGGTGAGGTCGAGCTCGGGCGTTTCCTCGAGGGTCGACAGCGGCACACCAAGCTCGGTGCAAAGGACGGCGGTGCGCTCCGAGGTCGGCACGCCGATGACAGTCAGGCCGGTGGCGACCTTGTCGGCGAGCAGCCGCACGAACTCATCCGCTGTCGTGCCGGTGCCGATGCCGAGCCGCATGCCGTCCGTGACATGGGCAAGCGCTGCCCGCGCAGCCTCAACCTTCAATTGCCTCGCATCCATGCCGGGTCCCGAGATTTGTTTCGGCGCTCGTAGCATTTTTGCCGGGCTGGTCAAAGGACCTTGCCCGCGATGCATAAGCCGGCTTGCCTGAACGGGCCGCAGCGGTTATCGCCTGCCGGCAATCAAATCGTCACAGGACAGGCCATGACCCGACCGATCATCGTGTTCGACCTCGACGGGACGCTGATCGACACGGCGCCGGATCTGCTCGACAGCCTCAACCACAGCCTTGCCGCCAGCCAGCTCACGGCCGTCGACGAAGCCGGCTTCAAGCGCTTCGTCGGCCATGGCGGCCGGGTGATGATAGAGCGCGCCCATGCAGCGCAGCACAGGTCGCTGGCAGTGGAGGAGCACGACCGCCTGCTAAAGCTGTTTCTGGACCATTACACCGTTAACATTCCCGGCAAATCGCGCCCCTACCCGGGCGTACCGGAGGCGATCGCGCGGTTCGAGGCGGCCGGGTACCTGCTGGCCATCTGCACCAACAAATACGAGGCCAATTCGGTGGCACTGATCGAGGCGCTCGGCATGACCAGGCATTTCGCGGCGATCTGCGGCCAGGACAGTTTTCCGTTCCGCAAGCCAGACCCGCGCCATCTCACGCAGACCATCGCGCGTGCCGGCGGCGACCCGCACCGTGCACTGATGGTCGGTGATTCGCAGACCGACATCGACACGGCAAAGGCCGCCGGCATTCCGGTGGTGGCAGTCGATTTCGGCTACACCGACCGTCATGTGCGGGAGTTTGAACCGTCGGCGGTGATCTCGCATTTCGATTCGCTGACGCTCGATATGGTACAAGGGCTGATGGCCGCGGCAGAGGGCTGAAGCCGGCCATAGTCCGGACCGCCAGATGCCGACCGACAAGTGGTTGACTTCGCGGGCCGGCCTCCCTTATATCGCGGCGCGCTTGGCCTTCGGGCAACGAGCGGGCGATTAGCTCAGCGGGAGAGCACACCCTTCACACGGGTGGGGTCGCAGGTTCAATCCCTGCATCGCCCACCATCTGCTTTCCTGAATCAATTCCAAGTCAGAGCGGCTAGTTGTCAAAATCTGACGCTTGGTGCCGAAGCAGTAGGCCCGCTCTGGGTAAACCTGCCTTTCGCTCCGGCTGCTGAAGCGGCTTTATCGCGCCCACTGCAAGCATATCGCCCATTCGGCAAACTCGCGCGTCGAGGCCTTTTTCAGCGGCGCGAAGCAATCCCCGCCGCCTGGGAGCGGCTGGAGCGCCCGTCGCGGTCATCAAGCGGGTCGCTCGCTACGCTCCCGCTACGGACTCGATGTCACCCATTGTGAGGCCGCAGCCCGATCACGGTCCGCGCTAAACCCAACCCGAACCAAAGTGTCCACAGGGACATCACCAGTGATGCCACGACCCAGACGAAGCTGCCCAGGGTGACTCCGAGCCACATGCCCAGGGGCCAACCGAGGAAGGCTCCAATTCCGGCCACGACTGCGATGTACGATGCCCAGACCGGCGTGGCTCGGTGAGTGGTCTGCGCCTCGTTGCCAGCGATCACGGCAACGGCCAACGCCAAAAACATGAAGCCGTTGGCCTTTCCTTCGGAAAATGCCCACCAGGCCTCGAAAGTTGCCGTGTCCCCGGCGGCAGCAGCGGCGGAGACCACGGTGGCCTCGGCCACCGCGGTCGTCATGGTCCAGAGGGCGCCGACAGTCAGCACACCCCAGGCAGACAACGTCCACCACGCCTCGGTGAGGCGCGATCTGGCCGCCAGCACGATCAGACCTGTCAGGACGAACAGTGATAGCGCTACCGCGGAAACCCAATGGATGATCGCCCATCGGACAGGGTCGTCGGTGATGACTCCCATCTGGCGACCCATATCGGGATCGATCGGCCCATGGCCGACCAGCGCGCCTGCCAGCAGGATAGAGGCGATCGCAAGCCAAACTCCTGCTACGCGCGTTCCTTCTTCTGTGTTTGCCATAGAGACCTCGCGCAGTAATGGTCCCATGTCCCATCTAGCGCCAGATTTCAAAGGGTTGCAAGATGGCCAATGATCGGAACGGGTCAACTGACGCCGTAACATTGCCACATCTGTACGACCGGAAAGGGTCGGAACAGATAATCCGCATTGGGCACCAAGCGTCAGATTTTTACCACTAGCAGCTGCAGGTCGCCCCCTCGCCCCCAAAATTCTTTTGGGCGAAATTCAAGGCGCTGCTGTAGCTCGTGTAGCTCTGGAACTGGCAAACGTTGGAGCCGGCCCGCACCTTCATCTGCTCGATATCCCAGAACGAAACTTCGATACGGTCGTCGGCGCAATAGACCGTATAGCGTTCAGGTTCCAGCGCCTCGGCTTTCTGCACAGGCATCGAAACGGACGGGATGGAAAGTATGGAAAGTACAAATATGATGGCATGACGCATTTGCATGTAGACCCCCGAGTGACCGTCGGCACTGTTATGGCCGCGATGTTGAGGCGACGCATCATGATTTTAAGCAGTCGCCTTGTTCTTTCGGCGGCCATAGATCAGGTACGGACGGCGCCTCGTTGTAGCGCAACGCTCCGCGATCCCGGAACAAACCTGTATGGAAACGAGTTTCTGGTGATCGAGATGTGAGGGAAAGCCATGTCCAGACTTGTTTTGGCGGCCGCCGTGCTGCTTGTCGGCGGATCGGCCTTTGCGGCTGACGAAAATCCGGTGCCGGCGCAGAATGCCAAGAAGCTGTCGGAAATCATTGCCAAAGTCGAGCAGCGCGACGACTTCCGCTACATCAAGGAAATCGATTGGGACAGCGGCGCCTACACCGTCATTTATTACACGAACGACAAGGCCAAAGTCGAAATCACCTATGATCCGGTGACAGCCGCGCCGAAATGAAGCTGTCCCGCAAACGGTCCAGATTCTAAAAAATGGCGCGCCTCGAAGGCCCCCGGCCTTCGACACACCCTTGCGCAGATATGACTTTGATGGCTGACTGAGTGCTATCATTGCGCGCGGGGGTGGGCATGGCGACGGTAAAGCACGTATTGAAACGCTTTCTGATGATGCTCGCGGGTTATTTCATAGCGGTACTGGTTGGGCTGATCGCGGTGGCGGCGATCTATGGCGGGCTGAGCTCGCTGCCAAATGCGCCGAATTATTTCGACGTCATGGGTGTCACCCCCGTTGCGGTGCTGCTGTTGCCGCCGCTCGGCATGTTCATCTATTTTCTGACGATCGTGCTGACTGCCTTGCAGACGCTGATCTTCGCACTGATTGCCGAGTTTTTCTCGCTGCGCAGTTTTTGGCTGCATATGATCTTCGGCGCCGCGGCTGCGGTTGGCGGCTTCGCCCTGATCTGGCCCAGTGTACCAGACGACACGAACCCGGAGCGCTGGGCCGATATCGGTATCATTGCCGCAGCAGGCGTTGTCGCTGGCCTGGTGTATTGGCTGATCGCCGGGCGCGACGCCGGCTTCCGGCGTCCGCTCTTTCAGCGCTAGACCCGCATTCCTCAGCTTGCCGGCGAACGCACCGCTTCCGTGCTGTCGAGCGCCTGCTGCAGCCTTGTGTCGCGGCCGTAGACGTCGTTGAAATATTCGACATTGCCGGACAGGTCCGGCCATGCGGTGAAATAGGCGACATAGACCGGGATCTTGCGTGTCACGTCTTCGGTCGAATGTCCGAGCTTCAGTCTGTCCTCGATGTAGTCGACCGAGGTGCCGAGCACGGCAGCCGCCATACCGCGCGGATCCTGCAAGCGCACGCAGCCATGGCTGAGCGCGCGCATGTCGCGCTGGAAAAACGACTTCTGCGGCGTGTCATGCATGTAGATGGCGTGCTTGTTGGGGAACAATATCTTCAACTCGCCCAGCGCATTGGCCTCGCTCGGCAGCTGGCGCACGCCGTAGGGTATCTTCGCGCCATAGGCGCCCCAATTGACCGAGGAGGAGGGAATGCGCTTACCGCGCGCATTGACCACCTCATAGCCCGCGCGGTCGAGATAGCCCGGATCCCGGCGCAGCCGCGGCAGCATCTCATTGACCAGGATCGACTGCGGCACGCCCCAATAGGGGTGGAAGTCGACCTGCTCGATCTGGTCATAGAAGAAAGCAGTCTGGTTGGTGGGCCTGCCGACGACGGCGCGGGTCTTCAGCTTCTCCTCGCCATCGTCGATATAGCTCGCGGTGAAAGCCGGCTGGTTGATGAAGACACGCGGGCTGCCGAGGTCGGAAGGCAGCCAGCGCAACTCTTCGAGCGCGACCCGAACCTTCTGAACCTTGTCGGCCTTGGACGTTCCGGCCAACGATGCAACGGTACGTGGGCCGATGACGCCGTCGCCTTTCATGCCGGCCCGTTTCTGCACCGCCTTGATCACCGGCACCAGCTCCGGATCGTAGACCTCGCTGGTGGCGAGCCTCGCCAGGACCTCGCCATAGGCGCCGCCCATCTCGTCATCGAGATTGCGCGCGATCTTTGTCAAAAGCTTCGGCAGTTCAGGGCTGGTCTGCCCCGGCTTCAGCAGCAGATTGGGATCGATGGTGATTTCGTCTTCGGCGCTGGCCTGGAGCGCTTCCAGTTCGACGCGCAGCGCCTGATACTCGGCGTTCTGTGGGTGCCGCGATTCGAGGTAGGTGCGAGCTTGCTGGGTATGGGCCAGCGTCTTCAGCACCCCTTCCATGTCGAGCGGCTTCGGCGGAAAATCGTAGTAGCCGGTCATGCGGTTGGGATCGACGCGGCCGCTTTGTGCGTCACGGGCGTAGCGCAGGACGCGTGCCGACAGCGCCATCTCGAAGCGGACCAGCTCTTTCAGGCGTTCATCGGCATCGCCCGCCGATGTGCCTGCTGCCGGAATTTCGACGGTGTAGTCGGCGGGCGTCAGGCCGTAGCTCGCGGCTTCGCCAAGCACCCGCACCGCATCCTGCGCACGGCTGCTGGGACTGGTTCCCGTCACCCAGATGAAATCCGGATTGGCTGAGTAGTAGGCGATCAGCGCCTTGGCGATGTCCTTCTCGGCATAGAGGTCATAGCCGTCGAGCCCGGCAATGGCTTCGCGGAATGCAGCCCCGGTGGCCGCCGGCTCGAACGCAGCATCCTGCGGCGTTGCCGGTTCAGGCGCTGCCGACAGTGCCGAAAAATCGACGCGCACCAGCGGATCGCTCTTGTAGGTGTAATAGGACGGGCTGCTGATTTGCGCACCACCACCGCCACCACCGGAAGCGGCCGGCGCCTTGGGCCTCGGCTTGTATTTTGACGGTGGCGGGGGAAAGTTACCTTTCGGCGGTGCGTGTTTGACGCCGCCGCCGAAAAGCATGTCGAAGAACCCTTGTGCTTCAGCCTGCGGCGCGCCGAAGGCCAGCATTGCCACGGCCACCGCAAACGGCAGCACGGTGGCTTTGTTTCCAAGGAGTTTCATGGATCACCCGCTCCGGTTGAACCCGGATCCCGTTCCGCACCGCTTTCACGGTCTCGCCCACCGCATGGCGGATGTAAGGCGTGACTATACTGATTCATACTGATTTCGTTAAGCTTCCATAAATTTCGGAACGTCTGTTGCAGAACGGTTTCACAACATCGTGACGGGTGGAGCGAATCCGCCGTCGCTCCCGACCAAATGGTTGCGCCCGTGAGCCAAGCCTCAGGCGTTGGCGCCGCCGTCGATGGTCAATGCTGCGCCTGTCACGAAGCGCCCTTCGGGGCCGGCAAGCCAGGCGACCATGCCGGCGATCTCGTCGGCCGTGCCGAAGCGAGGCGTCGCCATCTTCTGGCGCTGATGCTCGGCGTGCGGGCCGCCTGCTGGATTCATGTCGGTATCCGTCGACCCCGGATGGACGACATTGGCGGTGATGCCGCGCGGACCGAGATCGCGTGCAAAGGCCTTGGTCAGGCCAACCAAGGCAGCCTTGCTGGCCGAATAGGCGCTCAGGCCGGCATCGGTGGCACGCTCGGCCAGGTTGCTGCCGATCGAGATGATCCGGCCACCCTCGCCCATATGCGCCGCTGCTGCCTTGGCCGCGACGAACGGGGCTCTGAGGTTGACCTCCATCGTCTCATCGAAGTCGGCAAGCGACAGGGCATCGATCGGCGCAGCGCGCCAGATGCCGGCGCTGTTGACGAGGATGTCGAGCCGTCCGAAGGCTCTTACCGCCTCATTGACTGCCGCCTCGATCGCGGCAGCATCGCGATTGTCGGCCTTGATGGCGAAGGCCCGACCGCCGGCCGCCTCGATTTCCCCGACCACCGTACGCGCCCGTTCCTCGCCATTCACATAGGTGATCGCCACGCCCGCGCCGTCGGCCGCGAGCCTTCGTGCGATCGCCGCACCAATGCCGCGGCTGCCGCCGGTGACGAAGGCGGCCTTGCCGTTCAAGCTCGTGGATGACATTTGCTTCTCCATTTTGTAGTGATTGATACATAAATACCTGCCAGCCTTGCTGAACCACGTCAACTGAATTATGTATCGATCAACACAGAAAGCACACCATGCCGGAACGAGGCCGCCCCCGCACCTTCGATCGAACCGCCGCCTTGCGGCGGGCAATGGAAGTGTTTTGGGCCAAGGGTTATGAGGGCGCGTCGATAAGCGACCTGACCGCTGCAATGGGCATCAACTCACCCAGCCTCTACGCAGCCTTTGGCAGCAAGGAAGCGCTGTTCCTCGAGGCGACCGAGCTTTACACGCAGGTGGAAGGCACCGATATCTGGTCTGCGCTGGAAAAGGCGCCGACCGCACGCCAGGCGGTCGAGCGATTCCTGCGCCAGACGGCCAGGGCCTATTCGCAGACCGGCCGTCCGCAAGGCTGCCTTATCGCGCTCGGCGCATTGCACCAGGACTCGAGCCGCGGCGCCATCTGCGATGATCTGCGCCGTCGCCGTGCCGAAAACCGCGAAGCCTTGCTGAGACGCCTCGAGCGTGGCGTGGCTGAGGGGGAGTTGCCGGCCGATTTCGACTGCGGTACGGCCGCGACCTTCTATGCGACCGTACAGCACGGCATGTCGATCCAGGCGCGCGACGGCGCGTCGCGCTCGGCTCTTCTGGAGACGGTGGCCGGGGCAATGGCGGCTTGGATAGCGATGGCCAGCACCGGGGCGGCGTGACGGTCGAACCCGGCAGACAAGAACAGACATTCAGGTCACTGCAGAGACGGCTCCAGCCTGCCGGCAACGAAGCCAACGGCGCGCTCCACCACACCCTTGTCCGCGAGAATGCGGCGGTGGCCGAGCCCGTCGGCCCAGTACAGCCGCACATGGTCGCCGGCACGCGCGTAGAGCCTTGCATGATCGGCGGACACTTCGCGGTCGTCCGGCGCGTGGATCACCAGCGTCGGCAGCGGCGCGCTTGCCAGTTGGCGGTCACCGGTGAATTCGTGCAGCGGCCGGCCGGCGATGCGCTCGACCCGGTCGGCCATGGCGACCTGCGAGCGCGAGCCGACATTCAGCATGCGGCTGAAATCTGCAAAGATCGCAGGAAGCGAGCTCGGCGCAGCGATTAGCACCAGCCGCCCGGCCGTCAACGGCGGGATATTTCTGATTGAACCGGCGACGGCATTGGCGGCGACGGCACCACCAAAGGAATGGCCGGCGATGGCGGCAAATGGGCCGAACCATTCGCCGGCAACCCGTGCTGCATCGACCGCACTGACAAGGGTCAGCCGGCGGCCCTGCGACTGGCCGTGGCCCGGCAAATCGAGCGAGACCACCTTGTAGCCGGCATCGCGATAGGCTTCGATCAATGTGCGCATGTATTCGGTACGCGAACGCCAGCCATGGATGACGAGCACGGTGCCTGCAGCCGCCCTGCCCGGCTCGGGCCGGAATTCATGCACCATGACGCAGCCGGTTCTGGTCTTTAGCCGGTGATGGCGCGCTTCGGTCATGAAATCGGCGGCGCGATCGATTGCGCGGCGCTCACCATGGCTCAAGCTCTTTTCGTGCGGCGTGCGGCAGAACAGCTCGAATGCAGCGCGCCCGGTGAGTCGCGGCGCCACATGCTCGGCCACGCCGAACGTGCCGCGGATGACCTTCAGTCCAAATGATGCCATAGTGGCGATCCATCCATTGGTTCAAGCATGAACATAATAGTTCAAACATGAACATTAAGCAAGACCTGCCCTGGGACAACCCGCGTTTTCGCAACTGGGTTGCGGTGGCGCGCGCCTGCCACGTGGTGGAACGCACCTTGGCGGTGAAGCTGGCGCCGCTCGACCTGAAGCCGGCGCAGCTCGACGTGCTGATGAACCTCTACCGCCATCCCGGCATGTCGCAGCACGACCTCGCTCGCCGCCTGCTGGTCGGCCGCTCCAACATCACCATGCTTTTGCCGCAGCTGGAAACCCGCGACCTGCTGCGCCGCGAGAGCGACGAGAAGGACAAGCGCGTGCTGCGGCTGACGTTGACTGAGGCAGGCGAAGCACTGCTGATGCAGGCCCTGAAGGTCCACATGACGCTGATCGAAAAGGCGATGAGCCAGTCGACGCCGGAACAATGCGACATGATCGGCGAACAGATGCGCAAGATTGCCGAGGTGTTGAAGACCGCCTGACGGCCCAGTGCTTCACCACCAAATTCCCTCACCACCAAATTTCTTCACCACATCGATTTTTTCGCGCGCTCCGGCCATTCTCTGTCGTAGACCTCGCCGTCGATGTTCTTGCGGCTGGTGATTTCCAGGATTTGGCCGGCGGTCGGCAGCGATCTTGGGTCGACATGCCTTGCCGGATTCCACAGTTCCGATCGGTGAATGGCGCGGGCGCACTGGAAATAGACCGCATCGACCTCGACGACCGTCACCGAGCGCGCCGGCTTGCCCTCGACTGCGGACGAGGCGCAGAGCGCGGGATCGGTGGTGATGCGGGCGCGGCCATTGACGCGCAGCGTCGTGCCGGAACCCGGCACCAGGAACAGAAGCGCGACGCGCGGATCGCGAAGGATGTTCCTTAGCGAATCGGCACGGTTGTTACCGCGCCGGTCCGGCATCATCAGCGTTTTCGGATCGTGGATGCGGACGAAGCCGGCGAGATCGCCGCGCGGCGAGCAGTCCAGCCCTTCAGGCCCGCAGGTTGCGAGCGCAGCAAACGGCGAAGCTTCGATGAAAGCAGCGTATTCAGGAATCAGCTGGTCGAGTTCCTTGACCACCGACGCCTCGCCGGGCAGGCCATAGAGCGCTTCGAGCTGTTCGACGCTGGTGATCATGGACATGTTTTCGTCTCCAACCTTTGCCGGCGCTACTCCAGACGCATGACATTTTCACGACACGATGCCCGTTTGTCCGTCATCAGGAAACGGGTGTCGAGGGACCGCGAACAAGCGCAAACCGCTTTCGTGCTGACAGAAACGGAGGTCAAAAATGGAGAAACCGCTCGGCCGGCGACGCACCGCCATGGAACTTATTGAAAACATGTTCAATGTTGAAATGCGTTTCCTGCAATCAGGCTCGGAGAGCCTCGATATGCTTGCCAGCGCATTTCATGTCGAGATTGTCGTGCATGAGCCTCGCTCCCTGCCCTATGCCGGTGACTGGAACGACCTCGACGGCGTTGGCGCCCTTTTCCGCAAGATGCGGGAAATCTGGAGCGACGTGGCGGTGGAGGACCTCCAGGTCGCCCAAAACGATGACATGGTGTTCATGAGCTGCACGCTTTCTCTGACATCGCGGGCCAATGGTGCAACCATCAAGCAGCCGTTTGCCGAAGTCTTGCGCTTCAAGGATGACCGGCTGATCGAAGGCACGCCGTTTTATCACGACACCAGCGAGATACTGGCGATGCTGCGTTGACCGGAGCGTCCCGCGAAATCAGTCAGCGGTCGCGGCTCAGCCCCTTCTCTTCCAGCTCGGCGAGATAGGCGGCCCAGCGTGCATCCTTCTCATGACCCAGCGTATGCAGGTAATTCCAGGTGAAGATGCCGGTGTCGTGGAAATCGTCGAAGGTGATGCGCACGGCATAGTTGCCGACCGGCTCGATCTTAAGGATCGCTACATTGCGCTTGCCGGGAACGGTGACGCGCTGTTCGGGCGAATGGCCCTGCACCTCGGCCGACGGCGAGGCAACACGCAGCAGCTCGGCTGGCAATTCGAACGGCTGATGGCCCGGAAAGGTGACGGAAAGCAGCTTGCGGTCCTTCGAGACCCTGAGTTCCTTTGGCGCTGTCATGCTGGTGGATCCTGCGGAAGACAGCCTTCCCTACGCCGCTTCGCGTTGAGGGAAAAGGCCGTTTCAGAACTTCCGACATGATCTGTCGGCGTCGGGATGTTACCGCAGATCGCGAGCTTCTATCTTGAATGGCAAGTTGGCTCGCATCACATAGCCATATATAACGAAGCCGTTCACGGCCACGGGAAGCGCATAAGCATGGATATGATCGATCCTTTCGGTCGCACGATCACCTACCTGCGCGTGTCGGTCACCGACCGCTGCGATTTCCGCTGCACCTATTGCATGGCCGAGGACATGACGTTCCTGCCCAAGAAGGACCTGCTGTCGCTGGAAGAGCTCGACCGGCTTTGCACGGTCTTCATCGAAAAGGGCGTGCGCAAGCTCCGCCTCACCGGCGGTGAGCCGCTGGTGCGCAAGAACATCATGCATCTGGTGCGCCAGCTTTCGCGGCATCTCGAGAGCGGTGCGCTGGAAGAGCTGACGCTGACCACCAACGGATCGCAGCTTTCACGCTTTGCCGCCGAGCTCGCCGACTGCGGCGTCAAACGCATCAACGTCTCGCTCGACACCCTCGATGCCGACAAATTCCGCCAGATCACCCGCTGGGGCAATCTGGATAAGGTCATGGACGGCATCGACGCGGCGCAGGCGGCGGGGCTGAAGGTAAAACTCAATGCGGTGGCCTTGAAGGACTTCAATGATGCCGAATTGCCGGAAATGCTGCGCTGGGCGCATGGCCGCGGCATGGATCTGACGGTCATCGAAACAATGCCGATGGGCGAGATCGACGCCGACCGCACCGACCAGTATTTGCCGCTGTCACTGCTGCGCGCAGCACTCGAGCGCCAGTTCACGCTGAGCGATATTCCCTATAAGACCGGTGGCCCGGCCCGCTATGTCCACGTCGCCGAGACCGGCGGGCGGCTCGGCTTCATCACGCCGATGACGCATAATTTCTGCGAAAGCTGCAACCGGGTCCGGCTGACCTGCACCGGCACGCTTTACATGTGCCTCGGCCAGGAAGATGCAGCCGACCTGCGCGCACCACTGCGTGCGTCCGAAGGCAACGAGCTGGTCGCCGACGCCATCGACGAAGCAATCGGCCGCAAGCCGAAAGGCCACGACTTCATCATTGATCGCCGCACCAACCGCCCATCGGTGTCGCGGCATATGAGCGTCACCGGCGGCTGATTTGTCACCGATTTCGTGCAAGAATAATCGCCTTGGCATCGGCTTCGAGGCAAGGCTCATGCAGCGGCTTTTTGCAATCCCGACGTTTTTCGGAGTGATGGCGGGGACCATGGCAGTTGCCGCGCCACTCACCTATACGAACGAGCGCTTCGGTACCGTCTGCACCTTTCCGGGTGAGATCTTCACTCTTCGCCAGCCTGAGCCGGACAATGGCGATGGACAACAATGGCTCACGGCTGATGGCGCCAGCCTGATCTGTTCAGGCATCCTCAATATCGATGATGAAACTCCGACAGCCTTCGTCTCCGCCCAGAGGGGCAGCAAGGAACCTGGCTACAAGATTACCTACAGCAAGACCGGCAAGGACTGGGCGGTGCTGTCGGGCATCAAAGGCGAGAACATCTTCTACGAACGCCGCCTGTTCGGAAAAGACGGTGTCATCCGTACGGTCTGGATCGACTATCCGCCAGCCTTGAAATCGAAATACGACCCGCTTATCGGAGCGATCGCCGGCAGCCTCAGGGGACCGTGAGCATCCGGCGACCTCGGAACATATTCGCAACCCGTTGTTTTTGCTAACGAGTCACGGTTGACGCGTGTAGTCGTATCGTACGGCAAGCCATTTCTTGCCGCTGCCATTGGCCTGAAGGAAATGCTGCTCGGCCACTTCGTGATTGTCGCCGTCCCTGGAAATGACGAAATCGGAGGCAGTGAACCGCCCTTCGACCTCGGGCCCGAAGCCGACGAAACCAAGCGGCTCGAAAAGCAGCGAAATCTTGCCGTCCTCCTCGCCACCAAAACTCCAGGCGGGCATGATCCCTGCCGGGAAACGGGTATCCATCGAGACATACTTCCAGCGGCCCTCCACGCGGTCATAGCTCAAATAGGCTATCCGCTGGAAGTCTGGGATTTTCGACCCGGGCGCCGGTCGCATCACCTCCTGCATGAAGGGGCCGATCATCGTACGCTCGGCCACCAGCCCGGTCATCACAATCGGCTGGGCGCCGGGCGTTGGCCAGATCGTGTTGACGACGGACCATTTCCCGACGCGGCGAGCGAGTTCATCCGCTTCGTGACCCGGCGTGGACATCCGTTCGACTGCCGACGCCGAAGCGCCGTTCTCGGCGAAGGCAGGCGCCATCGCCATGAGGATAACCGCCAGTGCAGAAGAGAACCGGGAAGCCGACGAAACGTGCCGCCTGCTGCCTGTGCCAAGCATGTCCGCATTGCCTCGTGCATTCATCATGGACCACCTCCCCAGACAAGATCAGAAGCCTACAATGACCAATTTGGTGAATCTTGCCGAGCAAATTTGATCTCGTCGAAAAATTTTCCTCGAGCCGCAGTGTGATCGATTTGCCCTCCGAACCCATCCTTTGGAACGGCACATTTCGGGATCACACCCAGAAAAGGTCTTGTCCGCAAACGGTTACCGGATTTACCGCAAGCCCGTTCGGGCCTAGCCTCTGCTCTGGAGCGGTTCTTCGCCCAGGGGGGGAATACGATATGCACAAACTCATTCTTTCTGTTGCATTGCTCAGCTTCGCGGCCCTGCCCGCGGCGGCCCAGTCGATCGGCGGCACCTATGCCGTGGCCGGCACCAACTTCGATGGATCGTCCTATGGTGGCGACGCGACGATCACGCTGACCAGCGAGACTACCTGCACGATCCATTGGGAGACAGGCGGCTCGTCCTCGGACGGCATCTGCATGCGCAACGACGATGCCTTCTCCGCCGGCTATGTCATGGGCAAGGCGGTTGGCCTTGTCGTCTACAAGGTGCAGGAAGACGGCTCGCTGCATGGCCTGTGGACGATTGCCGGCAAGGAAGGCAACGGCACCGAGGTGCTGACGCGCAAATAAGCCTGCCGCTCTTGCGAGGTAGATGTCACGGGCCACAGAAAGGCTGTGGCCCAGCCCTTTGACGTTGCTGTTTTGCGGGTGCCTGCTAGACGCTTGCTGCAGGACTCACCCGGTAATCGCCTTGCCTCTTTCGCCAAATCTGCGCGGCGCGTTGTTCATGATGGTGGCCATGATTGGCTTCACCCTCAACGATGCAATCACCAAATTCTCGTCGGAATCGATGAACATGGCGCAGGTCATGCTGATCCGCGGCGCCTTCGCTTCGCTTTTCGTTGCCCTGCTTGCGTGGCAACGCGGCGCGCTTGCCCGGCCTGGCTCGATGCTGCAGCCGACAGTTGCGCTGCGCGTCGCCAGCGAGGCCGGCGCCACGGTGTCGTTCCTGGTTGCTCTGGCACATCTTCCGATCGCCAATGTGTCCGCCGTGCTGCAGGCGCTGCCGCTGGCTGTGACGATGGGCGCCGCGCTTGTGTTCAACGAGGGCGTCGGCTGGCGGCGCTGGCTGGCCATTGCCGTCGGTTTTGCCGGCGTGCTGATCATTGTGCGGCCGGGCTTCGAAGGGTTCAGCATGTTTTCTCTGCTGGCACTGGCTAGCGTGGCATGCTGCGCGGTGCGCGACCTCGCCACCAAGCGGATTCCGCAGGCAATTCCGACATTGCTGGTGTCGACCGCCACCGCTCTTGCCATGACCGTTCTGGGCGCAGCATTGCTTTCGCCGATGGGCGGTTGGACGCCGATGACGGGAAAAAGCACGGCATTCCTGGCGCTGGCGGCGGTGCTCGTGCTCATTGGCTACCAGTTCATCATCATGGCGATGCGGGTGGGCGATATCTCCTTCATCGCGCCGTTCCGCTACACCGCCCTGCTCTGGTCGATCCTGCTTGGCTTCACGATCTTCGGCGATGTCCCCGATCTGCCGATGATCGTCGGTGCCACGATCATCATCGCCTCAGGCCTCTATGCGCTCTACCGCGAACGGATCGTCGGCCGGCGAAAGACAGCTGCCGAAAGCGCTGGACCGGACATGGCGCCGGACGGCATATAGGCGCGACCGTTGACGACCGTCTGATTTGAAAACTTGATTTTGGTCATAGGGTCTAGCAGCAAACGATGGGCCGAGATATCGCAGGGATCATTCTGGCCGGCGGCCGGTCGAGCCGGATGGGCGGCGGCGACAAGACGCTGCTTGCGCTTGGCGATGGGACCCTGCTCGACCGTGTCGTTTCGCGCCTTGGCCCGCAGGTCGGCCCGCTGGCGCTCAACGCCAATGGCGATCCGGCACGGTTTGCCGCGACGGGGCTTCCCGTGCTTGCCGACACCGTCAAGGGTTATGCCGGGCCGCTTGCCGGGATCCTGACCGGCCTCGAATGGGCTTCCGACACCACTTGCCAGGCGCTGGTCACGGCTGCAGGCGATACGCCTTTCCTGCCCAAGGATATGGTCGAGCGGCTGCTCGCGGCAGCCTATGCACGCCCGGGCTCGATCGCCGTTGCCTGTTCCGGCGGCAAACGGCATCCGACGTTTGCGCTCTGGCCGCTGGGGCTCGACCAGGCCTTGCGCCAATTTCTCGTCGAGGAAGACAACCGGCGCGTTTCGGCGTTCATCGACCGGCACGGTTTTGTCGAAGTGGATTTTCCCATCCTGAAATCCAGAGGGGCCGAGATCGATCCCTTCTTCAACATCAACACTCCCGACGACCTTGCCCGGGCCGCGCATCTGTTGCAGAGCATCGAGCCATGAACAGACGTATCTTCGGCATCACTGGCTGGAAGAACTCCGGCAAGACGACATTGACCGAAAAGCTGGTAGCCGAACTCGTCCGGCGCAGCTGGAAAGTGTCGACTGTAAAACACGCCCATCATGATTTCGACATCGACAAACCTGGAGCGGATAGCTTTCGCCACCGCCAGGCGGGAGCGATGGAGGTGGCGATCGTGTCGGGCAGGCGCTGGGCGCTGATGCACGAATTGCGTGGCGAGGACGAGCCGACGCTGGAGGCGATCCTGTCACGGCTGGCACCCTCCGACATCGTGCTGGTCGAGGGCTACAAGCGCGAGGCGCACAAGAAAATCGAGACGCGACGGCTCGAGGCCAAGGACCGGACACCGCTCTCGGCAGGCGATCCACACATTATCGCCGTCGCCTCCGACTTTCCCATTGTCGGCGAAGACTTGCCGGTCTTCGATCTCGACGACACGAATTCGATAGCCGACTTCATCGAACGCGCCACCGGCCTGACGCGCTGAGATTGCGGCCGCGGGGAGCTTCCCGCCACTTTCTCTCCATTTAGGCGTTTGACCCAGCGTCACCGTTTTCTGAACATGACCTTCCCTCAAGCGGCGGTTTTGCAGTTGCTTTTTCTTGGGAAAGAATGGGAGTATCGCGCCAGCGGGCGGTCAAAAGCACCGCCCACAGAGCCGTTCGGGAACGACGGCCGGGACCAACAGAGAGGACCATTATGCGTATTGCACTGCGTATCGCGCTCGCCGCATCGGCTGCGCTGCTGACGCTTGGCGTTGCCCAGGCCCAGGAAAAAACCTTGAGGATCGGCACCGAAGGAGCGTATCCGCCATTCAACAACCTCACCGCCGACGGCCAGCTCGTGGGCTTCGATATCGATATCGCCAAGGCACTGTGCGACGAGATGAAGGTGAAGTGCACTTTTGTCGCGCAGGACTGGGACGGCATCATTCCAGCCCTTCAGGCAGGCAAGTTCGACGCCATTGTCGCGTCTATGTCGATCACCCCGGAACGCGCCGAGAAGGTCGACTTCACCCACAAATATTACAATACGCCGCCGGCAATCGCCGCGCCTAAGGACACTGATATCAAGGGTGTCACCAAGGAAGATTTGGCCGGCAAGACGATCGGCGTGCAGGCATCCACCACGCATTTCAACTATTCGACCAAGACTTACACCGACAGCACCGTCAAGCCGTATCCGACCGCGCAGGAATACCAGCTCGATCTGGCCAATGGCCGGCTCGATGCCGCCAATGACGACATCGTCGTGCTGCAGCAATGGCTGGATTCGCCGGACGGCGCCTGCTGCAAGCTGGTCGGCACAATCAAGCCCGTCATCGAAATCCACGGTCCGGGCGCCGGCATTGCCGTGCGCAAAGGCGAGACCGACCTGGTCAACCAGTTCAATGCGGCGATCGACGCGATCCGCGCAAACGGAAAGTACAAGGAAATCAACGACAAATACTTCAAATATGACGTTTACGGCGGCGAGTCCTGATCGACCGACATAGGACAACGTGAACGGCGGGAGATTCCCGCCGTTCTTATAAGGATGCCGCGCACGAGGGGTGATGCGGTACGGGTCTCAACGAGCCTTAAGGAGAACAGGCAGGCGGATGCAGAGCGCACTGACGCTTCTCAGTTGGGGACCCGAAGGCTGGCTCGACGACATCGCCGCGGGTGTGTTTGTCACAGTATGTCTTGCGCTGGCCACGCTGCCCTTCGGGCTGACGCTCGGCTTTTTCGTGGCGCTGGCCAAACAGTCGGAAGAGCCGTCGCTGAGACTGGCCGGGAACATCTACACCACGATCTTTCGCGGAATACCCGAGCTGCTCACGCTGTTTCTGATCTTCTTCGGCATCCCATTAATCCTGCAATACATTGTCCGGCTGGTGAGCCCCGGGACATCGGCCGACGTCAACAGCTTCGTCGCCGGGATGATCGCGCTGTGCTTCATCTTCTCCTCTTATTCCAGCGAGGTGTTTTTATCCGCCTTCCGCGCGATTCCAAAAGGGCAATATGAGGGAGGCTATTCGGTTGGCCTGTCCAGCGGCCAGACGATGCGGCTGATCGTACTGCCGCAGTTAATCCGCATCGCATTGCCCGGACTTGCCAATCTTTGGCTGATCCTGCTCAAGGACACCGCGCTCGTCTCGGCCGTCGGCCTCAACGAGATCCTCCGGCAGAGCGGGGTTGCCGCTCGCGTCACCAAGCACGCCTTCCTGTTTTACGGTTTTGCCGGCCTGATCTATCTCCTGCTAGCGATCGTCTCCTCCTTCGGCATCAATGCGATCGAACGAGCGGTTGGCGGCAGCGAGGTCAAGAGATGAGCCTGGCCACCGACACGCTGAAGGTTGACCGGCCGCCGCCGCCCGCACGCGGCTGGTCGCGCCAACGCATCCTCGGCCATGTCCTGGTCGGCCTGTGGATCGCTCTCGGCATTGGCGTGGTCGTCTACCTGGTCACTGCGTGGAACCCGGAGTTCTTCCAGAAATATGCACCCGGCTACATATCCGGCCTTGGCATCACCCTGCTGCTGGTTGCCATCTCGATTGTGCTTGGTGCGATCCTGTCGGTGCCGATCGCCTATGCACGTATGTCGAACAATCCGATCCTTTCGGGGTTCGCCTATGCCTATGTCTATTTCTTTCGCGGCACGCCGCTGTTGGCGCAGACCTTCCTGGTCTACTACGGGGTCGGCTCCTTCCGACCGGAGCTCGAGATGGTCGGCCTGTGGGGCTTCTTCCGCGAAGCGTTCAACTGCGCGATCTTCGCCTTTTCGCTGAATACGGCCGCCTACCAGGCCGAGATTTTGCGTGGCGCGATCGAGAGCGTGCCAAGGGGCCAATGGGAAGGTGCCGCCTCGCTCGGCCTGCACAAACTGCAGACGATGTGGAAAATCATCCTGCCGCAGGCGCTGATTGTGGCGCTGCGCCCTTATGGCAACGAGATCATCCTGATGATCAAGGGCTCGGCAATCGTCGCCATCATCACGGTCTACGATTTGATGGGCATCACCCGGCTCACTTATGCGCGCACCTTCGACTTTCAGTCGTATATCTGGGCGGCGATCATCTATCTGGTCATCGTCGAAACATTGCGCCACGGCGTCGAGTGGATCGAACGGCGTATCACCATCCATCTGCACCGCTGACTCCCATCCCCTTGCCTGATCCGATAAGAAGGCCGCAAAGCAGGTTTCTAAGGGATTCGAAAACATGGCTTCGGTGGCATTTCTCGGTCTTGGCGTCATGGGTTATCCGATGGCCGGGCATCTCAAGAACAAGGGCGGTCACGACGTCACTGTCTACAACCGCACCAGGGCCAAGGCCGAGCAGTGGGTTGCCCAGCATGGCGGCAGCTTCGCCGTGACGCCGGCAGAGGCGGCCGAGGGCAAGGACTTCGTTTTTTCCTGCGTCGGCAATGACGACGATCTGCGCTCGGTGACGACCGGCGCCGGAGGCGCCTTCAATTCAGTGAAGAAGGGCGCCATCTTCGTCGACAACACCACGGCATCGGCCGAGGTCGCGCGCGAACTGGCGCAGCAGGCGCAAGCGCTCGGGTTTTCGTCCCTCGACGCTCCGGTCTCCGGCGGTCAGGCAGGCGCTGAGAACGGCGTGCTGACCGTGATGGTCGGCGGCGAGCCAGACGCCTTCGACAGGGCCAAGCCGGTCATAGATGCTTATGCCCGCATGGTCGGGTTGATGGGACCGGCAGGGGCTGGCCAGCTCACCAAGATGATCAACCAGATCTGCATCGCCGGCCTCGTTCAGGGACTGGCCGAAGGTATCCATTTCGGCAAGCAGGCCGGGCTCGACATCGAAAAGGTGATCGAGGTGATTTCCAAGGGCGCGGCCGGTTCCTGGCAGATGGAGAACCGCCACAAGACGATGAATGCCGGCAAATATGATTTCGGCTTCGCCGTCGACTGGATGCGCAAGGATCTTGGCATCTGCCTCGCCGAGGCCGACCGCAACGGCGCCAAACTGCCGGTGACGGCACTTGTCGACCAGTTTTACAAGGACGTGCAGGCGATGGGCGGCAAGCGCTGGGACACGTCCTCGCTGCTGGCGCGGCTGGAGAAATAGGATTTCACCGTGGCCGAGCTTTCGCCTCAATCCAGCGCCGACGAAATCGTCGCTCATCTGCGCTCGATCGCCTCGGAGGAAAATCGCCTTGGCATGCTGCGCTACGGCATCAAGATCGAACGTGCGCTCGGTATCTCGCATGGCGTGCAGCGGCAGATTGCCAAGAAGATCAAGCGCAACCATGACCGTGCCTTCGAGCTTTGGCAGACAGGCATCATGGAGGCGCAGTTCATCGCCTCCGTGACCGCCGATCCAGAGCGGTTCTCCGCCGCGGATGCAAGACGATGGGCGGCGACTTTCGACTCGTGGGATATCGTCGACGGGGTCTCCGATCTCTTTGTCGATACGGATTGCTGGAGGGAACTGATCGCCGAATTCGCGGTCGACGAACGGGAATTCGTTCGGCGCACGGCGTTTGCGATGATGGCTTGGTCGGTGGTCCACCGGAAGAAGGAACCCGAGGCGACCTTCCTCGAATTCCTGTCGATCATCGAAGCGCATGCGACCGACGGCCGCAATTTTGTGAAGAAGGCGGTGAACTGGGCGCTTCGTTCGATCGGCAAACGATCGATGAATTTGCACGGCCCTGCCCTTGCCCTGGCGCAAAAACTAGCGGCCTCGACAGACAGGACTGCGCGCTGGATCGGCAAGGACGCCGTGAAGGAACTTTCCGATGCCAAGACGCTCGAACGGCTCGCCGCCAGAAAAGCTTGACCTGAGCAAAGTGCGCTTCACGGAGGTGACGCAATCGACGCGCGCTGATTTCGAAAACCTGTTCGAGCAACCCGGCGGGCCGAAATATTGCTGGTGCATGGCCTGGCGCAACCTCGACCGCCGCGAGCATGTCGAGAACGACAAGAAGAAACGCGCGATGATGGCGCTGATCGAGGCTGGCACGCCGGTCGGCATTGTCGCCCAGATCGATGGCCGGACCGTCGGCTGGTGCTCGGTCGCGCCGCGCGAGACCTACCGCAGGCTGTCGCGGCAGCAGGACGATAGCGAGATGGGCATCTGGTCGATCGTCTGCTTCTATGTACCGAGAGCGCTGCGCGGTGGCGGGCTGGCAAGCGCATTGCTCGACGCGGCCATCGATCACGCCGTTGCCAAAGGCGCCAGGATGATCGAAGCCTATCCGGTCGACGATGCTTCGCCGAGCTACAGCTTCATGGGGTTTCGCGGCATGTTCGTCGCCCGTGGCTTTCGCGAGATTGGCATAGCCGGCTCGCGCCGGCATGTGATGCGGCTTGAGCGTTGACCAGTGGACAGCGGCAGCTTTACTTGATGTCCGCAGATCAAGGCTCAACAGCGGAGCAGCGATGAGCAACCGTTTTAAATCAGGCGCGGTCTTGGCGACTGCCTTGTTGGCGTCCGCCATCGCGGCAAGCGCTTCCGCTGGGACCATGCACATTTTCTGGAAGGATCTGCGCCCAGCGACCCAGGCAGCCGCCGAAAGCGTCGGACTGCCAATGATCGCGGCCAAAATGCCGGATCATGGCGAAACGCTCTCTCACGATTTGCAGGACCAGACCGTGCAGCTCGCGGGCTACGCACTGCCGGTCGATCGCGACGGTGATCTCGTCTATCAATTCCTGCTGGTGCCCTGGACAGGGGCCTGCAGCCATATGCCGACGCCGCCGCCCAACCAGATCGTCCTCGTTACGCCTGCGCAACCCTACCGGATGTCCGAGGCCTACCAGCCGGTTTCGATAACTGGCGCACTAGAGCCAGGCATGGAGAAGAGCCAGCTTTTCATCCTTGACGGCGTCAGTGTCATCCAGTCGGGCTACACTGTGCGCAAGGCCGAGGTGGTCAACGTCGACACCGTGCCGGACACGATCACGCTGCCGGTCAACTCGCCCTGGACTTTCCTCAACAAAAAGAAGAACTAAGCAGAAGAATGTCAAGCGGCGTTGGCGCCGGACTCCTTGTCGAGCACCATGTAATCCAGCGGCATCTCGGTGGTGTATTTGATCTGCTCCATGGCGAAGGAAGACGACACGTCGCGGATCTCGATCTTGGCGATCAGCCGCTTGTAGAAGGCGTCGTAGGCGGCGATGTCGGGCACCACGACGCGCAAGAGATAGTCGACATCGCCGCTCATGCGGTAGAATTCGACCACTTCGGGAAATTCCTGGATGACCTCCGAAAAGCGCCGCAGCCATTCATGGCTGTGCGAATTGGTGCGGATCGACACAAACACCGTGACCCGCACATTGACCTTTTCATGGTCGAGGATGGCGACGCGCCGCTTGATGACGCCCTCTTCCTCGAGCTTCTGGATGCGCCGCCAGCACGGCGTCGTCGACAGGCCGACCTTCTTGGCGACGTCGGCGACCGCAAGCGTCGCATCCTCCTGCAGGAGGCGGAGGATTTTTCTATCGAGGCGGTCCATTGGGTGCTCCCCCTGATGCAAGTCGTCCAAAGTGCGCAGCGGCTTTGGCACAACGATATGCATAAAAACAAGAATTTAAAGCGCGTCCCCTCATGCGCTGCGCGCTTCGCGGAATAGATTACCATATTCCCTCTTGTCATGGCCTTTTACAAGAAAGAAATTCTGTCGGATAGCGCGAAAGCGAGTGATTTCTTGCTGAATGCCTAGCCGATGCGATAGCGGATTTCCGATCTTAGAAATGGCAGCAAATCCATTTCAAACCATGGATTGCGCTTCAGCCAGCCGGTGTTGCGCCAGGACGGGTGCGGCAGCGGCAGGACTTTCGGGTCAGTCGGTGCCGCCCAGATGGCGCGCCAGTCCAAGACTGTTTCTGTCAGCGAGGGACGGCGCGCCGCGCCCATATGCCAGCTTTGCGCGTAGATGCCGATCGTCAGCACCAGATCGACTTGCGGCATCAGCGCCATCAGCGATACGCGCCAGGCCGGCGCACATTCGCGGCGCGGCGGCAGGTCGGCGCCCTTGGCGTCCTGACCCGGAAAGCAAAAGCCCATCGGCACAATGGCAAACTTGTCCGTGTCATAGAATTCCTCGCTGCCGACGCCGAGCCAGCTTCGCAGCCGGTCGCCGGAGGCGTCGGTGAACGGCATGCCTGACACGTGGACCTTGGTACCCGGCGCCTGGCTGGCGATCAGGATGCGGGCGCTCGAAGATGGCCTGAGCACCGGACGCGGCTGGTGCGGCAATGGCCTGCCGGCCGGCTTATCGACGCAGATGCGGCAGGCGCGTACCCTCGCTGCCAAGGCTTCCAACTCTTCGCTCATTCGGAACTCATTGTCAGGCGGCGGCACTCGGCCGGCTTGAGATTGCCCGATACCAGCGCAGCACGTTGGTGCACTCTTCGGGTACCTTGATGCGAGCCGGCTTCATGAAGTCGATGGCGACCAGCCCGGTGATGTCGGCGATCGAATGGGTATCGCCGGCGACGAATTCCCTGCCGGCGAGCTCAGTGTCCAGAAATCTCAGGAATTCGATCGCCTTCGGCTTGTTGGCCTCGCCCCATTCGGGGATTTGCGGGATCTCCCATTCCCTCATTGCGGGATGGATATGCCGGAACGCCGCGGAGACGCAGCCGAACAGATTGAACTCCACGCGCCTTTGCCACATCTCGACGATTGCCTTGCCCAGCGCACCACGCCCGAACAAAGCCGGCTCGGGGTGCAGTTCCTCGAAGTAACGGCAGATTGCGACGGACTCGGTGATGATGGTGCCATCGTCGAGTTCGAGCACCGGCAGACGCTTCAGCGGATTGCGCGAGCTGACCGGCTGCTCTTTGTGCTCCAGCGCACCCATGTCGACCGGCACCAGCGGAACTTCAACTCCCTTTTCAGCCAGGAAAATCCGAACCCGACGTGGATTGGGCGCGCGCCCGCCGTCGAACAGCTTCATCTCTATCCTCCTCGTCCGTACGACGAATTATAGGCGCAGCTCACCAGAAGCGAAAAATCTCCCGCAGGGCGTCGCCGATCGACGCCAAGGTCCCGTGTTTTCTTTCGACCAGCTCGTGCCCGTGGCTCTCGCGCCAGTTCTTCGGCTCGTCGAAAGTTCCGGCCCAGATGCCGGCCTTGCCTGCGCGCGCAGCGGCTTCCTCGGTCTCGAAATCGCCAAAGGCGACCGCCCAGCCGGCCTCGACCTGAGCGCGGTTGAGATCCTTGCCGCCAGCCTTGCAATCGCCGAGCAGCCTGCCGTAACGGTCGCGCTGCCAGCCGCTGCAGGAAACCGCTTTGCCGGCAATCAACCGCACCAGGGACTGCCGCGCGAGCTTGCCGCAGGGATAGTCGGCACCGTCCTTGCGGCAGATCTGCGAATATTCCGGCGCGTCGATGCCGCGCATGCGGACACGCTCGCTGCCGAGGGTGATGCTATCGCCGTCATTGACGAGCGCGGCGCCCTCCGCCTTGCGCGTCTCCACCCGGTCGAGGCGCGCCGCCAGGAGGATCAGCAGGCCAAGCACGATGAGCGTCAGCCCATAGTCCATCAGCCTGCGCCACCGGCTTCGCGGGCGCGGCGCATAGTATCGCTGGCGCGGCCATCGCGACCACGAACGGCTCATATGGCAAACCGTTGGTTAATCATTCGAACGTAGCTTAACGATTTGAAATTGCTGCCCGCGTAAATTGAAGACTTCATGCCCCTGCAACGCTCGACCACGGCGGACAAGTTTATTGTGGACCGCAGGAAACGCCATCGCAACAGCGATGTCGCGCGCGCGGTCCGCAAGACGCGCGACCGTCTTTCGCAGCAAGCCGGAAATCCCGACTTCGACCGCGAGCTGTTGAAGCTCCACGCGCTGTCGATGACCGGCGGCGTGATCGTCGTCCCGCTGCTCGTTCTGGCAACTGCCGCCGCAGGCTTGCTCGCGGGCGTCGGCAAGGAGATCGGCGTCTGGGCGCTGTTCACATTCATCTGCTACACCATCGTTGCATTCATGGCGAGACGCGTCACTCAGGCGTCCGAGCTCAACCCGCTGGAAACGCATAGGGATTTCCTGATCGGCCATTTTCTTTGCGGGCTTGGCTGGGCCTGGTTCGCATGGCTCGGCTGCGAAACTTGCCAAATCGATCAGTTCCAGGTCGCCAAGGCGGTGGTGCTGCTGCTCGCCATGTCGGCAACCGCGATCCTGGCATCGTCCCTGCGCGGTGCGCTGTTGGCGACCTTCGCCCTCCCGGTCGCCATCTATGCCTATGCCAGTGCGAAACTATGGCTGCCCGTCGAGGTGATCATGGCAGGTTTGCTGATCGCTTCGCTGCCTTTCTTCGCCTATGTGGCGCGCCAGCTCAACCGTTCCTCGCTGATGCTGCTGTCGTTCCGCTCCGAAAAGGACGCGCTGATCGCCGAACTGGAGACGGCGAAATCGATGTCGGACGAGGCACGGCGGCGGGCGGAAGACGCAAATCTGGCGAAATCACGTTTCCTGGCCTCGATGAGTCACGAACTGCGCACGCCGCTCAACGCCATTCTCGGCTTTTCCGAAGTGATGGCCAACGAGGTGCTCGGCCCGATGAGCAACCCGACCTATCGCGACTATGCCCGCGACGTGCATGACTCCGGACAGCATCTGCTCGACCTGATCAACGAAATCCTCGACTTGTCGCGCATCGAAGCGGGTCGCTACCAGCTCAATGAGGAGCCGATGATGCTGCTCTCCGTCGTCGAGGATTGCTGCCACATGATGGAGCTGAAGGCGCGCAACAAGGACATCCGCATCGTCCAGGATTTCGAAAACGCCTTGCCGCGCCTGTTCGCCGACGAACGCGCGGTGCGGCAGATTGCGCTCAACCTCTTGTCCAATGCCATCAAGTTCACCGCCACCGGCGGCGAAATCCGCGTGCGCGTCGGCTGGACGGCGGGCGGCGGGCAATATCTCTCCGTCAAGGACAATGGGCCGGGCATACCGGAAGACGAGATCCCGATCGTACTCTCGGCCTTCGGCCAGGGCTCGATCGCCATCAAGAGCGCCGAACAGGGCACCGGGCTTGGCCTGCCGATCGTGCAGGGCCTGCTGGCCATGCATGGCGGCGAATTCCAGCTCCATTCCAGGCTACGCGAAGGCACCGAGGCGATCGCCATCTTCCCGCTGAGCCGGGTGATGGAGGAACTGCCGGCGCTGCCGACCAAGGCGGTTGCTTCGCGCCGGCGCTGAATGCTTAACCGCGGACCGCGGCTGCCATGCCGGAGCTGGTCAGCGCGGCCGCCTTGACCAGTCCAGCGGCAAGAGCCGCCCCTACCCCCTCGCCCTGGCTGACGCCCAGATCGAGCAGCGCGCGAAGGCCGAGGCGCTCGGCGGCCTTGGCATGGCCCGGCTCCGGCGATAGGCTTGCGAGGAGACAATGATCGAGCGCGGCGGGGTTGGCGGCATATAGGGCGGCAGCGGCCGCGGTCACCGCAAACCCATCGAGCAGCACCGGGATCTTCTGCATCCGCGCCGCCAGAATGGCGCCGCAGATCGCTGCGAATTCCCGTCCACCGACCCGGCGAAGCGCTTCCAGCGGATCCTTGAGGCTCGCGCCGTGAAACGCCATCGCGGCATCGACCACCTCCGCCTTGCGCCTCTGCATCGCTGCGTTGGCCCCCGATCCAGGGCCGACCCAGTCGGCGCCGGTGCCGCCGAACAGCGCCGCGCAAAGAGCCGCGGCGACAGTCGAATTGCCGACGCCGAGGTCGCCAAGGCAAAGCAGGTCGGTGCCGCCGGCAATCGCTTCCATGCCGAAGGCCATGGTGGCGGCGCAACCGCGCTCGTCCAGTGCCGCGTCCTCGGTGATGTCGGCTGTTGGAATGTGCAGAGCCAGATCGAACACCTTCAAGCCGAGATCGTTGGCGATGCAGATCTGGTTGATCGCTGCACCGCCGGCGGCGCAGAGCTCGACCGCATTTGCCGTGGCGGCGGCGGGGCGCGGCGAAATGCCGTGGCGGGTGACGCCATGATTGCCGGCAAAGAGCGCCACCAATGGCCGCGTCACCGCCGGTGGCGCGCGGCCGCTCCAGCCGGCGAGCCAGGCGGCGACGTCCTCGATGCGGCCGAGCGAGCCTTTGGGCTTGTCTGCCTTGGCAAACAACTGGCGCACGCGGGCGTTGGCCGCCATATCTGCCGGCGGCAGGCTCACCAGAAGGTCGCGAAAATCGTCGAAAGGCAGCGCGCTGGTCATGTCGATGGCGATCGTCCCTGTGAATTGGTGAGCGGCATAGCCGCCTTGGCCAGCCGGCACAACCTCGGCGTAACTTGGCGGTATTGACGCGAAAGCACTTGTTGGCGGCGCACCCCGGAGGGCTTGCATTGACTTTGTCGTTGCACCATGTGGAGGCTAGCCAAGGAAATCCTCATGACGGCCATTGAATCCCCGTGCATCCTGGTCTGCTCGATCGACATGAAAACCGGTTTCTGTTTCGGTTGCGGGCGCACGCGCGAGGAAATCGCCGCCTGGATCGACATGACCCCGCAAACCCGCCGCAGCGTCATGGCCGAGCTGCCGGCAAGGCTGGAAACGGTCGAGCGACGCCCCCGCCGGGAAACCCGTCGCAGCCGCATGGCACGCGAACGCGACGCCCTCTCGTGAACCGGCCGCAGAGATGAACCGACTGTTGTGGATTCTGATCGTCGCGATCGGGGCGGGTGTGCTCCTGCTCATGCTCAACGATTCCGCCGGCAGCACGTTCGGCATTGAGAATTACGATTTCAGCCAGCTGATCTGGCTTGGCGCTTTAGCGGCGCTCGTGGGCGCCGGCCTGCTCAGATCGGGCAGGCCGTTAGGCACCATGGCCCGCAGCCTCGGCGCCTGGGGTGCCATCGTGCTGGCGCTGATCGCCGGCTATCAGTACCGCTATGAGTTGCAGGATTTCGCCAGCCGCGTCACCGCCGGCTTTGTTCCCGGCAGTCCGCTGGCACTGGGCGTGGACGAAGGCCATGCCACCGTCACCCTGGACAAGGCCGGCAACGGCCATTTCGAAGCGCGTGTCACGATCAACGGGACGCCGATCCTGACGGTTGTCGATACCGGCGCGACCAGCACCGTGCTGACCGCCGAGGACGCACTGGCGGTCGGGTTCAATTCGGCGGCTCTCCGCTTCACCATACCGATCTCTACCGCCAACGGCATGACACGCGCCGCCGCCGTAAAAACCGATGAGCTGTCGATCGGCGGCATCGTGCGCAAGGACATGCCCATCATGATCGCCGCACCCGGCACGCTCGGCCAGAGCCTGCTCGGCATGAATTTCATCGGCTCGCTATCGGGCTTCGACGTCCGTGGCGATCGCATGATTTTGCGGGATTAACTTCTTTCCTCAGGCCGCCTCTGCGGTCCTGCCGAAATCGACTTCTGCGAAAGCCGCCTTGAGCACCTGCGGTCCGGCACCCGGCTTTGTCGCCTCGGTGGAAAGGATCTGCCGATAGCGGCGTGCACCGGGCAGGCCGTGAAACAGCCCGACCATGTGCCGGGTGACATGCCCGAGGCGTCCACCCTGCTCGATATGGCGTGCCGCGTAATCCGCCATGGCATCGATCAGCGCGGCAAAATCGAACGGCTCAGCCGTGCCGCCGTAAAACGCGGCATCGATGCCGGTCAGTATCCCGGGCGTGTGATAGGCGGCGCGGCCGAGCATAGCGCCATCGACATGGTCGAGATGCCTCAGCGCCTCTGCAAGAGATTGAATGCCGCCATTGATGCCGATGAATTTGTTTTGTTTTCTGGCTTTCAGCCGATATACGCGGCCATAGTCGAGCGGTGGGACGTCGCGATTTTCTTTTGGGCTCAGACCTTCCAGCCAGGCCTTGCGGGCGTGCACCCACAGCGCGTCGGCGCCGGCCGCGAAAACACCGTCGGCCAAGGCATCGAGTGCCGGTTCCGGATCCTGCTCGTCGACGCCGATGCGGCACTTGACGGTAACCGGTATTTTCACCGCCGCCTTCATCGCAGCGACGCAATCCGCGACGAGCACCGGCGTCTTCATCAGGCAGGCGCCGAACGTGCCCGACTGGACGCGGTCGGACGGACAGCCGACATTGAGGTTGATTTCATCATAGCCGAAGGCTTCGCCGATGCGCGCCGCCTCGGCCAGCTTTCCCGGATCGGCGCCGCCGAGCTGCAGCGCCACCGGATGTTCGCTGTCGTCGAAGCCGAGCAGCCGCTCGCGTGCGCCGTGGATGACCGCATCTGCCACCACCATCTCAGTGTAGAGCAGCGCCTCGCGCGTCAATTGGTGATGGAAGAACCGGCAGTGCCGGTCCGTCCAGTCCATCATAGGTGCAACGGCAACTTTGTGTCCTAACATACTAATTTTATTATCTTTTTTATGCGTCAGTCCGTCCAATACCCTGTTGGAACGACTGAGCAATTTGGAAAGAAGCGCGTAGCCAAACGTAACCGAATTTACGACTATGCTGGCGCAAACTGAAGGCCATTTAGCACATCACGCCGCTCACTGCACACGTGGTGCACACGAAATCTTCCGTCATCCCACCGGCCCGACCATCGATCAGATGACCATCAATAGCTTCGCTTGGCTGAACAAGGCCTTGACACGCAACTGGCATGCACACTGCCTCAACCACTTTAGTGACAGCATCGGGCTGTATCGACTTCAAAGGCGTTGCCTGCGGCTTATCGGCGAACTGAATTTGCTCTCCGCTAGTCTGAGCAATGTTATGCGTCAGCCCGAGGCCAGCCTGACCGGTTGGCTGTTCGGCTGCCGCGCGGAAAGCAGGGCCGCGAACTGGTCCACAGCCTGTCCGGCCCGCGCCAGGACTAGCGGATCCACGAGCTTGCCATCGGCAAAGTCGCTGTCGCTGCCGTAGACGGCGCTCGGCACGGTCAGTGCGGAGTAAAAGCCGAACAACGGGCGAAGCTGATGCTCGACCACCAGAGCGTGGCGCTGGCCGCCGCCTGTCGCGCCGATCAGCACCGGCCGGTCGACAAGCGCCAGCGGATCGATGAGGTCGAACAGATGCTTGAAGAGGCCGGCATAGGAGCCGTTGTAGACCGGCGTCGTCACGATCAGCGCGTCGGCCTGTTCGACAGCCTCCACCACATTCAGCGCCTCCGGCGTCAATTCCTTTCGCGTGAACGCAGCACCCAGACCACGGCCGGCATCGACAAGATCGAGGAAATTCACCGTGGCGGATAATCTTTCGCGCAGTGCCTCACCCAGATGATGCGCCAGCGTCCGTGATTTCGATGGCCTATGGGTGTTGCCTGACAAAACGACGATGCTCTGGCGCAGCCGTTCGACATGGAAATTCATGGGCTCTCTCATCTGTCCGAAACGATTGGAGACTCTGGCGGGCCGCCGGCCCCGCCAGTCCACAGCTGACCGTCAGGCGGCGCGCAGAGGCCGCGTCAGCGGGATCGGTGCGGCCGGCTCGGAACGCGGCACGCGGCCTTCGACCGGATGGCTCGGATCGTTGAATCGGTGCGTCGAGGCATGGCCGGCTGTGACGAGGCGGTCGACAAAGGCCTCGTCTTCAGCGGTCAGCCTGAAGTCCAGCGCCTTAGCGTAGCTGTCCCACTGTTCCTCGGTGCGCGGGCCGGCGATCGCCGCCGTGACCAGCCGGTTGTTCAGAACCCAGGCCAGCGCAAAATCGGCGGCGGAGACGCCGCGTGATTTTGCGTGCGCCGCGATCTGCCTGGCGATCTCAATCGATTCCGGGCGCCACTCGGTCTCGGCGATACGCTTGTCGCCACGGCCGGCCCGCGTGTCGGCAGCTGGCGCCTGGTTCGGCTCGTATTTGCCGGTCAGCACGCCGCGCGCCAGCGGGCTGTAGGAGACGACGCCAAGACCAAAATAGGCGGCGGCCGGCAGTTGCTCAGCTTCGGCGGTGCGGTTGACGATGTTGTAGAGCGGCTGGCTGGCCACCGGCCGGTCGATGCCGAGTTCATCGGCGAGATGCGCGACTTCGGCAATGCGCCAGCCACGGAAGTTCGACACGCCGAAATAGCGCAGCTTGCCTTGGCGGATGAGGTCTGCAATCGCCCGTACCGGCTCCTCCAGCGGCGCATCGAAGACGGCACGGTGGAAGTAGAACAGGTCGATGTAATCCGTCCCGAGGCGGCGCAGGCTGTTCTCGACGGTCTGGATTACCCATTTGCGCGAATGGCCGCCAAGATTGGGACCCTTGTCATGCGAGTTGACGAATTTGGTCGCTACAACCCAATGATCGCGCGTCGCCTTGATGCCGCGGCCAACGATTTCTTCGGACTTGCCGTTGTGGTAGACGTCGGCGGTATCGATGAAATTGATGCCTTGCTCGCGCGCCTTGTCGATGATGCGGTGTGCGACATTTTCCTCGGTCGGCCCGCCAAACATCATCGTGCCGAGGCTGAGCGGCGAAACCTTCAAGGCGCTGCGGCCAAGATAGCGGTAATCGGACATTTTTCTGCTCCGTTGAACTTTCAGTTGAGGGTTGGTTCGGCGTAGTGGCAGGCGACGTGGTGTCCCGCCGCGATCGCCCGGAATGCCGGCTCCTGCGAACGGCAAAGATCGGTCGCCAGCGGGCAGCGCGTGTGAAAGCGGCAGCCGCTCGGGATGTTCTGCGGGCTCGGCAGGTCGCCATGGATCGGCGCGGCCTGACGCCGGCGCGACGGGTCCGGCACGGCGTCCATCAGCGCGCGCGTGTAGGGGTGCTTGGGCGAGGTCCACAGCGTCGCATTGTCGGCGCTTTCGACGATGCGGCCGAGATACATGACCAGCACCCGGTCGGCAAAATAGCGGACCACCGACAGATCGTGCGAGATGAAGAGGTAGGACAGGCCGAGCTGCCGCTTCATGTCGACTAGCAGGTTGAGGATCTGCGCCTGGATCGAGAGGTCGAGTGCCGACACCGGCTCGTCGCAGACGACCAGTTCCGGATTGAGGATCAGCGCCCGTGCTATGCCTATGCGCTGACGCTGACCGCCGGAAAATTCATGCGGGTAGCGACCGAGCGAATCCTTCGGCAGACCGACACGCTCGATAATGTCCTCGACGATGCCGCGCCGCTCGGCCTTGTTGCCGATGCCATGGACTTTCAGCGGCGCGGTCAGGATGTCGCCGATCGTGTGGCGTGGGTTGAGCGATGCGAACGGATCCTGAAAAATCATCTGGATATTGCGGCGCGCCGCCTTCAGCCGGCTGGCGTCGAGAACGGTGATGTCGGTGCCGTTGAACTCGATCTTGCCGCCGGTCGGATCGACCAGCCGCATGATCGTCTTGCCGAGTGTCGATTTTCCGCAGCCGCTTTCGCCGACGAGACCAACCGTTTCGCCGCGCCCGACCTCGAGGGAAACGCCGTCGACAGCGCGCAGCGCACCGCCCTGGGCGTGGAAATGCGTCGAGAGGTCAGAGACCGAGAGCAACGCCATGCGCAACCTCCGGAATGAAGCTGTAGGGACAGGCAACGAGGCGATCCTCGCTCACCTCGACGAGGTCGGGTACGAAATGGGCACAGCTGTCGCGCGCCACCGCGCAACGCGGCCGGAACGGACACCCTCTCTCGCCGGCAGCCGAGACGATGCTGCCGGGAATCTCCGTCAGTCTGGCGTCGCGGTAGTGGAGATTGGTCTTCAGCCGCGGCGACGCAGCCAGCAGGCCGCGCGTGTAGGGATGAAGCGGTGTTCTGAACAGCGCGCCCGGCAACGCCTGCTCGACCTTGCGGCCGGCATACATGACGACGACCTTGTCGGCCCATTGCGCGACGACACCGAGATCGTGGGTGATCAGCACGACCGCCATCGACAGTTCGCGGCGCAGCGTATCGAGCAGGTCGAGCACCTGCGCCTGGATGGTGACATCCAGCGCCGTCGTCGGCTCGTCGGCAATCAGCAGGCGCGGCCGGCAGGCAACGGCGATGGCAATCATGACGCGCTGGCGCATGCCGCCGGAAAGCTGGTGCGGATAGTCGTCGATGCGCCGCTGCGGATCGGGAATGCGCACAAGCGAGAGCAATTCGATCGCCCGCGCCCGCGCTGCCTTGCCGCGTATGCCCTCGTGCAGCGTCAGCACCTCGGTGATCTGCCGGCCGATGGTCAGCACCGGGTTGAGCGAGGTCATCGGCTCCTGGAAGATCATCGCGATCTCGCGCCCGCGCAAGTTCCGCATCGCCTTCTGGTCGAGACCGAGCAGATCCCTGCCGGCGAACTCGATCCTGCCATTGGGGATCTTCGCCGAGCGCGGCAGAAGCTGCATCAGGGCAAGTGCTGTCAGCGATTTGCCGGAGCCCGATTCGCCGACGATCGCCAGCGTCTCGCCTTCGCCAACCTCGAAACTCAGCCGGCTGACCGGCTCGGTGGTCGGGAAGCGAACCGTCAGATTGTCGACCCTGAGCAAGGGAGTGGCCATCTCTAGCGCTCCTGCGAGAAGCGCGGATTGAGCGCGTCGTTGAGGCCGTCGCCGATCAGGTTCAGCGCCAGCACGGTAAAGACGATCGCTAATCCCGGCAGTGCCGTCAGATACCAGGCGGTTCGGATCAGCTCTCGACCGGCTCCGATCATCGAGCCCCAGCTGACGACATTGGGATCGCCGAGGCCCATGAAGGACAGCGCCGATTCCATCAGGATCGCGGTTGCCACCATCACCGACGAGGTCACGATCAAAGGTGGCAGCGCGTTGGGCAATATCTCGCGGAAGATGATGCGGGCATGGCCGTAGCCGAGGCTGCGGGCAGCCATGACGAAATCCTTCTCGCGGATGGCCCGGAATTCGGCACGCGTCAACCGCGCCACCGTTGGCCAGGTGATGACGGCGATCGCCACCGTCACCACAGGTGCCGTCGGCTGCGCGATCGCCACCATGACCACCAGAAGCACGAAGCTCGGTATGGTCTGAAAGATTTCGACCAGGCGTACCAGCAGGTCGTCGATCCAGCCGCCGAAATAGCCGGCGGTAGCGCCGACGAGGATGCCGAAGCTGAGACCGAGCGCGGTCGCCATCAGCCCGACGAACAGCGAAATCCGCGCGCCATGCAGAATGCCGGAAAGCACGTCGCGGCCCATCGAATCCGTGCCCAGCGGGAAGGCCGGATTCTGCCCCGGCCACAGGAAGGGCCGTGCTACCATCGACAGAGGATCGGCCGGATAGAGGACGGGCGCCAGCAAGGCTGCCAGCACGACAAGCGACAGGAACACCACGCCGAACATGGCGTTGGGATTGCGCAGGAAAACCTTCAGCGCCCGGCCACCGGCCGCAATCGGTACCGACGCCGCAGAGGCGGAGCGCGCGTCGGGCGCGTGAAGATTGCTCCAGCTCTTCGCCTCGGGTTCAGCCGGCACCGCAGGCTCGCGGGTATCGGCATAGAGGCGGCGGGAGCGGGCATCGCCGGCGGCGAATTCGGTGGAAGCCATCAGCGTACTCCGATGCGGGGATCGAGCCAGGCGTGCAGCAGATCGACGGTCGCATTGGCGACAATGACCAGCAGCGACGACAGCAGCAAGATGCCGAGCAGCACCGTGAAATCACGGCCCATGACCGCCTCGAAGGCGAGACGCCCGAGGCCAGGCCAGGAATAGACGGTCTCGACGACCACGGCGCCGCCGAGCATGCCGCCAACATGCATGCCGGCCATGGTGGTGATGGGGATCAGTGCGTTGCGCAGGACATGCCGGATGGTGATGACGGTCGGCGACAGGCCCTTGGCGGCGGCGGTGCGCACATAGTCCTGCGACTGGACTTCCAGCATCGCCGCCCGGGTCAGCCGCGCATAGATCGCCACGTAGAACAGTGCCAGCGACAGCGCCGGCAAGATCATGTAGCGCACCTTGTCCCAGAGGCCGGCAAGGCCGGTCAGGTTGCTGCCGATGGTTCCCGAACCGCCGCTCGGCAGCCAGCCGAGCTTGACCGAGAACAGGACGATCAGCATCAACCCGATCCAGAAGCCCGGGATCGAATAGAACAGCAGCGAAACGACCGAAAGCAGACGATCCGGCAGGCGTCCCGAAAACACCGCCATCAACGATCCGAGGACGAGACCGAGTGCGATGGCGATGGTCAGCGCCACCGCCATCAGCAACAGCGTTCCCGGCAGCCGCTGGCCGATCAGGTCGGCGACCGGCATGCCGTAGCGCGGCGAAAAGCCAAGACTGAAATGCGCCAGATTGTAGAGATAGTTGAACAGCTGGACGAGCAGTGGATTGTCGAGTCCGAAGCGCTGGCGCAACGCCGCCATGGTTTCCACCGTGGCCGAACCGGCCTCGCCGGCCATGACGTCGGCGGCATCGCCCGGCGCAAGCTGGAGCAGGAAGAAGTTCAGGATCACGATGCCCAGAACCGTTGGCACCGCCTGGATGGCCGTGCGCCGAAAGGTTCTGCCAATGCGCGTCAGGGTCGACATCGTTTTCGCTATCCCGGCTGTGGCTGACGATGCGGGTTTGCTGTTTCCCGGAAAGTTCCGTGCTTTTTAGTTGACAAGATTTATAGACATTGTCAAACCTGATTTAAGAAATTTTGTTCTGAAAATGGCAATGTTTCAGAATAGAATTTTATTTCATGCTACAAAAATAGCCGTTTGAAGTATGAAATCTTAAGTGCGGGAGCGAAGCGGCCAAATCTTTTCACAAACGGGCCGGCTCTTGGAACGATGGATTTTTCACCCGGCTGCCGACGACCGGCCGATTGATGCCGGCAGCAAAAAAGGACCAAGGCGCCATGTCTCATTTCCTCACCCCGAACCGCCGTAGGTTTCTCGGCCTTTCGGCAACAGCGCTCGGAGCCACCCTATTGCCCGCATCGCGCGGCGCCTACGCAGCCGAGCCGAAACAAGGTGGAACGGCGACGCTGCTGCTCTCGGCCGAGCCGCCGGTGCTGACGACGATCGCCCACACGGCGTTCAATTCCGTCTACGTCTCGGCAAAGACCACCGAGGGCCTGCTGACCTACGATTTCGATCTCACGCCGCGCCCGTCACTGGCCAGGCAATGGTCGCTCAGCGACGATGGCCTGCAATACACTTTCAAGCTGCGCGAAGGCGTGAAGTGGCATGATGGCCAGCCATTCACCGCCGCCGACGTCGCCTATTCGATCGCCACGATCAAGGATGTTCACCCTCGTGGCCGCAACACCTTCCTCAATCTTATCGACATCCAGACACCGGATCCGCTGACCGTCACGCTGGTGCTGTCAAAGCCGGCGCCTTACCTGATCACGGCGCTGGCCGCGGCCGAAACGCCGATCGTGCCCAAGCATCTCTATGACGGCGGCAAGGCAGCCGAAAATCCGGTCAACGTCGCGCCGGTCGGCACCGGCCCGTTCGTCTTCAAGGAATGGGTCCGCGGCAGCCACATCGTCTATGAACGCAACCCTGATTATTGGGACGCGCCGCGCCCCTATCTCGACCGGCTGATCGTGCGTTTCATCCCGGACGCTTCGGCGCGTGCCTTGGCGCTGGAAACCGGCGAGATCGACCTGGCGCCGGCAACGCCGATCCCGTACAGCGACTTGCAGCGCTTCGAGACGCTGCCGCATATCGGCTTCGAGAAACAGGGCTATCAGTATTCCAACGGTGTCAGCCGGGTCGAGTTCAACCTGGAGAAACCCTATTTCCAGGATGTTCGGGTCCGCCGCGCCTTCGCCCATGTCATCGACCGCAACGTCATCCGCGAGACGATCAACTATGGCTATGGCGAGACCATGCCCGGTCCGATCAACCCCAATCTGAAAAAATGGTTCGTCGCCGACCTGAAGACCTATCCGGTCGACACTGCCGCCGCCGAGAAACTGCTCGACGAAGCAGGCTTGCAACGCGGTGCCGACGGCACCCGCCTCAAGCTTGTCCACGACTATGTGCCGAGCGGCGAGACCTACAAGCGCGGCGCCGACTACATCAAGCAGGCACTGGCCGCGGTCGGGATCGAGGTCACCGTGCGCAGCCAGGATTTCGCCACCTACACCAAGCGCATCTACACCGACCGCGATTTCGACTTCACCTTCAACGGCATGAGCAATCTGTTCGATCCGACGGTCGGCGTGCAGCGGCTCTACTGGTCGAAGAATTTCAAACCGGGCGTGCCGTTCTCCAACGGGTCGAAATACAGCAATCCCAAGGTCGATGAACTTCTTGAAGCTGCCGCCGTCGAGGTCGATCACGAAAAGCGCTTCGAGCAATGGGCCGCGATCCAGCAGATCCTTGTCGAGGACCTGCCCGACATCGGCATCGTCAGCCAGCCGGAAATCACCCTCTACAACAAGCGCATCGCCGATCACACAGTGGGCGCCGAGGGCAATGCCGGCAGCCTCGCATCAACCCATATCGTCGCCTGATCCGCCGCCCCATGCGCGGTCTTTCGCGCATGGCATCTCTTTCTCCTTCCCCGAGAGATTCCCCCATGACGCTCGCCCACAAGCCTGGTTCCATCGTCGGCACGCCCTTCTTCAAGGCGCCGACCGACTATCCGGACAGCCCGCTATCGAAAGCGCTTCAGCAGCCGGTGCTGCTCGGACTGTTCCTGCCGATCCAGGCCGGCGGCTGGACCAACTCGACCCTGCCGCGCTCGACCGACTGGCGCTTCGATTACAATCGCGACCTGACGCTCAAGGCCGAGGAGCTTGGCTTCGACCTCGTCTTTGCGCTCAGCCAGTGGCTGCCCAAGGGCGGCTATGGCGGGGTCTTCAACGGCCAGGCGCTGGACAGTTTCGTCTCCATTGCAGCCATGGCCGCGATCACCAAGAAGATCATGCTGATCTCGACCATGCATGTTCTCTACGGCCCGTGGCATCCGCTGCACCTGGCCAAATTCGGCGCCACGCTCGATCACATTTCTGGCGGCCGCTGGGGCATCAACGTGGTCACCGGTCATCGCGCCGTCGAACACGAGATGTTCGGCTGGAACCGCATCGAGCACGACCGTCGCTACGAACTCGCGGCCGAGTTCGTCGAAGTGCTGCAGCGGCTGTGGCAGGACGACGAGAATTTCTCCTTCTCTGGAGAATCGAGCTGGAAGCTTAATGGCGGCTTCGTCACGCCGAAGCCGAATTACGGTCGGCCGATCCTGGTCAATGCCACCGGCTCCGATGCCGGCATTTCCTTTGCCGGCCGTTATTCCGACATCGTCTTCGTCACCAGCCCGGCCGGCTCCGACATCGCCAGCGCGCTGGAGGCGCTGCCGGCGCATACGAAGAAGGTGAAGGACGCCGCCCTCGGTGTCGGCCGCACCGTGCGCACGCTGCTCAATCCGCTGGTCATCAGCCGTCCCACTGAGAAGGAAGCCTGGGCCGTCGCCGACCAGATCGTCGCCCGTGCCGACAGCCGTACGCCGAAAGGGTTCCAGACCTTCAACAGCGACGCCCAGGCCTGGAAGGGCCGCGAAGGCCGCGACGATCCCTACGCCAAGGTCGGCGGCAACATTTATCTCATCGGCACGCCCGAGCAGATCGTCGACCAGTTCGTCAAGCTCAAGGACGCCGGCATCGATGGCCTGCAATTGTCCTTCTTCGACTTCAAGCCGGACCTCGAATTCTTCGGCGAGAACATCCTGCCGCTGATGAAGCAGGCCGGCCTGCGCAACGCCTGAGGAGCACTCATGACCACGACTGCGATCTCCGAAATCTGGTACACACGCTGCCCGGTGCCGACGCCTGTCGGGCTTGCGGCGCAGCTCGGACTTCTCGACGAAACCTTTCGCAAGGAGGGGATCGAATTGAAGTCGATCATCGATTCACCCAACCGCGACATCCGCCAGAGCCATTTCAACCACACACTCGACTGGTCGTTCCGCCACGGCGGCAACGTGCCGCCGATCCGTGCGCGGTCCGAAGGGCGCAAGACGCGTCTCGTCGGCATCACCTGGACCGACGAATTCCAGGCGATCATCACCTTGCCCGGCACCGGCATCAGAACAACCCAGGACCTGAAAGGCCGCCGCTTCGGCATCGCCCGGCGTCCGGAAGGCATCGTCGACTTCATGCGGGCGACGGCGCTGAAAGGGCTGGTCTCGGCGCTCTCGCTTGAAGGCCTCAGCCATGCCGACGTCGAGATCGTCGACATCGCGCTGACCGACAGCGTGCTCGACAGCCAGGAAGGGCCGTCGCTGTTCGGCCTCAAGCGCAAACAGGCCTATGGCGAGGAGGCAGCCGCGCTGATCCGTGGCGAGGTCGACGCCATCTATGTCAAAGGCACGGCCGGCATCAATGTCGCCAATCTGATCGGCGCCATCCAGGTCGCCGAATTCGGCTTTCATCCCGACCCGAACATCCGCATCAACTCCGGTTCGCCGCGTGTGCTGACCGTCGACGATTTGCTGGCCGAAGAGCGCCCTGATCTGGTCACGCGCCTGATCGAGACGATCCTGCGCGCCAGCGCCTGGGCTAAGGCGCATCCGGAAGAGACGCGGCGCTTCGTCGCCCGCGAATCCGGCGCCACCGAAGAACAGGTGCTGGCCGCCAACGGTCCGGATGTCCACAACCATCTCGGCCTCGGACTGCAGCCTGAGCTCGTCGCGGCGATTTCCCACTACAAGGATTTCCTGCGCGACTGGGGTTTCCTTGCCAGCGATTTCGACGTCGAGGCCTGGGTCGATCGCCGGCCGCTCGATCAGGTGACCATCCGCGCCGCCGCCTGAGAGGAAGCCAGCATATGACCTCGACGATCCCCGAGTTCCCACAACTCCTCGACACGGTAGCGAGCCTGGCCGACGACTTCGCGCTGACCGCCGCACATCACGACGCGACCGGAGAATTTCCGTTTGCCAATTTCGGCCGGGTTCACCAGGCCGGTCTGCTTGGCCTGGTCACAGCGCGCGAGCATGGCGGCCTCGGCGGCGGGCTGACGGAAGCCCAGGCGGTGATCGCCGAGATCGGCCGCGGCGAGCCGTCGACGGCGCTTGTGCTGGCCATGCATTACAACAGCCAGTATGCGCTGCGGAAATCCGGAAAATGGCCGCGCCATCTGGTGCAGCGGATTGTCGAGGCCGGCCGTCTTGGCCCTGCCTTGATCAATGCCGCCCAGGCCGAGCCGGGGATCGGCTCGCCCGCCCATGGCAAGCCGCCCGAAACTATTGCCCGGCGCGACGGCAATGTCTGGCGGATATCCGGCCACAAGAACTACGTCACCGGCATTCCCATCCTGAAATGGGTGAACTTGCTGGCATTGACCGACGAGCCGCAACCGCGCCTCGCCTCGTTCCTGGTGCCGACCAATGCGCCGGGATTGCGCGTCGAAAAGACATGGAACGCCGCCGGCATGCGGGCCACCGCCAGCGACGACGTCATTCTGGATAATGTCGCCGTGCCTGCCGAGGACATCACCGAGGCGCAGCCGGCGTCCGAGCCGCTGCGGCGGGAGGAAGGTGCGACGGCGTTCTTCTTTTCGCTGATCGGCGCTGTCTACCACGGTGCCGCCCGCGCTGCCCGTGACCGGCTGGTCTCCTTCGTCACCACGCATGCGCCGGCGAGCCTCGGCGCGCCGCTGTCGACCGTGCCGCACATCCAGGCAGGGCTGGGCGAGATCGAGGTCAGGCTCGCAACCAGCACGCGGCTGCTGCGCTCGCTCGCTGATGACGTCGACGCCGGCCGACCGGTCGGCACCGACGGCATGACCGTCAGGCATGTCGTCATCGACAATGCCGTGGCAGTTACCTCGCTGGCGCTGGAGCTTGCCGGCAATCCCGGTCTTAACAGAGACTTCCAGCTCGAGCGTCACCACCGCGATACGCTGACTGCCCGCTCGCACGCACCGCAGAACCATATGATCCGCACGATCGCCGCCAAGGCGGCGCTCAGCCGCCACGCTGCCAGCCAAGTGGCCGAGCCGCCGGCTGTTGCCGCTGTCAAACCCAGGCTCAAGGCGGTCGGGTGAGCGACGCCATGATCTCCGAACATGTCGAAGTCGCTATCATCGGCGGAGGCCCCGGTGGCCTGACATTGGCGCAAGGCCTGAAGAAGAACGGCATCAGCGTCGCGGTCTTCGAGAAGGATCGCGCCCGCAATGACTACGTCCAGGGTTTTCGGCTGCGCATCCGCCAGCGTGGCATCGATTCGCTGATCGCCAACTTGCCGCCGGAACTCTACGAGGCCTTTGTCGCCACGCTCGGCCGAGCGCCGGACCGCAACATCCTGCTCGACGAAAATTTCGAGACCTTGGGCGAGGACGCCTGGGGTGGCGGCAACGCACTCGGCGAGGCCGACGACACGCATATCGAAAAGTCGGTGAGCCGCATCACGTTGCGCCAGGTGCTGCTTTCCGGCCTCGACGGCGTCGTGCGCTACGGCAAGGTCTATTCCCGCTACGAAGAGCAGCCGGACGGTTCGGTGATCGCGCATTTCGAGGACGGCTCGACAATCCATGCCGATGTGTTGGTCGGTGCCGACGGCGCCCGCTCGCGCGTGCGCCAGCAGCTGGTGCCGCATGCGCGAAGCTTCGACACCGGCGTCAGGCGCCTGGCCGGCAAGATGACGCTGCATGCGGCTGCCCTTCACCAGATCTCGCCGCTGCTGCTCGACTACAATGTCGGCGTCAGGCCGACGGAAGGTCACGGGCTGACGGTCACCAGCCATCGGGTCAATGTCGAGGCATTTCGGAAGCATGGGCTGATCGGGCTGGACGACGACACCCACAAGGACATTGCCGGTTTCCATTTCAACAACACCACCAGCTATGTCTGGTGGAACACCGCCTATGAAAATGACGAACTCGCTACGGACGAAGCGCTGGCAAAGTTCTCCGGCTCGGAGTTGCTCGGCCTCTTGATCTCGAAGATCGGCCACTGGCATCCGGAGATCCTCAACCTCATTCGCTACACCGACCCGTCGACGGTGGCGCTGCTGCATGTCCACAGCTCAGAGCCTGTCGATCCGTGGCCGACGAAACAGGTGACACTGCTCGGCGATGCCATCCATGCCATGACCTATTTTCGCGCGCTCGGCGGCAACACCGCGATCTATGACGCCGGGCTGCTGGTGCCTGAACTGGTGGCCGCTAAACGCGGCGACAAGCCGCTGCTTGAAGCCCTGTCAGACTATGAGGCGAAGATGCTGAAGCACAGCGCCAATGCGGTGCGGTCTTCGCTGACGGCGATGCAGAAGAATGTCCTTTCAGGCCGCCGCCGTCAAAAGGAAGCCGCCGAATAGCTGCCTCCAAAAATCGCCCGACAGCTCCTGCCCTACGCCGCTTCCACCAGGCTGGCCGACTGGAAGTCATGCTGGAGGATGGCGATCTCGTAGCCACGGCGCTGCAGCCAGTGCGCCGTCGTCGCCGCGCGGACACCGAGCAGATCGTCGATCAGCACGACACGGGCGCCACGCACGGCAATGGTTCGATAGGCGACGCCGAGCAACTGCCCGCCCTCCGACGCGATCGAGCCCGGAATGTGGCTTGCCGCGAATTCCTCCGGCGTGCGCACATCGAGCTGGTAGGTCGTGCGCCTCTCGTCCTTCGCCCAGGCTGCGGCCGTCGCCGCATCGATGCGCGGGAAGCTGTCGCCTTCGGCAAGTTTTGCGATGCGCTCCTCGGCGAATCGCTTCGCGTCCTCGCTCGCCGAACCATAGGCAGCAGTCCTGCCGGTTTCGAGCGCAAGGCCGGCCTCGCGCCACGCCTTGGTGCCATCGTGCAGATAAGCAACTTTGTTGGGCACGCCGGCATCGATCAGCGTCTGCGCGCCGATGTGGCGCGCGGCAGGCCGGCGCAGGAGACGATCACCTGCGTGTCCGGCGACGGCACCAGGTCGGCGAAGCGCAGCACCAGCTCAGCACCCGGAACGCTGATGGCGCCCGGTACATGGTCCTTGTCGAATTCCGCCACCGTCCGGCTGTCGAGCACGACCACGTCGGCTTTCTTGGCCTTGAGCGCCGCAAGCTTTGCAACGGTAATGACCGGCGTCCCCTTCTCGTCGCGGATCGCCAGCGAAAAATCGACGCCCGGCGTGTCGAAGGTCGGCAAGCCTTCCACATCGTCCTTCGTCCATTCCGGAATTCCGCCGGCCAGTGCGAACACCTGGCTGCGGCCGCGCTCGGCAAATCGCTCAGCAAGCCGCTCGGCGACGCCGCTGCCGTCATCCGCCAGCACGGTGCGCACCGCCTTGCGCGGGATGAAGCGGTCGATCTCCGCCTCGACCTGTGCTGCGGGCAGATTGGTGGCGAACAGCGGCGAGGCATATCCGACAATCGCGCTGTCTCGGATATCCAGCACCGCAAGTTCCTCGCCATCGGCCAGCCATTGGCGAAACGTCTCCGAATCGATCGTGCTCGCGCTCATGATGCTTTCCTTTCCTGGTGTTCGGTGGCGCCGCGGACCGGACGCGCAAGGCCGAGATTCTCGCGCAACGTCCCGCCCTCGTAAGCGGTCCGGAACAGGCCGCGCCGCTGCAGTTCCGGAATGACGAGATCGACGAAATCGGTGAGGCCCGTCGGCAGGATCGGCGGCATGACGTTGAATCCGTCCGCCGCGCCGCCGACGAACCATTCCTCCATCATGTCGGCCACGTCTCTTGGCGTGCCGACGATCTGGAAATGGCCGCGCGCGCCGGCAACGGCGAGATACAATTGCCGGATGGTCAGGTTCCGGCTCGAGGCCAATTCGGAGACGACTTTCAGGCGGCTCTTCACCGCATCGGAACTGCCCAGTTCCGGCAACGGTCCGTCGAGCGGATGGCCGGAAAGATCGACGCCGCCGAGCAATCCGGAAACCAGGGCGACGCCGACCACGGGATCGACCAGGCGTTGGATGGCGTCGAACCTGTCCTCGGCTTGCGCGCGCGTCGGCGCGACGACCGGGAAGACACCGGGCATGATTTTCAGGGAATCGGCAGAGCGGCCAAACGACGCCAGCCGGCCTTTCAGCTCGGCATAAAAACCGCGCGCCGATTGGATGGTCGGATGGGCGGTGAAGACCACTTCCGCCGTCCGCGCCGCCAGATGCTGGCCGGCATCGGAAGAACCCGCCTGGACGATGACGGGATGGCCTTGCGGCGGGCGGGCGACGTTGAGCGGCCCTTTGACCCGGAAATGCCGGCCGGCATGGTCAGGGGCATGGATGCCATGCCGGTCGATGGCGATGCCCGAAGCCTTGTCGGCGACGAAAGCATCGTCGTCCCAGCTGTCCCACAGCTTCTGCGCCACGGCGACGAACTCCTCGGCGCGGTCATAGCGGTCGGCATGAACGGGATGCTGGTCGCGGCTGAAATTCGCCGCCGCCGGCGCATCGGCCGAGGTGACGACATTCCAGCCTGTCCTGCCGCCGCTCAGGTGGTCGATCGAGGCAAACAGCCGCGCCAGGTGGAAAGGTTCCCAATAGGTGGTCGAAGCGGTGGCCACCAGCCCGATCCGTTGCGTGATGGTCGAGAGCGCCGACAGCAGCGTCAGCGGCTCGAAATGCACGACATGGCCGGTGCGCTCGAAAGTCTCGATCGGCTGCTCGCCATTGCGCGCACTGAGGCTGTCGGCAAGGAAGACCATGTCGAAGAGACCGCGCTCGGCGGTGCGCGCGGCCTCTGCGTAGTGCTGAAAGCTCAGGCCCGGATTGGCGGGGACATCAGGATGGCGCCAGGCAGCGACATGATGTCCAGGGCCGCGGATGAAGGCTCCAAGCTTTATCTTTCGATCTTCAGTCATTGGGGCTCTTCGGGGGCGTTTCTCGGGCTGGTCGCAAAGGCCTTTCATCTCTAACGCCTGCCAGACCCGCTGAGCGAAAGAATGCCTTTCGCCAGCTGGCAATTATTGTTTTTTGACATCGGGTTATGGGACAGCACGATGGTCGCTGCCGGGGTGATGGGCTAGAGCCACGGACCGCCGGCGTCGTAAGGGTCCTTGATGCTTCATACTTCTTCCTCCCCGCGTTCGATCCCTCGTTCAATCATCATTGTAGGCGGCGGCTTTGCCGGCGCGGTTACCGCGATCAAGCTGCTTGACCGTTCGACCGAACCACTGGCGATCACCATCATCGAGCGCCGGGCGGAGCTCGGTCGCGGCGTTGCCTACAGCACCGTCGATCCACAACATCTGGTCAACGGCGCGGCGCGCATCTTCTCGCTGCATCCGGACGATTCCGATCACCTCGTTCGCTGGCTCGTGGCGAATGGGCCTGAGCATGGCTGGACGCCGCCCGAAGATGTCCCGGACTCCAGCCCGCCGCGTTGGCTATTCGGCAGCTATGTCCAGTCCGAACTGACGAGAGCCGTCAGAGAAGCGGACGGGCGTTCCTCGCTGCGCCACGTCAAGGCGTCCGCCATCGACATGCTGACCGGTCCATCGGGTGTCTGCGTCGGCACCAGCGATGGCCAGCAATTGCCGGCCGACGAGGCGGTGCTGGCAACCGGAGTGTTCCAGAGCGAGCCATCCGCCACGGAAGCAGCCATCGTCAGCGATCCCCGCTATGTCGCCAATCCCTGGGATCCGGCGGCACTCGACCGGCTAGCCGGCAGCAAGGAACTGCTGCTGATCGGGTCCAGCCTGAGCATGGTCGACGTCGTCGCCAGCATGGAAGCGCGCGGCTTCGAGGGCAGCTACCGTGTCGTGTCGCGGCGGGGACAGATTGTCGAGCCACGGCGCAACACCGAGGCATGGCGCGACTTTCTCGCCGAGCGTCCGTTGCCGAAAACCACCAGGGCGCTTCTCGTACTGGTCAAGGCCGAACGCCGGGCAATCGAAGCCACCGGCCTGGACTGGCAAGGACTGCCGCTGACGATCCGGCCATGGATCCTGGCTCTGTGGCAAGGCGCTACCGACAGGGAGCGTCTAAAGTTCACACGCCATCTGCGCGCCTTCTGGGACGTCACCGCGCACCGGGCGGCGCCGCCGAGCTTTGAGCGCGTTGCGCTGGCGCGAAGCCAAGGCCGATGGGTGGGTGGAGCTGGACGGGTGCTGGCACTCCATCCGCAGGCCGACGGCATTGCCGCTGAGATCCGCTGGCGCGATAGCGGCGCGGTCGAACGGCTGCGTTTCGATGGTGTCGTCAACTGCCGCGGCCATCAGGAGCATGACTGGCGGCGGGTCGCCGATCCATTCGTCCAAAGCCTGCTGGATAACGGCATCGTCAGGCCGCATGCGACCGGCTTCGGCATCGACGCGACGCATGGCGGCCAAGTGATTGCCGGTAACGGCAAGACCCACGGCAATCTGTTTGCCGTCGGCCATCCGCTGCGCGGCGTTGCCTGGGAATCGAGTTCCATCAGTGAACAGCTGGCGCAGGCCATCGCCCTGGCTGGCCTTCTGGTCGGCGCCAGCCCAAGGCTGCGTGCTCTGGCCTGAGATTGCAGCCCCACAAATGACAGAAACGAAAAAGGGCCGCATCGACATGCGGCCCTTTTCTTTTCGGTCATCCGCTGGTTCAGGCGTTCGGATCGATATAGGCGTCGGCGAAACTGGCCGACAGGCCTTCCGCACCCGGCGCGTAGTTCTTGACGGTTTTGCGGGCGATGATGATGGTCGGCGGTGCGATCAAATTGATGATCGGCAACTCGTCGGCGATGATCTCCTGGAACCTGAAGAACAGCTGCTTGCGTTTGGCTTCGTCGAGCTCGACGGAAGCGGCTTCCAGCAGTCGGTCGACCTCAGGGTTCTCGTAGTGCGCGCCGTTCGAGAACGGCAGCCCGATCTTGATGTTCTTCGACCAGTAGAGCCGCTGTGCGCCGGCGCTCGGGTCAAAGATGTTGCCGCAGGATTCCGTCGACAGGTCCCAGGTCCGGTCGGTGTAGATGGTTTTGACATAGGTGCCGAAGTCGAATTTCTGGATCTCGGCGTCGATGCCGATCTTCGCCAACGCCTGTTTGAGGAAGTCGGCATAGCCCCACGGGTTATACGGGTTGTTGGTGAGCCTGAGCTTGAAGCGGATGCCGTCCGCTCCCCGCTTGAAGCCCGCCTCGTCGAGCAGTTTTTCCGACAGCGCCGTATCGACGGTCGCGGCCTTCACATCGGGATCGAAATACTTCTTGTTGACGACACTGATCGGCGTCGGCGACACCTGCCCATAGCCGTAGAACACGACGGCATTCACCGCGTCGAGGTCGATCGCGTGCGCGATTGCCTGACGGACTTTCTTCTCCTTCAGGATCGGGTTTTCGAGGTTGATGATCAGCTGGTGCAGCGGGCCGCTATAGGCGAAGACCGTGCTGTCGACGACGAATTGCGGCAGCGCCTTGAAACGCTCCAGATCGGCGAACGCCACCGGGTTCGGCCCGATGTCGACCTCGCCCGTCTCCAGCGCTGCGGCACGCGCGCCGGGATCGGTGATGAAGCGGAAGATGATCCGGTCGAGATAGGGTTTGGGCGCATCCCAATAGGTCGGATTCTTTTCGACGATGATGTGGCTGCCCTTCACCCATTCCTTCAGCACGAACGGTCCGCTGCCGATGATCTGCTCGAAAGACGGATCGTCGGCCGGCTTCAGCTTCTCGTAGATGTGCTTGGGCACGACAGGCGATTCCGTCGCGGCCAGGCCAGAGATCAGCGCGGCGGACGGTTTCGACAATTTGATCTTCACGACATGCGGGTCCGACGTGTCGATGTCGGTGACATTCTGGAAGGTGATGCGCCCGCGCGGATGGGCTTCGCGCAGCCGCGAGATCGAAAAGGCCACGTCCTGCGATGTCAGGTCGTGGCCATCGCTGAATTTCACCCCCTCGCGCAGCTTGAAGACATATTCGAGCCCGTCGTCGCTGATCGACCATTCGGTGGCCAGTTGCGGCCTTGGATTGAGGTCGTAGTCGTAAGCGAGTAGGCCGTCGAAAATCTTCGGGCCGATGGTGGCCGGCCCGCCGGCGCTGGTGTTGATGGAAACGATCTGGTTGGGCTCGGGATAGTAGACGAAGTTGAGCGTGCCGCCGGCCACCGGCTTTGCGTCTTGCGCGAAGGCCCCGGCGGGAAGCGCGGTACTCGCGCCGGCCAGCAGCAGGAACTGATTGAATAGGCGTCGGTTGATGGTCATGGTCGGTACTCCGCGTTTGCGCGATTTGTCTTTCATGGAGAAAAGTCGGATCGGCGGCTTCACGCGCCAATCCCAGAAAAAGGAGATCCAAATGCTTATGCGTTTGGCGCGAGCCAGATCTGCGCGAAGCTGTTGTTGATGCCCTGGGCGCCGGGCGCGAAATCCCGGACCTTCTTGTTGGCGACGATCTGGGCGCCGGCGGCGACGAGATCGACCGACACCACGTCGTCATGGATGATGTGCTGGAATTTGTACCAGAGCTCGCGCCGCTTGGTCTCGTCAGGCTCGATCGCGGCGGCTTCAAGGATCTGGTCGACCTCGGGGTTTGCATAGTGGCTGGCGTTGGAGAAAACGAGGCCGATCTTGAAGTTCTTCGACCAGTAGGCGCGCTGCACGCCGAGCGTCGGATCGAAGGTGTTCGACAGCGATTCGATGACCAAATCCCAGGCGCGGTCGGTGTAAACCGTCTTCAGGAACGTCGACAGATCGAGCTTCAGTATCTCGGCATCGATACCGACCGCTGCCAGCGACTGCTTGATGAAGTCGGCATAGGACGCCGGCAGGAACGCGTTGTAGGCGAGCCGGAGCTTGAAGCGCTTGCCGTCTGCGCCGCGCTTATAGCCGGCATCGTCGAGCAGTTTCTCCGCTAGTTTGGGGTCGGGCTCACGCGCCTTGATGCTCGGGTCGTACCATTTGGGCAGTGCGGTGCTGATTGGGCTTGGCGATACCTGGGCGTAGCCGTAGAGCGCGATGTCGACCAGCTTCTGCAGGTCGATCGCATGGGCAATGGCCAGGCGCACCTCGCGCTTGGTCAGGATTTCATTTTCATAGTTGAAGAACAATTGCTGCTGCGGGCCAGAATAGGCGTAGGTGTTGGTGTCGACGACCAGAGCGGGGTTTGCCTTCAGCCGCTCGATATCGGCCAGCGGCACGGGATTGGCGCCGATGTCGATCTCACCGGTTTCAAGAGCCGCCGAGCGCGCAGCCGGATCGAGGATGACATGCAGGACGACACGGTCGAGATAGGGCCTCGGCGCGTCCCAATAGTCTGGGTTGCGATCGAAGATCAGATGGCTGCCGGGCACCCATTCCTTGAGCACGAAGGGACCGGTGCCGATCGTCTGCTCCAGCTTGGGCTGTTCCGCCGGCTTGAACGTTTCGTAGACATGCTTCGGCACGATCGGCGATTCCGAACTGCTCAGCGCCGTGATCAGATAGGGCGCCGGTTTCGACAGCACGATGATGGCGGTGTGCGGATCGGGCGTCTCAACCGCCGTGACATTCTGGTAGGTGATGCGGCCGCGCGGATGCGCCTCCTTCAGCCGCAAGATGGTGAAGGCAACATCTTGTGAGGTGAAGTCCTTGCCGTCATGCCATCTGACGCCCTGGCGCAGCTTGAAGGTGTAGCGCAGGCCGTCATCGCTGATCGACCACTCGGTCGCCAGCAGCGGTTTCGGGCTGAGGTCATAGGCGAAATCAAGCAGGCCTTCATTGACCTTGGGACCGATGGCCTGGCCGGTGCCTGAAGAGGTGTTGATGGCAATCAGCGACGTGGGGTCGGGATAGTAGGCCCAGTTGAGCGTGCCGCCCTGGACCGGCGTGCCTTCGGCGGCAAAGGAAAGACCGGGCAATGCGAAGCTCGCACCGCCAAGCAGCAACAGCTGGTTGAAATGACGACGATTGACAGACATGGTCTTGGGCTCCGGAAAACGGATTGCATCCGGCGGCCGAACGCATTTCGGCGCCTCGACGCAATGATCCCCGTGGCGCCGCAAAACCGGAAGAATGATTTTCTATCGTCTGCCGAAAGCGCCGCTTCGCACGACGGTTTCATTCCAGGACCCGGCTTTGGATCCGGCGAGGCTCGTCGCCGCCCAAATCAGCATCCCGACCTTATTCTACAAGAATAGTAGACATTGCGATTTCTTAGATTTCCGTTCCTGCTGGCGCGACGCTGCGGCAAACGAAATTTTCCCCTGCGTGCTTTGGCGCAAAGCCCGCCCTCGTCGCGCCGGGCCTGAAAGTGTTGAATGCGCCTCATGGTTGATTTCATTCGTGCGAAAACAAGGAAGCTGCGACCGACGCTGGCGAGACTTCCGCCGCTGACCTCGCTTCGCGCTTTTGTCGCAACCGCCCGCCATTTGAGCTTTACGCGGGCGGCGGAAGAGCTCCACGTCACGCCCGCCGCTATCGGCCAGCAGATCCGCCTGCTCGAGGATCACCTCGGGCAACCACTGTTCCAGCGCAACCGCGGCGAGCTTCTGCTGACTTCGGCCGGCCAGGCGCTGATGCCTGGTCTCACCGAGGCTTTCGACGTCGTTGTCGAATCGGTCGCACGCATTTCCGGCGACGAGGAAGATGCACCGATCAAGGTGTCGGTCGCGCCCTCTTTTGCCAGCAAATGGCTGATCCCGCGCCTCGACGCGCTGCGCGATGCGGTGCCCGGCCTCGAAGTGCTGGTCGATGCATCGACCAGGCTTGCCGATTTTGCCAGCGAAGACGTCGACTGTGTCATCCGCTACGGCTCGGGCGCCTATAGCGGCCTCGTCACCGAACGGCTGTTTTCGGAAGCGGTGCTGCCTGTCTGCAGCCCGGAATTTGCCCGTACGCACGGCCTCTACCGCGGGCCGGAGGGGCTGCGTAACGCGCCGATCCTGCATGAGGAAGGACCAGAACGCGATCCTAGCTGCCCGGACTGGAAGGGCTGGCTGCGATCCAATGGCCTGTCTGGCCGGCTTGTCGAAGGTGGCATACGGCTTAGCCAGTCGTCGCTGGTGCTCGATGCCGCTGTGGCCGGCAAGGGCATCGGTCTCGGCAAATTCCGACTGGCCGAGCCTGACCTTGCCGCAGGGCGGCTGGTCAGTCCGTTCGGCTCGCCGCAGCCGGTCGAGTTTTCCTATTATTTCGCGACCACGCCGCACAAGGCGAAGCTGGCGACGGTCGAGCGCTTCCATGGTTGGCTGAAGGCCGAGGCGCGGCGGCTTGGGGCTCTCGACTTCACGCCGCCAGTGCCGCTGCCGGCCCGCATCGCCATCGTCGCTGCGGAATAGTCTCACCTCGGTCTCGCGAGCAGGCGCGCGCGCCTATTTTAGCTTGAAGCCCAGCGCTTTGAGCACTTCGCCCAGGCGATCACGGCCTTTCAGCGCCGCCGTGCTGCCGATGCGGTTCGACATCAGCTCGGTCCAGTCGACCTCAGGCATCGACTGCTCCTGCTGGAAGGTGCGAAGCGTCTGGTTGTAGGCTGCGAGATCGTCCGGATGCGGAGCTGACTGGTAGCGCTCACGGTGCAGAACCACTGTCTGTGGCAGTCTGGGCTTGATGTCAGTCGCGGCCAGGAGATCGGGACAGCCGACGGTCAAGCCGAACATCGCGACGGTTTCCGGCGGCAGGCCGAGTTCGCGCGCCACCTCCTGCGGATGATTGCGCATGGCGCCGATGTAGCAGGAGCCGAGCCCGAGCGCATCGATCGCCACCACGGCATTTTGTGCTGCAAGTGCGGCGTCTATCACGGCCAGCAGAAAACTCTCCTGATAGTCGAGCCCCTCGCCCGCCCGGCCATTTGCCTTGGCAATGGTACGCAGCCGCGACAGATCGGCCAGCCAGACCAGCAGCAGCGGCGCCTGCTCGATATGGCGATTGATCGCCGCCAGTCCGGCAAGCCGCGCCTTGCGCGCCGGATCCTCGACGGCGACGACACTCCACGCCTGGAGATTGGAAGAAGTTGGCGCCGACTGGGCGGCAGCGACGATCAGTTCCAGCGTGCCTTCAGGCAGCGGCCTGGCCAGATAGTTGCGGACCGAGCGATGCGAAAGGATCGCCTCGAGGGCTTCGTTCCAGTTTCCGGTATGCGCGCTTTGCGGCGCTCGATAACGCCGCCGTAGCGCCGCTTCACCGCGTAGGTCAGCGTCGGAAGGGCGGATGCTGAAGGCGGCCGGCTGTGACATCGTCTTCCCTATTTGCCAATCTGGCTTATTCGGCTACCCGGCACGTGGCATGCCGATTGATTGAAGCGGCACCGGTCACATCAGAATGGCATTGGATGCGCCCTGTACGCCTCGCCGATCCGTGCCAGTATGTCCGGCGACAGTGCGACCGAGGCTGCATCGAGCGCATGGTCCAGTTGTTCCACGCTGGTCGCCCCGACGATGGGGACAACGGGAAATGGGCGAGACCGGACGAAAGCGACTGCCATCGTCACAGGGTGGATGCCGGCCTCCCGGGCAATCGAAATATAGGCGTCGACCGCCGGCCACACCCTCGGCGTGCAACGGCCGCCGAGATCGCCATTGAGCGCGCGACGCGATCCTTCGGGCGAGTAGTCGGGCCGGTATTTGCCGCTGAGCAGACCCGCTCCCGCAGGCGAATAGGCAAGCAGCGTTACCCCCTCGTTCACGGCAAGCTCCGCGAGGTCCGTATCGTAGTAGCGGCAGAGCAGCGAATATTCGTTCTGGATCGTCAGCGGGCGAGGACCGACATCGTCATCGGCCAAGCGCAGCCACTGCGCGATGCCCCATGTCGTTTCGTTCGACAGCCCGAAATGCCTGATCTTGCCTTCATTGCGAAGCGCGGCGAGCGTTTCCAGGCATTCGGCCATGCCGGCCACAGTCTCAGCCTTCACCTGTCCGGACGGATCGAAGCTCCAGACCCGGCGAAAATGGTAGTGACTTCGGTTGGGTACGTGGAGTTGGTACAGATCGATGTAGTCCGTCCTCAACCGGCGCAGTGAATTTTCAACCGCGGTCCGCAGCGTCTCGGCGTTGATCTTCGCGCCGCCGCGCACGACGTCCTGGCCGAGACCCGACACTTTGGTGGCAATTACCAAATCGTCACGGCGGCTTTTCGGCGCGAGCCAGCTTCCAATGTAGCTTTCGGTTCGACCGACCGAGTCTTCTCGAACCGGATTGACAGGATAGACCTCTGCTGTGTCGATGAAATTCACGCCACGCTCGACCGCACGATCAAGCTGTGCGTGCGCCTCGGCCTCGGTGTTCTGACGACCCCAGGTCATTGATCCCAGGCAGATCGAACTCACATGCGGGCCTTCCGGACCCAAAATCGTTCTCTTCATCCAAACCGTTCCCTGCACACGCTTCACTCGCCGGCACTTGCCGGTTCAAGAAGCGCGGCTTGGGCCCCATTGCGCAAAAGCGGAAGCAACTGATCGCCCTGCCGCTTGATCTCGGAAAGATACGGTGTGTCCGAGAGCACGAAGTGCGTGATGCCCAGATCCCGGTACCTGCCGAGCGCGCGGGCGACGTCGGCGGCCGAGCCGACCAGCCAGGTGGTGCCGGCGCCGCCGCCGCCGTATTTGCCCGGCGCAGTGTAGAGGTTGTCGTCCAGGACCTCGCCGCGCGCGTGCAGATCGAGCAGACGCCGCTGGCCCACCGCTACCGCCCGACCGTGATCGTTCCAGCCGGCGCCCTTGCCCTTGGCCATCTCGTCAACCTTCGCCTCGGCGTCCGCCCAGGCCTGCTCAGTGGTGTCGCGGACCAGCGTGGTAACCCGCAACCCGAATTCCAGAGGCGGGAGGTCTCGGTCGAGTTCCCTGCTCAAGGCTTTGAGCCGCTCGATCCGCTCCCGGACGCCGTCGAGCGGCTCTCCCCAGAAGAGCTGCACATCCGCCTCCCTGGCCGACACCCGCTCGGCCGCCTCCGACGCACCGCCGAAGTAGAGCTTGGGATGGCGACGATCGCAACGGACAGGGATGCGGGGCATGACGGTAGACCCTGTGACCTGGAAGTGCTCGCCGGCAAAGGTCACGTTCTCTCCGGACCAAAGTTTGCGAACCAGCCGCATGAACTCTCTGGTGCGGGCATAGCGATGTATCTGGTCGCCTTCGCTGTCGCCATACGCAGCGAGGTTGTCCTTGCCCGACACTATGTTGATACGCACGCGACCGGCAGTCAGCTGATCGAGCGTGGCTACGGCTGATGCGAAGTGCGCCGGCCGCCAGTAACCCGGGCGGATCGCGATGAGCGGCTCGAAGGAGGTGGTTCGGGCGGCGAGTGCGGCCGCGACGGTAAACGTGTCGGGCCGACCCCAGCCGGTACCGATCAGCGCGCCCTTCCAGCCGTGGTCCTCAAGCGCCTTCGCGTGGCTGGTCAGTGTGTCCAGGCTGTTGTGGTCCACGGCGGCCGGCTCGCCACGGTGACCGGGATCGACCTGGTTCGGTATGTACCAGAGAAATTCGGGATCAGCGCTCATTGTCAGGCCTGTATTTTTGTCGGGCATGGAGGTCGATGACAGGACTTTCAGCTCCGTTGTCGTTTGATGATCGTTCAATGGGTGGCCCCGAGCAACCCTGGCGCCTTGTGCGGCTGCGGCGCAAAACGACTTTCGGGCCGGACAAGGCCGAGATGGTCTCGCAGCGTGCGCCCTTCATAGTCCGTGCGGAACAGGCCTCGCCGGCGCAGGATCGGCACCACCGTATCGACAAAGACCTCCAGTCCGGTCGGCAGCACGTCCGGCATCAGGTTGAAGCCGTCGACGGCGCCGGCGACAAACCATCTTTCGATATCGTCGGCGATCTGCTCCGGCGTGCCGACGATGGTGCGGTGGCCGGTGCTGCCGTTCAGCGCCCGGATCAGCTGGCGAACCGTGAAATCGTTGCTGCGCGCGAGCGCGAGTGTGGCCTTGAAGAAGGTGTGGCCGCCATTGGGGGGCAGTTGAATCCCTTCTGGCAGCTTCTCGTCGAGCTTCAGCCGCTCGCGATCGATGCCGAGCACGCCGGACAGCCGCCCAAGGCTGTAGTCGAGCGGGATGCGATCCCACAGCTCTTCTTGCCGCCGCTCCGCTTCCCCCTCGGTGCTGCCGATGATGGTGGCCAGGCCGGCAAGGTTGAGCGGCACGCCGCCGGTGCGGCCGTAAATCTGGGCGCGTGTCTTCAGCTCTTGTGCATAGGAAAGCGCTTCTTCGAGGGATTGAGAGGCCGAGAAGACGGCTTCGGCGTGGCGTGCGGCGAGCTCCTTGCCGTCATCGGAACCGCCGGCCTGGATGACCACCGGATGCCCTTGCGGCGAACGCGGCACATTGTGCGGCCCATGCACCGAAAAATGCGCGCCCTTGTGCTCGATGGCATGAACCTTGGCGGCATCGACGAAGCGCCCGCCGGCCACGTCGCCGATGAAGGCATCGTCCTCCCAGCTGTCCCACAATGCCTTGACGATCTCGGCGCATTCGGCCGCCCGCTCGTAGCGCCGGCCGTGATCGATCGCACCGGTGAGGCCGAAATTGCGACCCGAGGCGGGATCGGCCGTGGTCACGATGTTCCAGCCGATGCGCCCGCCGCTGACATGGTCGAGCGTCGCGAAGCGTCTGGCGATGTTGTACGGCTCGTTGAAACTGGTTGAAGCGGTGGCGATCAGGCCGATGCGCTCTGTTGCGGCGGCCATCGTCGCCAGCACGATGGTCGGCTCCAGCGACGTGATCGGACGATAGTCGATGCGATCCGAGATCGCCGCCTGGTCGGCAAGGAATACGGCGTCGAGCTTGGCGCGTTCGGCGATCTTCGCCACCTGCACATAGTGGTCGACGGTGAAGGCGGCATAGGGGTCGACGCCGTCCATCCGCCATGCTGCCGGCGAAAAGCCGGCGTGCAGGATGTTGACGTTGAGATGGAGCTGCCGGCTGCTCATCGAAACACGCCGGGCTCGGGGTAAGCGCCGGTCAGATACCAGGTGCCGACGGTGCGGGTCTTGTATTCGGCGGGGTTGTGCAAGGTGTGGATGCGCGCGTTGCGCCAAAAACGGTCGAAGCCGTATTTGCGCACCGCCGAGCGCGCGCCCATCACCTCGAAAATCTCGGTCGTGACCTCCAGCGCGACATCCCCCGCCAGCACATTGGCCGCAGCGACGGCAACGGCCGCTTCGCCGCGCTCTTCCTCGGTCAGCGCCTTGCCGCGGGCGATCGCATGATCGATCGCCGCAGCCGCGCGATCGGCCAGCACCGTCGCCGCCTGCGTCTTGACCCAGAGCTCGCCATATTGCCGCTTGATCCACGGATCGTCGATATGGCGCTCGACGCCGGAATACATCCACGGCCGCGAACTGTTGAGCGTGTAGTCCCGCGCCGCCAGCAGCGCGCCCTGGGCCGTGCCGATGAAGACATTGAGCAACACGCTTTGCTGCTGCAGCGGGCCGATGGTGCGGATCGGCAGCGAGGCGTCGACCCAGCCGCGCACCAGTTCGCTGTCGTGGATCCTGACATCCTTGTAGGCGACCTTGCCGCTGCCGGTCTGCGTCTGGCCGATGCCGTCCCAGTCGTCGAGAATGCTGATGCCGTCGCGATCCGCGGGGATTGCCGCGAATTTCCTCTCGCCGCTGATCTCGTCTTCCCACGAGGTCGAAAGATAATCGGCCACATGCGAGCCGGAGGCGAAGGGTTTGAAACCATTGACGATCGTCCACTCGCCATCCTTGCGACCGAACAGCGTTTTGGAAAAGCTGTTGCCGGTGTTGCCCCAGAACCAGTCGCCGGCAGCCGAACGCCGCAGCAGATCGGCCGAACGCGGCTCGTCCGAATTGAGCCTGGCGGCGATCAATGCGCTGAAATGGTAGCCGTAGATGTGGCCGATCGAGCCGTCGACCTTGGCGAACTCGCGGCCGATCTTCAGCGCCGTCGAATAGGGTTCGCCGGCGCCGCCGAATTCCTTGGGGATGACGATTGTGAGCAGGCCGCTCTCCTTGAGCAGGCGTATCTGTTCGCTCGGCCTGCCACCAAGCTGGTCGCGCTCGACCGCGTCGCGGGCAAAGATGTCGCGCAGCTCGACCGCCTTGGCGATCCATGGATTGGAGGTATCGGGATCGAAGGTCATGCTGTCACTCATGCAGATGCGGGAAGCCGTGGCGCTCGGCCAGAAGCGCAAGAATGCATTTGGTGTCGTCGGCGAAGGCCTGGCCCTTGGCCGTCGGCAGGTCGGTGGGCGGATCGCCGCCGATGACGAGCACCGGCAGGGACTGATGCCGCTCGCCGAGCGCGTCGATCACCTTGTCCCTCGGCCTCGCGAACGGCACGCGCTCGACGTCCAGTCTGGCGGCGAGATCGGGAAAGGCGGCGAGCATCCCTTCGACCTGGTTGCAATAGGGACAGACGAATGTCCGGCCTGGATGTTTCGGGTCGGAGAAACCCGGCTGAATGAGAAAGAGCTTGTCGCGCGCCATGGTCTGCCTATTCCGCGGCTGCCGCGGCGGACCGCGAAAACCGATTTGCCGGCCGCTTCAGGCCGAGATTGTCGCGCAAGGTCCTGCCCTCATACTCCTGACGGAACAGGCCGCGGCGGCGCAGTTCCGGCACCACCAGTTCGATGAAATCCTTCAAGCCGCCAGGCATGATCGGCGCCATGATGTTGAAGCCGTCGGCGCCGTAATTCTCGAACCGCTCTTCCATGGTGTCGGCGATCTGTTGCGGCGTGCCGACCACCTGCCAGTGGCCACGGGCGCCGGCGATGCGCAGATAGAGCTGCCGAATGGTCAGATTCTCGCGCCGTGCCAGGTCGATCACCAGAGCCTGCCGGCTCTTGCCGGCGTTGGTCTCGGGCAAATCCGGCACGGGCCCGTCGAGCGGGTATTGCTGAGATCGAAGCCGCCAGCCAGCGCCGACACCAGGCCGAGGCCGACTTCCGGCTGGATCAGGTCCTGCAGCTGTTCGAACTTCTCCTGCGCCTCGGCTTCGGTCCGGCCGACGACCGGGAAGATGCCAGGCAGCACCTTCAGGTCATCTTCCGAGCGGCCATAGTTGCCGAGCCTGCCCTTGACGTCGGCATAGAATGCGGTGGCTTCGTCGAGCGTGATCTGCGCGGCGAAAATCGCTTCCGCGGTACGAGCCGCCAGCTCCTTGCCCGGACCGGACGCCCCGGCCTGGACCACAACCGGATGACCTTGCGGCATTCGCGGCGTGTTCAGCGGACCGCGCACCTTGAAGTGCTGGCCCTTGTGGTTCAGCACGTGCAGCTTGTCCTTGTCGAAATAGCGCCCACTCGCTTTGTCGCGCGAGAAGGCATCGTCTTCCCAGCTGTCCCAGAGGCCGAGCACCACATCGACGAATTCTTCAGCCCGGTCGTAGCGGTCGCCGTGCTGGATATGCGCCTCGTGGCCGAAATTGAACGCCGCTTCCGGATCGGAAGAGGTGACCAGGTTCCAGCCGGCACGGCCGCCGCTCAAATGATCGAGCGAAGCGAACTGGCGGGCCAGATTGTAGGGATCGGAATAGCTGGTCGAAGCCGTGGCGATCAGGCCGATGTTCCTGGTCGCCGCCGAAAGCGCCGACAGCAGCGTGATCGGCTCGAACGGATAGACGCCGCTATGCGCCTTGCGGCTGGCGACCTCCAGATCCTTCAGCCGCGCCGCGACGCCGTCGGCGAAGAAGATCGTGTCGAACTTGGCCGCTTCCGCCAACCTGGCAAGTTCAATGTAGTCGCTGAGGCTGGTTCCCTCGCCCGCCGCCGGATGACGCCAAGCGGCGACATGGTGGCCGGTGAAGAGCAGAAACGCTCCAAGCTTGAGCTTGTCCTTGCGCCTGGCCATGTCTCCCGCCTCCTCAGCGATACAATCCGCCGACCGGGAATTCCCCGGTCAGCAACCAGGTGCCAATGGTGCGCTTCTTGTACTCGGCCGGATTGTGCAGCGTGTGCGTTCGCACGTTGCGCCAGAACCTGTCGAAGCCGTTGGCCTTGGTGGCCGAGCGGGCGCCCATCACCTCGAAAACCTCGCTCGAGGCATCGAGGCCGATTTGCCCGGCATAGACATTGGCGGTGGCGAGATCGATCGCCGTCTGCCCGCGCTGCTCCAGGGTCAAGGCCTCGCCTTGGCTATAGGCGGCATCGACGCTTTTCGCCGCCACATCGGCGAGTTCGGCCGCGGCGAGCGTTCGGATATAGAGATCGCCATATTTGCGCTGCACGAACGGGTCGTCCGTGTGCTTCTCGTAGCCGGAATAGATCCAGGGGCGCGATTGCGAGACCGTATAGTCGCGCCCTTCGCTCAGTGCTCCCTGCGCACTGCCGACGAACAGGTTGAGCAGGACCGCCTGCTGGAAAAGTGACGTCAGCGTCTGGAACGGCGTTAGCGGCGCCGCGGGTGAGCCGATCAGTTCGTCGTCGCAGACATGCACATCCTTGAAGGTCACCTTGCCGGAACCCGTCTGGCGCTGGCCGACACCATCCCAGTCGTCCTCGATGACGATGCCTTCGCGATCGGCCGGGATCGCCGCTGCCAGCCGGTCCTGACCGTCCTCCCAGGCGACCTGGATATAGTCGGCGATATGCGAACCGGAAGAAAAAGGCCGAAAGCCGCTGAGGATCCAGCCCTTGCCGTTGCGCTTGGCCGTCGAGGTCTTTGACATGGCGTTGCCGGAATTGCCCCAGACCCAGTTTTCCCGGGCTGAGCGCGTTAGCAGCTGATCCTTTTGCGCCTGCGTGCCGCGAAACAACACGCCGTTAAGCGGCAGATGATGGTAGCCGTAGAGATGGGCGAGCGAACCATCGGTGCGGGCGAATTCGCGCACCACGCGAAGCACCGACAGCCAGGATGCGCCCTTGCCGCCATAGCGCTTGGGAATCTGCGCCGACGGCAAGCCGCTCTCCTTCAGCAGCCGGATCTGTTCGACCGGCCGTCCGCCGGCCTTGTCACGCGCCACCGCATCCCGATCGAAGATCTCGCGCAACTCAACCGCCGTGGCGACGAACGGGTCGGAAAGGTCAGGGCTGAAGGTCATCGGCACTTGTCCATTGAAATGCGTCTATTCCGCCGCGATGGTCTGCGCCGGCCGCCAAACGGCAGAGGCATAGGCCTCTTCGCCGAATTCGGCCGGATGGCTGCCGGTTATGCGGCCCTCATGGCTGTCGAGATCGGCGAGGAAGAGATCGCGGCTGATGCGGGCAACCACGGCGGGCACATCGCGCCTGATCGACGGGATATCGCCGATCGGCAGGCCGAAGCTGACGAAGCCGCCGGGATTGAAGACATGGACATCCTTCAGGAACGGCGCCTCGCCCGGCGCCTTCTCAAGGAATTCATGACCGAGACCGAGATAGGGATGGGCGCCGAAGAATTTATCGCGTTCTGCTTTGGGCGGCGCGTACTGGTCGCGCCACAGGCGGATAGAGGCGGCGAAATCGGCGAATTCGGGCTTGCGTGTCGGGTCGGCGAAATAGCCGGTACCGGCGATGACGAAGTCGAAGGCAAACGTCTCACCGGCGATCTCGGTGACGACCTTACCGCTGTCGACACCGGCCTTCGTCCATGGGGCGCCGAGGTGCAGGTGGAAATTCTGGTGCCGCACCACCCGCTCCACCGCATCGGGTGGCGGCGTCGAACCGGCATCGCGAAACCGCAGCGCCTGGCGCCAGCGCACCGCATCCGGCAGCAGCGGATAGTTGTCATAGGCACCGGGATAGCCGCGGACGCGATTGATCGGCACGCTGGCAATGCTGTTGCGGCGGGCAAAGAGACGCACCGATTTTGCCCCGGCCTCAAGGGCCGTCCCGGCTGCATCGAATGCCGAAGCCGCGGAACCGACGACAGCGATCGCCTTGCCCTTGAGCGAGGCAAAATCGATTGCCGCCGAACTGTGCGCGACGATACCCGGGGGAAGAGCTGCGAACACATCCGGTATCACCGCACCGCCGCTGCCGCCAAAGCCATTGGCCAGGATGATCTTGCGCGCTGTTTCGACCGATCGTTTGCCTTCCGCTTCGAGATCGAGGCGGAAATGCCCGGCAGCCGGCTCGATGCGCAGGAGACGCGTGCCGTAGCGGATGCCGATACCGAGGAACTCTCGATACCATTTCAGGTAACTCGCCCAATCCGTCCGCGCGATGCGGTCGAAACCGGCATACGCTTCCGCACCGTGGCGGGCTTCATACCATGACTGAAAGCTCAAGCCTGGCAGACCGAGTTCTGGTCCCGGCAGGCCTTTCGGCGTCCGCAGCCGGTTCATCCGCGCATGGGTAAGCCAGATGCCGGCCTTGCCTTCGTCCGATGCGGCGTCGATGACCGTGAGCTTGCCGATGCCGGCGCGCCTCAGCGCGAAGGCGAAGGTCGCGCCCGTCTGCCCGCCACCGACGATGAAGACATTGTGGTCGATGCCCTCCCGATCCGGCACCCAGTTCTGCGGATCGGGACCGATCAGTCGAAGTGTTTCGCGGGCGTCGTGATCTGGATCGGACGGTAAGGCCATTTCGGTCCCGGCTGAAGTTCAAGCGTTGCGCCAAACTCCGCCTCGCTCGACAAACAGTCCAGAAATGTCTGCTTTGATTGCCCGGTAGTTTTTTTCACTTGCATTGCAACGACGCGCTTTCACCGCCGACCGAATGGGCGGTGGGTGTGGCCTCCCTGAAGCCGGAGCATCTTTTGATATTGCAGCGAGCGCAGGCACTGTTACGGCTCCCGCACAATACGCATGCGTAGCCGGGCATTGGTGTCGAGGACATCAGCAGCGCCGCGTGGCATCAGCTTTGTGTGACGTCCGCCATCTGGCAGACGGCAGATCGCGGATACACTGGCGACGGCCCTCGCGAGATAAGTCAGCGCAGCTATTCAAAAGGCGTCCTAAGAGTGCGGTCGGATACTCCGTCGCAAGAACGGATATGGACGAGAAGGAGAACTTTCGTGTGCAGTTGTTGCACACAAATCCTCATAAACATTTGATTTTATTTATCTATCTTCCCCATCCATCATCGGCGCCACCGCAAGTCTGTGGCGTAACATATTCATTTCATTATCTTCTTAATGTCTCTGTCAGACCAATTTGGCGAGGATGCCCACCCAAACGTAACCGAATTTACGATTTTGCCGCAGCAACTGAAAGCCTCTCAGCTACATCAAACTTTTCGCTGCACACGTAGGGCGCATGAAACGGGTGAGCAACGTCCGCTCCGCCACTGCGCATCGCGCTGCCACGCTGGTCTTGTCTGACGATCGAACGCGCCGTGCCTCAGGTGGATTGGCGGATCACCAGTTCCGGATCGATCAGCGTCACGATCGGCGTCGGTAACGGCTTGCCGATCATCGACAGGATCCGCTCAACCGCATGGCTGCTGACCTCGGCGGCGGCATAGTTGATCGATGTGATCGGCACCGAGCTGAAGTCCGCCGCTTCGGTGTTGTCATAGCCGACGATCGCCAGTTCGCCGGGCACGGAGACGCCCTGCTCGCGACACCAGCGCAACGCTCCGATGGCGAGCGAATCGGTCGTGGCAAACAGCGCCGTCGGCCGCTGCTTCGGCTTCATTGCCTCGCCGATCGCCTGAAAACCGTCGGTCGCCGAATGGCCGCCGGGCTTGACCACGACGAGCGCATCGGTGGGAAGCCCTGCCTCGGTCACGGCGCGAAACGCGCCGTCATGCTTTTCGCTGTTGCCGAGCAGCTGCGCCGCGTCGAGCATGGCGATGCGACGATGGCCGCGCTCGATCAGGTGCCGGACCGCCTTGTAGCCGCCGCTGCGGTCGTCGATCGCCACCACGTCGAGGCCGGCAACCGGAATATCGGCAAGCACCAGTGCGGGATATCCGACCTGACGCACCGCGCGGATGTGGTCGAGCCGGTCGTGGTTGGTCGGATAGATGAGGATGCCGTCGACCTGCCGCGAGCGGAACACGTTCAGCGCACTCCACTCCTTGGCGGAATCGTGGTCGCTGGCGGCCAGCATCAGGGAATAACCACGCTGGGCGAGCTCCCTCTCGAGGAAACGCGACACCAGCGTCAGCGTCGGGTTCATGATGTCGGTGAGCACCAGCCCGATCGTCCGCGTCTCGCGGCTGACCAGCGCCTGCGCGATGGTGTTCGGAAAATAGTTCAGGCTCTGCGCGGCCGACTGGATACGGTCGCGCGTTTCCTCCGGAATTCGCAGACTGCCGCGCAGCGCCAGCGAAACGGTGTTCGCCGAGTAGCCGGTGGCCACCGCGATGTCCTTCAGTCGGGTACGGGTTCTCTGCAAGATCTCGTCACATTGGCCATGTTGCCTGAGAGGACTTAAGCCGGCAGCAATCCCTCTTCGCGCAACCGTTTCAGACCCTTGTACTGAAGGCAATCGGCGTGCATCTCCATCAGCTCGATGCGATTGCCGTCAGGATCCTCGATCCAGGCCTGGCGGTTGCCGTCGAGCCCGTCCTTGATCTGTGCGGTCAGCTTGATGCCGTTGGCCTCGATCGCCGGGCAGAAGCTGTCAAGATTATCGATCGTCAGGCACATGTGATTGACGCCGTTGGCGTTCCAGCCGGGAGCGCGATCGTTTTCCGCGCCGGGAAATATCTCCAAGAACACCTCTTCCGTGATCCTGAGATACACCAGCCAAGTGCTGCCGTCCTTATTGTGAAGGCGCAGCATCTCGGGAAAGCCGAGCTTGTCCCTATAGAAGGCGAGGCTGGCGTCCAGGTCCTTCACCTTGATGGCGGCGTGGCCGAAGCCGGTGATCCCTTTCATGACGTTTTCCTCCCGATAGGTCGAATTTCGTATGAGCGTTAATATCGCCTTTGCTCCCCGCCGCGCGCTTTGTCAATATGAATTCTCACCCGCCAAAGCGCGGGTTTGCTGCGCTGCAGCGTCGTTTTCTCGAATGCCCGGTGCCATTTGATCCCGATTTGCTTGTCACTGTTGACAGAGCGATATCGTCATGATTGGTTTAACGCTAATATGAAAATTGCCAGAGCCGCGATCGGCTAAGGCAGGCCTTCGAGGGAGGAACCCGAATGGCGCTCAGGTGGAGCAAGGTCTCGCCGCAGCTTGCGCTGATTCCTGCGCTCACTGTCACCCTGGTGGCCTTCGCCGGCGCCATCGGATGGACGATCTGGATGTCGTTCACGCGTTCGCGTCGTTTCCCTGACTACGCGATCGACCCCGCAGTTTGGGCGCGCCAGTATGACCGGCTTTTCAGCGACGGCGTCTGGATGACCTCGCTCCGGAACGTCGTCGTCCTGGCGATCGGCAGCGCGCTCGCCATCGTGCTGGGTTTCATCCTGGCCGCGATGATCGAGAAGGAAAAGCGCGGCGAAGGCTTCTTCCGGACGATTTTTCTCTATCCGCTCGCGGTGTCGCTGATCGTCACCGGCATCGTCTGGCGCTGGATGTTCAACCCGGCCCTCGGTGTCCAGAACTTCCTGCACCAGCTGGGCTGGGAAAGCGCCAATTTCAACTGGCTGGCCGATCCTGCCACGGCAATCTACGGCATCATTCTCGCCTCGATCTGGCACGGGCTCGGCTTCTACATGGCGCTGATGCTGGCCGGCCTGAAGTCGATCAACACGGAAATCTGGAGCGCCGCCAAGCTCGACGGCGTGAGCTTCTGGCGGCTCTACGTCGAGATCATCATTCCGATGCTGAAGTTCACGTTCCTGACCTGCGCGATCCTGCTGTCGCTCGGCGTGGTCAAGACCTACGACATCGTGCTCGCCATGACCAATGGCGGACCCGGTACGTCAACCTGGACGCCGGCCTATTTCGTCATCAACGCCTATTCGACCCGTTCCAACATCGGTTACGCGTCCGCCTCAGCAGTCATCATGCTGTTGATCACGGCTGCCGTCTTCCTGCCGCTGATGCTGGTCACCGCCTGGCAAGTCCGCCGTCGCCAGGCCGCCGCCGTATGAATGCCGTGTCCGCTTACGAGACATCAGCGGCCGCGCGCATCGGCGGGCGCGTCTACCCCCGTAGGCGCCGCCGCATCAAGGGAGCGTCGATCGCCGTCCTCGTGTTCCTCGCCATGTGCGCGGCCTTCATTTCGATCCCGCTCTACGTGGTGATCGTCACCTCTTTCAAGACAATGGACCAGATCGCGCTCGGCGAGGTCTTTTCGCTGCCGACCACCTGGACATTCGAAGGCTGGTGGAAGGCCTGGGCAGAAGTCTGCTCGGGCATGACGTGCGAGGGTGTCAGGCACGGATTCTTCATCTCGCTCGCCATTCTGTTCCCGAGCCTGTTCCTGTCGATCGCCCTGGCGTCGGTCACCGGCTACGCGCTGGCTCTGTGGAACGTCCGCTGGGCTGGCCCCTTTCTGTTCGTATTGTTCATGTGCGCCTTTGTGCCGTTCCAGATCATCATGATCCCGTTGGTCGCCCTGACCGCCTCGCTCGGCATCTACGGCACCATTTGGGCGATCGCCGTCATCCACGCCGTGCTGGCGATGCCGCTGCTGACGTTGATCTTCCGCAATTTCTACAAGGACGTGCCGCCCGAGATCATCAACGCGGCGATCATGGATTCCGGTAGCTTCTGGCGCATCTTCGCCGAGATCATCCTGCCGATGTCCGGCAACATCATGATCGTCGTGCTGATCCTGATGATCACCAGCGTCTGGAACGACTTCCTGATCGGGCTCACCTTTGGCGGCATGGGCGCCCAACCGATGACCGTCATCCTGGCCAACACCGTCATCACGGAGCGCGGCGAGGTCCACTACAATGTCGACATGGCCGCAGCTTTGCTGACGGCCATCCCGCCGCTGGTGGTCTATTTCGGGCTCGGCAAATTCTTCGTCCAGGGCATCACCGCCGGAGCCATCAAGGGATAGCCGTGCCGAAGGTCGAATTCAAAAATATCGTCAAGCAGTTCGGGCGCGTCACCGTGCTCGAGGATCTCGACCTCACCGTCAATGACGGCGAGTTCCTGGTGCTGCTCGGCCCGTCCGGCTGCGGCAAGACCACATTGCTTAACCTGCTTGCCGGCCTGCAGGAGGTGACCGCAGGCTCGATCACCATCGGCGGCCGCGATGTCACCGATCTCGATCCCAAGGACCGCGGCCTGGCCATGGTGTTCCAGTCCTATGCGCTCTATCCGACAAAAACGGTGCGCGGCAACCTGAAGTTCGGCCTCTCGGCGCAACGGCTCGACCGCGGCGAGATAGAGCGGCGTGTCGCCTGGGCCGCACAGCTGTTGCGTATCGAACCGCTGCTCGACCGCCGTCCGGCGCAACTGTCCGGCGGCCAGCGCCAGCGCGTCGCCATCGGCCGCGCGCTGGTGAAGAATGTCGACGTGTTCCTGTTCGACGAGCCGTTGTCCAACCTCGACGCCAAGCTGCGCACCGAGATGCGTCTGGAGATCAAGAAGCTCCACCACGACCTCAAGAAGACGGTCGTCTACGTTACCCATGACCAGGTCGAAGCGATGACTATGGCGACGCGGATCGCTGTAATGGACGGCGGCGTCATCCAGCAGATCGGCACGCCGGACGAGATCTACGAGCGGCCGGCCAACCTCTTCGTCGCTCGTTTTGTCGGCTCGCAGCCGATGAACGTCTTCGAGACGACGATCGATCTCACCGGCAACCGCGTCGTCGCGACCCACCGGTCGACCGGCGTCGAGATGGACCTGTCCGACTATTCCTTCATCAGGCAGCCGGCCACGGGCATGAAGGTGCTGGTCGGCTTGCGGCCGGAGCATTTCTCGATCGGCAGGCCGAATGGCGGCAAACCGGCCGCCATCTTCGACCTGCCGCTGCGCTACAGCGAAAAGACCGGTAGCGACGGTACCGCCTTCTTGGCGGCCGCCGACGAGCTGCTGGCTGTGCATGTAGACCATTCGCAGATCGGCGCGCTGCGGGACGGCGCCAGCGTCAGAGCGATCTTTCCGGCCGACCGGTTCAATCTTTTCGACGCCGAAACTCGGAGTCGGATTTAACATCAATAGGGAGGAAACGATGTCCAGAAGACTGACGTCCAAGAGACTGCTGGGCGCATTTGGACTGGCGCTGGCGATCGGCGCCGCGCCGTTCGCCAGCGCCGCCGCCACCGAGCTCAAACTGTTCCATACATGGTCGAATGAGAGCGAGATCGGCGCGCTCAACGCGATCGTCAAGGCGTTCGAAGCGAAAGGTAATAAGATTACCGAGATGGCCGTGCCGCACGAGCAGGCCGGCTCCAGCCCGCTGGTCAGCCTGATCGTCGCCGGCACACCACCCAATTTGTTCATCAACTCCGAGCCTGGCCTTTATCGCGATCTGACCAAACGCGGACTGGGCGAGCCGCTCGACGCCTATTTCGACAAGATCGGGGCGACGCCGAATTTTCCCGAAACGGTTTTGAAGTCAATCAAGGTCGACGGCGAGATCCGCAAAATCCCGACCGGCGTCCATATCGACGGGATGATCTACTACAACAAGAAGGTCGCCGCCGAGGCCGGCGTCGACCCGACCAAATGGGCCTCGCTCGACGATATGTTCGCCGACATGAAAAAGGTCCAGCAGGCCGGCTTCACCTTCATCGGAGTGGGCGGCAACACGTTTCAGGCCGGCTATCTCTTTCATGCCCTGGTCGCTGCCGTCGCCGGCCCGGACATATACAACCGCTTCTATGGTGAAACGCCTGACAAGACTGTGTTCGACGAGAAAGGCCTGCGCGACGCGATCGACATGTTCCGCAAGATCACCAGCCAGGCCGACGCGGGCTGGGTGAACCGGCAATGGAACGAGACGACCAGCACGGTCATTTCGGGCAAGACGCTCATGCAGATCCATGGCGACTGGATGAAGGGTCAGTGGAAGGCCAACAAGAAGGTGCTCGGCGAGGATTTCGGCTGCATCAACATTCCCGGCACCAAGGCGCTATCGGTGACGGTGGATGCGTTCGGCATCCTCGGCGGCCAGCCCGATGACGTGCTCAAGGCAGAGCTCGACTTCGCCGGTACCGTCGTCGACCCCAAGATCAACGCCGAGTTCGCTTCCATCAAGGGATCGAGCCCGGTGCGCCTGGACGTTCCGACCGACAAGCTCGACGCCTGCAACCAGCTCGTCCTCGACTCGCTGAAAAAGCCCGGCTTCAGCGTCCAGAATCCTTTCAACATATCCGACACCGACTGGCTGAACTCGGTGTGGAATACGATGTACACATTCCAGGGCGACCCCGACATGACGGTCGACGACGTCATCGGGGATTTCCGCAGCGAATACGCGGCGGTCTTCCCGTAATATTGGTTGAGTCCGCGCCGCCCACCTGCCTCGCGAGTTCGTCGAAGGACGATACCCTCTCCCGTGAACGGGTAGAGGTTGATCGATCATTTGGCCAACTCAACGCGCCGCCACTAACCCACGGGAAAACATTTTGCGCAACAGACGGCGGGGGCAACTCCTGCATCCATTGACAGTCGTCATGCTCGGCTGGAGAATGAAGAAGGTCAACGGCGATAGCCATGCGGGAAGGCAATGGTCCAACCGCCAGATACCGGACACCGTCCTGGCAGCGTCGTCGCGGTCATCGTCATTTGTTTGATCATCGTCGCTTTGTTCTTCATAGGCTTCAGATACTCAAGGCCAGGCCAAGGTACCCTCGTTATTCCTGGCGGTACGCTGCAGCAACCGTGAATCCGACCCCTTGGCGCTGATGCGGAGCCGTTCTCGGGCTACCAAAAGTGCCCCGGCGGGACTGGGGACGACAGCAAGAACCGTCCGGCGCTTCGCGGCCGGTCTTTTGCATCCCGCCGCGGCCTTCCTTTCCCACCTAAACAACCAAGCCTGGCCGGTGTGAGGTCGACATACTGGGAGACGACGAGCCCCATCCACCAGGCACTAGACGGCCCTGATCAGCCGGAGCAGAGAAAGCGCCTCGAAAAAGGTCCCCTTGCGAAAGGCGAGATAGGTCGGCTCTTCGACACCGTGGAACCGGCGCTTGAAGGCCGCCTGCCCCTGCAGGTTGAAGCGGGTGCGATTGACCCACGGCGATTCATAGGCGCGCTGGAAAGCGCACCGCCAGAAATCGCTTTCGACAAACCCGCTGGGTCCGATTTCGACCAGCGGCGACAGGCCGAGGGTAACGACGGAAACACCTTCGTTGCGAAAGCGGTCGACCGCAAATTTGGTCAGGCCGATCTCGGCATGCGCCGAGGCATCGATGTGCTTGCGCTTGAACGAGGTGGTGTAGCCGATGACCTTGCCGTCACTGAACAGCGGATCGAAATCCAGCAAGGCCACGAGCTCTCCATCCGGACCGTGCAGGACGAAGCGGCGCATGTCGATGCCAAGGTGATCGGCAAAGGGCCTGTTGAGAAACCTCATCTCCCAGCGCTTGACGATGCGGTCTGCCCGCCAGTTCTGGGAGAGCCTGGCAATCTCGTCGAGGAAGACGGTCCCGTTGTCCTCCGCAAAGGAAAACCCCTTCCTCAAGAGCCAACGTTCGGAATAGCGCACTGTCTCATTGCGCCTTCCGGAAAAGTCGTGGCCGGGCAGGACAAGCCTGGTGTCGACGCCAAGGCGGTTGACCTGATAGCCAAGCCCGGCAAGCACGCGCGCCGTCTGTTCGCCGATCTGCACGAACCACGGGCTGCCTGCAACCTCGACGAAACGTTTGATATAGTCGCGCCGATCGGCCGGGGCAGCCATTGGGTCACCGAGCGCGAAATGATGTCGCGTTTTGCTGCCGTAAGCGATGTAGCCCTGGGCATCGCCGAAGTAATGAAGCCCCTTCTGCACGGCGGCCGAATAGGCAAGGGAAAAATCACCATGGCGACGGACCAGCGCCAGGCGCTCGACATGGTTCAGCTGCAGCCGCGGTATTTTAGGCCCGCGGTTTTCCAAAAAACGATCGAGGCGTCTTCGCAATGACGGCATGGTCGACTTTCGCGTGCCGGCTAGGCCGATGAAAGAGCTGACGGACCCCAGACCGATCATATTGCCGCGAGCTGATCCTTACCTGGTGCGGCATCTTATCCGGCCGGAACCGCCAGATTTAGGCACAATCCGCCCCCGGTCCCGCCCCAAGGCGGCACCACGCATTGTTGTCGACGCCCAGCGTCTGACGGCTGGTTGCTGCGCTCTTCGCGACACGAAATCGATTCCACTTCGGAAGCGCTCACCTGCCAAACACGATGGCGCTTATCGAACTGCGCTCTGAGAAGATTGTGCTTGATCTGAAGCCAGGAATTCGTCGCGTTCTGCTATCCACAAATCGGCATAGTCGACATTCTGCCACTCGGCAAACCACGGGCCGCCGCTCGTATAGTGGACCGCCTTAGGTGTGCCGACAGCAGGCTTTTCGTTCCAGCCTTCGAGCCAATTCCACTCTACCGGCAATGAGCCCAGATCTTCGTCGGCAACCCACTGCATTCGGTGAAGATAGGCGCCACTTTCCTGGTTCACGACCTCTGGCGTGAGCGATTTGACCGAGGGATGCGCGCAATTGAACAGCATCAACGACGACCAGTTTTTCCGAGGATAGGATGTCTGGACCACGCCATCCATCTTGGTCGTGGCCTTCGGCGTATAGTCATGCTGGACGCAATAGACCGCCTTTTCCGAGTCCGTATATTTCAGCAGGCCTGCGACGTCACCGAGCCACAGGAAATCGCAATCGCAAAACAGGGCCCAACCCGTGTAGCCGGCGAGAAAGGGCGTCAGAAAGCGCGTGTAGGTGAACTCCGTTGAGGCGAGCGGGTCTTTTTCCCGCCAGTACAGCCCGCGGCTACGCATCTCGTCCTGCTTGATCGGAATGACGGAGACAGGCGCCGACGCATGTTTGAGCAGCGAGTGGCGCGCGACGTCGTACGCGATCGGCTCACGGCTGTCCCATCCGATAAATACCCTAAACGCATCAGTCATATTCACTACCCTGGCTTTCGATTTAAACGGTCGTACACTAACTAGTTGGCGATGGCTCGGCAACAATGGCGGTCGCCCAAGCCGGTTTCTCACAGATTTGTCCTGGCCTCGGTCTTGCTGGTTCGGGTGGAATTGGCCTCGCTCCCCAATGCCACACGCGCCCATTTCTGATAGGTGTAGCTGGCGGAATAAGCGGCAACCATCGCCCCAGTGGAACCGTCCAGAAATCCCAGCCGGAAAACATAGCTGCGCATATAAGCCCAGACAGAGCGCAAAACCGCCTTGCCTATCGAGCTTTTTTTGCCCTCGGCAAGCAGCCGCGCGGCGGACGCTTCGGCGTACCGGCCAATCTTGTCGTGGGCATCCGCCAGGTCGGCGATGGAGTCGTGCTCGATCGGCTGGGACAATCGCCCGACCTTCCCGTTCACCACTACTTTCTCGTGCACGGTATCGTCGCTGAAGCGCCCGGAGCGGTGACGAAATAGCCTGAGCACCAGATCGGGTGACCAGCCGCCATGGCGGACAATATGCCCGCAAAAGCGCGATCTTCTCGGTATTTCGAAGCCGTCATAGCCTTTTGGGTCGGCGATTGCGGCCCTGATTTCCGCACCGAGCGGCGCCTCCACCCACTCATCGGCATCCAGCGAAAGGATCCAATCCCCCGTTGCCGCGGCAAGCGCACGGTTTTTTTGCGCGCCGAAACCGGGCCAATCAAGGGTCATCAAAACCTTGGCTCCGAGATCACCGGCAATGTCCCTGGTTCTGTCGCTGCTGTCATTGTCTAGAACGACGATTTCGTCGGCAAAATCCACCGAACGAAGGCAGCGCGCGATGGACGCCTCCTCATTGCGGGTGATGATAACGACCGAGAGCACCGGCACGGTCAGAAGGTTCCGGCATCAAAGCTGCCGCTGTCATTCGAATGTATCTGCAGCATCGGCTCCCGGCCTGTTAGCGCACTGAGGGTACTAACCTAATCCAACAAAGTCGAAAATCATTTCAGATCAAGGCTTTCATACAGCGCCATCATTCGCTTTATCATGAGGTTGAAATCATAATGCTCGGCCGCCGCTCTCACCCGGGTCGCGGTCTCAAATCGTGACGACAACTGCAGCGCGTGCGCGAGCCCTGCAGCGAGGTCGCTTTCGCTGGCCGCGTCGCAAACAAGCGTCGGCTCGAACCGCTCGACAAGCTCGCGCGCTCCGCAGCCGGTGCTTACCACAGCGGGCAAGCCGCTGGCCATGGCCTCGATCACCACTGTGCCGAAAGGATCATAGATGGAAGGCAGCACGGCAATATCGGCCGCGCCGTACCACGGCAACATGTCCTTTTGCGGCCCCAGCATCTTGAGCCTTGCGCCGAGACCCAGCCTGTCACCAGTCTGCCTGAAGGCGTTGGCGCGCGAATCGTGGCCGACGACCCACAATTCCGGCTCGCCATCGAGCCTGGCGACAGCCCTCATCAGTGCAAGAAGCCCCTTTCGCGCAAAGCCCGAGCCGACAAACAGGACGACCGACCTGTTATCGTCGACGTCGAGCCGCGCGCGGACCGCGGTCCGATGCTGTTGGCGCAGTTGCGGATTGAAGCGGTGGAGGTCCACGCCGTTGGGGATATGGTGCACATTTTCCGCCGGATAATCGTAGTGACGGACAATGTCGTCTGCGACCATTTTCGAAATCGCAATGACAGCTTTGAGCCGTGGGCTGGCATAGGTTGCGCGCTCGAGGCGCAGCGTCTGGCGGTGAAAAGGGCTCAGCGCCATTGCCGCCCTGCCAAGCCGCGTCTGGAAACGCCGCCGCTCGGCAAGATAGGCGGCATGAACGCCCTCCCCGGCCCGGAAGACATCGCAGCACGGGAGGCGATCGTTGCTCTGCACCAGCGCCCGTGGCATCTCGGCGATCTTGCGGCAGGCGGCTTGAGCAAAGGACGTCGCCCGCAGCGAACGCGGAAAGCGGCGGCCGGCGCAATGAATGAACTCTATCCCTTCATTACGCGGCCAGTCGCCGGAGAGCACGGCCACCGGCCGCTGACGCGCCGCGAACGCGGCCATGATGTTTTCCAGCATGATCTCGCCTCCACCGAAAGGCGCATAACGCTGGCGCACGAACAGGATCGGCACTGTCGGTTCGGCTTGGACCTGCCGATCATGCTGAGACAGAGCCATTTGACCTCGCTACGCCGTGAAGATTTGCACATGATCGACTGGAGTGTCGTTTTCCTGAGGTAGACTGTGCGCCGCCGAGCAGAAGCCGCGCATTGCCGTCAGTAGCCGAAAGCCTCAAAATCCTCGGCATAGAGGCTAGAGACGATCCCGCGCGATCTCTTATCATAGTAATCGTCGGCCTTGCTCGTCGCATCCGTTCGGCTTTGGCTGCGGTGGATGGTGTTGCTGATTTGCCTGCCGCCACTGATCCGATCCCACACCTTTTGGAAGTCCTCGGCGAAATTTTCGACACGACCGATAAAATCAAACTCGGACGTGGGCATGACAAGCGACGATGTCTGCGGAGCCCAATGGAGGTCCGCATACAGCCAGCCATCTTCCAGGAGATCACAAAATTCACAGAAAGTCGGGATATTGCCGCGCTTACCGATGTTTTTCTTTCCCGTCGCGACCTTATCCAAATAGGCCGACAGCACGCGGCTGTAGGGATTCCGCACAAACGTGAACGCGAACACGTTCGAAATCGAATCAACCTGATCGACGGTCAATTGCGACGGACGCAACAGGGTGTCGCTCTGCAGCAATTGTTTCTTCGCGCCGGCGAGCTGGAACTTTTCGCGAAATTTAAGCTGGGCCAAGTTTATTGTGACCGTAGAGTTGGCCGACTTCGCAATGCGATTGTAGAAAAATCCGTGATCGGGATCAAACAATCCTTGCCGATCGGCGGTCAGTATCGTCAATTTGCCGCCATACGGGTATCGCTTGTAAAACGGAGAAGCCGGTATGGTCCTTTTGGCGACCGTTCGGCCAACCTTTGTTTTGATTTTCCGAAATCGTTTCAGCACATTCGAGCTCGATCCGTGAGTGGTTTCGTCCCCCGTTTACCGTGCCCACCGCGGCGTATAGCGTAAGTCAGTCGACGCTGCCAAGTTAGAGATTGAATGTAAAAAATTTGGCGGAACATTTGCGTTGTCTAACGCCTTCCCACCCCCGGAAAAACATCGCAGCACAAAAGGCGATCATTGTCCTGCACCAGGGCCGGAAGCGTTGGTCGTGCTGTGACAAGCCCGTGCGACGCGCGATGCCTCTATCCACCTCAATTGAGCTTTCGAACTTGGCGGGAGTTTCTTCGCAGTCTATTAAGCGCCGTAAGCCAGCCTTGGATAGGGCAATGCGGTAAAGCCAGTCTGCCTGCTTACAGGCCTATGCCACGACAGGTAGACTGATTTCAAGGCGAGGGTTTTTGCCGATGACGACCAGCCATGTTTCGCCCGATAATGTCGTGCCGGGCAAACCCCAGCTCGGCGCATTCCGTCGCCTCGAGCGCTCGTTGCGGCCACGGATGCAAAGCCTTCGCGACGTAGTCAGGGAGCCGTTTCTTGCCTGGGCGCATCCGGAAGCCCTCGCCTTCTACCGCAGGGCCGTGGCAACCGCATACCTGCCGGACGACCTGATCGACGTGGTCCCGCAACTCAAGATCCTGTACCTGGCAACGCCGAAGGCGGCCAGCAGCCGCATTCGAAGCAACCTTGCAGCCATGATCGGCAACGACACCGTGTCGGGGTGGCGCAGCGACCAGAACTGGAAGGTCCACAACCGAAAGGCGTCACGGTTGCAGGCGCCTCGCCATGGCATCGTGCAGTTCCACCACATGGCGACAAGTGCTGAAGCCTTGCGATTTACCTTCGTTCGCAATCCCTACACCAGGCTGTTGTCGTGCTGGGCCGACCAATATCGCGACCGTCCCCTTGTGCCTGGCTATGGCAGGGTCGAGGTCTATCTGGCCCACCGCGAACGGGCCGATCCGGCGCTGCCTGTCGGCGCTGACAAGAGCCTGTCCTTTGCAGATTTCGTCGCCTTTGCCTGCAAGACGTCCACATGGCGCATCGACAAACATTGGCAGAGGCAAAGCGACATTGTCGAAGTTCCAGGAGTTGCGTTCGACCTCATCGGCAAGACCGAGACTTTCGCAAAGGATTTCGAACGGGTTCTCGATCATGTCGGTGCAGGCGACGATATGCGGCGCGCGGCGATGCCGCCCCTGCACACCTCCTCGCGTCGCAGGCTTGCCGACTACTTCACGCCAGAACTGGCGGATTCCATCTATCGCGCATATGAGCGCGACTTCGATCAGTTTGGCTATCCGCGCGCGCTTCCAGAGTGAAAATATCGGGCGTATCGCTCAAAGGTACCCGAAAGCCTGCATCAGGGGCTTCCCACGGCCCTCGGTAAGCTCCGCCAATTCCTGCTGACCAAGGTCGGTCTTCCATCGTCCGCGCCCGTCATAGATCGGCTGATTGACCTGCTGGTTGCGGAGTGCAGTATGTTGCTTCTCAAGTTCGACTTCGGCCGGCTTGAACCATTGCTGCGGCTTCCTGTGATAGTCGAGCAGGTCCGGGCTGAAGGGCAGGTTGAGAAAGCCGCAGATGCGCTCGACGATCTTGGCCGGATCCTCGACCAGATCCTCGTAGCGATAGATCAGTACATCCGGCTGTCCTTGTTCGGCGAGAACGAGCGCATTGTCGCCGATCCAGCGGTCGAGCGCCTCCCTTGGATCGCCAAGACGCTTGGCCAATGACGCCACGACGTCGCGCCCGTCCCGCACCGGCATCACGAAACGCGCCCCGGGCACGAGGCGGCGAATACGGCCGACGCGACGGATATGCCGCGGCGTTTTTTCAAGCAGCAAGGTCTTTCCGGCACCGCGCGCCGCGCGCTTCAGCTTCCAATAGCGAAACATCGCCAGCGGCGTCCATTTGAAGAAGACATTGGTTTCCTGGAACGGCAGGTAGACGTCGGGATGGGCTGCGAGGATCGTCGCGATCAACGTCGTGCCGCTATGACCGCAGCCGCATATGAATCCGGTCCGCATCACCATGTCGGCAGTGCTCCCATGGCCCGACCCCGCTCCGTCACGGCGAAAAAGAAATGCTGGCAGCCTTGAGGGTGGCTATGCGGAGGCATTCGAAAACTTGGCGCCTTTCAGGAAACCGGACAATACCGCCTCCTGATAGCTTTCCTCGGATTGCGAAGCCACGGCCGTTCGCTTCCAGCTTTGTGGAAGACCAAATCCCTGCTTCTTACGTTTGAGCGTGCTTGCCGGCAAAACATTGCGATATGCGTATTTAAGCCCGCCCTTAAGCTGGCCATCCTTGTAAAGAAACGACTCCGGCAGGCTGAACGCATATTCGATCATCGTTCGCGACAGGAACGGGATACGCGCTTCGAGCGAAACCGACATGCTCAACCGATCGACCTTGGTCAGGATATTGTTGGGCAGACTGGTATGAAAATCGAGATATTGCAGGCTGCGCAACGGTCCGAGTTCCGGCTTCCACCACGCCCTGAGATGGGCGAGTTCATCATAGTCAGCAGCGATGGCAAGGCGTTCGCGATAGACGTCGCGCTGCCATCTCGTTCTGCCGGAGCCAATGGCGATGGAGAGCTCGACCGGGTCACGCGTGGTGATCAGGCGCAAATTGCGGTCCTTCAGGCGCCACCCGCTCTGTGAACCGAACGGGACGAAACGTTGCTTCCTGCGAATGCCGCTAAACCGCTTGTATGAGCGATAGCCGCCGAAAAGCTCGTCCCCGCCATCGCCCGTCAGCACGACGGTCCTGTCGCGGCTGGCAAATTCGCAGACACGAAACGCCGGGATGGCGGCCTTGTCGGAAAGCGGCTCGTCATACCATTCCCGCGTGCGGTGGAAGACGTCATCGAGCTCTGTCGGCTGCAGGATCCGGATCGCGTGTTCGGCGCCGAACAGCGCCGCGACCTTGGCCGCCTGCGCGCTCTCGTCAAATCTTGGATCTTCGAAGCCGATCGAAAACGCCTTTGCCGTGGGGTTCACCGCAACGGCATGCGACAGGACAACCGCCGAGTCTATGCCGCCACTCAGAAAATAGCCGACCGGCACATCGCTCACCATGTGAGCGGCGACGCTCGCCTGCATGCGGCCCCGCAGCCCGTCGGCCAGGCGGTCGTCATTGTCCGAGCGGAGTTCGGTAGGCATGGTCCAGTAACGCCCGACATCGACGCGGCCGGTTTCCAGATCGAATGTCAGCCGACTTGCGGCCGGAAGTTTGAAGATATTGCGGTAAAGGCTTTTGGGCGCTGGAATATAGCGGCATGCGAGATAGTCCAGGACAGCCGTCTCGTCGATCGGCGGCAGATCGTCGCCGAGCCAGGTCTGCAGCGCTTTGAGTTCCGACGCCCAGGCAAATCGGCGTCCCGAATGGAAGTAGAAGAACGGCTTCATGCCCGGCCGGTCGCGGATCGCATGCAGCTTGCGGCGTTCCCCGTCATGGATCACGGCCGCATACATGCCGTCCAGCTTCTCGCAGAGCCCTTCGAGCCCCCACACCCGATAGCCATGCAGCACAACTTCGGAATCGGACTGCGAGGTGAATACGCAGCCTTTGGCAATCAGATCGGCGCGGAGCTCGCGATAGTTGTAGATCTCACCATTGACCGTGATCGCGAACTTCCCGTCGGCGCTGACCATGGGCTGATTGCCTGCCGCCGAGAGGTCGATAATGCTGAGGCGCCGAAACCCGTGATAGAGATCGCTGGTGACACGTGCGCCGCCATAATTCGGGCCGCGGTGCACAAGCGTGTCGCGGGCCTGGTCGGCACGATGGATATCGTCGGGCGAAAAGCCCTCGGCACGATAGACGCCGAACAATCCGCACATCATTGGCTCCGCAGGAAGATCTTCGGTTCGAAAGCTTTTTGCCGGCTCCGCCAGCCGGGCCAGACCAGTATAGGAAACTGCCTGGATGCTCAACCGCCCTGCTGATTTGTACGGTCAGGCTCGAGCGGCCTCGAGCAGGCGCCTCATGTTCTTCTCCGCCTCGTCCATCACCTCGGCCCAGGGCCGTAGGCGGCCGTGATCTGGGGATCGGCCCGGGCCGAGCGCGCGGGCCGATAGAACTCGCATGATGGATCGCTGTGGCCAGCCAGACCTGCTTCTCGGCCTTCTCGAACCGGAGAGCAGAACCTAGATGGCAAAAAAGGCATCGGCATATGAGGCAAAATCGTAGCTATCGGCGTCGTGCCGCTATGTCCGCATCCGCAGACAAACCGATGCATCGGATCAATTCACACCTGCCCCTGTCGCCGATATAAGATATGCCATGCCGCAGGAAGGCCTCATCGAGCCGCTTCCAGTAATCGAGCCGCGCAAGTACATTGTCGCAGAAGGCTACATCATCTACGCTGAGGTAGTCCAAATAACCACCGACCTTACCTTTTCGAACCTTGAAACTTTCCGGGTCGTCAGGATTGCGTGGTCGCAATTTTCCGCCATAGCGCGCACCCAGTTCTCCTGAGATTTCAGATTGCTGCATTCGTTTGAACGACCTACTGACGACCACATCAGCAAGGTTGGACTCGTCGAAGGACTTTCCCACAAAGTTTCCGACACTGCGCAAAGCGTCGTTTGTATCCCGCTGCATATCTTCATAGCGCAGAAACGCAATTTTTCGCATGTAACTTGCGGCTGCGAACCACTGCAGATTGAAAAGGGCAATCTTCTCGACGCCGTGTTTGGGGCTCCTTACACATTCGCCTATCGGACCTGCTCCCAGCTGATGGCGTTTGCAAACCTGAAAATATCCAGACACCACAGTGTCGCGGGGGTCTCGCGTCAGAAATAGGATCCGCTGCCGTTTGTAGCGTGATTTGTCGGTGCTGATCTGTGCAATGTCACGCAGCTCCTTGTGGTCGGAACCATCATGCGTGTAAGCCGCATTGACGCCCAGATCGTCAAGCATTACGCGCAGCCACGTCCGCCCGGACTTGGGAAACGAGACGACAAGGAGTGGCGGCCTTTTTGCAAAGAAGTTGGACAACAATCTCAACTTAGGCCTCCGATTGCGAGCACTTTGATTGCGCAAAATCAGCGGTTGTAAATATCGATCAAAGCATTGGCGATCCGTTGCGAAGCTGGCATCTTTGGATCAATCGACAGATTGGCATTGAGGAAGTCCCGGCTTTGCTCAAAATAGGTCGGTCTTGACCTGACCGCAGCAAGGATATCGTCGACGAGTTGATGCTCCGACCATGTTGGTTTGAAAGCGCCCATAGGACTGTCGAACTCGACCATCGGCGAAACCAGCGGAAAGAGCACCACCGGAATGCCGCAGGCGATCGCTTCGTAAACAGTGGTGCTTGGGCGAGTTACTAGCGCCAGGGCGTCCGGGAGCAGTTGTGCGAAGTCTACGGGCGATTTGTTCGGCATGTCGACTTTTGCGAACATCGTGGGATGGACACTAACGACATGGGCAAGGCCGAGTTTCGCACATGCGGCTGCCACCGCTTCAATCGATTGGCGGTCTGCGAGGTCTTCGATATCCCCCTTGAAGTTCACCAGCACGAAAAGCCCTTCATCGTGCCTGGCGCCCGCGTTTTCGACAGCACGCTCAATTACCGGGGAGCCGACAATGTAGGTCGGTTGTCGTCGTTGCTGCAGCGCTGCCGGTCCCATCGACAGGATGTAGTCAGCTCTCACAAATCGATGCGGCTGCAGCAGTCTCGCACCTCCGATGAGGCCGACCACACGGACCATTCCGAAGTTGATAGAATCTATGAACCGCCTAAAAAATTGCGGTGCATAGTCATTTCCAGTCACCAGCATGTCGCAGGGTCTGATCGTCCGCTTGAGCTCAGCAAAGCTGATATGCGACATTCCCCGGGTGTTTAGTTCAGGGCGTGCGACGCCGCCGCGTTTCAATCCGTCAATATGCGCGAATACGCATTGAATGCCGCCGTCGACCAGAAGTTGAGCCGCATCAGCCAGCAGACGAACATTGTTGCGATTGTGTGGGACGAAGTAGACCGTCCTCGTCTCTGCCCTGCCGCGAGCGTAGATACGCCCCCGCCTGAACAGGTTTCCTGGATGCACAAGCCTGTACACCGCGAGGAGCCGCTGCACAAAGTCTTCGCTGATAAGAGAAGCCGACTTGTTCCCCGACCTACCCAAAGATATGCATCGCCCTCCAAGTCTTGAACCAGCCGCCAGCCGGCAGTTTACAGCGTTCTCGCCGTAAAAAAAGGCCCTTGACCACTTGGCTGCTGTGGCCTTCCTAGTGCGTTCGCGATGCCAGGCGTGGCGGAGTCAACTAGAGGCGATGAGTGAGCACATGTGGTGTCGCGCCTCGTCCATCACCTCGGCCCAGGGCCGTTCGCGCTTTGAGACCAGCACGGCCGAAGGATAGTAGGGCGTGCGGTCGCCCTCCACTGGCCACGAACGTTTGAAGCCGTCACCAAGGATGAAGACCGACGGGACGCCGAGGGCGCCCGCCAGGTGGGCCCCGGTGTTGCTGATGGTTACGACGGCGTCCATCGCTGCAACCTGCGCGGCGAACATGTCCATGTCGACAAGCTGATCCACGGTAGGGTCGTGCAACACACGTGTCGGGTCGCCATCGGTCAAGATTTTCAGGTCTGACTCGGTCCGGCCATATTGCAGCGAAACGAACCGAAGGTCCTGTCGGCCAAGCAGGGGACGCCACGCCGCCAGCGGCGGCAGGTCCTTGCCGGGATTGGAGCTGCCCCATGCGACGCCGACCAGCGGCCGGCCGTCCTCGCTGTAGCGGGCGCGAAGTTCAGCGACCCGCGCCGGATCCGGTTTAAGCGGGACGAAATGCTCCCGGATCGTCGCCTCATTGGTTTCGAACACAGCAGTCAGATGCTGGACGCCGGCAAAGGCCTGCGCCTCGGCGTAGGCGGCCTTGTTCCCGGGACCGACAGCCCGCACATCGGCAATGGGAAATGTCCGCTGAAACAACGGCACCAACCGATGCTCGACGAGCACGATCAATCGTGCGGCGCGGGCGAGCGCGCGGCCGACGGAACTCGCATGATGGATCGCGGTGGCCAGCCCCTGCTTCTCGGTCTCCATCAGGTCGACGAGCAGTACCTGGCCCGAGACATCCTGGCCGAGCCACTCACGCTCGACACGGCCTTCAACGATATGGCGCCGGGCGATCTTGAGTTCGGCCGCCGGGCCGTAAGCGCCCATCCGCATCAGCGCCTTGCCGAGCTCGTCGAGCAGATGTACCTCGCCCCTCGACTTCGCGATCGATGCTAGCGCCAGGGCTTTCGGCAGCGCGGCCGACCAATCGCGCGCCTCGATGCTTCGCCGATAATCCGCCATCTGATCGGCAATATCGCCGTCACGCCAGCGAAGGAAAAGCTGCCGCCGATGACTGCGGAACCAAACCTTGTATTTGTAGCCGGCAAGCGCGATAGCGCGGCGGAACCGGAGAAGAAATCGGCTATCGGCCATCAGCAACTCCACTGATGATTTGCCTGATCCGTCCACCTGCTTCCTGCATTGCGGACGCCCATGCCTGGCCGCCTTTTCTGACCAGTCGAACGCTTGGATATGTGGCCACGGTCTCGCCGAAGGCGGGCCACGACAGCCGAAACCCGTCGTCGAGCATGACGACCGTTGGGACGCCAAGCGCCCCCGCCAGATTGGCGCCGGTATTGCTGATCGTCACCACGGCATCGAGCGCAGCGATTTGCGCGGCAAAGCGGTCCATATCCGACAACTGGTCGACGGAAGCGTCATGGATGATGCGTCCCGGCGCCCAGTGCTCGAACTCGGAGAGCGCCGGCCCGACATCGCCATATTGCAGGCTGACGAAACGTCCCGGCAGGCTGCCGAGCAACGCCCGCCAATCGTCCAGGGCCGGCAGGTCCTTGGCCTTGTTCAGGCTTCCCCAGGCAAAGCCGATCAGAGGACCGGGGCCGCGATCGAGGTAAGTGCTGCGCAACTCGGCGACCAATCGGCGGTCCGGCTCCAACGGGACGAAGGGCGCGCGTGCTGCCGGTTCATCCGGCCAGAAGTGCTTCGCCAGTGTCTCGAAGCAGGCGAAGACATCGGCGTCCACCGCCGCCACCTCCCCCTGTTCCTCCAGCCTGAGATCGAGCGCAGGATATGTTCGGCGATAGAGTGGCACCAGTCGCGGCTCGACCGAGACGATGCATCGCTCGGCAGCCGCGATCACCGGGCCGAGCAACGACGCGAACTGAAGGAAAATCGCAAGATCGCCTTCGCGGCGCTCGACGGCAAGCCTGCGACCCGCAAGATCACTGCCATCCCATTCGGGCCTGCCTGGCATTTGCTTGCTCGACGCAATCAACTGCCAGGCACGGTTCCCGCCGCCGAGACGTCTGAGGCCACGCCCGGCTTTCTTGACAAGCCCGCGATCGCCAAGCTGCTCACCCAGCAGGCCGAGTGCCAGCGCATGGTCCCGGGCCGCCTTCCAGTCGCTTCGCTCGACGCTCTCCGCCATCAGCCTCATATGCCGTTCGACGCTTTCGTCGGCATGACGCGAGGGCCGTTTAAGAAGTTCCTTTGCTCGATCAAAAAGTGTCTGTAGCCGCTTGGCCGCGCCTGCTTGCGGGCGCAGGTCCGCAGCTTTTGCTTTTTGAAGGACGGATCGTCTGTTCGGCACGGCGATCCTCAACAGGCAGCGTCGGAATGCGTCGTCAAGATCGACGAGAGTCTTTGACCAACCTCGTCGAGCACCACCGACCACGCGCGCCCTTCCTTACGAATGACGACGCCCTTCGGATACCAAGGCGTTCGATCGCCGATGACTGGCCACGCCGTCTGAAAATTGTCGTCGATCAGGAAAATAGTCGGAATACCAAGTGCTCCGGATAGATGAGCCGCCGTGTTGCTGATCGTCACGACGGCATCGAGCGCTGCGACCTGTGCAGCGAACCGGTCCATATCGACCATCTGGTCAACGCTGTCGTCATAGATAAGACGCGCGTCATTGCCATTGCGCAGGCGCCGCAGCGCCGGCTTGATCTGTCCGTACTGAAGCGAAACGAATGTCGCTTGTGTCTGGGCGATGAACCGTGCCCATTCGGGGAAGTCAGGCACGTCCTTGGTGTGGGATTTGCTACCCCAGGAGAGGCCGACCAGCGGCAGATCCGTGATCGAGCGATAATGCTTGCGGAATGTCTCGACGAGCCCAGGATCTGCTCGCAGCGGCACGAAGTCGGCGGCAAGTTTCTCGGCATCGCGTCCGAACACCCAGGCGAGATGTTCGAAGGTCGCACGTTTGTCGCCGATCACATCCTGCTGCGCCGGGACCACGGTCGCCTTCGGGAACGTTCGCTGCAGAATTGATATGAGCCGCGGCTCTGCCCGAATTGTTGCACTTTGCGCATAGGCAGCGGCGGCGCCGGCCAGTCGCGCGTGGCGGATAACCCGGCCAAGGCTGCGCGGGTCATCCTCCACAAGATCGATCAGCAGTGTATCCGAACCGAGGTTCTCCCCGGTCCACTCGTTGGCATTTTTCCCCTTCCGCAGCCGGCGAGCGGTAAGCCGAAGCTCGGCCGCCCGGGCGAAGTTGCCCAGCCGTTCGAAGGCCTGTCCTGCCTTCTGCATCAGCTCGGGGTTGCGGGAACGGTCAGCCATGATGGCCATTTCATTGATACTTGCTTCAAGGCCTGTCCAGTCCCTGCGCGCGATCAGCGCGTCGGCCTTGGCCTGCAGCTCAAGAACGGAATGAGGCTTGGAGCCGGCAAACAATGTCCGCGCGGCCTTTGTGTATCGGCGCAATCGCAGGCCTATCCCAGCAATCACATACCTGACATAGGAACCGTGATAAAAACTGGTCATCGCCGTCAGCGCAAAACGCTTTGCCGCAGCTGCTTGCTGCCCTCGACGATCGGGCCGGACGCCTCCAGGTGAAAGATCGAGCGATAAATTTCGCTGCGCCTGGCAAGCTCGTCATGAGTCCCGGCGTCCGCCAGAATGCCAGCGTCAAACACCAGGATGCGATCGGCTGCCTTGATGGTTGAAAGCCTGTGCGCAATGCAGATCACCGTGCGCTCGAATGCATCGTCGAAAGCAGCCTCCATGACCGCCCGTTCGTTTTCGCCGTCAAGCGCGGACGTTGCTTCATCATAGACGATTACCGGAGCATTCTTGAGCAGCGCGCGCGCGATGGCGACGCGTTGTTTCTGCCCGCCCGACAGGTTGGTGCCACTCGGCCCGACAAGAGTGTCGAGCCCGTTTTCAAGGCTGGAGGAAAAGCTGGTGACCCGGGCGAGGTCCGCCGCGGACTCGATTTCCTGATCGGTGGCGCCCGGGCGTCCGTCGCGGATGTTGTCGCGGATCGAGCCTTCGAACAGGAAGACATCCTGTGACACCAGTGCGATATTGTCGCGAACGTCGGCGAGGCCGATCTTGGAAATGTCCTTTCCGTCGATGAGGATCCGGCCCTTGTCCGGCTCAATGAGGCGCAGGATCAGATTGACGATGGTGGTCTTGCCGGCGCCGGAGCGGCCGACGATCGCCAGCTTCTCACGGGGCCGTACCTCGAAGGAAACGCCGTGCAGCGCCGGGCTGTTGCCTTCGTAGGAGAAGGCCACATCTTCAAAACGGATACCGCCCTCGACATCGGTGAGGCGCTCGCCGGCGGTTGCGAGTTGTCGCTGCTCGGGCGTATCGATCAAATCATACATCTGCTCAACCGCCACCATCTGCTTCTGGATATCGACATTGACGCGGGCCAGCCGCTTGGCGGGCTCATAGGCAAGCAGAAAGGCGGTTATGAAGGCCATGAACTCGCCCGGGGTCTTGCCGTTGCCGAGGGTCTGCCAACTGGCATAAATGACGAACAGCCCGATGATCACGCCGCCGCCGGTCTCCATCAACGGACTCATCAACGCTGACGTCCGGTTTATCTGGATGCCGCGCCTTTCCATCTTGCCGACGGCCTTTGCGAAGCTGGCGACCGCCTTGTCTTCGAGCTGAAAGGACTTGATGGTCCGGATACCTTCGACGGCTTCCGTGCCGATCGACTGGACCAGTGCAGCCAACTCCGTCTCGCCCCTTGCCAGCGCCTTGAGCTTCCTGGTTATGGCGCCCACCGACAGGAACAGCAGCGGCAGAACCGCCACGGATATCAGCGACATCATCGGATCCTGCTTGACCATGACGCTTGCCAGGCCAATCAGCGTCAGCACATCGGAGACGGTGCTGCTCGTGAGCGTCAGAATAACGGATGACCCGGCGCGCGCGTTGAACATGATCTTGGAGACGAATTTCGCCGGATGCTGATTGGCGAAACGACCGATGTCGAAACGCACCATTCGAGAAAACTGGCGGTTTTGCAGGTCCGAGACGATAGCCCGGCGAATCTTTCCCGTCGTGATGGTCTGGCAATAGGCGGCTATGCCCTTAACCAGGAAAATGCCGATGATTACGGCGCTGATACCCCATGCGGCGGCAGCGTTGCGTTCCACATAGATGCTATTGACCATGGTGCTCATGATCCAAGCCGACGCGGCGGTCGTCGCCGCAACGGCGATCGAACACAGCAAACCGGCGAGATACAGCGTTTTGTGCGGCGGCAGGTTCTCGATGATCAGACGCTTAACCAGCGGGTATGCCAGCACCGCCGAAATTCGTCTCTTTGCGCTCATTCCATTTCCCGATGCGATGTGCGTTGGTACCGGAGGGCCTCTGCTCTCTGCCGACCCGCACGATTTCGGGACGCCGCTTGAGCATCCGCGATAGTTCATATCCTATTCCATGTCTGTGGCTTCGTTCGGAGCCGCAGTCAATGCCGAACCCGACTCATTGAATGGCGACCGTCAAGGCTGCCGCACGGGCTCAATCGGCTCGGTGATATGCCGCGTCCTTGACAAGCTTTGTTCCTTCGGCTCAATCGTTTGCCAATAGCTTGGGTGCATTCTCGTGGTGGGCGAAAATAGTGTCTGACATTCACAACGTGCCCTCCAAGAGGGCTGCGACCAATGGTTGGTTTTCCGACTTGGTGTGTGCATCGACGTTCTTTGGGGTGGTATTTCCCGTCGGATTTGCACGCCGGTTGGTCAGAGTGATCTGCCGACGGCTCCAAAGAACGCATTCCAATGATACATTTTGGATTGAACGAAGAACCAAGAACGATTTGAACTCGATGACCAATCAGTTTTGAAGACAATATTATGACCAATATATTGGGCATATCGGCTTTCTACCACGACAGCGCGGCCTCCCTCGTCGTCGACGGCGCCATCATTTCGGCGGCCCAGGAGGAGCGGTTCACCCGTCGAAAAGCCGACGAACGCTTCCCCTCAAACGCCATTCGGTCCGTTTTGCAGACCGGCGGTGTCTTGCTGAAGGATGTGGACTACGTCGTATTCTATGAAAAGCCGCTGCTAAAATTTTCGCGTCTGCTTGAAACCTATCTCGACGCCGCTCCTAGCGGATTCGATTCATTCCGAAAGGCGATGCCCGCTTGGCTGACGGGAAAATTATTTCAGAAGAGGATCATTTTCGACGAACTCCGCAGAATCGACCGCGGCTTCAAGGATCCATCCCGGATCCTTTTTTCCGAACACCACGTGAGCCACGCGGCCAGCGCGTTTTTCCCGTCGCCCTTTAACGAAGCTGTGGTTTTGACTCTCGACGGCGTTGGCGAGAAAGCAACCACGACAGTTGCGATCGGCAGGGGCGCAACTCTCGATGTCGTGCGGGAATTGCGGTTTCCGCATTCGCTCGGGCTTCTATACGCAGCGTTCTGTTATTATCTCGGCTTCAAGATAAACAGTGGCGAATACAAGGTGATGGGGCTGGCCCCCTATGGTGTGCCTCGGTTCAAATCGCTGATCCTGGAAAAGCTGGTCGACCTGAAGGAGGACGGAACCTTCCGTCTCGACCAAAGCTATTTCGCGTATGCCACTGGACTGAAAATGACGAACGCACGGTTCGCCAGCCTCTTCGGACAGCCGGTAAGGCGCCCTGATACCGATCCGTTAACTGATTTTCACATGGACGTTGCCGCGTCCATCCAAGCCGTCGCCGATGAGATCGTTCTTCGGCTGACCCGCAGCTTGGCACGAGATTTTGCAATTCCCAATCTGTGCATGGCCGGCGGTGTGGCGCTTAACTGCGTGGCGAACGGCAAAGTGCTCAGAGATGGTGCCTTCAAGAGAATCTGGGTTCAGCCCGCAGCCGGCGACGCAGGAGGCTCGCTTGGGGCAGCACTCGCCGCCTGGCATCTTAAACTCGGCGGTGAGCGGGTTATAGCCAAGCAAGATTCCATGAAAGGGAGTTATCTCGGTCCGGAATTCGGTCAGAGCGAGATCGAAGCGCAACTCAGCCGAGCCAAAGCCGTTTTCGAAGTCATGCCAACCGACCAACTGATCGATGCCACGGCTGCGGCGCTGGCCGACGGCAAGGCGGTGGGGTGGTTCCAGGGCAGGATGGAATTCGGACCACGGGCGCTTGGCAACAGATCCATCCTTGCAGATCCGCGGTCGGACCATATGCAGAAGACGCTCAATCTCAAGGTCAAGTTTCGCGAGAGTTTTCGTCCGTTCGCCCCCTCAGTCCTGTCGGCACATGTGTCGGACTGGTTCGATCTGGAGGGTGAATCGCCTTATATGCTCCTCGTTGCTCCGGTTAAGCAGAGCCGTCACCGCGCGATGACTGCATCCGAGGCCGCTATGTTCGGAATAGACAAGCTGAACGTCCGTCGGTCCGAGATTCCTGCCGTCACGCATGTCGACTATTCGGCCAGGATTCAGACGGTGCACGTCGAGACCAACCCGCTATACCACGCGTTGATCACCCGGTTTGAAGCGCTTACCGGCTGTCCTGTCTTGGTGAACACCAGTTTCAATGTGCGCAGCGAGCCGATCGTATGTTCCCCGACGGATGCTTTTCGCTGCTTCATGGGAACGGATCTGGACGTGCTGGTGGCTGGTAACTGCGTTCTCCATAAGCCGAAGCAGGATTCCGCCCTCGCAATGGACTACCGCGGTGAGTTTGAGCCCGATTGAGCACGCGCACGAAAGGCGTTGCTACATGGTGTCGAGATGAACGTGGTTAAAAAGCAACTTTGGAGAGCGCGGCGCACTTTGCGCAAAGGCCTCATTATGCTTCTAGGCGATAGGGCGCTGCTCCAGATCGGTTTCCCAGGCTTGATTGCCAAATGGGCTGGTTGCCCGACACCTTTGGTTCGGCCAAACCCCTATACCCTATATGAGCTGAATCCTGTGTGGCACTCGGGCAACGGCAGATCGAGACACAATAGCCTGGGCTTCCGGGGCCCGGAAACCGCCATGCCGAAGCCGGAGCAATGTCTAAGAGTTGTCTGTATGGGAGAATCGTCTACTTATTGTACCGGAATAGAAGACGATAGCCGTACTTATCCGCACCGGCTGGGCGAATACCTGAGGGATCTGAAACCGGGAGTCGAAATTGACATCGTCAACGCGGGAGTTGGCGGATATACCTCGGTCGAGAACGTTTTGAGACTTCTTTTCCACGTAGCACCATTGTCACCTAATCTTATCATATACTACTATACCCACAATGATGTTCATCCTCGGCGACTGGAAGGACTGTCTCGAGACTACAACCAGTATTCCTGCTCCTGGTTCGAGCCACCGTCAGGTGGCGGGCTTTCGGGTTGGTTCAAAAGACGGCAAAATCTGGCGACCGCGTATGTCGGGAACATTGTTCGACGTCGAGGCGATGGACGTCGAAATTCGAAGCACATTGCGCACAATCCACCAGACGCGTTTCGTGCGAACTTTAGTGCACTGGTCGTCCTCGCAAAGGCAGCCGGAGCCTCGGTTCTCTTCGTAAACCCCAATTATCGGCAGGAAGACCCAAACGATCCCGCTGCAAACGCGGTTTGGGAACACAGACGCATTGTGGAAGACATAGCCAAGCGAACCGGCGCCTCGGTCGTTGATCTCCATGGATCGTTGCCTTACCTTTGCCAACGCAGCGAGACTTTGGATAGAAATTATTACGACGAGGTGCATTTCACCGAGAAGGGAGCGGATTCCGCTGCCAGGATTGTTGCCAACGCGATTATGGAACAGGGTCTTCTGAACTTTTCCAAAGAGAAACCTCTAATATACTGACGTATACGAGAGAAAAACTATGAATGTTTTCCATGAATAGTATATTTTTTTGGACATCCGCTGCTTTGCTGGTTGTAGCCGCAATAGCATTGGTGCGGATGGTCATAAAAAAACGAGGAAAAGCTGACGAGGAAGCTGAGCCGGAGGACAATTACCCTCTCTGGTAGGCCCTAATCCCTCGGTCTGCCTTGGGTTACGCCAGACGTGCGCGAGAGAGATCCCCCGGTCCCAAGGGCGCGGCTCATGTTGCGTTGCCGATCCACCAAAGGCGATTTCTGCACAACTGTCGGGGTCAGCGGACAGCCCGACAGACGCCTCAATGAAGCGTGAAGCGGAACCAGACTGCGCCGCGACAACATGCGCCAAAAGAACCGCATCTGAGGTCTGACGTCGTTCGAATAGTCAATCTTGAATCCTTCTGATTGCAGCTAGCCGGGAAGCGGACTACATGTCCGGCATTGCGGTTGGGGCCAGCTGTGACCACTATGGAGCGACTGTGCCATTTCTGGAGCGAGTTAAACGAAGGTACCTTCGGATACGCAATCGACTCGGATACGCCAAACCTGTCCGTCTGATGGCGTCGGATAAATTGAACGCGAAGTATGGCGACTTTGTAAGCTCTGGCGCCATTACTATACGCAAGACCCCCGTATTAACTTCTGACGATATATTCTTCACGATGGGGAGTTGCTTTGCGCAGGAAATTCGACGCGCGTTGACAAACAGACGCATCGCATGCGTCCCGTCCTACGGAAATATCAGCTTCGACCCCGCGGAGGCCATTGTAGATGAGCTGCCTCGGCAGGAACATATGAACTTCTACAACACTTTCACTGTTCGCCTCCAGCTCGAGCAAATGCTTGGCGTGTGGGATCAGGCAGACGACGACTGGTGGCAGGTCAAGAAACGCGTCCCTTGGGGCTCGGCCAGCTTTCAGGACCCGTATCGGCGCGGTATTTTCGCCAAATCTCCGGAAGTTCTCAAAGAGGTGATCGGGAGCGTAAACCGGGAAATGCGGGCTGGCTTCGATGCCGCCACGGCATTCATATTCACCTTTGGAATGACCGAGGTCTTCATCAACAAGGCCAGTGGCAAAGCAGCAGCGCAGAAGCCGCTCTATCTCGGCGGCGGCGGAATGCAGGAAACAACGCTTCACGTCAGCAGCTTTCAGGAAAACTACGCCAACGTGATGGCTGCCGTGGACATGGTCCGTGAACGCAAACCCGATGCGCCGATAATTCTCACGGTCTCACCGGTTGCATTGGCGCGCACATTTCAGGACGCGGATGTCGTCACCGCGAGCACTGAAGGCAAGTCCGTTCTTCGCGCCGTGCTTGGTCAAGTCTGCCGGGAACGGGACAATGTCCATTATCTTCCCTCGTTCGAGCTTGTCACCTATGGGGGCCTTGCTCGTAGCTACAGAGAGGACTTGCGGCACGTAAAGAACTCAGTCGTCGACGAGATCGTTGAGCAGTTCTTCAATGCCTATTTTGCTCCGTCTCAGGTGCCATCAAGCGAGAATTGATACCCCTGCCCTGCCGATTTCCATCATGGCTTTCGGCGACGTCCTCGCTTCATCCGATGGAGAGCCGCCGCAACCATTCAGGACTAGCTTGCCTTTACGACAATCGCCTGCCCCGTTGGAAGTTCGATAATGCCTTCCGGGCGGTTTTCGAAGAATTGGTCAAAGGCCTTTCGGGCTCCAGGACAGAGCGCGGAGCCGTAGTCATCGCATATGATGATGCCATGTGCGCACACCCGATCGTAGAAGAAGGCAAGCGCGTCACGCGTCGGCTCGTATAGATCGACGTCAATATGGACCAGGGCGAAACGCCGGTCGGCTACGCTGGGAAAAGTTTCCGGTATCCATCCCACATGAAAAGTTGTGTTGCCGAAGTCCGAAATATTCTCTCTGGCTACCCTCTCGTCAGTGCTGAGATCGCCGGACTTCCACGGCGTTTGGCCGTTTCGCTTGCGATCCTCTGCGGTCGGTTCCGAGAGGCCGGCGAACGAGTCGAAAAGGTGATAGTGCCGTGGCCGAAGATCGCTCATCAGCATGAATATCGTCGACCGGCCTTGCCTTACGCCGCATTCGGCCACATCGCCGTCGATCCGCTCGATCGATCGTAGGCAGCTTTGCAGGACAAAAGCTCGCGGATCTGGAATCCCGCGGATGTTTTTGACCCGCTGCAGTGCCTTGCGGAAAAATGGCTGGTCCTTCCAGACCATATGGCTGGAATAGACATAGAAGCCGTATCTGTCCGCCTTCTTCTGTGCGATCTTATACCAAGCCACGCCTCGGCGTTTGTTTGAAAAAACAGCAAGTGCCGCGTCTCTCAATTTCACCTGTATCCTCCAGCATTCGGTATGTGTTCTGATGACGGCAGAGAGAAACTCTGCCGTCATCAGACGCGAAATGACGTCGAGTTCCGACTGAAGGACATGGCCTTATCCCGCAACGAAGCGCTTCCGGTGCACGTAATAAGCCAAGATCGGGAATGGAACTCCCATGCACTGCGACTCAAGATCACGGTCACGTACCAGGCCGGTCCGGAAATTGGTCGATTGCCAGCGGAAGTTAGCACACTGCCCGGCTTAATCTGCGCGCCGCAACGATGGCGCGGCACCTCCTCATCACATATTTGCGCACAGCAGGGCAATGCCCGCAGCAGATGTGCGTCGAAAGTGTCAGGCGCCCTCGTCGCGCCTGGAGCGTCAGAGAGCCCAACTCGGCGACCAGGGAGATCAGGCCGTCGCGATCGCGGATCAGTCTCGCCGCGCTCGCCTTGGTCAGTCCCCTGCCCTCGAGATCCTGGAACGCTACGGTAGCCCTGGGCCGACAAACGGGAGCATAAATAGTTCCCCTGTCGGCAAGGCGAGCCATGTTTGTTCTTGCTTTGTGCCGGCAGCTATGCTACTAATTTGCTTATGGTGCTGATTTGCGCCAACGACCGCCTTGCCCGCGACATGCGGTTTTTCAGCCAGGCTCGACAAAGCTCGCCCGCATTGCGGGCCTTTGGCCAATCACGGTCGAGTGCCAGCCTTTTCGGCAGCTTCCGAGAAGGGAAATCGGAATAGCAGCTTCCGGTTCTCGTCGCAGATTTCGAAGGAAAGACCTGTCAGGACCGGGCTGCCGCTGAGCAGGCCCTCGGCCAGAATTTCCTTGGCCGAAGCCATGGCGTTATCCTGAGCCGCGGACAAACCGTCCAACTCCTGACCCTCGAAATCTTCCGTCAAGCGGCCGTCATTGTTTCGGAAGTGAAAAAAATATCTCGGCATGCCGGTTCCGGTTGGTCGGTTTATCTAATTTTAGCCTTCATGCGTCAGGTCGATCGAACAGCACCCCCAGCCCATGTTCGAACGCACATGCCGCAATCATGTCGTCCAAGGCTTTTCCGGAGACCGGGCAATTCGGCATGACAGCCCTGATGGCGATCTCAGCCGCTGCGGTAGAAACCTCATCGTGGCGCCTCTTCCTGGTCTCGATATATTGCTCGATCAGAATTTTCAGGCGCCGCGCTGCAATCTCGTCAACGACCATGGTTCTCCCTCGATTCGGCACAATGTCCGTCTTCCGGGGTCCGTCTTGCGGGTGAACGGTCCGCCGCCATTGGGTAGCAGCGGACCACTCGGCTGGGTGAGCCAACGGCCCGAGGCGGGGGTGTCTCGGACCGCCACCACAATAGCTTCGAGAGGCCACACGTTCCACAGGACGCTGCCGTTGGTAATTTTCGTACACTGAACATTGCCGCGGGCAGTCCGGGACTGTGGGATTTTTTGGGCTAAGCCGCCGTCGCCGGATGCCGGATCAGCTCCGGCTTTGATAGCTGTAGATGCCGGCGCCGATCGCGACCGCTCCTACGGTTATCAGGATCGATGGCAGCCCCATCGACGTGGCGATGATCCCCCAGACGATGGCGACGGCAATTGCGCCGGCCGTTCCCAACACCAGTCTAAGCCGTTTCGACATTATCTGTTTCCCCCGAAAAGCGCATCTTTGGTCTTTTTCTGATCGAAATACCGCAATGCGGCACCATTGTCTGCGCTTTGTCCAACGTTTTTACGCCGCCCCTGAGCCCGACCGCTGAGGCGTAAGCGATCCGTATGCGGCCTTGTTGCAAACACCCGCTCGACAATGAGGAAGCTTGGGCGAAAGCCCGAGAAGCGAGGCGTCAGAAAGCGAGGTATCTATGCAAAATTTTCGGAATTTACTCCGGTTCACAATCATGGGCATGGCGGCCACGACAACCGCAATAGTCATCACAGGCCTTACCCCCGAGACAACCGAAGCGACTTTGATTTGCCATAGGGTGGTCTGCCAGAAGGCGAGCAATGAACGCAGTGCTTTCGGCACCAAATATCAGCGCAAGTGCACCTGCGAAAATGTAAGCGAGGGCGCTAACAACCATCCCTCCCCGCGCAACGTCAACAAGGGGCCCATCGGCGGTTCGAGCGGCACCAGCAGTTCAGGCGGCAGTAGTGGTTCGAGCGGCACCAGCAGCTCAAGCGGCAGCAGTGGTTCGAGTGGCAGCAGTGGTTCGAGTGGCACCAGCGGCTCGAGCGGCACCAGTGGTTCAAGCGGCAGCGGTGGTTCAAGCGGCAGCAGCGGCTCGAGCGGCACCAGTGGTTCAAGCGGCAGCAGCGGTTCGAGTGGCAGCAGTGGTTCAAGCGGCGGCAATGACGGAACAAGCAGCGGCGGATCCAACGGCAGCGGTGGAGTGTAGCAGCTGCTCAAGTGGCTCCAGCGGCGGCGGGTGGGCACACCACGTGACCCGTGCCGGCCGCCCACGACGATCAAACCCTCACGACAACGGGAGTAGTAGCTTGACGCTCCAACCGAAATCCGCGACCGCGCCCCTCACCGGCCTTGCAGGACTGCTTGGTCTTGCGCTGGCCGTCGGGGTGCTCGTCGACAGAAGCTGGCCTGTGCATTTGCAGGCCATGACTGTCATTGCAGCTACCGCGGCAGCGATGATCGCGGTCGACACGGCCTATTTCCAGACGTTTCGAAGGCGTTCAACGGGATTGCAGGCAAAGCCGATGCGAGCGCTTGAAGTCGAGCGCGTCATGCGCAAACTCATCGGCTTCATCGTCACGCTCACGACGAGCGCCGCAGTCTACTGGATTGCCGGAATACCGGCGTGAGTTTTACGCCCCCTACTGGGCAGCTCTCTACGACACCTTGCCGGCGCTGCTCGTCGCCGCGCCGTTTTATGTTGCTTATGTCGATCGCCGGCAAACCGATCCGGAAGATTCATATGCCGAAATCGGTGCATTCGTCCTCGGCGGCGCCGTGCCGCAAAGGACTGAGCAGATACGCCAGCATGTGCGGGGCTGGATCGTCAAAGGCTTCTTCCTGCCGCTGATGTTCGTCTATCTGTGCTCCGCGCTAGGTTCGATCCTGGCCGGACTGGAACAACCGTATCAATTCGACATCATGCGCTGGCACGCTTTTGCAATCGATCTCCTGTTCATGGTGGATGTCCTTGTCGCGGTCGTCGGCTACATTTTCACGCTGCGCGTCCTCGACAACCATATCCGCACCGTCGAGCCCACTGTGTTCGGCTGGCTGGTTTGTCTTGCCTGTTATGAACCCATGAATGCCGCCACCCGTGCCTACCTGAATTACGAAACGGGCGCCAACTGGACGGCGGTGATGCCCACACCGGCGCTCCAGGTTTTCTGGGGATCGGCGATCGTCTTCTGCGTCTTGATTTTTGTCTGGTCCACCGTGAGCTTTGGCCTGAGATTTTCCAATCTCACCAACCGCGGAATCATCACCTGCGGACCGTATCGCTGGATCAAGCACCCCGCCTATGTTTCGAAAAACCTCTCCTGGTGGCTGGTCTCCGTCCCTTTCCTCACCGCTACGGGACCCGCTGAAGCGCTGCGGCACTCCGCCATCCTGCTCGGGCTCAACGCCGTCTATGCACTTCGCGCCATCACCGAGGAACGCCATCTGTCACGCGACCCCGATTACGCCGCCTATTGCGATTACATCGCCGAGAACGGTGCTGTAGCCCAGTTCAAACGACTGTTCGCGAAAGCGAGTCGGTCGCCGATCGGGCGTTCCGGCTGAATGATATCTTGTTTTGAGGGTTAGCGACAGCTGGCGCTATCGTCGCAGCGCATCCGCGCGATGCCGATCCTCGCCGCTCACCGGCAACGGCCGATCGCCCTCGAGCAGGCGGGTGATCCGGGCGAAGCCGGCAAAAGCCTTTCTCGCTTCCTCGGCCGACATCCGGCCGGCCATGGCCGCAGCACAGCAATTCACCGCACATTGGTAAACCGGCCCGCGCCGCCCGGCCGGCCATTTTCGCAGGAATGCCATCGCTTCGGCAACGCTGTCGATCTCCTCCACAGGCTGTCCCTGTCCGCGCAAAATCCGCACGGGCGAAAAGAATTGCAAGCGGTCCATCGTTTCCTCCCCGTCGACCGGATGCGTACGATCGAACCCCACTAAACTCGCGAACTGGCCCTTTGGTTCCCGGCAAAAGAGGCTTGCCATGAAAAATGTTGGCTGGACGGCAAGCTCCGGCAGTCCCAATTGCGCGACATCTTGCCGTTGTACGGGAACGTTAGCGCGACTGATGCATTTCGATCCCACGAGCAGTCTTTTTGAGGGAAATGCCAAAACATGAGAATAGCCCATGTGGCGCCGCTCCATGAATCCGTGCCACCCCGGTTCTATGGAGGGACGGAGCGCATCGTCTCCTATCTGACCGAAGGATTGGTCGAGCTTGGCCATGACGTGACCCTGTTCGCCAGCGGCGATACCAAAACGTCGGCGAAATTGGTGGCGTGTCGCGAGCGTGCGCTGCGTCTCGATCCGCGCCCCCACAAATCCGAAACCGCGGCACATCTCTCTATGCTTGCCGAGGTGAGGAACCGTGCGCAGCAGTTCGACGTCATCCACTTCCATCTCAGCCACTTCCTGCATTTTCCTTTCTTCGAACACATGCCCGACCGGACGGTGACAACACCGCATGGCAGGCTCGACTATGTCGATCTGGCGCCGGCCTACGAACGTTTTCCGCGCTTTCCGATGATCTCGATTTCCCGCAGCCAGAGAGCCGGGCTCGCCAAGGCCAATTGGCTGGCGACCATCCATCACGGGCTGCCGATCGATATCTACGAGCCGACTTTCGAGACGGATGCGGACGAGCCGTATCTGGCGTTCCTGGGCCGGCTGTCGCGCGACAAGCGCCCCGATCGTGCCATCGAGATCGCCTTGCGCTCCGGGCTGAAACTGAAGCTTGCCGCAAAGATCGGCGATGACGACCGCGCGTTTTTCCACGACACTGTCGAGCCGCTGATCGACGGCGACCGTGTCGACTATATCGGTGAGATCGAAGAGGACGGAAAGGCGGAATTCCTCGGCAAGGCGGCCGGCCTGCTGTTTCCGATCGATTGGCCGGAGCCGTTCGGCCTTGCCGCGATAGAGGCGATGGCCTGCGGCACGCCGGTAATCGCCTGGAATTGCGGTGCCCTGCCGGAGATCATCGACCACGGCGTGACCGGTTTCCTTGTCGATACAGTCGACGCTGCGGTCGCCTCGATACCGGAATTGCTACGCCTCGACAGGCGTCAGGTGAGAGCCGTATTCGAGAACCGTTTTTCTGCCACGAGAATGGCCCACGACTATGTGGCAGCCTATGCGCGCCTGATCGGCGCTCCCGGTGAAGCGAGAGCGTCCTGATCGGCGTCATTGTGGAAGTTGAGAACGAAACGACAGAGTTTGTGACGAATGAATCAACTCGACGAGCGTAAGCTTGATCCCGCCGTAGCCCTTGCCTCTCTCGACGAGGTCGCGCCTCGGGAGCCGCACCGGCTGTTCGCCCTCAAGCAAGGCGACTGCTTCGCGGTGGCCGACGCCTATGGCGACATCCGCGGCGCCGGCGACGGCTTTTTCCGAGACGACACGCGTGTGCTTTCGGAATTTCGGTTGACGGTCGGTGGCCGGCAAATGTCGCTGCTCGGCGCATCGCTCAGCCAGGACAATGTCCTTTTCACCTCGAACCTGACCAATCTGCCGATTCAGAGTGTCGGTGGCCGGGATATTCCGCAGGGCGCGATCCACATAGAACGCGTCAGGCTGCTTTGGCAGGACCGGCTGTTCGAGCGCATCACCCTTTCCAACTACAGCCAGGAATCGTCGGCCATTCGGGTTTCCTTGCATTTCGCAGCAGATTTCCGTGACATGTTCGAGGTGCGCGGCTCGACCCGGCCCAAGCGCGGGATAGCCCATGCCGCCGAGACCAGTCCGACGTCCGTGGTGCTTCGATATGACGGGCTGGACCAGCTTGTGCGCCTGTCGGCGATCTCGTTCTCGCAAGCCCCGGACAATTTGACCACCAACCGTGCGGATTTCCTGATTGCGGTGACTAAGCGCAGCAGCGAGGTCCTCTATATCGAAGTCGGCCCGGAAGTGGCGGAGATACCCGACCGCGACCGTTTTCGGGCTGCCGCCGCCCGCGCTCGCTTCGGCATGCGCGCCAAACGCCGCCACGGCGCGACGGTGCACAGCTCTGGCCGCGTCTTCAACGACTGGATCGAGCGCGCGCGCGCGGACGTGGCGTTGCTGACCACCGAGCTTGCAACCGGACCTTACCCCTATGCCGGCATACCCTGGTTCTCGACGGCGTTTGGCCGCGACGGGGTGATCTCCGCACTGCAGATGCTGTGGTTGAATCCCGGGCTGGCGCGCGGCGTGCTCGCCTTCCTCGCCCAGCATCAGGCAACCGAAACGTCGCCGTTCAGCGATTCGCAGCCGGGCAAGATCATGCACGAGACCCGCAAGGGCGAGATGGCGGCACTGCGGGAGCTCCCGTTTGGCCGCTATTACGGCGGTGTCGACACCACGCCGCTCTACATTCATCTCGCTTGTGCCTATGCGGATCGTACCGGCGACATGGCGTTCCTCGACAGCCTGTGGCCATCGCTCTGTGCTGCGGCCGAATGGACCGAAGAGATAAGCCGCGCGACCGGCTTCGTTACCTATCAGCGCGGCGCCGAGTCCGGCCTCGCCAACCAGGGCTGGAAAGACAGCTTCGATTCGGTCTTCCATGCCGACGGTCGCATGCCCAAGGGGCCGATCGCCCTGGTGGAGGTGCAAGGCTATGTCTTTGCTGCGTTCCGTGGTCTGGCAGCGCTCGCCCGCCGCCGTGGCGAGGACGACAAGGCCGATCATTGGGACGAACGCGCCGAAACCATGCGCACCGCGGTCGAACGCCATTTCTGGATGGACGATCTCAATTTCTACGCCATGGCGATCGACGGTGCCGGCGAGGTCTGCAAGGTACGGACGTCGAATGCCGGCCATCTCCTCTATGTCGGGCTGCCCGAGCCGGAACGGGCGCAGTTGGTCGCCGATCAGCTGCTCTCGGCGTCGTTCCACTCGGGTTGGGGCGTCAGGACGCTGGCCGACGATGCGATATTCTTCAATCCCATGTCTTACCACAACGGTTCGATCTGGCCGCACGACACTGCCATGTGCGGTGCCGGCCTGGCACGTTATGGCGTACGCGACAGCGTGGTGCGGCTGATGAGCGGCACGTTCGAGTCGGCTGTCCATTTCAACATGCGGCTGCCGGAACTGTTCTGCGGTTTTACCAGGTCGCCGGGCGAAGCGCCGATCGCCTATCCCGTCGCGTGCCTGCCGCAGGCCTGGTCGGCGGGATCGGCCTTCATGTTGATGCAGGCCTGCCTTGGCCTGGAAATCGATGGCTGGGACGGTGAAATCCGGGTCACCCGCCCGAGGCTGCCGATCGGCATCGACACGCTGACACTGCGGCATCTGGGTGTCGGCTCGGCGGTGGTCGACCTCACATTCCAGCGTGTCGGCGATCGGGTCGTCGCCTTTCTCGCCGATCGGTATGAGGGGATGGTACCGCTCATCGTGCGCACCTGACGCCGCCTCGCAGCGCCGCATCGAAAACGACGCGCGGCACCGCAATCGTCCGGAACCGATAGCCTCTTTGTGCGTTGCAAAAATGGGCGGCGTAGGAACTGTTGTTGTCGCACGGCAGCGAACCAGAAAAACCAATAAAAACGGCTATCGGCGGCCGGAGGCGAGATCACATTCCATGTCAGATTATACTGTAGACCTGCTCTGGGTTTTGCTGATTGCAAGTTTTGGCTTTTCCGCTTTTGCCATTCTCCTATCGATATCCCGCCAGCGCCGCGGCCGCGCGACGGCGGCCGCATACACGCCGAGCGAGGATGTCGCATCGGAAGCGGCACGCAAGGTGCTGCGCGAGTTCGAAAAGAACGGCCAGTCGGCCGACGCGGCGCTGGTCACATGGTCGCCCGACACATTGCGTAAGATCCTGGCCGACGACCTGCCGGACGCACAGGTCATCGTCGTGTCCAACCGCGAACCTTACATCCACAACATCAAGGATGACGGGGTCCAACTTCTGGTGCCGGCCAGCGGGCTGGTTTCGGCACTCGAGCCCATCACTCGCGCCTGTGCCGGAACCTGGATCGCCTATGGCGGCGGAACGGCAGACCGTCTCACGGTCGACAAGGACGACCGGGTGCAAGTGCCGCCAGGCAATCCGTCCTACACGCTGCGCAGGGTTTGGCTGACGGAGGAGGAATATCAGGGCTATTATCTGGGCTTCGCCAATGAGGGCCTATGGCCGCTTTGCCATATCGCTTTCACCCGCCCGATCTTTCGCGCCTCGGACTGGGACGCCTACGAGGCCGTCAACCGCAAGTTCGCCGATACGGTGGTTGCCGAAGCACGCAACGAGCGGCCGATCGTGCTGGTGCAGGACTACCACTTCGCGTTGCTGCCGCGCATGATCCGCCAGCGCCTGCCGGACGCCATCATCATCACCTTCTGGCACATCCCGTGGCCCAATTCGGAAGTGTTCAGCATCTGTCCGTGGCGTGAGCGGATCCTGGAGGGATTGCTCGGCAGTTCGATCATCGGCTTTCATACCCAGTTCCATGCCAACAACTTCACCGAAAGTGTCGACCGCTTTCTGGAGAGCCGCATAGAACGGGCCGACGCGGCGATCTCCTATGGCGGACAGACCACGTTGGTCCACGCCTATCCCATTTCCATAGAATGGCCGGCCCAATTGCTGGCAAGTTTGCCGTCTGTCGAGGAGTGCCGCGCCCGTGTCCGCGATAGATTCGGCCTGTCTGCGGAGACCAAACTATGCGTTGGCGTCGAGCGCCTCGACTACACGAAAGGCATTCTCGATCGCTTCCATGCCTTGGACGAATTGTTCACCAGATATCCCGAATGGATAGGCAAGGTGGTTTTCCTGCAGATCGCGGCGCCGAGCCGGGGGACATTGCCGGCCTACCAGCAACTCCATGACGAATGCCGCCGCTGTGCCGAGGAGCTCAACCGGCGCTATGGCAGCGAGACATACAGCCCTATCCTGATGGTCGCCGAACATCATCGGCAGGAGCAGGTCTACGAGGTCTATCGCGCCGCCGACATCTGCATGGTCACCAGCCTGCATGACGGCATGAACCTTGTCGCCAAGGAATTCGTCGCGGCGCGCGACGACGAACAGGGCGTGCTTTTGCTCAGCACCTTCGCCGGCGCCTCGCGCGAATTGCTGGAGGCACTGATCGTCAACCCCTACGATGCAGCCATGATGAGCGAGGCGCTGTTGCAGGCGCTGACGATGACGCCGGAAGAGCAGCGCGAGCGTTTGCGGCCGATGCGCGAGATGGTCCGCGACAATAATGTCTACCGCTGGGCCGGCAGCATGTTGCTGGATGCCGCGCGCCTGCGCAAACGCGGCGATCTCGACAGGGTGACCGGAACTGGCGAGCGCCCGCCGTCGAACACCAACAACGTCATCTCGATGTTCGAGCGGGCACGGAAGGCAGCGTCGTGAAAAGCTTTGAACAACCGCCGGCGCCGGACCTGCCGGAAGGGCAATGGGCGCTCTTCCTTGACATCGACGGAACCCTGCTGGAACACGCTGCCCATCCCGACGCGGTGTCGGTCGGCGAGGAATTGCGCAATCTGCTTGGGCACATCGAGCAGCGGCTGGATGGTGCGGTCGCCTTCATCACCGGCCGCTCGATCCCCGCTGTGGACAAGCTGTTCCACCCGCTGAAGCTGAGGATCGCCGGCCTCTATGGGCTGGAGCACCGGCTGACGCCGACGGGTCCGATCGATGCCGCCGACGCGCCTGCCGACATCGCCGCCCTTGCCGACGAGATCGAGGCCGAACTGGGCAGCGGCAAGGTCTATGTCGAGCGCAAGGGTCCGGTCCTTGCCGTCCATACAAGAGCAGCGCCGCAACTGCTTGCGCCGGCAATCCAGTTGATCGAACAGGCATTGGCCCGGCTTCCGAAGGGTTATCGGGTGCTTCCCGGAAACGCCGGCGTCGAGCTCATGCCTCTGGAAGCCGTCAAAGGTGCTGCCATCCGGCGTTTCATGGACATTCCGCCCTTTGTCGGCCGGCGGCCGATATTCCTCGGAGACGACACATCGGACGAACACGGTTTCGAGGCCATCAACGAAATTGGCGGCATCTCGATCCGCGTGAAGCCGAACGGACCGACGGCCGCAACCTATGTCCTCGATGGCGTGACCGGCGCAATAGCCTGGCTCGGGGCCAATTTCGAAGTCTCGCCGGTCTCCGGTGCTCGACCGGCCGACAACAAGGCAGAGACCGAATCAAGGGCGAAGCTCAATATCGCAGCCACGGCAGCGTCCGGTCGATAAGCGCGTTTCTCATTGAATATCTTTAAGCCCAAAGCCGGCAGATCGTCTGCTTGCCGGTTCCCCTGCGTCAGGCTTAACCTGCGTGCCACGCGTGGAGGCGCGTGCGGTAACAAGGGGAGGACATCTCTATGACCATACAAGGCGCATCACCGGACCTGTACAATGAGGATCTCGCTCCGGCGAAGGTTCGAAACTGGGGACCGTTCTCGATCTTCAACGTCTGGACGTCGGACGTCCACAGCCTGTGGGGCTACTATCTCGCTGCCAGCCTGTTCCTGTTCTGCGGCGGCTTCGTCAACTTCATCATCGCCATCGGTATTGGTTCGCTGATCATCTATGCGTTGATGAACATGGTCGGCTATGCCGGCGTGAAGACCGGGGTGCCCTACCCGGTCCTGGCGCGCGCCTCCTTCGGCATCTGGGGCGCCAACATACCGGCGCTGGTGCGTGCCATCGTCGCCTGCTTCTGGTACGGCGCGCAGACGGCGGCGGCCTCCGGCGCGATCGTAGCCCTGCTGATCCGCTCGCAATGGTTCGCCGACTTCAACCAGAGCACACATTTCCTCGGCCACTCCGGGCTCGAGGTGATCTGCTTCGCCGTCATCTGGGCGCTGCAGCTCCTGATCATCCAGAGGGGCATGGAAACGGTGCGCCGCTTCCAGGATTGGGCCGGACCGGCGGTGTGGGTGATGATGCTGATCCTGGCGATCTATCTTTGCATCAAGGCAGGCACCTTCGCCTTCACCAGCGACATCCCGATGGATGTGCTGCTGGAAAAGACCAAGGACGCGGGCGTGCCGGGCACGCCGGGCTCCTGGACCTCGCTGTTTGCTGTGGCGGCGATCTGGGTGACCTATTTCTCAGCGCTCTACCTCAACTTCTGCGATTTCGCCCGTTATGCGCCGGACAAGGCATCGCTGCGCAAGGGCAACATCTGGGGCCTGCCGGTCAATCTCATCCTGTTCTCGCTGGTCGCCGGCGTCACCACGATCGCCGCCTTCGACGTCTATGGCGAGGTGCTGCTGCATCCTGACCAGATCTCGGCGAAATTCGACAGCTGGTTCCTGGCGGCGCTCGCGGCCCTGACCTTTGCCGTAGCGACGCTTGGCATCAATGTGGTGGCAAACTTCGTGTCGCCGGCCTTCGACTTCTCCAACGTCTTTCCACGTCAGATCGACTTCAAGAAGGGCGGCTACATCGCGGCGCTGATCGCGCTAGTGCTCTATCCCTTCGCGCCCTGGGAAGGCAGTGCCGCCTCCTTCGTCAACATCATTGGCGCGACGATGGGGCCGATCTTCGGCGTGATGATGGTCGACTACTACCTGATCCGGAAGGGCGAGGTCGATGTCGAGGCGCTCTACAGGGAGAATGGCGAATTCCGCTTCCAGGGCGGCTGGCATGTCAATGCCTTCATCGCCGCCGGTATTGGCGCGGTCTTCTCGTCGATCCTGCCCAACTTCACCGGCCTGCTGCCGTCCTGGTGGGGCGTCTATGGCTGGTTTTTCGGCGTGGCAATTGCCGGCGTCATCTATTACGTGCTGCGTACGATGGCACTCGGCGCCTGGGCCAAGATGGCCAAGGCCTAAACGGATTCGGGGCGGCGCAAGCCGCCCCGTTCATTCTGCGACCATCTCGGCCAGGCGGCGCACGGTGTTCCAGTTGCGCGACGTGCCGATGCCGAGGCGTTTGTGGCTCACCGCCGCAAGCAGCCGCGAACTCGGCGTCTCGCGCGAAAAGACGATCCAGATGTCGCCGCCGACCGCCTGCAGCTTTTCATTCCTGCCGATATAGGCCTGCAGCGCAGAGACCGCATCGGGGGAAACAGGCGCCCGCATCACGCGCACCGCCACCTGGTCCGCGGCTTTAGCCGATTCGGCTGGGAAACGGATTGCCGGCCGCCAGCCTCAGCCAGCCGTCGGCGCGGCGCACGATGATGTCGACATGGCGGCCAAAAGTCTTTGCGAACGCCGCCTCCAGCCGCTGCTCCAACGCCGCGAGTTCTGTCTCCTGCGCCTCGAAGACCAGATTGCCGGTCGCCACCAGTGTGCGCGGGTTGTTCAGGCCCAGGCCTTCGGCCATCGCCTTGAGATCGGACATGACGACCCGCCGCCCCTCGCCCAGGATGATGCTGTAGAGCAGCGCGACGTAAGTTCGCATCGGCGGCTAATCTAGACCAGCCGCGACTGCTCTACCGCCGCCTCGATGAAGCTGGCAAACAGCGGGTGCGGATCGAGCGGCCGGCTTTTCAACTCGGGATGATACTGCACGCCGATGAACCAGGGATGGTCGGGATATTCGACCGTTTCCGGCAGCACGCCATCCGGCGACATGCCGGCAAACACCAGGCCGCAATCCTCGAGCCGCTCCTTGTAGTCGACATTGACCTCATAGCGGTGGCGATGGCGTTCGGAAATCTGCGTATCGCCATAGATCTCGGCGATCTTCGATCCCTTGGCGAGGTCGGCCTGGTAGGCACCGAGCCGCATGGTGCCGCCGAGGTCGCCGGTTTCCCTGCGCTTTTCCAGCATGTTGCCCTTCAGCCATTCGGTCATCAAGCCGACGACCGGCTCCTCGGTTGGACCGAACTCGGTCGATGATGCGTGCTCGACGCCGGCCAGCGAACGAGCCGCCTCGATGCAGGCCATCTGCATGCCGAAGCAGATGCCGAAATACGGCACCTTGCGCTCGCGCGCGAACTTCGCCGCCAGGATCTTGCCCTCCGAGCCGCGCTCGCCAAAACCGCCGGGGACGAGAATGCCATGGACCTTTTCCAGCCACGGCGCCGGGTCTTCCTTCTCGAATATCTCGCTTTCGATCCAGTCGAGCTTGACCTTGACCCGGTTGGCGAGGCCGCCATGCGACAGCGCCTCGATCAGCGATTTGTAGGCATCCTTGAGGCCGGTATATTTTCCGACGACGGCGATAGTCACCTCGCCTTCCGGATTGTGGATGCGGTTGGACACCGCTTGCCATCGTTCCATGCGCGGCTTCGGCGCCGGATCGATGCCGAAGGCGGCCAGCACTTCCGAATCCAGCCCTTCATTGTGATAGGCCATCGGCACGTCGTAGATATGCGGCACGTCGAGCGCCTGGATGACGGCGCTTTCTCGCACGTTGCAGAACAGCGACAGTTTTCTGCGCTCTTCCTTGGGGATCGGCCGGTCGGCGCGGACCAGCAGGATATCAGGCGCAATGCCGATGCCGCGCAACTCCTTGACCGAATGCTGTGTCGGCTTGGTCTTCAGTTCGCCCGCCGTCGGAATGTAAGGCATCAAGGTCAGGTGGACGTAGACGGCGTTGTTGCGCGGCAGGTCGTTACCGAGCTGGCGGATCGCCTCCAGGAACGGCATCGCCTCGATGTCGCCGACGGTGCCACCGATCTCGCACAGAACGAAATCGTAGTCGTCATTGCCGTTGAGGACGAAGTTCTTGATCTCGTCGGTGACGTGCGGAATGACCTGCACGGTGGCGCCGAGATAGTCGCCGCGCCGCTCACGCTCGATGATGTTCTTGTAGATGCGGCCGGTGGTGATGTTGTCCTGCTGGTTGGCCGAGCGGCCGGTGAAGCGTTCATAGTGGCCAAGATCGAGATCGGTCTCGGCCCCATCATCGGTCACGAAGACTTCGCCGTGCTGGTAGGGCGACATCGTGCCGGGATCGACATTGAGATAGGGATCGAGCTTTTTGATGCGTGCGCGATAGCCTCGCGCCTGCAAGAGAGCCCCAAGAGCCGCTGCAGCAATGCCTTTTCCAAGTGAGGAAACCACGCCGCCTGTGATGAATACATATCGCGCCATGGGAGTCATCGCTTAACGCGGCCGAATTGATTCCGCCAGAGAAAAAACCGCCGCGAAGGCTTTTTCCCAAGAAGGCGCTCTGGTCATGGACGTATCAAAACAAAAGGGCCGGCGAGGCCGGCCCTTTTGGCACGATCTGTAAAGCGTCAGATGATGACTACCTTGGTGCCTACTTTCACCCGGCGGTAGAGGTCCATGACGTGCTCGTTGATCATGCGGAAGCAGCCATTGGAGGCGCTGGTTCCGATCGACTGCGGTGCAATGGTACCGTGGATGCGCAGATGGGTATCCTTCTTGCCATCGTAGAGATAGATGGCGCGCGCACCGAGCGGATTGTCGCCGCCGCCGGGCATACCGTCCTTGTACTGCCCATAATGCTTGGGTTCGCGCTTTTGCATATCCAGCGTCGGAATCCAGCGCGGCCATTCCTGCTTGTCGCCGACGGCAACCGTCCCCTTGAACTGCAGGCCTTCGCGGCCGACCGCAATGGCATAACGGCGGGCGGTTGACGATGATTCGACGAGGTAGAGACGGCGGGCGCTGGTATCGATGACGATGGTGCCGGGGTTGTAGCCGGTGAATTCGACCTCCTGCGGCACGAATTCCGGCTTGACCTTGAACTGGCGCTTGGCCTGCTTCCTTTCGAGCGCGGCGTCGAGCGCGCGCGTCTCAGGAAGCAGCGACATCGATGAAGAGGATGTGCCGCCGAACAGTCCCGCGAACAGCCCGACGCTCTGCGGCTTCTGCCCGACCGGTTCGCTGCGCAATTCGCCATTGTTGCCGGTCAGCGCAACGTTCATGGCCTCGGCCGGGATCGGCTCGGCCGACTGGATCGGCGCGATGGGTGCGATCGGTTCGATGATGTTGACGGTCTTCTTCTTGGCCGGCTTGGCATCAGCCACCTTGACCGCCGCGACCGGCTGGCTCTCCTTGGCAAGGAATGCCTGCCGTTCCGCATCGGCCTTGGCTTTCGCCGCCTCGCGCATCGCCAGCTTCCTGGCTTCGAGTGCCTTGGCGCGAGCGGCTTCCTTATCGGCTGCGATCTTGGCTTCGATCTTGCGGATCTGCGCAAGGTCGTCCGGCGTCGGATCTTTCTTCTTCTTGAGAAGCTTCAATTGCGCCGCATCGGTTTTGGCAGCGACGTTGACGACGTCAGTTGTTGTCGCGGCTTTATGAGCCGAATTTGCCGTCGGCATAGCCGCGTAAGCGGGCGCACCTAGGCTGAGCACGGCACAAAGGCCGGCAAAAATGAAGCTGCGAAGCTGCATGGGGAAGATCCGATCGTTCAATGCTTGTTGCCCACGGCGTCGCCCGGCGCCCCCCAAGGACGCCGAAAATGCCGCGCGCAATGTATAATCGATTAGCCGGAAGCGCCTCAAGCGTAGGGCGCGGTCGAATCTTCGTGATTGTGCGGCATTTGCCGCGACTGTGTTCAAACGACAACAGATCGCGGCATCAGATGCCCGATTACTGGTTGGGGACCTGCGGCGTGGCCGGCGCGGTGGCGCCGTTTGTCGCTGGCGGCGTCGCCGGGGCTGTTGTCGGAGGCGTCGTTGCCGCGCCATTGCCGGACGGCGGGGTCGGCGCCGTGTTGCCTGAAGGCGGCGTCGTGGTGCCGGGCAATTGGTTGAGTACGCCCTTGCCTGCCCCGTCCGAGCTCGCCGGGACGCGATCGAGAATGTCGATCGGCTTCTCGCCATAGCGCGCGACGATCGACAGTGTCAGCGAAGTGACGAAGAAAGCCGCGGCCAGGATCGCTGTCGCCCGCGTCAGCGCATTGGCGGCGCCACGCGCGGTCATGAAGCCCGATCCGCCGCCGATGCCGAGACCGCCGCCTTCGGAGCGCTGCAGCAGCACCACGCCGACAAGCGCGAGCACGACCATGAGGTGGACGACGATCAGTACGGTTTCCATAATTTATCCTGGCAAGGCCTTGCGCGGCCGCTGATTTGGAGGCGGCTCAATACAATGCTTTGACGGCATTTCCAAGCCCGTGGCCGGAATATGGGAAGCAATGCGTCCTTTGCAACGATTCTGGCGCCGGCCGTCCGCTCAAATCCGGCAAGCAGTCCCGGTATCAAGCGATGTTTCGATAGGCTTCCGCGATGCCGAGGAAGTCCGCTGCCTTCAGGCTGGCGCCGCCGACCAGCGCGCCGTCGACATTCCTGACGCCGAGCAACTCGACGGCGTTGGACGGCTTGACCGAGCCGCCGTAGAGAATGCGCATCTTGGCCGCCGTATTGCCAAGCTTCCGCGCCAGTTCTTCACGGATATGCGCATGCGCCTCGGCGACGTCGGCGGCGGTCGGGGTCAAGCCGGTGCCGATCGCCCATACCGGCTCATAGGCAATGACGCTGTTGGACGCCGTGGCGTTTGGCGGTACCGAGCCCGCAACCTGGCGCGACAGCACGTCAAGCGTGGCTCCTGCTTCGCGTTCGGCTCTTGTCTCACCAATGCAGATGATAGCCACCAGCCCGGCGCGCCATGCGGCGGAGGCCTTGGCCTGCACTATGGCATCGTTCTCCTTGCGATCAGCACGGCATTCGGAATGGCCGACGATGACATGGCTGGCGCCTGCATCCTTCAGCATCTCCGCCGAAATACAGCCGGTATAGGCGCCGCTTTCCTCGGTGTGGCAATCCTCACCACCGGCCCGGACCGGCGTGCGCGACAGAATCTCGGCGGCGTGCGCAAGCAAGGTCGCCGGCACGCAGACCACGGCTTCGGTCTCGGCGTCGAGCCCGCTCATGAAGCCGTTGCCGATCATCCTGAGCTCGTTGAGCGAGGCGCTGGTCCCGTTCATTTTCCAGTTGCCGGCGACGAGCGGGCGGATTCCAGGCGTCATGGGATTTGTTTCTCCGGGCAATTTCCAGCTGGCTCTCACTATCAAAATCAGGCCACAAAGCAATCGACAGTGAGCAGGAAGGGCGCTATTGCGCTTGTTTCAGACTCGGCGCATGCGAAATGCGCAAAAATCGGAAGTACTCATGCTTGGTATGTTGAGAAGCGCGGCGGGGACCTGGGTCGCGAAACTGCTGCTGTCATTGTTGGTGTTGAGCTTCGCCGTCTGGGGCATCTCGGGGCGGCTGATGGGCGGTCTTGCCGGCCATGACGCCGTGATTACGGCCGGAGGCACCAAGGTCTCGATCAACGAATACCGCCTCGCCTACGATCGCCAGCTCAGCGTAATGTCGCAGCAATTCGGCCAGCGCATCAGCCGTGAGCAGGCGACGGCGCTCGGCATCGACAACCAGGTGCTGGCGCAACTCGTCTCGGGCGCCGTCCTCGACGAGCAGGCCCGCAAGCTCGGCCTTGGCCTGTCCAAGGACCGGCTGGCCGAACTGACCCGCGAAGACCCGGCGTTCAAAGGGCCTGGCGGAACCTTCGACAGGCGAACCTTCGAGTACCTGCTCCGGCAGATCGGCATGCGGCCGGAGGACTATCTGAAAAACCGCGCCCAGGTGGCGGTCCGCCAGCAGATCGTCGAGGCGGTTTCGGATGGCCTCAAAGCCCCGGATACATTCTTCAAGGCGGTCGCGCTCTATCGCGGCGAAGATCGCACAATCGACTACCTGACCTTGCCGAAATCGCTGGTCGAACCGATAGAAGCGCCGTCCGACAGCGTGCTTTCGGCCTATTTCGGGGAGAACAAGAAAACCTACGCCGCGCCCGAATACCGTAAGTTCTCCTATGTCAGGCTCGAACCGGAAGACATCATGGATTTGAGCGCAGTGACCGATCAACAGGTCAGCGACGACTACAACAAGAACAAGGCGCGCTACACCACGCCCGAGATGCGCACCATCGAGCAGCTTGTGTTCAAGACGCCTGATGCTGCCAAGGCGGCGCTCGATTCGCTCAGGACCGGCGCGACCTTCGACAAGATCGTCGCCGCCGAAGGCAAGACGCCGGCCGACACCCTGCTCGGCACGCTGGCCAAGGACAAGATCGCCGACAAGGCGGTTGCCGATGCTGCCTTCAAGCTCAACGCCAATGAAGTCAGCCCGGTCGTACAGGGCGCCTTTGGCCCCGTTCTGCTGCGCGTCACCGAGATCAAGCCCGAAGTGGTGAAGCCGCTGGCCGAAGTGTCCGAGCAGATCCGCAAGGATCTGGCACTGGGCGAGGCAAGTCGCATCTTGCTGGACGTGCACGACAATTACGAGGATACTCGCGCCTCCGGCAGTTCGCTCGCTGAGGCAGCTGCCAAATTGAAGCTGAAGGTCGTTACCATCGACGCCATCGACCGCACCGGCCGAAGGCCGGATGAAAGCATCGTCAAAGACCTGCCGGAATCGCCGGCGCTCATCAAGGCGGTGTTCGAATCCGAACCCGGAACCGACAATGAAGGCCTCACCACCGCCGATAACGGCTTCGTCTTCTACGACGTGAGCGCGATCACGCCGGCCCGCGACCGCACGCTGGACGAAGTCCGCCAGAAGGTCGTGGCCGACTGGACCGCGGCGGAGACCACCAAACGGCTTACCGCAAAGGCACAAGAGCTCGAGAAGCGTCTCAAGGCCGGCGCCACGCTCGAGGTGATCGCCGGTGAGCTCAAGCTCGAAAAGCAGACCAAGCGCGGTGTCAAGCGCGATGCTGACGACGTCGATTTCGGCAAGGAAGGGGCCGCCGCGATGTTCGGCGTCGGCGAAGGCGGCACCGGGCTAATCCCCTCGCCCACAGGCGACGGACAGATCCTGTTCAAGGTTGCCGAGGTATTCGAGCCCGCCGGGGCCGACGCCAACTCAGTACCCCAGGACGCGCAGAAATCCTTCACCTCCGGTATGTCCGACGACCTGCTCGACCAGTTGGTGGCGCAGTTGCAGACGCAATATGACGTCCGCATCGATCAGACGGCCGTAACCCAAGCCCTGGCCAGATGAGCGCGCTGAAGATCCACATCGCCAAGGTCGCCGCCGGTAGCGCTCTTTCCTTCGAGGAGGCGCGCGAGGCCTTCGACATCATCATGTCCGGTGACGCCACCCCCGGCCAGATCGGCGGCTTCCTGATGGCATTGCGGGTGCGCGGTGAGACCGTCAGCGAGATCGCCGGCGCCGTCGCCACCATGCGCGCCAAGATGCTGCGCGTCGAAGCCCCCGAGGGCGCCATCGACATTGTCGGCACCGGCGGCGACAATTCGCACAGCGTCAACATTTCGACCGCATCCGCCTTCGTCATCGCCGGCAGCGGCGTGCCCGTCGCCAAGCACGGCAATCGCGGACTGTCCTCGCTGACCGGCGCCGCCGATGTTCTGATCGCGTTGGGCGTCAAGATCGACATCCCTCCGGAGACGATCGGCCGCTGCATCCACGAGGCCGGAGTTGGCTTCATGTTCGCGCCGGCGCACCACCCGGCGATGAAGCATGTCGGCCCGACCCGGGTCGAGCTCGGCACCCGCACCATCTTCAACCTGCTGGGTCCGCTTTCCAATCCGGCCAGTGTCAGACGGCAGATGGTCGGCGTGTTCCTGCCCGAATGGATCATGCCGGTGGCAGAAACGTTGAAGGAGCTTGGTGCCGACCATGCCTGGGTCGTCCATGGCGACGGTTATGACGAGATCACCACCACCGGCGAGACGCAGGTCGCCGAATTGGCCGGCGGCGAGATCCGCAGCTTTGTGCTGACCCCGGAAGCGGTCGGGCTGAAGCGTCACACCAAGGACGAGTTGCGCGGCGGCGACGCCGCCCACAATGCCCAGGCACTGCGCGACATGCTGGGCGGCGCCGCCGGCGCCTTTCGCGACACGGTGCTGATGAATGCCGGCGCCGGGCTGGTGGTGGCCGGCAAGGCGACGACACTTGCCGACGGCATGGTGACGGCGGCGCAGGCCATCGACAGCGGCCGCGCGCTGAAAGTGCTCGACAGGCTGGTCGAGATTTCGAACGGTTAGAACTATGTCCGACATCCTGCGCAAGATCGAGGCTTACAAGCGCGACGAGATCGCGGCGGCCAAGGCGCAAGTGCCGTTTGCCGAGATCAAGGCACGGGCAACGGACGCCGAAGCGCCGCGCGGCTTTCTTTCCGCCCTTGAAGCAAAGCGCCAATCCGGCAGGTTCGCGCTGATTGCCGAAATCAAGAAGGCTAGCCCATCCAAAGGCCTGATCCGCGCCGATTTCGATCCGCCGGCGCTGGCCAGGGCCTATGCGGAAGGCGGTGCCGCCTGTCTTTCGGTGCTGACCGACGCACCCTCTTTCCAGGGGGCGCCCGCGTTCCTCAGCGATGCGCGCGCTGCCGTCGAGTTGCCTGCCTTGCGCAAGGATTTCCTGTTCGATCCCTATCAGGTCTACGAGGCCAGGGCATGGGGCGCCGATGCCATACTGATCATCATGGCCAGCGTCGACGACGCGTTGGCAAGAGAACTCGAAGCGACAGCTTTCGGGCTCGGCATGGACGCGCTGGTCGAAGTGCATGACGAGGCTGAGATGGAACGCGCGCTGCAGCTGTCGTCGCGGCTGATCGGTATCAACAACCGCAATCTCCGGACCTTCGAAACCAGCCTCGAGACCTCGGAACGGCTGGTCGCGATGGTGCCCGCCGACCGCCTTCTGGTCAGCGAGAGCGGTATCTTTTCGCATGACGATTGCCGCCGGCTGGAGCGGAGCGGCATCGCCACTTTTCTGGTCGGTGAGAGCCTGATGCGTCAACAGGACGTGGCCGCTGCAACGCGCCTGCTTTTGACGGGCAAGGCGCCGGCAGAGGCGATCTGAGGATGGCGGCCGCCCTCACCCATCTTGGCGCGCGCGGCGAAGCCAACATGGTCGATGTCGGCGACAAGGCTGAGACGGTGCGCACGGCAGTCGCGGAGGGCTTCGTGTCGATGCGGCCCGAGACGCTGGACATGATCCTCGCCGGCGATGCCAAGAAGGGCGACGTGCTCGGTACCGCGCGTATCGCCGGCATCATGGCGGCCAAGAAGACGCATGAACTGATCCCGCTCTGCCATCCACTGCTGCTGACCAGGATATCTGTCGATATCGAGCCGGACGCAGCTTTGCCCGGCCTGAAGGTCACAGCATTGACCCGCGTCACCGGCAAAACCGGCGTTGAGATGGAGGCCCTGAGCGCCGTCTCGGTCGCTTGCCTGACCATCTACGACATGGCCAAGGCGGTCGACCGCGCCATGGTCATCTCCGGCATCAGGCTGGTTGAAAAGACCGGCGGCAAATCCGGCGACTACAAGATCACCGAAGATGGGGTCACCGAGGCAGGCCGCTGATGGCGCTGGTCCCAGTTGCTGAGGCGCTCGAGCGCCTGTTGGACGGCGCAGCTGCACTGCAGGGCGAACGCGTCGCGCTGCTGGATGCCGCCGACCGCGTGCTGGCGGAGCCGGTTGTGGCGCTCCGCACCCAGCCGCCGTTCAACGCCTCCGCCATGGACGGCTATGCCGTGCGGGCGGCTGATATCGCGTCCTTACCAGCAAAGCTTTCGGTGGTCGGCATGGCGCCGGCCGGAAGCGGCTTTGCCGGGACGGTGCAGCAGGGGCAGGCCGTCCGTATCTTCACCGGCGCGCCGCTTCCCGAAGGCGCCGACACCATCGTCATCCAGGAGAACGTCCGCGATCTCGGCCGCGGTGTCGTCGAAGTGACGGAGCCGACGGCGCAGGGGCGAAACATCCGCCGCCTCGGGCTCGATTTCGCCAAAGGCGACGTCCTGCTGCACAAAGGCCGCCTGCTCGACCCGGCGGCCTTGTCGCTGGCGGCATCGGCCAACCACCCCGAGGTCGGCGTGGTCAAAAGGCCGTTGGTCGCCATCATCGCCACCGGCGACGAATTGCTGCCGCCGGGCAGCGAGCTTGGCCCCGACCAGATCATCTCCTCCAACGCCTATGGTGTCGCCGCCGCCGCACAGTCGGTCGGTGCGCGAGTGCTCGACCTTGGCATCGCGCCGGACCGCAGGGAGGCGATCGCTGCGCTGGTGGAAAAGGCCGTGAAGGCTGGCGCGAACGTCATCGTCACGCTGGGCGGTGCCTCGGTCGGTGACCACGATTTCGTCCATGACGTGCTGACCGGGCAAGGCATGACTCTCGATTTCTGGAAGATCGCCATGCGGCCGGGCAAGCCGCTGATGTTCGGGCGGCTGGGCGACATTCGCTGCATCGGCTTGCCCGGCAATCCGGTGGCGAGCCTGGTCTGCACCCAGCTCTTCCTGAAGCCGCTGCTGGCGCGGCTCGGCGGCCGCGCCTTTCAGCAGGATATGCGTGAGGCACGGCTCGGCGCTGCCATGCCGGCCAACGATCTCAGGCAAGATTATGTGCGGGCTGTTGTCACAGACGACGCCGGTACGCTCGTGGCGACGCCGTTCGGCATCCAGGACTCCTCGATGCTGAAAATGCTGGCCGATGCCAACGGGCTGATCGTCCGTGCGCCGTTCACGCCCGCCGCGGCGGCGGGCGCCGCCTGCGACGTGCTGATGCTACGCTGAACCTGCCTCACTCCGAGATCAAGGTCCGGGTCAGCGGATGGTCTGGATCGGCCAAACCGTCGATGATGTTGAAATGATGCCGGTCAGGCTCGACCACCGAACTGGTCGCGGCACCCAGGCCGATCCAGATATTGGCCAGCAACGCGCTCTGGCGCAGGAATTCGGCGCGCTCGCCGCCGCCGGCCCAGCAGGTCAGGCGGGCCTTGTCCATCGGGCGCAGCAGCACCGGGCTTTCGGCCTGCGCCTCGGCCTCATCGATCGCCAGCGTCTCGTTCATGCCGGTGCGCATGATCGGGCGCAAATCGTGCACACCCGAGATCGATACGACATGGCGAATGCGCCGGACAATTTCGGGCGCCAGCGGCGTCGTCGTCGTAACCATTCGGCTAACAAGATGGCCACCGGCCGAGTGTCCGGTCAGCATCAGCGGCCCTGCGACCATCCCCGCCGCCTTGCCGATCGCCGCGCCGACTTCCTTGACGATGCCGCCAATGCGCATCTGCGGACAGAGCGTGTAGGACGGCATCGCCACGGCATAGCCGCGATCAACAGCGCCAGCGGCAAGATGCGACCAGAAACTCTTGTCGAATGCCATCCAGTAGCCGCCATGGACGAACACCACGAGCCCCTTGGGCTTGGTGGCCGGCAGGAAAAGATCGAGCCGGTTGCGTGGGCCATCGCCATAGGCCATGTCGAGCCGCGCCCGGCCCTCGGTCGAAAGCACGTCGCGAAAAACCCGCGCGGGCTCGACCCAGGCCGCCGGCCAGCGATCGCTGCCGGCTATGTTGGCGCCGTTGGCATAGGCGTTGTCCCAATCGGCAATGTGACGTTCGAACACCCTGCGCCCTCCCCTGGCAATATGGCCTTGCAACGACCGTGAGCATCGCGCGGCGCGTCGTCGCCAGCCTCACGATTCCAGCTCTCGCATCAATCTCAAGTGACAGCCGCCTTGATGGCGAAGCGCGCATCCTTCCACGCACCGGTGCGCAGGATGTCCTCAAGCACTTCGACGGCCTGCCAGACATCGGCATAGCCGACATAGAGCGGGGTGAAGCCGAAGCGCATGGTCGATGGGGCGCGAAAATCGCCGATCACGCCACGTTCGATCAGCGCGCGCATGATCTGGTAGCCATGCTCGTGCATGAATGAAATCTGGCTGCCGCGTTTTTCCCCGTCGCGCGTGCTTTCGAGCGTTAGCCCGTAAGTGCCGCACTTTGCCTCGACAAGCTCGATGAACAGATCGGCCAGCGCGATGCTCTTCTTGCGCACCGCCGTCATGTCGACATCGTTCCAGATGTCGAGCGCGCCCTTCAGCGTGCGCATAGACAGGACCGGCTGGGTGCCGCACAGAAACCGGCGGATGCCGGTGCCGGCCGCATAGCCTGGCTCGAAGGCGAAGGGCCGTGCATGGCCCCACCAGCCGGTGAGCGGCTGCTGGATGTCGGCAAGATGCCGCTCAGCCGCATAGATGAAGGCAGGCGCGCCCGGTCCGCCATTCAGATATTTGTAGGTGCAGCCAACGGCAAAATCGGCGTTTGCCGTGTCGAGCTCGACTGGCATCGCACCGGCGGTGTGGCAGAGATCCCAGACGATCATCGCCCCGGCTTCCTGGGCCCTGCGCGTCAGCGCCGGCATGTCGCGCAGTTCGCCCGACTTGTAGTTGACGTGGTTGACCAGCACCACGGCGGTGCGTTCGTCGATCAGCTCTTCGATGCTCGGCGCGTCGACCCCCGAGAGGCGCAGCAGCGTATCTTTTCGCGTCGAAACCACACCCTCAGCCATGTAGAGGTCTGTCGGAAAACTGTCGCCCTCGGCGACGATGACCTGCCGCTCCGGCCGCATGGCCATGGCGGCGTGCAGCAGCTTGTAGATGTTGACCGATGTCGTGTCGCAGACCACCGTCTGGCCGGCCGCGGCACCGATCAGGCGCCCGAGCTGGTCGCCAAGTTCGAGCGGCATGTTGAACCAGCCGGCCGTGTTCCAGGCGCGGATGAGATCATGCGCCCATTCTTCGGTCACTGCCTTGCTCAATTCATCGAAAGCGGCACGCGAAGCGGCCCCTAGCGAATTGCCGTCGAGATAGATCACTCCTTGCGGCAGCACAAAGCGGTCGCGCATCGCGCGCAGCGGATCTGCAGCATCCATCGCCCTTATGGCCACGAGATCGGGAATTCCTGTCATGATTTGTCTGCTCCCCAAGATTCACCGCAACGCCGGACACGCATCGACGGCATCCATCGGTCACGAGCGGTTCTCCATTACCTGGTATCGCGCAGCAAGGCTCCACCGGCGACAAGTTGCCTGACCACGCGGTGGAAACCAGGAGCCAAGCCAACCCAACGTTGGCGTTTTGAGTTCGTTTCGTTCACGGTGCATTGACCAAACCGCACAGTCGATACGGCTTCAATTCCGTGCCCCTTTGCCGGCTGACGGCCGATACCAGTGCCGCCTTCTGGAAACCCAGAGGCCGCAAACGAAAGCAGAATCAAGGCGATGAGGCCCGCGGCGGTGAAAATGCAGCGTCCCGGTTTGGCGAGTGGTATCGTTACCCGAGCCCTAACACATTCATTAAACTTTAAACAGTTGCGGAACACAACTGGAACAGATAGTGTTTGTTCTGGGTTTGTTTTTCTGATTCTGTTGGGGGTCGCTATGCTGACACGCAAACAACACGAACTGCTTATGTTCATCCACGAAAGGCTGAAGGAAAGCGGTATCCCGCCCTCCTTCGACGAGATGAAGGAAGCGCTCGACCTGGCTTCCAAATCGGGAATCCACCGGCTGATTACGGCGCTGGAGGAGCGCGGCTTCATTCGCCGTTTGCCCAACAGGGCCCGTGCGCTGGAGGTGCTGCGCCTGCCCGATTCGATCGCCCCCGGCCTCAATGCGGCACGCAAGTTCTCGCCGAGTGTCATCCAGGGCAGTCTTGGGCAAGGTCCTCGGCAAGGCAAGCCGACATCGTCGCGCGTCCCTGCAGCCGGCAATGACGACGATATCGTCGCCGCCGTGTCTATCCCGGTGATGGGCCGCATCGCCGCTGGTGTGCCGATCGATGCCATCCAGCACCAGACGCATTCGATCTCGGTGCCGCCGGACATGATCATGGGCGGCGAGCATTATGCGCTCGAGGTCAAAGGCGATTCGATGATCGAGGCTGGCATTTTCGACGGCGACACGGTGATCATCCGCAATGCCGATACGGCGAGCCCCGGTGAGATCGTGGTGGCACTGGTCGACGAGGAAGAAGCGACGCTGAAGCGGTTCCGCCGCAAGGGCGCCTCGATCGCCCTGGAAGCCGCCAATCCGGCCTACGAGACGCGCATCTTCGGACCAGACAGGGTCAAGGTGCAGGGCAAGCTCGTTGGGCTGATCCGCCGCTACTGAGCTGCGCCCTTGGCGCCGGCTTTTGGCTTGTCGGCTCTGCGGTATGGCGGCATGCCCCGCGCCGCGCGTGAAAATTTCCGCTGCACGTGCCAGGGCCGGTATGATTTTTCGACGGCGAAGCGGATTTCGGCGCGTGTTGCCGCTTGTGGATCGAAATAGACGGCCGCACTTCCCGCGCGCGCCAGTTGCCGTTTGGTGACGACGAGGACCAGCCGATCGTAGTAGCAGGGATTATGGGCGGTGGCGTCGTCGATGACGATCAAGCTGGCAAAGGCGCAGGCTGGCCGTGCAGTATCGCGGTCATTGGCTAGCGCGATGATCGCGCCGGATGGATGCCTGGCAAGGCAGAGACCGTCCGTGCAAATGAACGGCATGCCCGGCGGTAAGTCGGCCGGATCGGCAATGTCGAATTGCGGATCGTTCTTTCCAGGTGTTTCCGGCGCGACGATAGCCTCTGATGTGAGCGCGCGTTTCCAGTTGTCGATGGTGAACTCATTCGGGCGTGCCCGGTTGACCGCGAGTTCACCGCTGCCGATCGGCAGCGCGACGAGCCGTGCGTCCTCCGAGATCAATACATCGGGTACGCGCGTCTGCGTTGTCGTTAGCAAGCCGGCGAGCGCAAAAGGAAGGGCCACGAGCCGCAACCAGGTCGTCGCCATGCTGGCAATGACGAGGGCGATCGTCACCAAAAGGACAGATCTCAGCGAAATCAGCCCGACCGCATCGATCGGCGAGCGCTCGGAGATCCACCCGGACAGGGCGATCATCGCCGTCAGCCCCTTGCCCATCACGTAGAGGAAAGGCCCATCCGCGCCGAACGGCATCGCCAGCGCACTGAGGACGGCGAAGGGCATGACGACCAGTGAGACGATAGGCATGATGGCCAGATTGGCGAACAGGCTGAGCGGCGCCACGCGCTGGAAATGCCATATGGCGAAAAGCGCCGTGGCGCTCCCTGCAATGATCGAGGTCATCGCCAGGCCGCCCATGCCCAGCAGTACCTTTCTAGTGGCAAAGCGTAGCGGCGACCGCCGGGGCGGCGGCGTGGTGGCCCCGCCGGCGCGGTAATCGGACCAGCCTGCATAGGCGCCGACAAGGGCCGCCGTCGCGGCGAAGGACATCTGGAAGCTCGGACCGACCACCTCGTGCGGCGACACCAGAATGACCGCGATGGCCGAGATCGCCAGGTTGCGCATGGTGAGCGCGGCCCGGTCGAACAGCACGGCGATAAGCATCACCGCCAACATGATGAAGCTGCGTTCGGCCGCCACCACAATGCCGGAAAAGACGAGGTAGGCCGCAATCGAAAAAAGCGCGGCGGCCGCCGCGTATTTCTTGACCGGCCGTCGCGATGAGAAATCGGGAAACAGCGCAAAGGCGCCGCGCAGCAGCGCCATAATGGTGCCGGCGACCAACGCCATATGCAGCCCCGAGATGGAGATGATGTGGTAGATGCCGGTACGCCGCATCGCTTCGTTGATCTCCTCGGGAATGCCGGCGCGCACGCCGACGATCAGCGCAGCAGCAATCTCGCCCTCGGCGCCGCCGATGCGGCTGCGGATATGGTCGGCGATGGATTCGCGCGCGTCTTCGATCGCGGAAGAAAGCCGCGCGGCAAACGGCATGCTGCCCGACGACACGACTTTCGGATTGCCGAGAAAAAAGCCGCTGCCGCCGATACCGGCAAAATAGCTGTCGAAGGAGAAATCATAGCTGTCGGGCCGCACCGGCCCGGTCGGCGGCAGCAGCCGCACATAGCCGGCGATCTCGGAACCGGCGGTCAGCTCAGCCGGTATTTTCATCGCCGAAACGCGGACCCGTTCCGGCATGTAGCGCAGTGTCGGCCTGGCGGTTGAGATCACATCGATCGTCAGCCTGATGCGGCCGCTCGCCATGGGCTCGAACGATACGACGCGACCCGTGAGGCGCGTCGAGATTTCGGAACCGAGCATATGCGTTCCGACACGCCAGGTCTCGACCTTGGCGGCAAGCACGCCAAGCGCGCAGAGCAACGCCGCCATGAAGCACAGGCGGGTTCTGGGCCACGACCGCGAGGCGACGGCACAGAGGGCTGCCAAGGCGACGATTGCGATCGGCTGTGGAAAGGCCGGCTCCACCGCCAGCGCAAAATATACGATCACCCCGCATGCGAGGAACACCGGCACCAGCAGGAAGGCGACCCCACGGTCGAGCTCCAGGCCGACCGCCGAGGTTACGCCGTTGCGGATACGGGACGGTGACGGGAGGCGGAAACGCCGGCGTAGGCGCACGATGGGCTCGGCCGCGGGCACGAGAACCGTTGCTGGGTCGCTCGCCGGCAGCGACGGGGCATCAAAGCGTGGAACCGGCAGCAATGCCGGTGCCGGCAGGACAGGCACGGGCGCGGCAAACAGCAAGCGTTCGCTGACGCCGCTGCCAACGTCCTCGCCCTCGCCCGCACCACGGCCTCGCACAGCCATCGGGTCTGCCCCTTGCGCCCTCGACCTCCTATGCTACATGAACGCGCAACGCGCGAAAGTCCGCAAACCCACTTCCTTCGCCTGCCTGAGAGTTCCATGCCCGACAAGGTCGTCACCCGTTTTGCCCCCTCGCCCACCGGCTATCTGCATATTGGCGGGGCGCGCACGGCGCTGTTCAACTGGCTGTATGCCAAGCACACAGCCGGCACGATGCTGCTGCGCATCGAGGACACCGACCGCGAGCGTTCCACCGATGCGGCAACCGCGGCCATCCTCGACGGGCTTTCCTGGCTTGGCCTGACATGGGACGGTGAGCCGGTGTCGCAGTTCGAGCGTGCGCCGCGCCATCGCGAGGTGGCCGAGGAACTCGTTCGCATGGGCAAGGCCTATTATTGTTACGCGACGCCTGCCGAGTTGGAGGCAATGCGCGAGAGCGCACGAGCCAAGGGGCTGCCTCCCCGCTATGACGGCCGCTGGCGCGACCGCGACCCCTCCGAGGCGCCGGCCGGCGCCAAGGGGGCGATCCGCATCAAGGCGCCGACAGACGGCGAGACGGTTGTGCATGACCGCGTCCAGGGCGACGTGCGCTTTCCCAACAAGGATCTCGACGATTTCATTATTCTGCGCTCGGACGGCAACCCGACCTACATGCATGCCGTCGTCGTCGACGATCACGACATGGGCGTCACCCACATCATCCGCGGCGACGACCATTTGACCAACGCCGCCCGCCAGACGGTGATCTACCATGCCATGGGGTGGGAGGTGCCGTCGATGTCGCATATCCCGCTGATCCACGGTGCCGACGGCGCCAAGCTGTCGAAACGGCACGGTGCGCTCGGCGTCGAGGCCTATCGCGCCATGGGCTACCTGCCGGAGGCGCTGCTCAATTATCTGGCGAGGCTTGGCTGGAGCCACGGCGACGATGAGATCATGTCGATCGCCAACATGATCGCATGGTTCGACATTGGCGACGTCAACAAGGGCGCCGCCCGTTTCGACTTCGCCAAGCTCGAGGCGCTGAACGGCGTGCACATGCGCCGCATGAACGACGCGGCGCTGCTCGACATCTTCATCGCCACTCTGCCCTATCTCGACGGCGGTCCGGCGATCGCAGCTAGCCTCGACGACAGACGCAAGGCGCAATTGCTTGCCGCTTTGCCAGGCCTGAAGGAGCGCGCCAAGACGCTGGTCGAACTTGTTGAAGGGGCTGCATTCCTGTTCGTCGAGCGGCCGATGCCGGTCGACGAGAAGGCGGCGGCGCTGCTCAGCGGTGAGGCGCGCGCGATCCTGCGGGGCGCTCATGCGGCACTGGCCACGATTTCGGACTGGTCTGCCGCCTCGGCGGAAGCCGCGATCCGCGACTATGCGCAGGCCGGCGGCCACAAACTCGGCGCCGTGGCCCAACCTCTGCGCGCCGCGCTCACCGGCAAAAGCACCTCGCCCGGTGTCTTCGATGTGCTGGCCGTGCTTGGCCGCGAGGAAGGCCTGGCGCGGATTGCCGATCAAATCGATTAGGAAACTGGCCCAAGAAGATTGGCATTGAAAGGTGTGTTTCGCAGTGCAACATTGGGTCTTGGCCTAATCTGGCGCGCAGATTCAATTGCGGGCGCAAATGTGCGTATTCCGATGCTTTTGACGTGTTGGGTTCAATGTTTTGCCGTTGCCGGCCTGAGGAAACAAAAAGGAGTTTGCTATGACCGAACCTGCGACAAAGATGGAATTTGGCGGCAAAACCCAGGCGTCGACGGCAAAACTGGAACTCGACGGCAAAACCCATGAATTCAAGATACGAAGTGGTTCGGTAGGACCTGATGTCATCGACATCGGTTCGCTCTACAGCACCACCGGCGTATTTACCTACGATCCCGGTTTTACGTCGACGGCGAGCTGCGAATCGGAAATCACCTTCATCGATGGCGATGCCGGTATTCTCTTGCACCGCGGCTACCCGATCGACCAGCTGGCCGAGCACGGCGACTTCCTCGAAGTCTGCTATCTCTTGCTCTACGGAGAACTACCGACCAAGGCGCAGAAGGACGATTTCGACTACCGGGTGACGCGCCACACCATGGTGCATGAGCAGATGTCGCGCTTCTTCACCGGCTTCCGCCGCGATGCGCATCCGATGGCGGTGATGTGCGGCGTGGTCGGCGCGCTGTCCGCCTTCTATCACGATTCCACCGATATCTCGGACCCTTATCAGCGCATGGTCGCCTCGATGCGGCTGATCGCCAAGATGCCGACGATCGCGGCGATGGCGTATAAATACCACATCGGCCAGCCGTTCATTTATCCGAAGAACGAACTGAATTTCGCAGCCAACTTCCTGCATATGTGCTTCGCCGTGCCTTGCGAGGAATACAAGATCAATCCGGTGCTGGCGCGCGCGATGGAGCGCATCTTCATCCTGCACGCCGACCACGAGCAGAACGCCTCGACCTCGACCGTCCGCCTCGCCGGCTCGTCGGGCGCCAATCCCTTTGCCTGTATCGCTGCCGGCATCGCCTGCCTGTGGGGTCCTGCACATGGCGGAGCCAACGAGGCAGCCCTGAACATGTTGGGCGAGATCGGCCATGTCGATCACATCCCGGAATTCATTGCGCGCGCCAAGGATAAGAACGATCCGTTCCGATTGATGGGCTTTGGCCACCGCGTTTATAAGAACTACGATCCGCGCGCCAAGATCATGCAGAAGACCGCGCACGAAGTCCTGGGCGAGCTCGGCATCAAGGACGATCCGCTGCTCGACATCGCCATGGAGCTGGAAAAGATCGCGCTGACCGATTCCTATTTCATCGAGAAGAAGCTCTACCCCAACGTCGATTTCTATTCCGGCATCACGCTGAAGGCGCTGGGCTTCCCCACTACCATGTTCACCGTGCTGTTCGCGGTTGCCCGCACCGTCGGCTGGATCGCGCAGTGGAAAGAGATGATCGAGGACCCGCACCAGAAGATCGGCCGTCCGCGCCAGCTTTATACCGGTGCGCCGGAACGGGATTACGTGCCGATCGCGAAGCGGTGAAGGTAGCGAGTAGCGAGTAGCGAGTAGCGAGTAGCGAGTAGTAGCTGAAGCAGCTTGGCTGTTACGGCCAGCACCATTTCCTATTCGCTACTCACTACTCGCTCACTTCCTCACCATGCCCATCACCACCCCCGCCGCCATCTCGCCTGACGGCTTGTCGGTTGCCATACGCCCGGCGATGTCGGCAAAACCGTCCTTCTGCCAGGCGCGGTAGGCGGTATCGGAGAATAGCGCCTCCAGCTGGCGCGCCAGATAATGCGGACGCACATATTGGTTGTAGTGTTCCGGCACGACCGGCCGGTCGGCGATGAGATTGGGCAAGGCTGCGCTCCAAACTTTGATCAGTCCCTGCGCCATGCGCATGACCGGATCGAGCCGGTAGCAGGAGATCATCGGCACGCCCGCCAGTGCCAGTTCCAGCGATACCGTCCCCGACGCGATCAGCGCCGCATCGGCCTTGCCGAAGGTCTGCCATTTGCGTTCGGCATCAAGGATGATCTCCGGCTTCTCGTTCCAGCTCGCGACCGAGGTCCTGACCAGGTCGGCGACGTGCGGCACCGTCGGCAACAGCAAGCGCAAGCGGTGCCCGCGCGCCCGCAGGATCGATACCGTTTCGCCGAACGGCCCGACCAGGCGCCGCACCTCGCCGCGACGCGAACCGGGCAATACAAGCAACGTTTTCACACGGTCGGCGGAGAGGTCACGCGGCTGCGCCTGCGCCCTGGCGGCACTGACTATGCCCGGATCGTGTGCAAGGCGATGCCCGACATAGGTGCCGGGCGGCCCGCCCAGGCGAGCGAGTTCCTTCACCTCGAACGGCAGGATACAAAGAATGTGATCGACATATGGCTTCATCGCCGCCGCCCTGCCCGGCCGCCAAGCCCATACGCTCGGGCAGACATAGTGGACGATCGGGATCGTCGGATCGGCGGCGCGCACCTTCTTGGCGACGCGCAGCGAGAAATCCGGACTGTCGATGGTGATAAGGCAGTCGGGCTTTTCATCGACAATCGCGTTTGCCGTCTGGCCGATCCGCCGCATCAGGCGCGGCAGGTCGCGCAGGATAGCGCTAAGCCCCATCAGCGCGATCTCGCTGCCGTCGAACAATGGCGCCAAACCGAGCGCCTGCAAATGGCGGCCGCCGATGCCTACGAGCCGAACTTCGCGCCCGGTCATGCGCTTTAACGCCTGCACGAGGTCGGCGCCAAGCAGGTCGCCGGACTCCTCGCCGGCGACGACGGCTATCTTCAACGGCTGCTCATTCGCCATGCGCCGGCTCCGCAGCAGGCAGGCCGATCACGAACAGGCCGAGTGCATTGGCACGCCCGATGGTGGCAGGACCTTCGAGCACCAGCGAGCGGCCGGCTTCGACGGCAATGCCGGCCAGTCCGGCGGCATGCGCCGCCTCGACGGTCAGCGGGCCAATGGAGGGCAGATCGGCACGCAGTTCCTGACCGGGCTTGGCGCATTTGACCAAAACACCACGGCTCCTGCCAGCCAGCCTGCCGTGCCCGCGCAATTGTTTTGTCCGCTCGAGCAGCCCGTCTGTGCCCTCGACGCCTTCCAGCGCGATGGCGCGGCCACCAACCGCAACAGCCGCCTGGCCAATATCCAGCGCGCCGATAGCTTTTGCTGCAGCGTGCGCCGCCTCGATGTCGCGCCAGTCGGATTTGCGTGGCGCCATCTTGGTCAGCGGGCCTTCAGCGGCGACCAGTTCCGGCACGATCTCGTGAGCGCCGACAACCTTGATGCCGCTGCGCTCGATCCTGCGCACGAACAGTTTCAGCACCGTATCGTCCCCCCGGGTTACACCGACGAGAAGGCTGGGTAGCCAGGCGAGCAGGCCCAAATTGAGGCGCATGGCGCTCAGCCTGGGGCGGCGCGTAATATGTCCCGCGGTCACCAGATGCGTAACGTGATGCCGCTTGAGCATCGGCAGCAGCGAGCCGACGTCCTCCAGCCTCAAGCTTGCCTGCTCATAGGGCTCGAAATCGACTATGCGGTCGACCTCGCCCGCCGCCATGACGACGAAGGGAGGTTTGCCTTGCCGGGCGAGCGCTCGGGCAATTTCGACCGGGAGACTGCCGCCGCCGGCGATGATGCCGACCTTGGCATCTGGCGCGAGATCAAGGCCCTTTCCGGCAGCCTCAATCTTCGTCATCTGCCCTCAGTCTTCATCATCGGTATCGTCGCCGTCGCCACCTTTGAGCGACGGCACGGCATAGTGCCGCTTGCCGCGGCCAGCGATGAAATCGACGATCTTCATGGCCGTCGGCGACGAGGCGAATTCCGCCTTGGCGAACTCGATGTTTTCGCCGACGGTCCGAGAGCGATCGAAGATCGTGTTGTAGGCTTTGCGCAGCAAGTGGATCTCGGAACGCGGCAGGCCGGCGCGCTTCAGGCCAATGATGTTGAGGCCGCGAAGGCTGGCACGGTTGCCAACGGCGATGGCGTAGGGAATGACGTCGCCGACGATCGCCGAGCAACCGCCGAGAAAGGCGTTATCGCCGATGCGGACAAACTGATGAACCGCGGTAAGGCCGCCGATGTAGACATTGTCACCGACTTCGCAATGCCCGCCTAACGTCGCTTGATTGGCGAAGGTGGCGTTCCTGCCGACCACGCAGTCATGTGCAATGTGGGCATAGGCGAGGAAATTGCCGTTGTCGCCGATCGTCGTTTCGCCGCGGCTGGAATCGGTGCCGAGATGCATGGTGACGCCTTCGCGGATCGCGCAGTTCTCGCCGATCACCAGCGTGGTACGGCCGCCCTTGTGCTTGGTGTTCTGCGGCGGCCCGCCCAGTATCGCCATCGGATAGACCTTGGTCGATGCACCGATGGTGGTCGCGCCCATCACCGACACATGGCTGACCAGTTCGACACGGTCGCCGATCACGGCGTCGGGGCCGACGTAGCAGAAGGGTCCGATGCGGGCGCCTTCGCCGATTTGGGCGCCTGCCTCGATGACCGACGATGGATGGATGACTGTCTGGATTTTCATTAGCATTCGTTTGTCAGCCGCTTGCGACCATCATTGCCGAGATCTCGGCTTCCGCCGCCTTGGTGCCATCGACGAGGGCCTCGCAGGCGAATTTGAGAAGATTGCCGCGTTTCTTGATTTTCTTCACATGAATTTTCAATTGGTCGCCTGGAACGACCGGCTTGCGGAACTTGGCGTTGTCGATGGTCAGGAAATAAACCAGCGACGGCTTTTCCGTACCGAGGCTGCGGATGCAGATGGCGCCGGCCGTCTGCGCCATCGCCTCGATGATGAGCACGCCGGGCATGACCGGCTGGTCGGGGAAATGACCTTGGAAATGCGGCTCGTTTATGGTGACGTTCTTGATGCCGATGGCGGATTCGTCGCCATCTATGTCGACAATGCGGTCGATCATCAAGAACGGATAGCGGTGCGGCAGGAGCTTCATCAGCCGCATTATGTCAACCGCTTCGAGCGTCGCCGCTGCGATCTCAGCCATTTCCCCCCTCACCCTGTTTGCGCGTCCGTGCAAGTCTGCGCAAGGCCGCTATCTCGCGCATGGCTTCCGCCATCGGCTGCGCCGGATATCCTCCCCAAATCTCACCTGCAGGCACATTGCTCATAAACCCGCTTCTTGCGGCAAGCTTGGCCCCGGACCCGATGGTCAAATGATCCGCAAGGCCGACGCCGCCACCCATGGTGACGTTGTCGCCTACCGTCACGGAACCGGAAATACCCGAAAGCCCGGCTATAATGCAATTGCGGCCGATGCGAACGTTGTGGGCGATCTGCACCAGATTGTCGATCTTGGTGCCCTGGCCGATGATCGTGTCGGACATGGCGCCGCGATCGACGGTCGTATTCGAGCCGATCTCGACGTCGTCCTGAATGATGACGCGGCCGATCTGCGGAACCCGCTCCGGACCCTTGGCGCCGGCAACGAAACCGAAGCCATCCTGGCCGATCCTGGCACCGCCATGGATGATGACGCGATTGCCGATCAACGCATATTGCACGCTTGCACCTGGACCGACATAGCCGTCGCGGCCGATCTGAGAGGAAGGACCGATAACCGCATGCGGGGCAATGACGGTTCCGCTGCCGATGGCAGCGCGCGGCCCGATGACCGCGCCTGCTTCGATGATCGCACCGGCCTCGACATGGGCGGTCGGATCGACATGGGCGTGCGGCGAGATACCGGTTTCGCCGGTCATCGGTCCAGGCGTTGCAGCCGCCGGGAAAAGCAGGCGCCCGACCATTGCGAAAGCCTGCTGCGGGCGCGGATGCACCAGCACCGCAATGCCCGCCGGCGCCTTGCCGGCAAATTCGGCGGGGCAGAGAACCGCTGCCGCCCGCAGTGACTGCATCAGCGCGAAATTGCGCCTCCCATCGACGAAGACAAGCGCGTTCTCGCCGCCTTCGTTGGCGGGCGCCAGAGCCTCGATCGATACATCGGAGAGACCGGAATCGACAAGCGTCGAGCCGGTCAGATTCGCGACTTCGCCGGCCGTATACCGGCGTGAGGGCGCGAAGAACACCGGATCGGTCATTCCAGAAGCAATATCCAGCTAGCGCATGACCCCGGAAATCGGAAGTCGATCCTCGGAAAGGATCATGCGCAAAAACAAAGTGCTACAACATCCTTTGCGTGTCCAATAGGACGCGCTGCGCTGTAGTGTCGGGTCACCGCCCATCCGGATCCAAACGAGCCGGAAGCATCGTTACCCGCACATCAGAAGCGGGTCGATATACCGAAGTTGAATTCCTGCACGTCGTCGGTCTTTTCCTTCTTGACCGGGATCGCATAGTCGATGCGGATCGGACCGAAGGGCGATGCCCACATCAGGCCGACACCGACAGAAGCGCGCCATTCCATTCCGGTTGTCGACTGATCGACGAGGCCACTTGCAATCTTGCTGCCGTAGAGCGTTGCCGCATCGGCAAACACTGCCCCGCGGAGGCCGAAGCTTTCCGGGATAACCGGCAGCGGGAACTGGGCTTCGGCCGAGGCGTTGAAATAAGTGGTTCCGCCGAGATGGTCGTTGCGGTTGTCCAAGGCAACCGGACCGATGCCACCATATTCGAAGCCGCGGATCATACGGTCGCTGCTCTGGAAATGGTCGAAGACACGTAGATCGCCGCCGCCATATCCCTGGACATGGCCGGCGCCGCCGGAAATGAGGCCTACCAGATCCAATTGTTCGGACAACGTCTGATAGATGCTGCCGCGCGCCGTGACCTTGATGAACTTGGCGTCGCCGCCGACGCCGGCCACTTCGGTGTTGACATTGGCATAAAGCCCGTCATGCGGGTTCTTCATGTCGTCGATGGTGTTGTAGATCAGGCCGAGGCTGACCGACGACTTGAGCCATGGGCTCTCGTTAACTCCGTTTTGGATCGCCTGGGAGACGTTGCAACCGGCCATTGGGTCGCAGTCTTCGTCGAACTCGTACTTCTCTTGCGCGATATTGTACGCGAGCTGCGTCGTGATGTTGTCGGTGATCGGCAGACCGAAACGCACTGTCGCGCCCGTCGTATCGCTGTCGTAATGGTCGTAGTTTCGGCTCTGCTTGTAGATGTCGAAGCCGGCCGCGATGCGCCGCCCAAGGAAATAAGGTTCGGTGAAAGAGAAGCTGTAGTCGCGCGAGTTCTTGCCGCCGCCCGCCGCCACCTTGATGAATTGGCCGCGACCGAGGAAATTGCGCTCACTGATAGAACCTTCGACGGACGGACCTGACGTTTCGCCACCAGTCGAATAGCCGGCACCGATCGAGAATTCACCGGTCGACTTCTCGACTACGTCGACCACCAACACGACCTGGTCCGGCTCAGAGCCCGGAACGGTGGAAATCTCGACTTTCTCAAAATAATCGAGCGCTTCCAGCCGCCTCTTCGCGCGCTGGATGAGAACCTGGTTGAACGCATCGCCTTCGCTGACATCGAATTCGCGGCGAATGACGTAGTCGCGCGTTCGATCGTTTCCGCGGATCTCGATGCGCTCGATATAGGCCTTGGTGCCCTGGTCGATTGTATACACAACCGAGATCGTGTGGTTTTCGAAGTTGCGATCGCCGCGCGGCGTCACCTGGGCGAAGGCATAGCCCGAACCGGCGACTTTCTCGGTCAGCGCGATGATCGTGTCCTCGACGTCCTTGGCGTTATAGACATCGCCCTTGTGGGTCTGGACTACCGATTCAAGCGACTTGCTGTCGACCTCGGGGATTGTGCTTTCGACACTGACATCGCCGAACGTATAACGCTCGCCCTCCTGCACCGTGATGGTGACGGTGTATTTGTTGGTGGTGTCGTCGAGTTCGCCGACAGCCGAGACGACCTGGAAGTCGGCATAGCCGTGATTGTAATAGAAGCGGCGCAACAGCTCTTGGTCGGCCCGCAGCTTGTCCTCGTCATAGACGTCGTCGCGCAGCACGAAGGAAAGGAAGGACGAGCGCTTGGTGGAGATGATGTCCGACAGACGGCGGCTCGAATAGGCGCTGTTGCCGACGAAATTGATCGCTGCGATCTGGGTGCGGCCGCCTTCGTTGATGTTGAAGACCACGTTCACGCGGTTGTCGCCGAGATCCATGATCTGGGTGGTCACGGCGGCGTCGTCGCGGCCGATACGCCTGTAAGCGGCCTTGACCGCCTCAACGTCGGTGTCGAGTTGCTGTTGCGAGAAGGTGCTGCGCGGCTTCAATTGCACCGCAGCTTCAAGCGCGTTGTCCTTGAGCTTCTTGTTGCCCTGGAACAGCACCTGGTTGACGACCTGGTATTCGGAAACCTTGATGACCAGCGTCGATCCGACTTGGTTGATCTGCACGTCCGAAAACAGCCCGGTGCCGAACAGCGCCTTGACCGCATCGTCGATGTCGGAGCTGGAAAACGCCTTGCCCGGCTTGATCGTCACGTAATTGCGGATGGTGTCCGCGTCGACACGCTGATTGCCGGTGACTTCGACTCTGGAGACGACAGCCGCCTCGGCGGCCGATGTGGCAACGAACTGCACTGCGAGCGCGCCTGGTACAACCAGAGCGGCGGACATAGCCACCGCGGACGCGGCGCTCAGAAACTTGGATGCTGCCTTCATCGGGCTTTTGTACCTTTTCTCGAAGTCCCCACGGCGAGAAAACCGGACGTGCGGTAATTTCCCCTACCGTATTAACCGGATTTTCCCTACACGCAAGGCTTCTGGTTAATTTGTATTTACTTAACCCTGTGGCGTGGCTTTCGCGTCACGCATATCCCCACGCATGGTAAACGGCGTCTCAACATTGCTCGTGCCGAAGCCAAATTCCTTCATGATTTCAGCACCCAAACAGATCGTTCCAGAAAACAAAGCCCATGAAGCCGAGCACCAATATGAGGCCGCTTCGGTAAGCCATTTCCATCATCCGTTCGGACACCGGCCGCCGGATGACAGCCTCCACGCCGTAGAACAGAAGATGCCCTCCGTCGAGGGGGGGAATCGGCAAAAGGTTGAGAATCCCGATCCCGACTGACAGGAATGCAACAAGCTGTACGAGCCATTCAAAGCCGAGCTTTGCCGCCTGACCCGACATCTTGGCGATCTTGATAGGGCCGCCCAGCTGGCACTTGTCCTCGCGACCGACAACGAAACGTTGCAGGAACTGGCCGGTGCGCTGAATGACGTGTCCGGTTTCCTGGACCGCTGCCCCGACCGCCCCGGCCGGACTGTAGGTGATCAGCCGTGGCTGGCCGAGTTCCTTGTTGTTGACGACGCCGATCACGGCCACCTGGACCTTGTTGCCCAGTGCGTCCTGTTGTTCCATCAAGCGCGGCGTCGCCGTGACGGTGATTTCCTTGCCGCCGCGTAGCATGACGAAGGTGATGCTGTCGCCGGCACGGCCGGAGACCAGACGCTGGACGTCGGCAAAGGTCTCGACCTTGCTGCCGTCGACGCTGACGAATCGGTCGCCGGGCATGATGCCGGCCGCCGCCGCCGGACTGCCGACGGTAACCTCAGCCACCATCGGCTCCAGCACGGGACGGCCATGGACAGAAAAAAGCACGGAAAAGACAGCGATCGTCAGCAGGAAGTTGAACAGCGGCCCCGCCACCACTGTCGCCGCGCGCTTCCAGATCGGCTGCGTGTGGAAGGCGACCTTGCGTTCTTCGTCGCTCAGCGCCTCGATCTCCTCCGAGCTGGGCTGGCTCGACGTCGCGTTCATGTCGCCGACGAACTTGACGTAGCCGCCGAGCGGTATAGCGCAAAGCTTCCAGCGCGTGCCGCGGCTGTCGTTGAAGCCGATGATTTCAGGACCAAAACCGATCGAAAAGGCCTTTGCGCCGATACCGCACCAGCGGCCGACGAGGTAGTGGCCCATTTCGTGGACGAAAACGACCACGGTCAGCACGAACAGGAAAGGCACCAGCGTGCCGAGGACAAAGCCCTCTGTGCTGAAAACCGCGTGAAGAATCTCGTTCAATTCATGCCCTCAAATTCATCCACGGCGCAGGTCACGCCGCGACTGTGACATCAATCCAGGCGAATCCATGGCGCAACCCGCGCCAGCCCGCCGTCGGATGCCGCTCAAACCGGGAACAGTCCCTGTGCGGGATGGTCGGCGGTCGCGGAAATCCAGCCGATGACGTATAGGGCGAAAGCCGCCGCGACAAGCCCGTCGACCCGGTCCATGATGCCGCCATGGCCGGGTATTAGCGCGCCGGAGTCCTTACGGCCGTGGCGTCGCTTGACCCATGATTCGAACAGGTCGCCGGCTTGCGCGACGATCGAAAGCACCAGTGCGATCACGCCAAGCACGACAACGTTGCCCGTTCCGGCTATGGCGGCCAGAAGCAGCCCGGCCACCACGCCGCCGATCGCCCCGCCGAGCGCCCCGCTCCGCGTCTTGCCCGGCGAGATCGACGGCGCCAGCCTTGGACCACCGACGGAGCGGCCGACGAAATATGCAAAAATATCGGTCGCCCAAACCACGGCGAACAGAAAGAGGATGGCCAGCAGCCCGGAACGGTCGCCGTCGCGCAAGAAGGCCAGCGACAGGCCGGAAACCGCCGCATAGGCAAGGCCGGATGCTTCCCACGGTCCTGCCTTGCGCATCGACGCCGCGATGGCAGCGACAGCAACCAGAGCCGCGACGAGCGGCAGCAGCAAAGACGCAGGCAGGCCGGCGATGAGGGCACCGATAAAGACCACGATCAGCGCCTCGGGCAGAAAGCGGAAACCTGCCGTAGCATTAGCACCTGCCGGCGCAACGGGGCGGCTCATCCGCGTCCACTCGTAGAAGATCACCGCCGCCATGGCAGCGCAAAGCAACCGGAAGGGCAGTCCGCCAAGCCAGGTCAGGCCGAGCGTAACGATGGCAAGCACGACGGCCGAAATGACGCGGAGCTGAAGGTTGCTCATCCCTCAGCCCGAGGCGACGTCTTGGGCGGCAAGTCCGCCGAAGCGGCGCTCGCGGCCGGCGAAATCGCGCAGTGCATCGGACAGGTGCTCGCGACTGAAGTCGGGCCAGTAGCAAGGCAAAAAAACAAGTTCGCTGTAGGCGGCCTGCCATAACAGGAAATTCGACAGCCGAAGCTCGCCGCTGGTGCGGATAACCAGTTCCGGGTCCGGAATGCCCTCTGTATCGAGCGAGTTGGCGAAGGACTCTGCCGTGATCGCTTCGCTGTCGATCTCGCCACGCGCCACCGCCGCGGCGAGCTTGCGCGCTGTGCGGACGATCTCGTCGCGCCCGCCATAATTGAAGGCGATGACCAGCGTCAGCGCCTCGTTGCGGAGAGTGAGCGTTTCGGCTTCCTCGAGCAGGCCTCTTATGTCGGGCTGCAGCCCTGCCCTGTCACCGATGACCCTGATTCGGACGCCGCTCTGGTGCAACTCGGCGAGATCGCGTCGGATGAAAAGCTTCAGCAGGCCCATGAGGTCGCTGACTTCGGATTTCGGCCGTGACCAGTTTTCCGACGAGAAAGCGTAGACGGTCAGGAAGGAGATGCCCAGGTTAGGGGCGGCGCGCACCGTCTTGCGCAGCGCTTCGACGCCGGCGCGGTGACCGGCGAGCCGCGGCAAGCCGCGCGCCTTGGCCCAGCGTCCGTTTCCGTCCATGATGATCGCGACATGCGCGGGCGTTGCCATGTTCTCGCTTCCGGGCCAGCCGTGGCCAGACCCTAGACCTGCATGATTTCCGCTTCCTTGTCGGAAAGCAGGTGGTCGATGGTGCTGATTGTCTCGTCGGTTAGTTTCTGAACCTGGTCGGCCCGTTTGCGGTGGTCGTCCTCGCTGATGTCGCCGTCCTTTTCCGCCTTTTTCAGAAAGTCCATGCCGTCCCGGCGAACGTGACGCACAGCGACGCGGGCATTCTCGGCATAGCCGTGCGAGATCTTGACAAGCTCCTTGCGGCGCTGCTCGTTGAGTTCAGGCAACGGGATCCTGAGATTGGTGCCGTCTACGATTGGATTGAAGCCGAGATTGGATTCACGGATGGCGCGGTCGACGGCACTGACCATCGACTTGTCCCAGACCGAAACCGAGATCATGCGCGGCTCCGGCACCGACACGGTTGCCACCTGGTTGATCGGCATGGCGGTGCCGTAGGCCTGCACCTGGATGGCGTCGAGCAGGCTGCTCGACGCGCGGCCGGTGCGCAGCGAAGCCAGATCATGCTTGAACGCGGCGATCGCCCCGTCCATGCGCCGTTTGAGATCGTCGTATTCGCCACTCATCATCGTCTCCTCGACCCGTTTAGCCCGGGTTCACTGCCTTGAGGGTAAAACCCTGTTCGAGCCTCAATCCGCGAACTGGTCCCTCTTTCGGGTTCACGGTCCGGATTAATCGTCGGCGACAACCGTGCAACGGCCGCCGCCACGCAGGATATCACCGAAACCACCCTTCTCGTGGATCGAATAGACGATTATCGGAATGTTGTTTTCGCGCGCAAGTGCAATCGCCGCGGTATCCATGATCGAAAGCCCGCGTTTTATGACGTCGCTATGGCTGATGCGCTCGAAGCGTGTCGCGTTCGGGTCCTTCTTGGGATCAGCCGAATAGACGCCATCGACCTGAGTGCCCTTGAACAAAGCATCGGCGCCGATCTCGGCGGCGCGAAGGGCTGCAGCCGAATCGGTAGTGAAAAACGGATTGCCGGTGCCACCGGCGAAGATGACGACCTTGCCCTGGTTCATGTAGGCGGTTGCCTGACGCTGCGAAAAACTTTCGCACAGCTCGGGCATGGCGATCGCCGACAACACCACGGCGTCGACGCCGATCTTGTTGAGCGAGGTGCGTAGCGCCAGCGAATTGATGACCGTGGCAAGCATGCCCATATGGTCGCCGGTGACGCGGTCTCCGCCTTTTGATGCAACCGCGACGCCGCGAAAGATGTTGCCGCCGCCGATGACGACACCGACCTCGATGCCCAGTGCGCGGGCCTCGGCAATGTCGGCGGCGATGCGGTCGACCACCGATACGTCGATGCCGAAATGCTGTTCGCCCATCAACGCTTCGCCCGACGCTTTCAGCAAGACACGTCGGTAGAGGGGCTTCACCGTCATCTGGTCCTCGTCATCATGCGTGTGACGCGCTTCGGTGGCGCCCCGAAACACTGGGCGTTCCGATACACGAAGGGCGCCCCCCGGTAACCCCGCGCCCCCGCCCCGAAATTGAGAAAGTGGGACGGGAGATCCCGCAACAAAACCCCGCAAAAAAGCCAAGCAAGTGACCCTGAAATATAAAAAAAAACGCCCCCCCC
>NZ_JAMYNN010000006.1:0-284925 GCF_040319055.1 Mesorhizobium sp. M0960 | reverse complement strand
TTTCCCCCCCCCCCCACTCCTCCAAGCTTGTTCTGCTTTAAAACTACAACCCCCGGGGGCCCTCCCCCCCCCCGGTTCTCATTCGTCAGAAATCGGCAGGTTTAGTTTAGCTCGCCACGCTGGCCTGCGGCGCCGAGCGCTCGATCAGCATTTGCCGGACGGTCGACATCGAGGCACTCAGTTCGCTGATAGCGTCATCGATCAACGCCCGCTGCTTCTGCAGGCGGGCAAGCTGCTTCTCCGACTTGTCGAGCGCCAACCGCAACTGCTTGGTGTTGGAGCCGTTCGGATCGTAGAGGTCCATCATCTGCTTGACGTCACGCAGCGAGAACCCGACCTTGCGGCCGAGCAAGATCAGTTTCAGCCGGGCCCTGTCGCGGCGTGTATAGAGACGGGTTGAGCCGTCACGCTGCGGGTTGAGTAGACCCTTGTCCTCATAGAAACGCAGCGTGCGCAGCGTCACTCCGTATTTCTTGGCCATTTCGCCGATGCGGACAAGCTCTTCACCGGCTTCGCTCGACATATCGTTGGTATTGGCCGCGGCTTGGCCGGGCGAAATAAGTTTCATGGTCACTGGCTTTCCCCGTCTGGTGGCGTCGCGGTCGCGGACCTTGCGTCGCCTGAGTGAAAGCGGGGGCGTGCTTCCACTCGTGGTTTCAACAAACAAATCGCAAACGGCGTAATCCGCTCGTTTACGTTTACGTCAATGCTATATCGATAGCCGCCTTACGACGCAAGAGCGTTCTGGGCTTGGAACTTTATGCCGCAGCGCCGGTGGATAACCTAAAAGTCGTGGCCGATTTCGGGAGCGATCATGCGGCTGATCAAAATTCTACAGCGTCTTTTGTGCGTCCAAAAAGACACCCGGCGCCGTCCGCAGCCAGTCGACAAAGTTGCAACTTCTTAAGCTTGGTTAACGCGTTGTTTACCACGTTGGGGCGAAATGTGCGCATGTCGGTTACCCGTGTTTATCCTGTATTGAATTTTTCACGGTTTTTCGGAGCGCGGGTAAGACCCGGGAAGCTCGTCTTCCACTGCAACTAGCCAAGCAGTCGCGTTCGTCCCGGCAGGACTTTGGGAACCTGGTGAAAGCCAGCAATTCTGAAACGGGCGCATTGATGAACAGCAAGCGGTCCTACCTCGATACACTCAACGCCGGCAGGCAGCGCAGGCCGCACACGACGCTTGAAGAGCTCAACCGTTCCCTGGAAACGCTGGAGCAGCGACTGGAGCGGACGCGCGAGGAGACTGCAAGCCATCCCGGTCCACGCCGACCAGCGGCAGAACCGCGCTATCCTAGTGCCCAACCCTATGGCCAGCAGCGCCGGTACGAGGACCCACGCGACGCGCAGCGGCCGAAAGGTCCAGCGGCGGCCGTCGACCAGAACTACCAGGCGATCGCCCGCGATATCGACCGGGTGCGCGGCCAGGAGGACGGCGTCGCCCTAGCCGGCAAGATCGCTGGCGAATTGCGCGGCCTGCGCGAAGAGCTTCGCCAGCAGATGACCTCCGGCCTGCAACGCGAGTTCGACGCACTGCGCAAGAATATCGAGCGAGCCTACCAGTCAAATGGCGGCGGCAAGGGCAGCGCCGAACTCGGCGTCGAATTCGAGCGGCTTTCCGGCGCCATCCAGACGCTGGCCGAAAAAAGCGACGACAGAAGCGTCAATATGTTGCGGCTCGAGCTTGAGCAGGTCAAGGCAGCTCTCGATACGCTGGCGCGCGAGGAGAGCGTGCAGGCAGTGGGCCGCCGCTGGGACGATTTCGACCGCCGCTGGAGCGCCTTCGAGGACCGCGTCGACGCCGATCAGCGCAAGCGCTCCGACGCGCCCGGCCTGTCGGCGCTGACCGAGCGGCTCGAACAGATCAGCAATGCCGTCAGCAATCTGCCGGAATCGCTGTCGCTGCGCTCGCTGGAGGAAAAGGTCCGCATGCTTGCCGGAGCGGTCGACCATTTCGCCCGCCAGCAGGACAATCGCGGCAGCGACACATTCAGTCAGATCGACGAGCGGCTCGACGAGATTTCCCGCGCGATCGTCGCCTCGACGGTTGCCGCGCAAGCCAATTCGTTCGACCCCGAGCCCTTCGAACGCATCGAGAAGCGGATCGATTCACTGGCCCAGCAAATCGAAGAAGTGTCGCAGGATCGTCCGGGCCGGGAGGTCATCGACCGTCTCAACACATTGTCGAGCCGCGTGGATGAGCTGGCCGGCCGAGCCAATCTGCCGGAACAAGCTATGGAGCGCCTTGCCAGGCAAGTCGCGCTTATCGCCGACAAGATCGACCATGCACCTGCCATGCCCGACGCCGACTACATCTTCCAGGGGCTCGAGCAGCGCTTCGATGTGCTGTCCAGCATGATGGAACGTCGCCAGGGCGACGCCATCGAGCAAGGCAATATGCTGTTTCGCGACCTTGAGCGCCGGTTGGACGAAGTCGCCGACAGGCTGGATCAGCGCATGCCGCAGGTCGACAGCGCCGGCATCATGGATGCCATCGACGCCCGCTTCACCGCGCTGGCCAAGCGGATGGAGACGCGCGTTCCAGATCCCGCCAGCGAGGCGGCGATCCGCGGCCTGGAGAGCCGGCTCGAAGACATTTCAAGCCGGCTGGATTCGTCCGCGGCACAGGTCGCCAGCATCGACCCGGCGTTGATCCGCAGCCTCGAAGCGCAGGTCGCGGGCCTGACGGCGCATCTTTCCAAGCCCGGCACGCCGCTGCCGGAATTCGACGACATCAGCCCGCGCCTCAACGAGATCGAGAAGTCGCTGGCCGGAACCCGCGATTCCATCCTCGGCGCGGCGCGCGAGGCGGCCGAGAGCGCCGTCCGCTCGCTGGCCGGATCAAGCGCCAACACGGCGGCCGTTACCGGCCTCGCCCAGGACCTGAAGACGCTCGAGGCGCTGACGCGCCGTTCGGACGAGCGCAATTCAAGGACGTTCGAGGCTATCCACGACACGCTGCTCAAGATTGTTGACAGGCTAGGTTCACTGGAGACCGCCGAACCGGCAAGCGCAGAGTTGAGCAAACGCTTCGGCCGGGCATCCAAGATCTCGGTGCAGGACGCACCGTCGATGGACATCGACCAGCCGCTGCCGTTAACGGGCAACATGGCCGATCTGGACGGTCGCACCGCGGCGCTCGTGCGCGACGAGCCAGGTCCGCGTACGCCGGCCGAGGCGGCCGCGGCAGCCGCCCTGGCGGCCCTCGGTTCAGACACGACGCATGAAAAAACCGAGCAGGGCGGCGGCAGGAAATCGATGTTAGGCGGGCTGGCGCGCGCCTTGAAGGGCAAGAAGGAGGCCGAGATGCCGCCGCTTGCCGGCTCGGCGTCGAGCGTCGAAATACCGAGCGTCGATCTCGACGAGCCGCTCGACCCCAAGGTCGCCAATCGGCCATTGGAACCCGGCTCCGGCGCCCCCGACCTCAGCGCCATCATGAAACGTGTGCGCGACGAGCGCGGGCAGCCGGCCCGCGAAGGCGGCGCCGAAGCGGCGAAATCGGACTTCATCGCGGCAGCCAGACGGGCTGCGCAAGCGGCGGCCGCCGAGGCGGACGCCCTTAAGCGCCAGTCGACGATGAAAGGCCCGGTCAAGGCGCTCAGGATAGGCGACCTGCTCAAGGCGCGGCGCAAGCCGATCCTGATGGGGGCAATTGCCATCATGCTGGCGCTTGCCGGCCTGCAACTGGGCAAAGCCTTCTTCTCCGATCCGGTCGAAGTCGCCAACAATGACGCGGCGCCGGCTGTGGCCGCACAGCCGGTGGAGACTGCATTGGCCAGCATTGCCAGCGAACCGAAGGCGGACGCGCAGACGGCAGCGCAGGATAGCGCGCCGTCCTCCATCGTCAGGCAGGCAGAGCCGTCCGCAGCGACGACCAAGGACGACACGGCGGCGCAAACCGGCCCCGCCACACCGGCAACCGAGGCATCGACAGCCCCCGCGGCAGCCCCTGACATGGCGGCGCCAGACGCCACGGCCGCAGTGCCCGCACCGGCAGCGGCGACGGCCAGCGACGCCGAGCCAATGGCTGCCGCGCCTGCTACCACCACAGCTGCGACGCAGGACACGACGGGCACGGTGCCGCCGGCAGATGCTGCCGCGGCAAGCGTTGCCAAGATCGAGGTTCCGGCCGGTGTCGGTCCGGCCGCCCTGCGCGATGCAGCGGCCGGCGGCGACGCCAAGGCACTGTTCGAGATCGGCTCGCGCTACGCCGAGTCGCGCGGCGTCAAGGAAGACATGGCAGCGGCGGCCAAATGGTACGAGAAAGCTGCCGATCTCGGTTTCGCACCGGCAGAATACCGCATCGGCAATTTCTACGAGAAGGGCATCGGCGTCGCACGCGACATCAAAAAAGCGAAGACCTGGTACCAGCTTGCCGCAGGGCAGGGCAACGCCAGCGCCATGCACAATCTGGCCGTGCTGTTTGCGATGGCGGCGGATGGCGTGACCGACAATGAATCGGCAGCGCGCTGGTTCCAGGCGGCGGCGGACCTCGGCGTCAAGGACAGCCAGTTCAATCTCGGCATCCTTGCGGCGAAGGGCGTCGGCATGAAGCAGAACCTCGAGGAGAGCTACAAATGGTTCGCGCTCGTCGCCAAGACCGGCGACAAGGATGCGGCGGCCAAGCGCGACGAGATCGCCAAAGCCCTGAGACCCGAGCAGCTGGAGCGTACGCGTGCCGCGGCCGAGCTGTGGAAGGCCAAGCCGCTCGATCCAGCCGCCAATTCGGCCGACATTCCTGAATCGTGGCAGGACGGCACACCGCAGACGACGGCCGGCATCGACATGAAGAAAGCGGTCCAGAACATCCAGCGCATCCTCAACAAGAACGGCTACGAGGCCGGCAATCCCGACGGCATGATGGGCCGGAAAACCAAGAACGCGATCATGGCCTTCCAGACCGACAACGACATGAAGGCAACCGGCGCGATCGACGAAAAGCTGGTCAAGGCGTTGCTCGCGCGCAAATAACGGCGGATGCGTCGTTTCCGCGACGCCCTTGCCACAGATTTGCCTGTTAACTGATTGAGTTGTTTTTTGTTTCGGCGGTGCGACGAAGTTTGACTTCACCGCCCGGCCGGCGCAAGAACGAGATAGCCTTCTGGCGCAAAATGCCCGCAACGGTTGCATTCGCCAGGAGGCAAACTGATCGAGACTGACGGGTGGGCATCTATCTCCCGATCGCGGAAATTTCCGTTAACGTCTTCGTGCTGCTGGCCATGGGCGCAGCGGTGGGTTTCCTGTCGGGCATGTTCGGCGTGGGCGGCGGCTTTCTCATCACGCCGCTGCTGATCTTCTACAACATACCGCCCGCGATTGCGGTCGCCACCGGCGCCAACCAGGTCATCGCTTCCTCCTTCTCCGGCGCCCTGTCGCACATGAAGCGCGGCACGCTCGACTTCAAGCTCGGCGGCGTGCTTTTGGCCGGCGGCATCGTCGGCTCGACCGGCGGCATCTATGTCTTTGCGTTCCTGCGCCGACTCGGCCAGCTCGATCTGTTCATCTCGCTGCTCTACGTCGTGCTGCTCGGCACTGTCGGCGGGCTGATGCTGGTCGAGAGTATCAATGCGCTGCGCGTCACCCGCAGCGGCGCCGCACCGGTGTTGAAGAAATCCGGCCAGCACAACTGGATCCACCGCCTGCCGCTGAAGATGCGGTTCAGGGCCTCGAAGCTCTTCGTCAGCGTCATTCCGGTGCTTGGGCTGGGCGCGGCGATTGGCTTCCTATCGTCGATCATGGGCGTCGGCGGCGGCTTCATCATGGTGCCGGCCCTGATCTACCTTTTGAAAGTGCCGACCAACGTCGTCATCGGCACCTCGCTGTTCCAGATCATCTTCACCTCGGCTTACACCACGCTGGTCCACGCCACCACCAACCAGACGGTCGACGTCATGCTCGCCTTCCTGTTGATGGCAGGCGGCGTCGCCGGCGCACAATATGGCGCCAAGGCCGGTCAGAGGCTGCGGGGCGAACAACTCAGGGCGCTGCTGGCGCTGCTTGTGCTGGCGGTCGCCATCCGGCTCGCCATCGATCTTTTCGTCACGCCTCCCAATCTCTATTCGCTGTCCGGCGTGGGCCTGAGCTGATGGCTGGCTTGAGGACGCTCGCGGCCGCCGCCTTGCTGTCGCTGCTGGCCGCGGCGTCAGCGGCGAAGGCACAGACGCCACTAACCGAAAACATCCAGATCGGCCTTTCCACCGACAATGTCTCGATTACCGCCGGCTTTTCCGGCGCCGACCTGACCATCTTCGGATCGCTGGAAAATGCCGATCCGCTTGTCGCACGGCAAGGGCGCTACGACGTGATCGTTGTGCTGGAAGGCCCGGCCCGACCGGTCGTCGTGCGCCGCAAGGACCGGGTGCTCGGCGTCTGGGTCAATCTGGAGTCGGAGACCTTCGAAAACGTACCTGTCTCCTATTCTGTGGCGACGACGCGGCCGCTGCAGGACGTCACCGATCCGAACAGCTACAAGCAGCTGTCGCTTGGCGCCTCCAACCTCTATTTGCAGCCGGCCGACGCCGAGGACAGCCCGGCGACAATCGAGGAGTTCACCGCCGCGCTGCGCGAGCGCAAGGCGGCAACAGGCCTCTACAGCGAGAATGTCGGCGGTGTGCAGTTCCTGTCGCAGAACCTGTTCCGCGCCACCGTCAGGCTCGCTCCCAACGTTCCGGTCGGCACCCACAAGGCGCGCGCCTTCCTGTTCAAGAGCGGCCTGTTCATCAAGGAAAGCTCCGCCCAGCTCGAAATCCGCAAGTCCGGTTTCGAACAGTCGATCTTCCGCGTCGCCCACGACTACTCCTTCCTCTACGGTGTCTTTGCCGTATCGCTGGCCATGCTGACAGGCTGGCTCGGAAGACTGGTCTTCAGGAAAGACTGAACTCTCGTAAAAGTGGTTTCCCTTTCCGAGGGTATGGGCTAGACCGCGATCCCCGGTCCGACCGGGCACGAGCTGCTGCTCCCCAAATCAGAATATAGGAACGCACGATGCGACCAGCATTTGCCGGTATCGACTTCGGCACTTCGAATTCCACCGTGAGCGTGGTCAGGAACGGGCAGCCGCGGCTGGTGGCCTTGGAAGACGGCCAAGTCACTCTGCCCAGTGCGGTGTTCTTCAATTTCGAGGACAACCGCACCTATTTCGGGCGACGCGCCATCGCCAACTATACGGACAGTATCGAAGGCCGCCTGATGCGCTCGCTGAAGAGCGTTCTCGGCAGCTCGCTCGCTCACGAAAAGACGCGCATCAAGGCGCGCTCGATCGGCTTCATGGAAATTGTCAGCCTATTTGTCGGCCACCTGAAAAAGAAGCTCGAAGAAAACGCCCTCGACACAGTCGAAAGCGTCGTAATCGGACGGCCGGTACAGTTCGTAGACGACGACTCCGGGGCCGACGCCGAGGCCGAGCACGAACTCGAAAATGCCGCTCGCGCTCAGGGCTTCAAGCACATCGCCTTCCAATTCGAGCCGATCGCGGCGGCACTCGACTACGAACAGAAGGTGACGCGCGAGGAACTGGCGCTGATCATCGACATGGGCGGCGGCACGTCCGATTTCTCGATCGTGCGGGTCTCGCCCGAGCGCGCCCGCTCGCTCGACCGCAAGGACGACATCCTGGCCAGCCGCGGCATCCACATCGGCGGCACCGACTTCGATCGGCTGCTGAGCATCGCCCATGTGATGCCTCAGCTCGGCTATCTGACGTCGACTAAGGATGGCAAGCGCAATCTGCCGGCGAGCTACTTCATCGACCTGGCGACATGGCAGCGCATCAACCTGGTCTATACCGCAAGGGCGATGACGCATCTTCGCCAGATCCGCTACGAGGCAGAGCGCGCAGACCTGGTCGACCGCTTCATCCACATCGTCGAGCATCGTTACGGCCACGCGCTGGCGGCGCTGGTCGAAAGGGCCAAGATCGAGCTGACGGATCGATCGTCGGCCGGTATCGAGGTCGCGCTACCGGAGGTGAGGTTCACGGCAGAGATCACGCGCGAAGGTCTCGAAGCCACTATCGCTCGGGATATTGAGCGCGTTGCAGGTACCGTCGAGCAGACCGTCCGCGACGCGCAGGTGAAGCCCTCCGACATCACGGCGGTGTTCCTGACCGGCGGATCGACCGCGATCCCGCTGGCCAGGCAGCAGATCCTGGCTCTGGTGCCGCAGGCGTCGGTTATCGAAGGCGATGTGTTCGGCTCAGTCGGGCTTGGGCTGGCGCTCGACGCACAGCGGAAGTTCGCCTGATCGGCTTAAAGCGGCGCGGTTCTCTCAGCTTTGCCGCCGAGATGCGCCTTGAGCGCCATCTGGGCCAGGCTTGGCTGCCGGTCGCGATGCGTGATCATGGCAAATTCGCGCTTCGGCAGATCGATCGGCACGGAACGCAGACTGCCTTCGGCGACCGCGCGCGCGACGACGAGTTCCGAAATGATGCTGGCGCCGGCGCCGGCCTCGACCGCCTGGCGAATAGCCTCATTGCTCGGCAATACCAGGAATATCTGTAGGTCCGCGAACGAAATCCCGTCGCGTCGGGCAAGGTCCTCCAGCGCCTCGCGCGTGCCCGACCCGCCTTCGCGAATGATCCAGCGAAGCCCGCCGAGGTCGGGATGCCCAGGCGAAACTTCCGCGATCTCAGGGTGCGAGCGCGCCACGACCAGCATCATGCGATCGATATCGACCTTGGCACGCCGCAAAATGTCGGATTCGGTGCGCCCCTCGACCAGGCCAAAATCGGCTGCGCCATCAAGTACATTGGTCTCGACCTGCCTGGTGTTGCCAATGCTCACGCTCAGCCTGACGGCAGGATAGGCTTCGTGGAAAGAAGCGAGCCGGCGCGGCAGCCAATAGCTGGCGATGGTCTGGCTGGCAGCGATCGAGAGACTGCCTGATATCGTCTGCGAGACATGCTCCAGCACGTTGTGGGCGGCCGCCGCCCGCTCGAGAACCGCCTTGGCCTCCGGCAGGAACCGGCGTCCGGTCTCGGCGAGCTCGATATTGCGGCCCACTCGGTTGAACAACTGCACGCCGTGCTGCTGTTCGAGCGAGCGGATGGCGGCGGACGCGGCCGACTGTGAAATGCCTAACAAGTCGGCCGCTTTGGTCATGTGCGCCCGTTCGGCGACGGCGACGAAGATCCGCAATTGGTCCAGAGTCATGCCAGCATTAAGAAGCAAATCCGATTGGAATTACAAGAGCAAGTTGTTAGACAGATTGATTGCTTTGTTCTAAATTTTAGCCCGAAATTGGAAAAAAGTCGCGCCAGAACAGTCGAGGGTAGAAATTGGTGAGGCTGTTCAAATCCGTGTTTACGCACTGGACCCGCAGCCTGCGGTGGCGGCTCGTCGGTGAACGCTATCGGCCGGAACAGCATTACATGCGCGGCCCAGGCCCGAAGACGAGAGCCAAGGCCGCGGAACGCAACAACATCGCCGGATCATGACCAACAAACCGCTGCGCGGCGCCAACTCAGCACCATCCCAACGGCCGCTTGCCGATACGCGCGCGCCCGCCGAAGGCGACGGCGTCGATACTTCGCCTGATGTCTCCGACAGCATCGCCAAGACCACCTGCTATATGTGCGCCTGCCGCTGCGGCATCGACGTCCACATCAAGGACGGCAAAGTCCGCTACATCAACGGCAACAAGGACCATCCGGTCAACCGTGGCGTGCTGTGCGGCAAGGGCAGCGCCGGCATCATGCAGCACTACAGCCCGGCTCGGCTGAAGAAGCCGCTGCTGCGCACCGGCCCGCGCGGCTCGGGTGAGTTCCGCGAGATCGAGTGGGAGGAAGCTTTGTCGATCGCGACGAAGCGGCTTTCGAATATCCGCCGAACCGATCCGAAGAAACTCGCCTTCTTCACCGGGCGCGACCAGTCGCAATCGCTGACCGGCTGGTGGGCGAGCCAGTTCGGCACACCGAACTTTGCCGCCCATGGCGGCTTCTGCTCGGTCAATATGGCGGCCGGCGGCCTCTACACGATCGGCGGCTCGTTCTGGGAGTTCGGCGAGCCCGACTGGGACAACACCAAGTACTTCATGCTGTTCGGGGTTGCCGAGGATCATGATTCCAATCCGATCAAGATCGGTCTCGGCAAGCTCAAGGCACGCGGCGCCAAGGTGGTCTCGATCAACCCCTGCCGCACCGGCTACAACGCGATTGCCGACGACTGGATCGGCATCCGGCCCGGCACCGACGGCCTGTTCGTGTTTGCACTCATCCACGAATTGCTGAAGGCAGGCCGCGTCGATCTCGACTACCTCTTGCGCTACACCAACGCCCACGGCCTCGTCATTCAGGAGCCTGGAGCCGTCGATGACGGGCTGTTCATGCGCGACGGCGACGGCAATCCGCTGGCTTGGGACAGGGTGGCGAAGATGCCAGTCAATGCCAGTGACGCCGACGCGAAGCCCGCACTGACCGGCAGCTTTCTCGTCGACGGCCGCCGTTGCGTGCCGGTCTTCCAACTCGTCGCCGACCGCTATCTGGATGAGAGCTATTCACCCGAGGCGGTCACTGACCGGTGCGGCATCTCCGCCGATACCATCCGCAGGATCGCCGCCGAACTCGCTCATGTCGCCTTCGAACAGCAAATCGAATTGCCGGTGGCGTGGACGGACTGGGCCGGCCGCCGGCACGAGACCATCAAGGGCCGGCCGGTGTCGATGCATGCGATGCGCGGCATCTCGGCCCATTCGAACGGTTTTCACTCTTGCCGCGCCATTCATCTGCTTCAGGTGCTTCTCGGCACGGTGGACGTGCCGGGCGGCTTTCGCTTCAAACCGCCTTATCCACGGTCTGCACCGCCGGGTCCGAAGCCAGCCGGCAAGAATGTGAAGCCGATGACGCCGCTCGAGGGCATGCCGCTCGGTTTTGTCTGCGGACCGGGGGACCTGCTGATCGACGAAGGCGGCAAACCGATCCGTATCGACAAGGCCTACTCCTGGGATGCGCCGCTGGCCGCACACGGGCTCATGCACACGGTTATCCGTAACGCCTGGGCCGGCGATCCCTACACGATCGACACTCTGTTCATGTACATGTCCAACATGGCTTGGAACTCGTCGATGAATACCGTCGAGACGATGGCCATGCTGACCGATATTGATGCGTCGGGTGAGTACACGATCCCGTTCATCATCTATTCCGACGCTTATTATTCCGAGACCGTACCTTTTGCCGATCTGGTGCTGCCGGACACGACCTATCTCGAGCGTCATGACTGTATCAGTTTGCTCGATCGGCCGATCAGCCACGCCGACGGGCCGGGCGACGCCATCCGCCATCCCGTCGTCGAGCCGGATCGCGACGTCAGGCCGTTCCAGACGGTGCTGATCGAACTCGGCGCGCGGCTCAGCCTGCCCGGCTTCGTCGACGACGATGGTTCCGCCAAATACCGCGACTATCCCGACTACATCGTCAATCACGAGCGCACGCCAGGTGTCGGTCCGCTCGCCGGCTGGCGCGGCAAGGACGGGGCCTCGGTCGGCAAGGGCGACGTCAATCCCGACCAGTTGCAGCGCTACATCGATAATGGCGGCTTCTGGCACCAGGATTTCGCCGCCGATCAGCGCTACTACAAGATGGCCAACCGCTCCTATCTCGAATTCGCCGAGAGCATGGGCTTCATCCCGAAGGCCGAGCCGATCGTCTTCCAACTCTATTCCGAGCCGATGCAGCGCTTTCGCCTTGCGGCGCGCGGCCATGGCGAGGTGCTGCCGCCGGAGGCGGAGCGCAGCCGTATCGAGACCTATATGGATCCGCTGCCGTTCTGGTACGCGCCCTTCGAAGAGGCTGCAGTCGATAGCCAAGCCTATCCGCTCCACGCGCTGACGCAGCGGCCGATGCACATGTACCATTCCTGGGGCGCGCAGAATGCGTGGCTAAGGCAGATCACCAGCCAGAACCGGCTGTTCGTGCACAATCGGACCGCCGCCAGCCTCGGGCTTGTCGATGACGACTGGGTGTGGATCGAGAGCATCAACGGCAAGGTCAAGGGGCAGATCAGCCTGATCGACGGCGTCAACGCCGATACGGTGTGGACCTGGAACGCGATCGGCAAACGGCGCGGCAGCTGGGGGCTCAAGGATGACGCGGCCGAATCCAATCGCGGCTTCCTGCTCAACCACATCATCGGCGACCAGACCTCTGCCGATGCGAATGGCAAACGCTATTCGAATTCCGATCCTGTCACCGGCCAGGCGGCATGGTTCGACCTGCGCGTGCGCATCGTCAAATGCGCGGCCGAGGAAGCTGGCTTCACCGAGCCGCAATTCGAGCGGTTCCGGCAGCCGCCACACTTCGAGCCCTCGCCCGACAAGCTCAGTTTCGGCGCCGAATTCCGTCAGGAGAGAGAAGCTGCCGAATGACTTGCCTTCCCGCCCACACCGACAAAAAGCTCGGCCTGGTCATCGACCTCGACACCTGCGTTGGTTGCCAGGCCTGCGTCACCGCCTGCAAGGAATGGAACACCGGCGGCCATATGGCGCCGCTAACCGACATCGACCCCTATGGCGGCAATGTCGACGGCGTCTGGTTCAACCGCGTGCACAGTTATGAGCACATGACCGAGATGGGTGGGCGCACGGTCAATTTCCCGCGCTCCTGCCTGCACTGCGAGACACCGGCGTGCGTCACGGTCTGCCCGACCGGCGCCTCCTACAAACGGGCGTCGGATGGCATCGTGCTGGTCGACGAGGACAAATGCATCGGCTGTAAATTGTGCAGCTGGGCCTGCCCCTACGGCGCGCGCGAATTCGACACGGATGTCGGCGTGATGAAGAAATGTACGCTGTGCGTCGACCGCATCTATAACGACAATCTGGCGGAGGAAGACCGCGTGCCGGCCTGCGTTGCCGCCTGCCCGACCAGCGCGCGGCATTTCGGCGATCTGGGCGATCCGGCATCGGCTATCTCGCAACTGGTGGCGGAGCGCGGCGGTGTCGACCTGATGCCGGAGATGGGCTACAGGCCGACCAACAAATATCTGCCGCCACGCGCCCACACCAATCGCGCCGCATCGGTGCCGGCACAGGCGCTCCAGCCGATGCGAGCCGAAGGCGGTTTCCTTGGCTGGGTCGACCGCATGCTTTCGAACTGACCCGCGCCTTCATGCATCCAGCCTTCTCCGTCGTCTTTTTCACCACCGCCACGGGCGCCGGTTACGGCCTGCTCGCGCTGCTTGGCGTGTTGGCCGGACAGGGCTTTATCCCGCCCGATTTCTGGCTTGGCCTCACCGGCATGGGGCTGTCGCTCGGCCTGATCTCGGCAGGCCTGCTGTCCTCGGCCGGCCATCTCGGCCGGCCCGAACGCGCCTGGCGTGCCTTCTCGCAATGGCGTAGCTCATGGCTGTCGCGCGAAGGCGTTGCCTCGGTCGCCACCTTCGTGCCGGCGGGACTGTTCGGTATTGGCTGGGTGGTCCTCGGCCGTACGAGCGGCTGGGTGGCTGTCGCCGGGCTGCTCGCTGCCATCGGCGCGGTCGCAACCGTCTGCACCACCGGCATGATCTACGCGTCGTTGAAGCCGATCGCCCAATGGCACAGCCGCTTCACCCTGCCCGGCTATCTGATCTTTTCGGCGATGACCGGCAGCGTACTGCTCAACGCCCTGCTGCAGGGATTTGCGGCAGGCTCGAATATGCTTCTGGCGGCTGCCCTGTTGCTGACCGCGCTTGGCTGGGGTTTGAAGCTGGCGACCTGGCGATACAATGATAGGCTGGAGATCCCGACCAATGCCAACACCGCAACCGGGCTTTCCGGCGGCACGGTGCGGTCGATGGAATGGCCGCATACCGAGGAAAACTATCTGCTCAAGGAAATGGGCTTTCGCATCGCACGCAAGCACAGCGCAAAGCTGCGGCTGATCACCCAGGCTCTGGCCTTTGCCTTGCCCGCTTTGCTGCTGATTGCGGCGTTTGCCTTGCCGTGGCCCTTTGCGGCGGCTTCGTCGATACTCTCCGCAATCGCCCAACTCGCCGGCATGCTGGTGGAGCGCTGGCTGTTCTTCGCCGAGGCCAAGCACACTGTTACCCTCTATTACGGACGATAGGGCAGCTCAGCCCGGCCTGAGCATCGAGTGGGAAATCGCGAAGATGCGCTCAGTGCCAAGCATATAGGCCATCAGCGTTTCGCGGCGGAACAGCCCGGCATAGGCGCGGTCAAGGAGATTGAGCGAACCGGTGTAGGCGCCGAAGGCCGGCATGATCATGCGGCCGCCATCGCCGGCAAAGCAGCGCCGCCGCACCGAACGGCCTTGCTGGACGATGCGGGCGCAAGGATGCAGATGGCCTGATATCTCGCCCTCCACCCTTACCGCCGAAGGCTCGTGCCGGAAGAGCAGAGAGCCGATGGCCAGCTCGCGCACGGTGTCGCCCGGCAGGTCGGCCGGTGCTTCCGGGTCATGATTGCCGGCGACCCAGAACCAGTCGCGCCCAACCATCAGCCCTTCCAGCCTTTCGCGAAAGCTTGCGTGCATGCGCGCGGCGCCGCCGCCATCGTGAAAACTGTCGCCCAGGCTGATGACTATCGCAGGCTGATAATCGGCAATCACCGTCTGCAGCCGGAGCAGCGTGGCGCCGGTATCGTAAGGCGGAACCAGCGTGCCGCGCCTGGCCAGTGAGGAGCCTTTTTCCAGATGCAGGTCGGATACGGCCAGAAGCCGGAATTCGGGAAAATAGAGCACGCCGCGGCGGTCGCAGATCGCGCGTTCGCCAGCGATACGGACGGCGCCCGTATCCGCCAGAGTCGCAGCCATTGCCAGCGCCACAGTCATTTCGTCCCCATGGCCTCCTCGACCAGCGTGGCTGCATCCATCAGCAGCGTCTCATCGGCCTCGCCGTGCACCGGCATCTTGCCGATCTCAAGCATGATCGGCACGGCGAGCGGCGATATCTGCTCGAGATTCTTATGCATGATTCGACCCTGGACGCGCGAGAGCATCTCGGCAAGTCTGCTGACATCCAGCAGACCGGTCGCGGCATCGGCCCGCGTCGCCTGCAAAAGGATGTGGTCGGGCTCATGGCTGCGCAGCACGTCGTAGATGAGGTCGGTCGACACGGTCACCTGGCGGCCGCTCTTCTCCTGGCCCGGGTGGCGTTTCTCGATCAATCCCGAGATCAGCGCGCAATTGCGAAAGGTGCGCTTCAACAGCCAGCTGCCGGCGAGCCAGGCTTCGAGGTCGTCGCCCAGCATATCTTGATCGAAGAGCGCAGCCAGCGACGGTTTCTTCGCCCTGAACATGTGACCCATATCGGCCAGCGACCATATGGCAAGCGCATAATCGGTGGCGACGAAGCCGAGCGGCCTGGCTCCCGCCCTGTCGAGGCGGCGGGTCAGCAGCATGCCCAGCGTCTGGTGCGCCAGCCTGCCCTCGAACGGATAGGCCACCAGGTAGTAGCGGTTGCCGCGCGGAAAGGTCTCGATCAGCAGATCGTCGCGTTTCGGCAGCACCGACTTGTCGGCCTGGAAACGTAGCCAGTCGGCGACCTGCTCCGGCAGCTTCTTCCAGCGCTGCGGATCGTCCAGCATGGCGCGCACCTGTTCGGCTAGGTACGTCGAAAGTGGGAATTTGCCGCCGCCATAGTACGGCACCTTGGCGTCGCTGCCCGGCGCGTTCGAGACGAAGCACTCACTCTCGCGGATGCCCTCGAAGCGCAGCACCTTGCCGGCGAACATGAAGGTGTCGCCGTGCGTCAGCGTTTCGAGGAACGCCTCCTCGATCTTGCCAAGAACCCGACCGCCACGCGAAGCCGCGCCTCTGCTGCCGGCCTGGACGTAGCGCACGTTGAGCGCCGGCACTTCAATGATGGTGCCGACATTCAGCCGGTATTGCTGAGCGACGCGAGGATTGGACACCCGCCACAGCCCGTCCTTGTTGAGACGAATACGGGCGTAGCGTTCGTAGTTCTTCAGCGCATAGCCGCCGGTGGCGACGAAATCGATGACGCGATCGAATGTCGGCCGGTCGAGATCGGCATAGGGTGCTGCCGTTCGCACTTCCTCGAACAGCGCATCGGCCTGGAACGGCGCACCGCAGGCGCAGCCCAGCACGTGCTGCGCCAGCACGTCGAGCCCGCCATTGACCAGCGGCGGCGTATCCTGGGCGCCCAGATAATTGGCGTCGAGCGCCGCCCTGCATTCCAGCACCTCGAAGCGATTGGCCGGGATCAGGATCGCCTTCGACGGCTCGTCCATACGGTGGTTGGCCCGACCGATGCGCTGTGCCAGCCGGCTGGCACCTTTCGGCGCGCCGACATGGACGACCAGGTCGACGTCGCCCCAGTCGATGCCGAGGTCGAGCGTCGAGGTGGCGACGATGGCACGCAAGGCGTTCTCGCCCATCGCTTTCTCGACGCGCCGGCGCTGGGCGACGTCGAGCGAGCCATGGTGTAGCGCGATCGGCAAGGTGTCCTCGTTGACCCGCCACAACTCTTGGAACAGCAGCTCCGCCTGGCTGCGCGTGTTGACGAACAGCAGGGTTGTCTTGTGGCGCTTGATCTCGTTGTAGATCTCCGGCGTTGCGTAGCGGGCCGAATGTCCCGCCCACGGCACGCGCTCCTCCGAATCGAGAATGGAGATCTCGGGCTTGGCGCCGCCAATGACGACGATCAGTTCGGCCATCGGCCCCGGTGGATTCTGGCTGACCAGCCAGCGCCGCAATTCGTCGGGCTCGGCGACCGTCGCCGACAGGCCGATCATCTGCAGGGCGGGCACAAACGAGCGCAGCCGGGCCAGGCCAAGCGACAGGAGGTGCCCACGCTTCGAGGTCACCAGCGAATGCAGTTCGTCGAGTACGACATAGCGCAGGTCCTCGAAGAAGCGCCTGGCGTCGGCCGCGGCAATCAGCAGCGCCAATTGCTCGGGCGTGGTCAGCAGAATGTCGGGCGGCGCCAGCTTCTGCCGCTGGCGCTTGTGTGCGGGCGTATCGCCGGTGCGCGTCTCGACAGTAACCGGCAGCCCGATCTCTTCGACGGGTTTGCCGAGATTGCGCTCGATGTCGACGGCCAGCGCCTTCAACGGCGAGATGTACAGCGTGTGGATGCCGCGATGCGCCTGCCCTGGCCTTCTCCTTGGCCGGCCGGCCAGTTCGGTCAGCGATGGCAAGAACCCGGCCAGCGTCTTGCCGGCGCCGGTCGGGGCGATCAGCAATACCGACTGCCCGCCCTGAGCCTTGGCCAGCAATTCGATCTGATGGGCGCGCGGCGACCAGCCTTTTTCCGCAAACCATTTGACGAATGGCTCGGGCAGGACGACGGCGGCTTTCTGTTCGGCAAGGCGCAGCTGCTCTGTCACGCGTCAGAGGTAGCGCGGCGGCGCGCGATCGCCAAGCAGAATCAGAACAAAAGGTGATCGATTCGCGTTACGGCCGGCGAAACCCCGTCGGACCGCCATAGAGATAGCCGATACGGGCGATCGCTTCGCTCAGTCCTTCACGCGATACCAGCATGGTGTGGCCATTGGCGTGGATTATCGTCTCGGCGTCGGTCATGATAGCGACGTGGCCTTTCCAGAACACCAGGTCGCCGCGCTGAAGCCCGGAAAAGTCCGGCCCCGGAACGAGCGGCTCGCCGATGGTTGCCGCCTGCATGTCGGAATCGCGCAGCACCTGCCTGCCGGCCATGCCCATCGCCAATTGCACGAGACCGGAACAGTCGATGCCGAAGCCCGAGGCGCCGCCCCACAAATAAGGCGTGCCGAGAAAGCTCTCGGCAACAGCAACGTAGTCGGCGGCCGCCTCGGCGACAGGCCTGAGATGACCCGAGATGACCGCTTGACCGGACGGCAACAGCGCATAATGCGTGCCGCGTGTTTCGGCTGAGCCCGTCACCGTCACCAATGATCCCATCGACAATTGCCCGCTCACCGGAAAGCGCAAGTCGGGTCCTGGATAGAGAAAGGTGCGCGGCACCGAAACGATATGGGTCGGCGCATGGTCCCGAGCGCCCAACGCCGTGTCGGCGACATAGCCGACATAGCCGTCGCATTCGCCCTGGATCCAGGCCCAGCCTTCTGCGTCCTCGAAGACGAGAATGTCATCGCCGAACAGAAGCTGTGTGTTGACACCGGCATTCGGCCGTGGCGCCTTGCGGATGTCGGCCACGGAAGCGGTGATGCGAGCCGGCCGGCCGGCGACGAACCGGTCGGCGGCGACCTCGCCTCTCAGCCTGGCATCGGCGAGATCGGAGCGGAAGGCATGGAGGCGGGCATCCCTGGCGGTCAAATCGGCAACTCGTTCAAATGGACAATTTGGTCAAATCGGCAGCTCTTGGGCTCTGGCAATGATAACATCGCCGAAGCGTTCGACAAAGAGCGCACCTTCGACTGTGCGCCTGACCAGCACGTTGCGCTTGTCGAGCTCGTCGCGGTGGCGCGACACCAACTTCAGCGCCCCCATCGTGTCGAGCGCACGGGTGATCACCGGCTTGGTGACATTGAGGCGGGCAGCCAGACCGCGCACCGTGTGCGGCGGCGGCTCGAGATAGATGGTGAACAGGATCGCCGTCTGGCGCATGGTGAGATCGGGTGCGTCGTCGCGCACCTGCGACAGCACCACCTGCTGCCACAGTCGCAAGGCCTGACTTGGACGCATGATAATCGACATCCGTCCAGCATGACGGAAAATTGTTTCGGTTCCGTTTCAGTCAACACCTTCGTCGGCTATGCCGAGACATCATCCGCCGAAGCGGTTCGAAATGACACGCTCCAGCGCCCGGATGCCTTGCGCCTCGCCGCCGGCAAGGCCGTGCGGGCGGTCCGACGGGTTCCAGGCGAAGATGTCGAAATGCGCCCAGCTGGCGGTCTTTTGGACGAAGCGCTTCAGGAATAGCGCCGCGGTGATCGAGCCGGCGAGACCATCCGACGTGACGTTGTTGATATCGGCAATTTTCGACGCCAGCTTGGCGTCATAGGGCTTCCACAACGGCATGCGCCATAGCGGATCCTCGACCGCAACGGAGGCGTCCGCCAGCTCGGATGCAAGCGCCTCGTCACCGGTGTAGAAGGGCGGCAGGTCGGGGCCGAGCGCAACACGGGCAGCGCCTGTCAGTGTTGCCATATCGACCAGCATCTGCGGCTCCTCGTCGTCGGCCAAGGCTAAGGCGTCGGCGAGGACCAGCCGCCCTTCAGCGTCGGTGTTGCCGATTTCGACGGTGATGCCTTTGCGGCTCACCAGCACATCGCCTGGACGGAAGGCGTTGCCGGCTATCGAATTCTCGACAGCGGGGATGAGCACGCGCAGCCGGACCTTCAGCCTGGCGGCCATGATCATGGAAGCGAGGCCCAGCACGTTGGCAGCGCCGCCCATGTCCTTCTTCATCAAAAGCATGCCCGAGGACGGCTTGATGTCGAGGCCGCCTGTGTCGAAGCAGACGCCCTTGCCGACCAGCGTTATCTTGGGGGCATTCTTCGGCCCCCAAATCATGTCGATCAGGCGCGGCGCGTCGGCCGAAGCGCGACCGACGGCATGAATCATCGGAAAGTTGGCGGCGAGAAGATCGTCGCCCTTGGTCACCGATATTTCAGCCTTGTGCGTCGCGGCCAAGGTCCGGGCGGCATTCTCCAGCTGGCCGGGACCCATATCGCTGGTCGGCGTGTTGACCAGGTCGCGTGCCAGGAAAACGCCATCGGCGATGCGTCTGACGCGAGCGGCGTCGGCGCCGGACGGCAGCGCGAAGCGAAGCGTCCTGCCGGGCTTCTTGCCATAGCGGGTGAAGACATAGCCGCCGAGTGCCAGCGCGAGTGCCGTAAGCTCCGGCTTGGCCGGTGCGGACGCAAGACGCCACTCGCCTTCGGGCAAGGCTCTCGCCAGTGCCCCGACGGCCATTGCACCCTCGTCGTCGCCGGTGCCGAACAGGGCTCCGGCAATCGCACCGTTGTCGCCAGGCACAACCAGCGTCCTGCCGGCCTCGCCGGAAAAGCCGTTGGCCTTGGCCCAGGCGACTGAGGATGGCTCAAGGCCCGCCGCCGCCTGCGCATCCTTCGCCACCAAATGGACCGGCAGCGCATTGCTCAATTTTTTCTCGACGAGTTCAACAGGCATTCGCTGGTCTCCGGCTTCTGAGTCGGCATTTCTTAACTCTCCGTTAGGGTTAACAGAATATTTCTGCGGGAGGGAAGATGACCACGCAAATGGTCACGCGCATGAACGGAGCCCTGGTGCCGATGCCGACCGACCGCAGGATGAACGCCAGCGCAAATAGGCTGATCACCACGGCGTTGATGATGGTGCTTGCCGCAAGCGTCGCTGGCTGCGGAACCAGCAAATTGACGACTGGCTCGATTTCTCGCCCAAGCGGCAAGCCGCTGGAAACAATGTCGGCGGGCGAACTGCACAACGCCACGATGGCGCTCGGGCAGTCCTACTCGAAAAGCCCCAACGACAAGCGGATCGCGACAAACTATGCCGCGGCGCTGCAGATGGACGGTGACGCCGACCAGTCGCTTGCGGTGATGCGCAAGCTGGCGATTGCCTTGCCGAAGGACCGCGACGTGCTCGCCGCCTATGGCAAGGCGCTTGCCGCCAACGGACAGTTCGAGCCAGCTCTCGATGCCGTGCGCCGCGCGCAGACGCCCGAATATCCTGACTGGAAACTTGTATCGGCGGAAGCTGCCATTCTCGACCAGCTCGGCCAAAAGGACGAGGCGCGTCAAGACTATCGCAAGGCGCTGGACCTCAAGCCGAACGAACCGTCGATCCTTTCCAATCTCGGCATGTCGTACGTGCTGGAAGGCGATTTGCGCACGGCCGAAACCTATATGCGCTCGGCCGCCCAGCAGCCGAATGCCGACAGTCGCGTCCGCCAGAACCTAGCGCTGGTCGTCGGTCTGCAAGGACGTTTCGACGAGGCCGAGAAGATCGCCTCACAAGAGCTGTCGCCGGAACAGGCGCAGGCCAACGTCGCTTACCTTCGCCAGATGCTGGCGCAGCAGAATGCCTGGAGCCAGCTCAAGGAGCAGGACAAGGCAAAGCCTGCCACCAACTGACCGCTTCGAGCGCCGAACCGGCGCGAGAATTCCGCAACATGTCAAACGCAAGGAACCGCGCGACACCGGCAGCGCGGCTTTGAATCGTAGCAGCGTTTGTGGCGACGCCGCTTGGGCTACTGGCTGCTCGATTTCGGCTGGTCGCCAAAGATGCCGCGCTGACTCACCTGGATGCCGGCGGGACCCAGAATGATGGCGAACAGCACCGGCAGGAAGAACAGGATCATCGGCACGGTAAGCTTCGGCGGCAGCGCGGCCGCCTTCTTCTCGGCGGCATTCATGCGCATGTCGCGGCTCTCAGCGGCAAGCACGCGCAGCGCATGCGCCACGGGCGTACCGTAGCGCTCGGCCTGAACCAACGCCTGGGACACCGACCTGACGGATTCGAGGCCAGTGCGGCTTGCAAGGTTCTCGTACGCCTGCTTGCGCTCCTGCAGATAGGAAAGTTCGGCATTGGTCAGGATGAATTCTTCCGCCAATGCCACCGATTGCGCGCCGATCTCATCGGCGACCTTGCGAAGCGCTGCTTCCACCGACATGCCGGACTCGACGCATATCAGCAACAGGTCGAGCGCGTCCGGCCACGCCATCTGAATCGACTGCTTGCGCTTGGTCGCACGGTTGTTGACGTAGAGCACCGGCGCGTAGAACCCGGCATAGGCAACCACGATGCAGACGAACAGCTTCACGAAAAGCGGCTGCTCGGGCAGTCCTCCAAGCACGAACAGATATATGGCCGCCAATGCAAAGCCGATGAAGGGCAGGACGAGGCGGAAAAAAAGGAAGCGCGTCAGCGGATTTTGGCCGCGAAAACCCGCCACTTTCAATTTCTGCAAGGTACCTTCGTCCGCCAGCGCACGCCTGAGATCCAGGCGATCGACAATATTGCGCATGCCGACCGACTGCTCTTCGCGCAGGCCCTTGCGGCGGCGGTCGGCTTCGACTGCCAGCCGCGCGCGCTGTTTGGCGCGCAGCTCATCGCGCTCCAGCGCCACGGATTTCATGCGCGCCTTGAGCTGGTTCCCGCCAAAGGCGGGCAGCAGCGTGAAGACCGTCGCAAACACCGCGATGCCGACCAGCAGTGCGATCAGCAGGGACGGGTCGGTGAGAGTTCTGATGACGTGATCGGTCATACGCGCGAATCCTAGACTTCGAAGTTCATCATCTTGCGCATTACCAGGATACCCATCGACATCCAGACGCCGGAACAACCGAGGATCAGATGGCCGGTGCTGGTGGTAAAGAGGGGCATGATGTAGTTCGGGCTCGTCAGATAGACGAGAAAGGCGACGACGAAAGGCAGCGCGCCGATGATCACGGCGGATGCCTTGGCTTCCATAGACAACGCCTGGACCTTGGCCTTCATTTTCTTGCGGTCGCGAAGCACGCGCGAAAGATTGCCCAGCGCTTCGGAAAGATTGCCGCCAGCCTGAGACTGGATCTGGATGACGATGCCGAAGAAGCTCGCCTCGGTGCACGGCATCGTTTCGGGCATGCGCATGGCCGCGTCGGGGATCGACAAACCCATTTGCTGCGAATCGACGATGCGGCGGAACTCGGTCTTGACCGGCTCGGGGGATTCATTGGCGATCAGGCGCACGGCGTCGTTCAGCGGCAGGCCAGATTTTACTGCACGCACGATGATGTCGAGCGCGTTCGGAAATTCGTTGAGAAACGCCTTGACGCGGCGTGCGCGGCGAAACGAGACGAACCAGCGCGGCAGACCCAAGACACCGACCAGCAGCGCAGCCGGCAAGACCAGCAGCGGTGCGCCGATGAAATAGACCAAAGCCGTCAAGACGACGCCGCAGACCGCCGAATAGACATAGAAGCGCTCAATCGAGACCTTCATGCCGGCCTGGCGGATTTGGATCTTCAGCGGTGGTTTCTTGACCAGGCTCTGGTTGGACTTTTGCTTTTGGTCGAGATCCTTCAGCGAATCCTGGACGGATTTGCGACGCTTGGCCGCTTCCGCCACGCGATCGCGCGAAGCCTTGACGACGGAACGATCCGTCTCGGCGGTCTTGATCGATTCAAGCCGCTTGCCGACCTGCTTCTCGGTGCTGATCCGATTGAACAGGAAAGCATAGGCCACTGCGCCGGCGCTGAAGCCGGCGAGCACGACGAATGCCAATACGGTGCTGTCAATCCCGAACATCGACCCTGGCCCCCACGCTTCCAGACGGATCAGTCAGCGCGTTTCTCCATCGCCTCGAGTGCAACGGCTAGGCGCTGCTCCTCGCCATAGTAGCGGGCGCGCTCCCAGAAATGCGGACGGCCGATGCCGGTCGACACGTGCTCGCCCAGCAACCTGCCGTTCGCATCCTCGCCCTTGATGTTATAGAGAACGATGTCCTGGGTGATGATGACGTCGCCTTCCATGCCGATCACCTCGGTGATGTGGGTGATGCGCCGCGATCCGTCGCGCAGGCGTGCAGCCTGTATGATCACGTCGACGGAGCCGACGACAATTTCGCGTACGGTTTTTTGCGGCAGCGTGTAGCCGCCCATGGCGATCATTGACTCTATACGGTTGAGGCATTCGCGCGGGCTATTCGAGTGGATCGTTCCCATCGAGCCGTCATGGCCGGTGTTCATCGCCTGCAACAGGTCGAACACTTCGGGTCCACGCACCTCGCCGACGATGATGCGCTCGGGCCGCATGCGCAGACAGTTCTTGACCAGGTCGCGCATGGTCACTTCGCCCTCACCTTCAAGGTTGGGCGGACGTGTTTCGAGACGCACCACATGTGGCTGCTGCAATTGCAGCTCAGCCGAGTCCTCGCACGTAATAACGCGTTCCTCGCGGTCGATATAGTTGGTCAGGCAATTGAGCAGCGTCGTCTTGCCGGAGCCGGTACCGCCCGAAATGACAATGTTGCAACGGACGCGGCCGATGATCTTGAGAATCTCGGCGCCTTGCGGCGAAATCGAGCCGAACTTGACCAGTTGGTCGAGCGTCAGCTTGTCCTTCTTGAACTTGCGGATGGTAAGGGCGGTGCCGTCGATGGCCAGGGGCGGTGCGATGACGTTGACACGGGAGCCATCAGGAAGACGCGCATCGCAGATTGGGCTTGATTCATCGACGCGGCGGCCAACCTGGCTGACGATACGCTGGCAGATGTTGAGGAGCTGCTGGTTGTCGCGGAAACGGATGCCGGTCTGCTCGACCTTGCCGTTGACCTCGATGTAGACGTTCTTGGAGCCATTGACCATGATGTCGGCAATATCGTCGCGGGCAAGCAGTGGCTCCAGCGGCCCGTAGCCCAAGACGTCGTTGCAGATATCCTCGAGAAGCTCTTCCTGCTCGGCGATGGACATCGCGAAGTTCTTGATCGCGATGATGTCGTTGACGATGTCGCGGATTTCCTCGCGCGCGCTTTCGGGATCGAGCTTGGCGAGCTGCGACAGATCGATCGTGTCGATGAGTGCGGAGAAGACCTGGCTTTTGGTGTCGTAATAGCTCTCGCTGCGCTCACGCTGAATCCTTTTCGGCTCCGGCGCCAATGGCGGCGGCTCGACCGCACGGCGAACCGCCGGCCCTGCAGGCGCGCCGGATGGCGGCAGCGCCCCGGGCCTGGCAGCTACCGCCGCTTCCACAGGGTTCGCGGCCGCCGGCGCGGCAGGTGCGGGTGCTGGCTGACGGAATTCCGGGATGGTCCGGTTGCCGTCGTCGCTGCCTCTTTTACCAAACATGATCGCTTACCAATTCCACCGCTGCGGCATCACTTCTTGTTGCGCGAAAGCTTGCCGAGCAGGTTGCCGAGGCCAGCCTTTTTCTTCACCTTGATTTCGCTGCGCCCCGTCAGCACATGGGCAATCTCGTTGATCGTGGCGACGACGGGGCTCTTGGCATCCATCTCACCGAGCATACGTCCGTTGTTGGCGGCATTTCCGAACAAAAGCGGCTCGAACGGGATGACCGACATCGGCGAAAGGCCGAGCGATTCGGAGAAATCGGACGGCGTAATCTCGGGACGTTTCGGCACACCGGCCTGGTTGATCACAAGCTTTGGCGCAGGATCGTTTGGACGAAGCCGCTTCAGCATGTCGACCAGGTTCTTTGTGTTTCGCAGATTGGCCAGTTCGGGCGTCGCCGTGATAACGATCTCGTCGGCCTTGACCAGCGTGTTCTTGGTCCAGCCGGCCCACACATGGGGGACATCGAGCACGAGGAGCGGCGCGCTACGCTGGGCTATGTCGATAAGCTGGGTGAAGGCGTCGGGCTCGAAATCGTAGACCCGCTCCAGGGTCGAAGGTGCCGCAAGCAGCGACAGGTGCTCGGCGCATTGGGCGAGCAGCCGGTCGAGATAGACCTCGTCGACGCGTTCCGGCGAGAAGACCGCCTCGGCAATGCCCTGCGCCGGGTCCTGGTCGAAATTGATGTTGGCCGTTCCGAAGGCGAGGTCGAGATCGGCGACAACCACTTCGGACTTGAAAAGGGACGACATGGCCCAAGCCACATTATGGGCTATTGTCGAGGAGCCGACGCCGCCCTTGGCGCCGATGAAGGCAATCGAGCGGCCGATCGGCTCAGCTTCCGGATCAACGAAGATCGAGGACACCACGCTGACGATGTCGGCCATCGATACCGGGGCGATGACATATTCGGAAATGCCCGAACGGATGAGTTCGCGATACAGGCCGACATCGTTGTAATGGCCGACAACCACCACCTTGGAGGTCGGATCGCAGTGCTCGGAGAGCTGGGCGAGTTGTTCCAGCAACAGCTTCGGCTCGCTGCGCGATTCAAGCAGGATCAGGTTCGGTGTCGGCGCAGACTGGTAGAATTCGATAGCGGTGGGGATGCCCCCCATATGCACCTTCAGATGGGCCTTGGCCATACGGCGATCCTCGCCAGCGCGCTCGACCGGATTGGCTACGCCTTCGGTCTCGCAGAACGCCTGGATCGAAATGCGCGGGATCGGCCGCAACGCCTGCATCGCGGCAATATCCTGCTCCGAGGTTTCGCCGCCTGCTACCTCTGTGTCATAGGCAAGATTGCTCATTGTCATCTCTTTCAGTGACTTGCGCGGCTTAGGTCTGTTGAGCCTCAACACTCGTTAATATTCGACTTCCGAATTGCCGAGGAGTTCGTCCGAAATTCCTCTGTCGCGATAGACGTCGATCACCGCGCTCCGATTTGCCGCGTCGATGGGAGTCTGTTTGCGCGGCCCGATCAGATCGGCCGGATTGGCCATCTGGGCGGCAAGGTTGTTTTGGTACGAACAGCCGAAATCGGCATAATGCTTGTTTTCCGAAGTCTCCAGAAGGTCTTCCGGCCAGCGCCCGCATTTGTCCGTCTGAGCCTTCACCGAAACGTAGGCGACACGGACCGGGGCGGACGCTTCGGCCGAAACGGATTGATAGGACCGCACGGCGATCCGCTTCCGGCTGATGCCGCTGGCTATGGCAAGCCTGGCGAAATCGCGGCCGGCCGCGGCCGCTGCGATTTCGTTAGCCGAGCCGCTCGGGACCTCAATCGTCAGCACCGGAGCCGCGCTCCTGTCGTATCCGTCCAGAAAGCCCAGGAGCGTGTCGCGCTGGAATCTGGTCATGCCACGGTCGCCGGCGCCGACCGGAAGGTCGATCTTCTGGATCTTCTCGGCGATGACGATCGGATGGGTGGTGCGATAGTCGTCCGGTATGGCACCGACCGTGACGCTGTCGCGATTGGCGCAGCCGGCCAGTGATGCCGCCATCACGACCGCCATGATGGGAACGGCGGGCCGCCAGATTCGCAAATGGACCGACCGCATCGCGGTGATCGCCTTTGTCTTCGATGCTGACTGAGACATGTCCGCTTCCCCGCTTACTTGTAGATGAAGCCGATAACGCCGTGATAACGGCCGTTGGGCTTGTCGGTCTGCATGGTGCCGTAGACGCGGTTGACGCGTCCAAGGAACATGGCGGCCCCGTCGCTGGCGGCGTTGAAATTGTCGTCAGGCTTGGCAAGGTCGTTGCGCGCCACCGGCTTCACCAGATAGGGCGTGATGATGATGACGAGCTCGGTCTCGTTGCGAACGAAATCCCTGCTGCGGAAGAGCGCGCCGAGCACTGGAATCTTTGTCAGGCCAGGCAAGCCGTTGACGGCTTGCCTGACATCGTCGCGGACGAGCCCGGCAATCATCATCGAGCCGCCCGAAGGCAGTTCCACCGTCGTGTCGGCCAAGCGTTTGCGAAGCGACAGGGCGTTCATGCCAAGGCTTTTTACGCCTTCGGAATAAGATACTGACCCTTCCGTTGTCGGCTCGGAGACCGACGTCCTGACTTTCAGGCTGATGCGGCCGGGAGACAGCACCACCGGCTGAAATTCCAGGCCAATACCATATTCGATCTTCTCGACTGAATAGGTTTTCAGACCTGTCTGGTTATCGTTGGAGACGGCTTCGGAAACGCCGGTCACCATGTTATATTCACCGCCGACCTTGAAGGTCGCCTTCTCGCCGGATACGGCCGTCAATGTTGGCTCGGCGAGAGTCTTCATGACGCCGGACTGTTCCATGGCGTTGATATAGGCCTGCAGCGTCGAGCTGCTGATAGAGAGGCCCGAGTTCGACAGCGACTTGCCTAAACCGGTGAAATTGTCGCTTAACGCGCTCCAGCTGATGCCGTTGCTGCTGCCGCTGCCGATCATGTTGACGCCGAGCTGCTTCATCACCGAGCGGCTGACTTCGGCAACCGTCACCTTGAGCGTCACCTGGTCGTCGCCGATAATCTGCAGCAGGTTGACGATCTTGCTGACGCGGCGCTCGGTGTCCGGATTGTTGATGTCGACGCCGGCATCGGCGGAGCCGCCGGCAGCGGTCTGCGAATATTGACCCGTGGTCGCTTCGCCGCCTGAGACGAAGATCTCCGCCAGGTCTTGCGCACGCTTGGCGTCCAGCGGAGTGTCAACGGTTCCGGTCAGAACGACATTGTCGTTCAGCAACTCTACCTTGATCTCCGATGACGGGATGAAGCGCTTGATATAGTCCTCCAGCCCGGCAACATCGCGTTCGACCGCCAGATCAAGGCTGACGATCTGTTCGCCATTCGGGCCAAAGACGAAGATGTTGGTCTCGCCGACCGCCTTTCCGAATAGATAGATGCGCCTGGCGGTGCGGGTCACCGCATCGGCTACCGCGGGGTTGGCAACGAGAATATCGTAGGCATCGCTCGGCAGGTCGATGACCACCGATTTGTTGAGCCCGAGCTTCACTCGCTGGGTGGCCGTCGAGGCTGTGACCCTGGCATTGTTCGCCGCATGGGCATCGAGAGTGCCATACGCATTCGTTCCAAGGAGAAACAGGCCGATCGCCGCAGCCAAGGTGACCGGCAGTTTGGTTTTTAGCTTCATTTCCTCGCCCCCACTTCGGAAACTTCGCCCGACTTGATCAACCGCACCGTTCCGCGCCGACCATTGCCGGAAACCAGGTAGTCGGCCTCCCCCACATTCTTGTCCTGGCTGTCCTTGATTGAGCGCAGTGCCAATGTCAGGCGATCCGCCATCTGCTGAGCGACGGTGATGATCTCGGACTGCTGCGGCGTCAGTTCCAGGGTGGCGGTCTGGCCGACCCTGGTCTTCTTGCCTTCCTCATCCTCCTGAATGGTCTGGTCGATCGCCAGGACGCGAATGTTCTTGAGGATAGTCTCGGTCGTGAAGCCCGGACTACCGCCATTGGCGGTATCGGCTCTGCGGGTCATGATGACGTCGACGAAATCGTTGGGAAGAATAAAGCCACCGGCCGAAGTGTCGGCCGAGATGCTTGTGGCGACAGCCCGCATGCCGGAGGGCAGGATCGACGACATGAAGCTTTGCCCCTCACCGATCAACTTCGAGCGCCGCAACGGCTCGCCGGCATACAGCGCCACGCGCGCGACGCCGCCCTTCAGCTTATCCAGCGCTTCAGGCTCGGCGGCGCGGGTGATGAAATTTGCGTTGATGCCGGCGGACGGCCATGACTCCCAGGAAATGTTGTTCTCTAGCGGACTGCCCATCGGAACATCGCCGGAAAGGACAAGCACGTCCTGCAGCGCGATCGCCGGCGCTTGGGGGCCGGAATCGACAACCGGAGGCGGCGGAGGCGCGACCATGTTCTTCGCGACATAGCCTGCACCTCCGGCCGCGGCTATCGCCACGCCTAGAATAATCAATCGGGATGCTGGCATCTGTCCGAACCTCGCCCTTGGCAAACCACCTGGCCAAGCCGGACTTTGCAGCGGCAATCGTCAAAACAAGGTTAATGTTATACTTACGATCGTGATTAATTTAACGTTTACATAAATTAGAGCGACCAAGCGCGGCCCGAAGGAAAGACGTCGCCAACTCGCCAGGCCCGGCGCAAACGGAGTAACGCAAATCAGCCCGCCAGCCTGGCGAGAGCCCAGGCCATTAACGGCGAGTCCGGATAGGTAAGCAGACCGCCAATGCCAAGCGCAATGCCGTACGGAACACCGGTCGCGTCATCGGCGAAATGGCGCAGGAACGGATTGTGGCTTGTGACGGCGGCAAGCAGCGATTTTCGATAGGCGAGAATGGCAAGCGTCAGCAAGCCGCCTATGAATGTCGAGGCGACGAGATATTCGATGAGATGGACATTCAGTCCCATCCACATGGCAGTGGCGGCCAGGAGCTTCGCGTCGCCGCCGCCCATGCCGCCAAGCGCGAACAGGCCGAACGTCACCGCGAGAACCAAGCCGGCGGCGGCGAAATGCCAGCCATAGGTGGCCCAATCCATGCCGGTCAAAGGCGCTACCAAGGCGAAGACAACCACAAGCAGCACAGGCACGCGATTGGCGATCGTCATCGACAGCATGTCGGAGATCGCGGCAAAAAGCATGCAGAACGGAAAGACGACGAAGATCACGGCTTCAAGCATGGACGAACGCCTGTGGTCAAATTGTACCTGGCCTAACCTAGGCACATTCTATTAACGACTGATGAGACTTCAAAGTGTTTTGTTACTATAATGCAACAGGGGCCGCAACGGAGCGGCCCCTGTTCTTGAAAAGTGACTGGCCGCGTAGCTTAATTGACGCCGTTGACCTTGCTGGCGATCTTGTCGAACTTGGCGTTCAGCGCGTTGCCGAGCGAGCCGGCGCCAACCATGATGGCGAGCGCGATGAGGGCGGCGATCAGACCGTATTCGATAGCGGTCGCGCCGGATTCGTCCTTCACAAAACGTGCGATGAGGTTAGACATTCGAGCTCCTACTCCAATTGTTACAGCACTTCCGTCAACTTCTCTTGATGGCTGATCGGATGCTGCGAATGTAAGCGGAAGCTGTTTCGATCGGCTTAATAAACAGGCTTACCGATTCCTTTCCCGCTTCGATGACATTGCGTAGTTAACCCAGGACTAAAATACCGGCCACTGGGTCCACAGGCTAACAAAGGGCGCAAAAGGCGCAATTCGGCAAAGAGGTTTGAGCCGTGCCTGCTAGCCCAATGCCGGTTCCGGCTTAATCCTGAACTCCAGCCGCTTAACGGTTGGTTCACCAATCTCGTTCATGTTCTGTTGAACAGTTTGTTGCCGGGGAGCGCCTCAATGGCCGGGCCGAGATCGTCATTTCCAATTGCCGTGGTTCTTGCCGCAGCGGCTTTCGCCGTTCCAGCCAAGGCAGGCGCCGGCATCGAGGTCACGATGAACCAGGCAAAGATCGTCAAATTGTCGCGCGCCGCCGATACGATTGTCGTCGGCAATCCGGCGATCGCTGACGCCTCCGTGCAGGACGCATCGACGATCGTACTGACCGGCAAGGGATTTGGCGTCACCAATCTTGTCGTCCTCGATCAGGAGGGCAACCCGATCGTCGATGAGCAAATAACGGTCGTGCGCCAGGCAGCGTCGTCGGTGCGCATCTATCGGCGTGCCGAAGTACAGACCATGTCCTGCGCGCCATATTGCGAAAGCTCGTACAAGAGCGATGCCGAGAAGGCCTCTGAGGCCGAGATGAGCGCCGGGCATTAGCTAGCCGACTTCTCCACCTTTGCGGGAACGCTTCGGTTATTGCCTGGTTAAGGCCTTTCCGCCGAATTTAACGGTCATTCCAACCGGACTTCAATCGGTTCCGACTAATGGTGGGATCCGATGCAGAACTGGAATCGGCGGGTAGAGGACATGAGCAAGGCAGGACGAGCAGGTTTTCCCGGAAGGCTTTTGGGCGACCGACGCGGAAGCACGGCGATCGAATTCGCCATGCTTGCAATTCCATTCGCGCTTCTTGTCTTCGCCATCCTGGAGAGCTGTATTTCATTTGCCGCACAAGAAGTGATGGCAAACGCCACAGACGACATCGCGCGCCAACTGCGTACCGGCCAATTAAGACCGGCCGATGTGTCCGGGACCAAGCTGCGGGATATGATCTGCACCAAGTTGGAGATCATGGTCGCCAAGACCTGTCCCGGATTGCTGGTGGATTTGCGCGAATATCCGACCTTCGCCGATGCGGCGCTGGCCGGTTTCAAGATCCAGGATGGCGACGTCGTGTTGACCAAGGGCACGAGCACACAGACCTTCACCGTCGCACCAGGCCTGGCAGAGTCGAGAAACATGCTGCGGGTTTTTTACAAATGGCCGGTGATGACCGACTTCATGGCCAAGTCGATGGCCAATCTGAAGGACGGCAAAACGCTGCATTTCGCTTCGATCACTTGGCAGAACGAGCCGTTCGACAACTGAACCACCTAGTCGCTTGAAAAGGGCAAAGCCATGATTCGTGCGGGGGCACAGCTGGGCATCGCAGAGATTTGTACAAGAGCAGTCCGGCTTTGCTCGGACCGCCGCGGTATTGCGGCTGTCGAGTTTGCCCTCATCGTGCCTGTCCTGTTGATCATGTACTTTATGACCATGGAAGCCTCGCAAGCCATCGAGACCAGCAAGAAGGTCAGCCGCATCGGCAGCATGGTAGCGGACCTTGTCACGCAGCAGCAGACCATCAAGGCGGCCGATCTCGATGCCATCATCGCGATCGGCAGTTCCACGCTTCAGCCCTATAATCGTTCGAAACCGAAGATCATCATTACGGCGATACAGGTCACGGACGAGACGACGCCGAAAGTCTTGGTCGTGTGGTCGCGCAAAGTAGTCGATGGTGTCTCTAGCGTCGACGCCATCAAGGATTCCGCCACAACGGTCCCGAGCGCGCTCAAGATCAAAGGCACTTTCCTCATTCGGGTCGAAAGCGATCTCGCCTACAAGCCAATCATCACCTGGTCGGCGGATGGCCAAAGCCGGTTCGGGTTGAGCTCGGCCTTCAATTCGATATCGATGGCGGAAACTTATTATCTACGGCCGCGAAGGAGCCCGACCATTCCGTGCAGCGATTGCTGACGCCTGAAGCCCGCTAACCGGGCTGTAGCTATTGCGTGCGGCCGCGGGCCGAGACCAGGTGCACGATGGCCGCAGCCAGCACATAATCCCTCGGACCGGCAACGGCGAACCCGCCGGAGTGTCTCGGCTCCAGAAGATCGTAAATGTCCGGCGCGGCTGATCTGAGATTGGTGAGAAAGACGGTGAGCCGGCGCTTGGCTTCGGGGTCCAGATCGCTGCGGACGGCGTGCGGACCATACCTCAGCAGGCCTGAGGTCCATACGACCTGAAGCGACGATTTCGAGAGCCCTGCGGCCTCGAGCCTCGCCACCGTGCCGCCAGGAGGATTTGGCCGTCCCTCTGCCACAGCCGGGATCCAGCCGAATATGGCATCGGCCTCGCCCTCGACCAGCATTGCTTCAGCTGCGGCAGCCGAATTGGCGTGGGTCAAAAACGGCGCATCTTCCGCCACGTTGACCCCGTCTGCAGCCAGCCCGGCAAGCGGCAACAAAGCACCACCGACGCTGTCGAAAGGCGCCATGACGACCCGATGGACTGCCATGGCCATCAGATCGGGAACCCTCCCGTCGCGCGTCAGCAGTACGGAGCGGATGCCGATGGCGCCGCCGGAATCGAGCGGCGCCGCGAGAGGTTCGACACATCCGCACCGTTCGGAGGCGGCGGCGTAGGCGGTTGCCGAATAGATTGCATATTCGATCCGCGCATTGGCCTGCGCCTCGATCAACGACGTATAGTCGCGGGCAACGACAAACTCCACCTTCATGCCGAGCGCTTTGGTATAGGCGTCGGTCAGCAGCGCCAGACCTGGAACGGTGTTGCCGGCGCCAGGCTCGGCGAAATACCGATACGGAACGTTCCGATATCATCGCGCCAATCGGCACGCGCCAGGTTCGCGCAAGATGCATCCAGCAGCAAGGCCAGTACGGCAGCGAATGCTTTCAGGGCAGGCCTCATGCGAGCTCCATGCCGCGCATTTCGATCGGCAGATCGACCATGCCGCGATTCGTTTCTCCCGGACCAGCACGCCAAGCCGTGCCGTTCGGGTTTCCGAATTGCCAACGGCAGCGCGGAACCCTATGTCTGAGTCAACACCCAGGCAATGATGAACCTTTGATGGCACGCGCCTCCCTTTTTGTCCTTGACTCCTTCGGCATCGGCGGCGCGGCCGACGCCGAACGCTATGGCGACACTGGCTCCAACACGTTCGCACACATCGCGCAGGCCTGCGCGGAAGGCCGCGCCGATCGCGGAGGCCTGCGTGGCGGACCGCTTCTTGTACCAAACATGCTATCGCTCGGCCTCGGCCATGCCGCGGCAACGGCGACGGGTTTCAGGTTCGAGAATGGCGGCAGCGTCGAGTTTGCCGCCGCCTTTCACGGCGCGGCACAGGAGGTTTCGAGCGGCAAGGACACGCCATCGGGCCATTGGGAAATAGCCGGCCTGCCGGTCCGTTTCGACTGGGGTTACTTCCCCGACACGATTCCCGCCTTTCCAGCCGAGTTGACCGAAGCAATGGTGCGTGAAGGGAAGGTGCCCGGCATTCTCGGCAATTGTCATGCCCCCGGCACCGAGATCATCGAACGGTTCGGCGAAGACCATATCCGCACCGGCAAGCCGATTTGCTACACCTCGGTCGACTCCGTCCTGCAGATCGCCGCGCATGAGGTTCATTTCGGCCTGGAACGGCTTTACGACTTCTGCAAGATAGTGCGCGGGCTGGTCGATCCGCTGAATATCGGGCGCGTCATCGCACGACCGTTTATCGGTGAAACCGCCGCCACGTTCGCGCGAACGCATAATCGTCGCGACTATGCCGTACCGCCGCCGGAACCGACGCTGCTCGACCGGCTGACGGCGCGCGGCAGCCGGGTTATCGCAATCGGCAAGATCGGCGACATCTTCGCCCATCGGGGGATCTCGGAAGTCCGCAAGGCTGCCGGCAACATGGCGATGTTCGACAAAGCGCTTGGCGCCATGGAAGATGCCCGCGACGGCGACTTCGTCTTCGCGAACTTTGTCGACTTTGATACCGAGTTCGGACATCGGCGCGACGTCGCGGGGTATGCCGCCGCACTCGAAGCTTTCGACCGGCGCCTGCCGGAGGCATTCGCGCGGCTGAGGCCAGGCGATCTGCTCATTTTGACCGCCGATCACGGCAACGATCCGACGTGGCGCGGCACCGACCACACACGCGAGCGTATTCCGGTTATCGGCACACGGCCGGGTTTCAAAGGCGCGGACATTGGACTGAGGACGACATTTGCCGACATCGGCGAAACCGTGGCCGAACATCTCGGGCTGGCGCCCGGCCCATACGGCACCTCCTTCCATGCCACGATAAGCGGCCATGCCTGAGCTGCCGGAGGTCGAGACAGTCAGGCGCGGTCTGCAGCCGGTCCTTGAAGGTGCCCGCATCGTCGGTGTCGAGGCACGCCGGCCCGATTTGCGGTTTCCATTCCCCGAGAGATTTTCGGAGCGGCTGACCGGCAAGACGATTGCAGCGCTCGGCCGCCGCGCCAAATATCTGACGATGCACCTGGACAACGGCCCGGTGCTGATCTGCCATCTCGGCATGTCGGGTTCGTTTCGCGTCGAAACGGCCGACGAGAGTGCAACACCCGGCGCGTTCCACTATGAACGTTCGAAAAACACCGCTCACGATCACGTCGTCTTCGACATCACATCACCTGCCGGCGTCCGCTCTCGCGTGATCTTCAACGACCCGCGCCGCTTCGGGTTCATGCTGTTTTCGGAAGACGAGCCAGACATGCATCCGATGCTGGCGGGATTAGGTGTCGAGCCTACAGGCAATGCACTGGACGGCGCTCTGCTCGCTTCGCTGCTGAAAGGTCGCAAGTCACCGCTGAAGGCGGCACTTCTCGACCAACGGCTGATCGCCGGGCTAGGCAATATCTACGTCTCGGAAGCGCTTTGGCGGGCCGGCCTGTCACCGCTGCGCAAAGCGGGCACGCTCGCGAGAGCCGGCAAGAAAGCCAGAGAACAGAGCGAACGCCTGGCCGAAGCAATCCGCTCGGTTGTCGCCGACGCGATCGCCGCCGGCGGCTCGTCGTTGCGCGATTATATGCAGACCGATGGATCGCTGGGCTACTTCCAGCATTCCTTCGCGGTTTATGATCGCGAGGGCGAGGCCTGCTCCAAGCCTGGTTGTGGCGGACACATCGAGCGTATCGTGCAAAGCGGTCGCTCAACGTTCCACTGCCGGACCTGTCAGGCTTGAAACACAAGCGAGGAGGAGCAAGCATGGGCTATGAAACCATCATCGTCGAGACCCGCGGCAAGGTCGGGCTGATTACGCTGAACCGGCCGCAAGCGCTCAATGCGCTGAATTCACAAGTGCTGGCGGAACTGGTTGCGTCGGTGAACAGCATGGGCGCAAATGCCGACATCGGCGCTATGGTCATCACTGGTTCGGAAAAGGCTTTCGCCGCAGGTGCCGATATCAAGGAAATGCAGTCGATCTCCTATGTGGATGCCTATCTGCAGGATTTCTTCGTCGGCTGGGAAGAATTTACGCGGGCACGAAAGCCGATCATCGCGGCGGTGGCGGGCTACGCTCTGGGCGGCGGCTGCGAACTGGCGATGATGTGCGATTTCATCATCGCCGCCGATACCGCCAAGTTTGGCCAACCCGAGATCACGCTGGGTGTCATGCCCGGCATGGGCGGATCGCAGCGCCTGACCCGCTTCGTCGGCAAGTCGAAGGCGATGGATATGTGCCTGACGGGGCGAATGATGGACGCAGCCGAGGCCGAGCGTTCCGGCCTGGTCTCGCGCGTCGTGCCAGCCGGCGAGTTGATCGAGGAAGCGCTTAAGGCAGCGGCCAAGATCGCCGGTTTTTCCTTGCCATCGGTGATGATGGCGAAGGAGGCCGTCAACCGCGCCTATGAGACGACGCTCACCGAGGGCCTGCGGTTCGAGCGCCGGCTGTTTCATTCGCTGTTTGCGCTGGACGACCAGAAGGAAGGCATGGCGGCCTTCACCGGCAAGCGGAAGCCGAATTTCACGAACCGATGAGATGACGAAGGCACCGGCCAAAAAGAAAGCGCCGCAGCGTTGACGCGCCGGAAAAGCTGAACTATAAGCCGCACCAACCGAGGCGGCCCTGTGGCTGCCCGTTTGTTTTTTGCGCCCCGCGGTATCCCGCAAGCGCCCACCAGATCAGAAGAGAGGCACCATGGCCAATACCTCCTCGGCCAAAAAGGCAACGCGCAAGATCGCCCGTCGCGCAGCGATCAACAAGAACCGTCGCTCCCGCGTCCGGACCTACATCCGCCAGGTCGAAGAGGCGCTCGCGGCTGGCGACAAGGCGGCCGCACAGGCTGCCTTCAAGGTGGCCGAGCCGGAATTGATGCGGGCCGCGACCAAGGGCGTGGTGCACAAGAACACTGCATCGCGCAAGGTGTCGCGGCTGGCCCAACGGGTCAAGGTGCTGTCGGCCTAATATACCTTTTCCTGAACTGCGCTTCTTCAAACCCGGCCGATCGCGCCGGGTTTTTTCGTTTGCCGGCAAGTACTTAAAAGAAAGCCCGCAAAACGGCGCTCCGCGTGCATTTCAAAGTTCGAAATGCTTTGCCGGCATATACATGCCCGCTGATATTCGCAGCCTTCGAAACCGCCAATGCGAAAATTTCCGAGCGTCACAGATTACCGTTTCTTTTCAGCAGTTTACAGATGGTGATCCACAGCTTGTTCACATCGGCTGCGGTCGATAGGCGACAATTGGCTGTCAAGTGAATTATTTCAGAAAATTTCGCGTTGTGTGGCCTTTTTCATATTCGCCGGAAAAGGGTTTGAATCACAATGGCTTTGTCAAAATCAACTGTTGCGGCATGGCGTCCGAACCGTCCCTTGCTAGTCAGATTCCTTAAAAATCCGTTAGGGGTGGCCTTGCCCTATCCACAGCGATTTCGGTAATGTCTGTCCATCGAAGGGACGGGCCCTTGGCCCTTGACCAGCCTGAAACCGGCCAGCTCAAATTGGCAGAGTTTACAACGCGGATTCAACTCCGCGGACGGGGTTGGTTTGTCTTTTTGATACGGTAGGGGACTGGCGTAATTGTACATGGCAGGTCGACGGTGCGCCGGCGTTTTTCGCCGGACAGCATTTTATTGCCCTGACATGACCAAGGCGGATCGGCACTTCGGCGCCGGACCGATAACGAGGCGATTCATCAGCCGGCGGTGGCGATGGTGTCGCAGCGAAGACACGGTCGCCGGAAACATGGATGCAGGAGGCGCATCCCCGGCGGAAAACAGGTACAAGAGACAAGGAACTCGATCATGCAGAGCGGCGGCATCGAAAGGGAGCTTACGGGCGACCTCCCATTTCCTGGAACGTTAATCGGAAGGAACGACATGGCGGCTTCCAATGAAGCTGAACAGAAGTTCGATCGGGTCAAGGCCCAGCTGAAGGCGCGTCTGGGAACCGAGGTCTATTCGAGCTGGTTCGGGCGCATGAAGGTCGCTGAATCCTCCAAGGGCATTGTCCGCATCTCGGTGCCAACCGCATTCCTGCGTTCATGGATCAACGGCCACTATCTCGATCTCATCGCCGAGTTGTGGAAGCACGAGGATCCGGAGATCCTCAAGATCGAGATCGTCGTTCGCACCGCCACACGCCAGGGCCGCAACAGCGTCGAGCCGGAAGTGGCCCCGGCACGCAAGATGACCAGGCAGACGCAAACCGCTCTCTCTGCGGGCACGGCGAGCCCCAGCAGGGTCGAGCGGGTCCCAGCACCCCGCCCAGGAATGCCGGCAGAGACAGAGTTCCGGCACAATGTGCTCGGTTCGCCGCTCGATCCACGCTACACTTTCACCTCCTTCATCGAGGGACCATCGAACCGAGTGGCTTTTGCCGCTGCCAAGGCGGTCGCGGAATCACAGTCGAGCGCGGTGCGCTTCAATCCGCTCTTTCTTCACGCGACGGTTGGGCTGGGCAAGACGCATCTGTTGCAGGCGATCGCCGCAGAATCGCTGAAGCAGAACCCGAAATCGCGGGTCGTCTATCTGACGGCTGAATATTTCATGTGGCGGTTCGCCACCGCGATTCGCGACAACAACGCACTGACGCTGAAAGAACAGCTTCGCGACATCGACCTTCTCATCATCGACGACATGCAGTTCCTGCAGGGCAAGTCGATCCAGCATGAATTCTGCCATTTGATCAACATGCTGCTCGACAGCGCCAAGCAAGTGGTGGTCGCTGCCGACCGGCCGCCGTCGGAATTGGAGTCGCTGGAGCCGCGCGTCCGCTCGCGCCTCAACGGCGGCGTCGCGCTGGAAATGTCGGCCCCGGATTTCGCCATGCGCATCGGTATGCTCAAGCTCAGGCTTGCCACCGCCAAGCTCGACGATGTGTCGCTCGATATTTCCGAAGAGATCCTCAATCACGTTGCCCGCACGGTGACCGGCAGCGGGCGCGAGCTCGAAGGTGCCTTCAACCAGCTTTTGTTTCGCCAATCCTTCGAACCGCAGATCACCATCGACCGCATCGACGAGATCCTTGGCCACATCTATCGTTCCGGCGAGCCGAAGCGGGTGCGTATCGAGGACATTCAGCGCATCGTCGCACGCCATTACAACGTGTCGAAGACTGAACTTCTGTCCAACCGGCGCACACGCACCATCGTCAAGCCACGGCAGGTCGCCATGTACCTGTCGAAGGTGATGACGCCGCGCTCGCTGCCGGAGATCGGGCGGCGTTTCGGCGGCCGTGACCATACGACGGTGCTGCATGCCGTGCGCAAGATCGAGGATCTTTCAGGCGTCGACAACACACTGGCGCAGGAACTCGAATTGCTGAGAAGGCTGATCAACGACCAGGCCTGACGGCGCGAAAAACGCCGGCTCGCGGACTTCGGCCTTTTTATCCCCAGAAAGCCCGTGCAGCCGGCCCGAACCGGTGGCGCGGGCTTGCGTTTGCCGGGTTTTTCCTGTCAGTTTACGCAGATTCTGAGCCTGTTCAGACCTTTCGCGGGGCGCCGCTTGCCGGAGACCCGTTCATTCATTCAAGCGAGCCTGTTTCGTCATGCGTGTTATCCTGGAACGGTCAAATCTCCTGAAGTCGCTCAACCATGTTCACCGCGTGGTCGAGCGGCGCAACACCATTCCGATCCTGTCGAACGTGCTGCTCAGCGCCGAGGGGGCCAGCCTTGAAATGAAGGCGACCGACCTCGACCTGGAGGTGACCGAAGCAACGCCGGCAAAGGTCGAGCGTGGCGGGGCGACGACGGTTCCGGCGCATCTGCTCTACGACATCGTGCGCAAGCTTGCCGACGGCGCGGAGGTGGCGCTGAAGACCGACGAAGACGGCAACGCCATGACGGTGACGTCGGGGCGCTCGAGCTTCCGCCTGCAGTGCCTGCCGCAGTCCGACTTTCCCGAGCTTTCAGCCGGGTCGTTCTCGCATATTTTCCGGCTCGATTCCCTCGGGCTAAAGGGCCTCATCGAGAAGACCCAGTTCGCCATCTCGACCGAGGAGACGCGCTATTATCTGAACGGCATCTATCTGCACACGCACGAGGCTGGCGGCAAGCTGAAGCTGCGCTCGGTCGCGACCGACGGCCATCGGCTGGCGCGCGCCGAGATCGACGCACCAGCGGGCTCCGAGGGCATGCCTGGCGTCATCATCCCGCGAAAGACGGTCAGCGAGTTGCAGAAGCTGGTCGACGACCCCGACATTGCGGTGACCACCGAGCTGTCGGACACCAAGATCCGTTTCACCATCGGCAGCGTCATCTTGACCTCCAAGCTGATCGACGGCACTTTCCCGGACTACCAGCGCGTCATTCCGACCGGCAACGACAAGAAGCTGATCATCGATCGTCAGAGTTTCGCCGCTGCCGTCGATCGCGTTTCGACCATTTCGTCCGAACGCGGCCGGGCTGTAAAGCTTTCGATCGCCGAAGGCCAGGTCACGCTTGCAGTCAACAATCCGGATTCAGGCAGCGCCACCGAAGAACTGGCAGCCGACTATTCGTCCGATCCGATCGAAATCGGCTTCAACGCCAAATACCTGCTCGACGTTGCCGCGCAACTGACCGGCACGGAGGCGAAGTTCATGCTGGCGGATGCCGGATCCCCGACACTGATCCACGACATGGCCGACGAGACCGCGCTCTACGTGTTGATGCCGATGCGGGTGTAGGGCCCGAACGAGGCCATCTGCTGTCGTGACCAGATTTGCAAACCCGCGGCAGACTTACATAAGTAAGCTTACACTTACGAATTTCCGCAATTATGCGGCGTTGGCAATCGACCTTGATCCCGGCGCTGTGGTTTTCTCCGGCGACAATGGCGCCGGCAAGACCAATCTGCTTGAAGCGATCTCGCTGCTCACGCCAGGCCGCGGCCTGCGCCGCGCACCCTATGCCGAGGTGGCGCGCGAAGGCGGCGACGGTGGCTTTGCGCTGCATGCCCGGCTTGACGGGCCGGACGGCCAGGTCGAGATCGGTACCGGGATTGCAGGCAGCGACAGCGAAGGCGGCAGGCGGGTGCGGATCAACGGCGCGGCGGCGCGCTCAGCCGAAGACATGCTGGAATGGCTGCGCGTGGTCTGGCTGACACCGGCCATGGACGGCCTGTTCCCCGGGCCAGCCGCCGACCGTCGGCGCTTCCTCGACCGACTGGTGCTGGCGATCGACCCCGGCCACGGCCAGCGCGCGCTTGACTACGAAAAGGCAATGCGCGGCCGCAACAGGCTGCTCGCCGACGGTTCGCGCGACGGTGCCTGGTTCGATGCCATCGAGATGCAAATGGCGGAGACCGGCGTGGCAATTGCCGCGGCGCGTGCCGAACTGGTGCGCCTGCTCGCCGCCATGATCGACCGTCTGCCCGGCGACGGACCGTTTCCGCAAGCCGACATCGGCATCTCGGGGGAACTGGAAGGCGAAGTCGGCATTTCGCCGGCCGTCGACGTCGAGGAACGGTTCCGTCGTGCGCTTGCCCAAGGGCGCGACCGTGACCGCACCGCCGGACGCACGCTCGACGGCCCGCACCGTTCCGATCTCGTGGTGCGCCACCGGCCCAAGGCAATGCCGGCCGAACTCTGCTCGACCGGCGAGCAGAAGGCGCTGCTGGTCGGCATTGTCTTGTCGCATGCACGGCTAACCGGCGAGATGTCGGGCATGACGCCGATCCTGCTGCTCGACGAGATCGCCGCCCATCTCGACGGCGGCCGGCGCGCGGCCTTGTTCTCGATCCTGGAGGAGCTGAACTGCCAGGCTTTCATGACCGGGACCGATGCCGCGTTGTTTGACAGCCTCAAGGGACGCGCGCAGTTCCTGACCGTCGATCACGGCAAGGTCAGGCCGACCATCTGAACTTCGTCCATGACGCATTTCTGAGCCGCATGCATTGACGCCTGACAAGTTTTTTCCTCCGTTATATGGTCCGGCGATGATCACAGCCGCCCTCACCGACGAAGAGCTCGAACGCTACGCCCGCCACATCGTGCTGCCCGAAATCGGCGGCGCCGGCCAGCAGCGGCTAAAGCGAGCGCGGGTGCTGGTCATCGGCGCCGGCGGGTTGGGAGCGCCGGTGCTCGAATATCTCGCCGCCGCAGGGATTGGCACACTCGGTATCGTCGACGACGACATCGTTTCGCTTTCCAACCTGCAACGACAAGTGATCCACGCCACGGGCGATGTCGGCATGGCGAAAACCGACAGCGCCAAGGCGGCGATCATCCGCATCAATCCAAACGTCGTCGTGGAAGAGCACAATTTCAGGCTGACCGCGGACAACGCCCCTGCCCTCATCGCCGATTATGACATCGTCGTTGACGGCTCCGACAATTTCGAGACGCGCTACGCCGTGGCCGACGCCTGCGCCGCCGAAAGCCGGCCGCTCGTCCATGCCGCCGTTGGCCGCTTCGACGGCTCGGTCACGGTGCTGAAGCCGTTCGAAACCGGTCCGGACGGCACGTTGAACCCAAGCTACCGCGATCTTTTTCCCGAAGCGCCGCCGCCGGGACTGGTGCCGTCCTGCGCGGTGGCCGGCATTGTCGGCGCGCTGAGCGGGGTCATCGGCACGCTGCAAGCCATGGAGGCAATCAAGCTGATCACCGGGATTGGCGAACCGCTGGTCGGGCGACTGCTGCTCTATGATGCACTGGCGGCACGCTTCGACACGATCCGCTACAAGCGAACTAGCCGGTGAGCCTGCCTGCCGACGTTTCCATTGTGCAGCTTGCGGCCGACTTCGATCGTTGGGACGAGGTCTTGGCACTGGTCATGCGCGCCTTCGCCTTCATGGAAGACGTTATTGATCCGCCGTCCTCGGCGCATCGGCTCACTGTCGAAAATCTTAGGGCTAAAGCGCTGGAGGAGACAGGATTCCTGGCGCTGAAGGAAAGCGAGATCGTCGGTTGCGTCTTCATCCTGGAGCGGGCAGACGACCTCTATGTCGGAAAGCTCGCGGTTGTGCCGGCTCTTCAGGGACAAGGCATCGGAAAGCGGCTGATGCAGGCTGTCGAAGATCTTGCCCGTAGCCACAACCGGGCCGCCATCGAGCTCCAGACCCGGGTCGAACTGACCGGAAACCACGCTGCCTTCGCCCGCCTCGGCTTTCGCGAAACCGAACGGACAGCGCACAAGGGCTACGACCGGCCGACCTCAATCACCATGCGCAAGGCGCTTTCGTAAGCCAACACTATCCAAAGACGAACGCGTGGTTGCCGCGGCAAGGCCATGCCGGCATGATGGCAGGTCACGCCCGCAGCGGCAGCACGCGGTCGGGCGGACGATGGCCATCGAAGAAGGCGCGGATGTTGATGATCACCTTCTCACCCATGTCGATGCGGCCTTCGAGCGTCGCCGAGCCCATATGCGGCAACAGCACGACCTTGCCTTTGTGGGCGAGCTTCAGAAGCTTGCTGTTCAGCGCCGGCTCGTGCTCGTAGACGTCGAGGCCGGCGCCGGCGATCTTGCCGTCATGGATGAGCTTGACCAGCGATTCCTCATCGATGATATCGCCGCGCGCGGTGTTGACTATGTAAGCGGACGGTTGCAGAAGCGCCAGCCGCCGTGCCGAAAGCAGGTGGAAGGTTGCCGGTGTCGATGGGCAATTGACCGAGATAATGTCCATACGGGCAAGCATCTGGTCGAGGCTTTCCCAATATGTGGCTTCCAACTCGTCCTCGATTGCCGGCAGCACGCGGTGGCGGTTGTGGTAGTGGATCGAGAGGCCAAAGGCCTTGGCGCGCCTGGCGACGGCGGTGCCGATGCGACCCATGCCGACAATGCCGAGCCGTTTGCCCCAGATGCGACGGCCGAGCATCCAGGTCGGCGACCAGCCCGCCCATTTCTTGTCCCCGGTCAGCACGTTGGCGCCTTCGGCCAGCCGTCGCGGCACGGCCAGCATCAGCGCCATGGTCATGTCGGCCGTATCTTCGGTCAGCACGTTCGGCGTATTGGTGACGGTGATGCCTTTCTTGGCCGCTGCCGCAACGTCGATCTTGTCGACGCCATTGCCGAAATTGGCGATCAGCTTGAGCTTGTCGCCGGCTTGGGCAATCAGCGCCGCGTCGATATTATCGGTCACGGTCGGCACCAGCACGTCAGCCTCCTTGACCGCCGCCACCAGTTCCGGCTGCGTCATCGGCCTGTCCTCGACATTCAACCGGGCGTCGAACAACTCGCGCATGCGGGTCTCGACCGGGTCGGGCAACTTGCGCGTGATGACGACGAGGGGCTTCTTTTTGCCTGCCATTGTTTCCTCGAACCCGATCTCGTTGAGACCTCTTTAACCAAGAACGGCGAAACTGAGAGCCGATCGCGGTACCGGTCATCCATGTAACAAGTGGTTCCGCCGAAGACAAAGAAAAAGGGGCGCGAAGGCCGATGGGCCGGCGCCGAAAGGAACGAAAGTGTCTGGTTTCGCGTCGCTCCGCCTGACCCTCAGTGCAGCATTCCTCGGCGCTCTCATCCATAGCCCACTGGTGATGGCGCAAAGTGCCGCGGCCCCCGCCCAGAGCGTCACGCTCGGACCAAGCGGCTTGCCGCTGCCGCGCTTCGTCAGCCTGAAATCCGGCCGCGTCAACTCGCGCGTCGGGCCGGGCGTCAACTATTCCGTCGATTGGATGTACATGAAACCAGGCCTGCCGATGGAGATCATCCAGGAGTTCGATACATGGCGCCGCGTGCGCGATGCCGACGGCTCGGAAGGCTGGATCAATCAGTCGCTGCTTTCGGGCCGCCGCACGGCGATCGTCGCCCCCTGGCAGCGCGGCAAGGACGCCCGCATCAACCTCCTCGACGACCCGGCAAAAGATGCAAGCGTCATCGCGATCCTCGAACCGGGGGTGATGGGCACGATCAAGTCCTGCGATGGCCAATGGTGCGAAATGACCTTCGACGGCCATACCGGCTGGCTCGCCCAGTCGCTCGTCTGGGGCGCCTATCCCGGCGAAAAGGTCAAGAACTGACGCTTCCGAACCGGAGGTCAGGCCAGCGCTGCAAGCACCGGATCCGGCATTTTGTTTCGCTGTTCTTCAATTCGGGGATGATCTAGCCGCCGATGCGGCCGAGATGGGTATCCTGGAAACTGCTCGACAGCTTCAAGCCATAGCCCAGGGCGCGGTCGATGGCGATGTGGGCGATCCAGATCAGCGCAACGGATGTCGCCAATCCATTGTCAAAGACGCTGCCGAAAAGCGCCAGCAGAACGGGCAAGACCAGTATGTGCAAGGTGTTGTAGGCGACGGCCCCGACGCGCGGCCCGGCCATGTAACCCAGGATCGACAGGTCGGGCGCCAGGACGAGCACTGCAAATAGCCACCAGGAAGCACCGGCCATTGCATAGAAGACAAGAGCCGCCACCGCGACGGCGACCCATTCGAGCCGGAGCGTCAAATCCAGGAAATTCATAAGGCGCCGGTCAGTCGCAGCGTTTCGGACGCAGTCTCACCACGATATCGACATTGGCGATCTCCATGCCTTCCGGCGGTTCCGGCAGGTTGGAAACCGTCACCGGGCCGCTGTCGATATCGAAGATCCTGTTTTCGCCCTCGATATAGAAATGATGGTGATCGGAGGTGTTGGTGTCGAAATAGGTCTTCGATCCCTCGACGGCAAGGATGCGCAAAAGGCCAGCCTGGGTGAACTGGTGCAGAGCATTGTAGACGGTGGCCAGAGACACTGGCACGCCGGCGGCAAGCGCTTCCTCGTGCAGTTCCTCGGCCGAAAGGTGGCGGTCGCCCTTGGCGAAAAGCAGATCGGCCAGCGCGATACGCTGGCGTGTCGGCCTCAGACCGGCTTCGCGAACCCGCTTGTCCACAGCGACATTATCCTTCCGGCAACCCAGATCCATCTATCCGTCGCGCCCACAGTTCCGTCTCAGACACGTCCAAAATGGCAGAAATAGAGCATCTGCCGAAATTGGACGTGTCCTGACATATATTCTGTCGGCCGAATGCGATCAATAGCGCGCATTGACCCGGGCAGACGGGCAGGTTAAGCGCAAACGCCGGTTTCCGGCCTGAAACAGATTGTGTTAGGAAACCACCAGCATGGGCGCCTATCGCCCGGGACGATCACGGGGACGAGATTGATGGCGGGTTCGAAATCCAGCTACGGTTACGAGGAATTGCTTGCCTGCGCCCGCGGCGAGCTGTTCGGACCGGGAAATGCGCAACTGCCCTATCCGCCGATGCTGATGTTCGACCGCATCACCGAGATCAGCGAAACCGGCGGTGCGTTCGACAAGGGTTTCATCCGCGCAGAACTCGATATCAAGCCGGATTTGTGGTTTTTCGCCTGCCATTTCATCGGCAATCCGATCATGCCGGGATGCCTGGGCCTGGACGCCATGTGGCAGTTGACGGGTTTCTACCTTGGATGGCTCGGCGAACCAGGCAAGGGAATGGCGCTGTCGACAGGTGAGGTGAGATTCAAAGGCATGGTCACGCCTTCGGTCAAGAAGGTGGAGTATGGCGTCGACTTCAAGCGAGTGATGCGCGGTCGGCTTGTGCTTGGCATCGCCGATGGCTGGCTGAAGGCAGATGGCGAGCCCATATACGCGGCAACGGATCTGAAGGTCGGTCTGTCCAAGCAATCGGCCGCCGGCTGAGCGAAGACCAACAGTGCCACGTCTTGGACATCTAAAGGACGCTGTAGCACTTTAATTTGCGCATGGTTCCGTTCCGGAAACTTAATCAGGTTTCGGAGGTCCGTGCTGGAAGGAGTTGCGAATGAGACGGGTCGTAGTCACAGGTCTCGGCATCGTGTCGTCGATCGGCAACAATGCCAACGAGGTGCAGGCCTCCTTGCATGATGCCAGGTCCGGCATCAGCTTTTCCGACTCTTTCGCCGAGCATGGCTTCCGTTGCCGGGTGTGGGGAGCGCCGACGCTGGATCCGTCGGGAATGATCGACCGTCGCGCTATGCGCTTCCTGTCGCAAGGTGCTGCCTGGAACCATGTCGCGATGGACCAGGCGATCGCAGACGCCGGCCTCGACGAGACCGACATCACCAACGAGCGCACCGGCATCGTGATGGGCTCCGGCGGACCGTCGACCCGTGCAATCGTCGAAGCGGCCGAGACGACGATCAAGAACGGCAGTCCCAAGCGGATCGGTCCCTTCGCGGTGCCAAAGGCGATGTCGTCGACCGCTTCAGCGACGCTTGCCACTTGGTTCAAGATCCACGGCGTCAACTATTCGATCTCATCGGCCTGCTCGACGTCAGCGCATTGCATCGGCAATGGCTACGAGCTGATCCAGTGGGGGAAGCAGGACATCGTCTTCGCCGGCGGTCATGAGGATCTCGACTGGACGATGTCGGATCTGTTCGATGCCATGGGCGCCATGTCGTCCAAGTTCAACGACAGGGCATCAGTCGCCTCGCGCGCCTACGACGTCGATCGCGACGGTTTCGTCATTGCCGGCGGCGCCGGCGTGCTGATTCTTGAAGAGCTCGAGCATGCCAAGGCACGCGGCGCCAAGATCTATGCCGAGATCACCGGCTATGGCGCCACCTCCGACGGCTACGACATGGTGGCGCCGTCGGGCGAAGGCGCGGCTCGCTGCATGAAGCAGGCGCTCGCAACGGTGTCCTCGCCGGTCGACTACATCAATACGCACGGCACCTCGACGCCGGTTGGCGACTCCAAGGAAATGGGCGCCATCCGCGAGGTGTTCGGCGAGAAGATGCCTTTCATCACGTCGACCAAATCGCTGACCGGTCATTCGCTGGGTGCGGCCGGCGTGCAGGAATCGATCTACTCGATCCTGATGATGCAAGGCGGCTTTATCGGCGAGAGCGCCCACATTGACAACCTCGATCCGGAATTCGAAGGCATGCCGATCGTGCGCAAGCGCATCGACGAAGCCAGGATCGACACCGTTTTGTCCAATTCGTTCGGTTTCGGTGGCACCAACGCTACGCTGATTTTCCAGCGCTATTCCGCATAAGGATTTGCCGACCATGGACGGATTGATGAAGGGCAAGCGCGGGCTTGTCATGGGCGTCGCCAACGATCATTCGATCGCCTGGGGCATCGCCCGCAAACTGTCCGAACATGGCGCGGATCTCGCCTTCACCTATCAGGGTGAGGCCTTCGGGCGCCGCGTCAAGCCGCTCGCCGAGAAACTGGGCGCATCGCTGGTGGTGCCTTGCGACGTCGAGGACAGCGCATCGGTCGCCGCGACTTTCGAGACTTTGGGCAAGGCGTGGGGCGGGCTGGATTTCGTCGTCCATGCCATCGGCTTTTCCGACAAGAACGAGCTGAAAGGCCTCTACGCCGACACCAGCCGCGACAACTTCATCCGCACCATGGTGATCTCCTGCTACTCCTTCACCGAGGTCGCCCGTCACGCCGCCACGTTGATGAAGGATAGCGGTTCGATGATCACGCTGACCTATGCCGGTTCGGTCCGCGTCATGCCGAACTACAACGTCATGGGCGTCGCCAAGGCCGGGCTGGAGGCCAGCGTCCGCTATCTAGCCAACGACTACGGCCCGCGCGGCATCAGGGTGAACGGCATATCGGCTGGACCGGTGCGGACGCTTGCCGGCGCCGGGATTTCCGACGCACGCCACATGTTCTCCTACCAGCAGCGCAACTCGCCGCTACGCCGCACGGTGACAATCGACGAAGTCGGCGGCTCAGCGCTCTATCTGCTGTCCGATCTGTCCTCCGGCGTCACCGGCGAAATCCACTATGTCGATTCCGGCTATCACATCGTGTCCATGCCGACGCTTGACGAGTTGAAGCAAACCGACGGCGGGCGGGAATAGCGCGAGCGACGTGTCGCCGGCTTGCCCCGCAGCGTTTCAGCGTCGCGCCGAGAAGACCTTGAACATGCCGTCGCGGGCGAGCTCCGCATGGCTGGAGAAGGCGGCCGCCAGCACCGGTTCGTAGGGAAGCTGACGGTTCGCCACCATGAACAGCCGGCCGCCCGGCTTCAGCGCCTTGCCTGCCGCGCGGATCATGCCGGCACCGATTTCGGGCTCAGTCGCCCGGCTGCGGTGAAAGGGCGGGTTCATGGCGATCACATCGTAGCGGTGCTCGACCGGCTCGCTCAAAAGATCTATCCAGAAGAAACGTGGCTCCAGGCCTGTGTTGCCGACATTGACCTTCGCCGCCTCCAGCGCCTCGAAATCCGCTTCGTAAAGGTCAAGCGCCGATATGCCGGGTGAGCGGGCGGCGACTTCGGCGGCGACATAGCCCCAACCGGCACAGAAATCCGCAACGCTGCCACGCAGATCGTTGGGCAGATTTTCGACCAGCAGCTTCGATCCGGCATCGATCTTGTCGAACGAAAACATGCCTGGGGCCGTGCGGAAGCGGTCCTCGACCACCAAGTCCGGATTGGCGGCGCGAAGCGTTGCCGCGGCAACGGTATCGGCCGGCCGGCGAAACCAGAAGGCAATGCCGTGATGCTTCGGCAGGTGGCCTTCGGGCGGCACAAGGGCGCCGACATGCTTGCGCAGGCTGGCGATACCATCGTCCTTACCGCCGGCGACGACGATCAACCCGCCTGATGCCACGTGCTCGATCGCTTCTGCGACGCGCACCTCGTTTTGTCCGCGATGGCGGCCAGCGAGCACTAGCGCCGCGTCGAAAGCCTTGCCTTCCACTTGCGGCGTGACGGTGAAGCCGGACGCCTGCAAGGCGCGAAAATGCGGCCTGAAGCCTTGGACGAGATGAAGCTTGGCATCGAAGCCTTCGAGCAAGCGAAAGCCGGGCTCGGCACCGAGAAAAAGAATACGTTCATCCTTTCGCGGCAGGGAAACGGTCCCGGCCTCGAAAGGATGGAAAAGCGTCTTCAGCGGCTCGGCGGACATTCACCACTCTTGAACTGCAAGGCTGTTGTTGAAATGCAAACGGGCGCGACCTTCCGGCGCGCCCGCTTCGATTGCTTTATGCGTTCGACGGAACGCAACCCCGCTTAGGCGGCGTTTTCTTCGCCTTCGCTCTTCTTATCGCGGGCGATTTCCTTGCCGGTGGCCTGGTCGACGACCTTCATCGACAGGCGGACCTTGCCGCGCTCGTCGAAGCCCATCAGCTTGACCCAGACCTTGTCGCCTTCCTTGACCACATCGGAGGTCTTGGCGACGCGATCATTGGCGAGCTGCGAGATGTGGACGAGGCCGTCACGCGGACCGAAGAAGTTGACGAAAGCGCCGAAGTCGGCGGTCTTGACGACCGTGCCTTCGTAGATTTCACCGACTTCCGGCTCGGCGACGATGGTGTGGATCCACTTCTTCGCCGCCTCGATTTCCTTGGCGTTGGCCGAAGCGATCTTGACCGTGCCGTCATCCTCGATGTTGATCTTGGCGCCGGTCTTTTCGACGATCTCGCGGATGACCTTGCCGCCCGAGCCGATCACGTCGCGGATCTTGTCGGTCGGGATGTGCATGACCTCGATGCGCGGCGCGAACTCGCCGAGCTCGGCACGCGCGCCGGACAGCGCATGGGCCATTTCGCCGAGAATGTGCTGACGGCCATCCTTGGCCTGGTCGAGGGCGATCTTCATGATCTCTTCGGTGATGCCCTCGATCTTGATGTCCATCTGCAGCGAGGTGATGCCGTAGGCGGTGCCGGCAACCTTGAAATCCATGTCGCCGAGGTGGTCCTCGTCGCCGAGGATATCGGAGAGCACGGCGAAGCGCTCGCCTTCCTTGATCAGGCCCATCGCAATGCCGGCGACCGGCTTGGCCAGCGGCACACCGGCATCCATCAGCGCCAGCGAGGTGCCGCAGACGGTAGCCATCGAGGACGAGCCGTTGGACTCGGTGATCTCCGAAACGACGCGCAACGTATAGGGGAACTGGTCGGCGGTCGGCAGCATCGGCCGGATGGCGCGCCAGGCGAGCTTGCCGTGGCCGATTTCGCGGCGGCCGGGCGAACCCATACGGCCCGTTTCACCGACCGAATAGGGAGGGAAATTGTAGTGCAGGAGGAACTTCTCCTTGTACATGCCGGTCAGCGAATCGACATACTGCTCGTCCTCGCCGGTGCCGAGCGTGGCGACGACCAGCGCCTGGGTCTCGCCGCGAGTGAACAGCGCCGAGCCGTGTGTGCGCGGCAGGACGCCGACTTCCGAGACGATCTTGCGGACCGTCTTCAGGTCGCGGCCGTCGATGCGCGAGCCGGTGTCGAGGATGTTCCAGCGCACGACCTTGGCCTGGAGTTCCTTGAACACGGTGCCGATCTGTTCGGACGTGTATTTGGCCTCTTCGCCTTCTGCCGGCGCAAACGCGGCCTTGACCTTCGCCTTGACGGCGTCGACGGCGGCATAGCGCTTCTGCTTGTCGGTGATCTTGTAGGCATCGCGAAGCTCGCCTTCGACGATCTTGAGCATCTCGGCTTCAAGCGCGGAATAGTCCGGCGCGGTGAAATCGCGCGGGTCCTTGGCGGCGACTTCGGCCAGCTTGATGATCGCGTCGATCACCGGCTGGAAGCCCCTGTGGCCGAACATGACGGCGCCGAGCATCAGATCCTCGCCGAGTTCCTTGGCTTCGGACTCGACCATCAGCACGGCGTCGGCGGTGCCGGCGACGACCAGGTCGAGCTTCGATTCCTGCATCTCGTCGACATGCGGGTTGAGCACGTATTCGCCGTTAATGTAGCCAACGCGGGCGCCACCAACCGGGCCCATGAACGGCACGCCGGACAAGGTCAGTGCGGCGGAGGTGGCGACGATCGACAGGATGTCCGGATCATTTTCGAGATCGTGCTGGACGACGGTGACAACGATCTGGGTGTCGTTCTTGTAGCCTTCGGCGAAGAGCGGGCGGATCGGGCGGTCAATCAGGCGGGAAACCAGCGTTTCCTTCTCGCTCGGACGGCCTTCACGCTTGAAATAGCCACCCGGGATCTTGCCGGCGGCGTAAGTCTTTTCCTGGTAGTTGACCGTCAGGGGAAAGAAATCGAGGCCGGGCTTCGGCTCTTTCATCGAGACGACGGTGGCGAGAACCTTGGTTTCGCCATAGGTGGCCAGCACCGCGCCGTCAGCCTGACGTGCGATCTTGCCGGTTTCGAGAATGAGCGGACGGCCGCCCCATTCGATTTCCACTTTGTGGTAATTGAACATATCTTGTCCTTCGTATGCGGAAAGGGCCGCGCCGTTGCAGCGTGCGCGGATGCCCCTTTCCCTTGGCTTCCTTTCTCGGGCAGCCACGGGCAAGACAACGGGAAGCTCGGCTATTCGGCGCATTTGCCGCGCGAGCGTCCTGCAATCCTGCCCCATGACCGTCCATGGGCGGTTTCGAGTGGCCCTCTGCTGTTTCGAAACCGGGTTGGCCAATCGATCCGACTGGCCTTGCGCGTGAACCCGAAAACCAGGTTTTCGGAAAGTATCCTGCGCAAATCTAAAACTTCAGAGCGTCCTTTGCGCATCCAAACCGGTGCGCGGCGCTCTGCTTTCTTCATTGGAGCCTTGGATGATCCGATGCTCCAATGCGCGACCGGCGGGCTCTCGAAAGAACCCGCCGGTCAATTCGTCAACGGCGCAGACCGAGCTTCTCGATCAGCGTCTGATAGCGCGCGTCGTCCTTGCGCTTGAGATAATCAAGCAGGCTGCGGCGCTGGGAAACGAGAGCGAGCAGGCCACGGCGGGAATGGTTATCCTTCTTGTGGTCCTTGAAATGATCGGTCAGGTTCTTGATGCGCTCGGAAAGGATGGCCACCTGGACTTCCGGAGACCCGGTATCGCCCTTGGCGGTTGCGAATTCGCCCATCAATTCCTTCTTGCGTTCGGCAGTAATCGACATCGTGTTTTTCCTTGTCTGTTTGAGGAAACGGGACGCCCTCAGCCGGGATGTCGTCCAGCAGGGGCCGGTGCAAGCAACGCGTCAAAGCGCGAAGCTGCGGCGCATATAGTGCAATTCCGACAAAAAGGCCAGCCCAATTCACAAGCCGGCTTTTTGCTGCATAAACGGGCACTTCCGCATGGTCAGAGCCATTTCTTCCATTTGAAGTATGCGTAGAGCCCGACCGCAACAATCGCCATGAAGACGAGCGACAGGGGATAGCCGTAATAGGCTTTCAGCTCCGGCATGTTCCAGGGCGAGGTGTCGGGGTCGAAATTCATGCCCCATACGCCGACGAGAAAGGTGAGCGGCATGAAGATCACCGAGACGATGGTCAAATAGCTGATGACGTCGTTGGTGCGCGCCTGGCTGAGCGACAGGTGCATCTCGATCAGGCCGGTCAGCATATCGCGCTGGGTTTCGACCAGTTCGATCAATCGCAGCGAATGATCCAGCGTGTCGTTCAGGAATAATTTGGTTTCGGCCTTCACATAAGAGACGTCGTTGCGGATCATGGTCGCCAGCGCGTCGCGCATCGGCCAAAGCACGCCCTTCAGCACATTGGCGTCGCGCCGCAATTCGTGAAGCTGCCGCATCTGGTGCTTGTGCGCCTGGTTCAGCATCTGGTCCTCGATGCTGTCGACCAATTCGCCGGCAGCCTCGATCGGCGGGAAATAGCTGTCGACGATGGCGTCGATCAAAGCATAGGCGAGATAGTCGGCGCCGCGCGAGCGCAAGCGGTTGGGCACCGAGCTCGCGATCCGCTTGCGCACGGGATCGAACGGGTCGCCTTCGCGCTCCTGGAAGGTGACGACGAAGTTCTTGCCGAAGAAGACGGCGATCTGTTCGTAACGATGGGCGGTGACATCGTCGATCATCCTGACGACGACAAAGGCATGGTCCTCGAAGAAATCCACCTTGGGCCGCTGACCGGTGTTGACGACATCTTCCAGCGCCAGCGGATGCAGGTTGAAGATCCCGCCGATCTCCTCGATCAGCTGGATGTTGGCGAGGCCGGTGCAGTCGAGCCAGATGATCGGCCAATTGTGGCAATGGGTGTTGACGTCGTCGATGCTGGCATTGTCGATCGTCTTGAACTTCTCAGGCGAGATCAATGTCAGCCTGAGCTCGGAGCGGCGCGCCGCCGGGTCGGCGATCAGCGTGCCCGGCGAAGCCCCGACCGGTGGCCGCCGTGTTTTGAGCGCCGCTCGCTTGTTGACCGTGTCAGCCTTTGCCATGTGCCCCCTCGAGTGCAGCGTCGAACGGCACTACAGCACAGCGCATCTTTTCGGACGACAAACGACGCCGTAGCCCTGTTGATTTAGCGCATTATCCTTTCCCAAAATAGAATCCGGTTTGGAGATCATGCGCCGGGCGACAGCTGTTACCCGACAAAGACCCGCTTTGGCTTGAACATGCCTTGCTCGATGGCGCCGATGGCGACCAGCTTGCCGCGCGCGGTGGCGCAGGCCTCCTCAGCTTCTACCGGCGCGTCACGGCCGCGAATAATGACCGGATTGCCGAGGCGGATTTTGGTTGCCGCATCGTCGCTGATCGCAACCTGCGGCAAGCATTCGAGCGCCGCGGCGGTGTCGACCAGAAGTGCATCGATGGCACCGAAGTCGATCGGCGCGTCCGCTGCTTGCGAAGCGTCCTCGCTCTGTTCGCCGAAGCGGGCGGCCTCCAGCTCGGCCAAGGTGACGAAATCTTCCTGCGTGAACGGCTCGACCTCGACCCGCCGCAGCTCGGCGATGTGACCAAAACAGCCAAGGTCACGCCCCATGTCGCGCGCCAGCGAGCGGACATAGGTGCCCTTGCCGCATTCGACCTCGAAGATGGTGCGATCGGCCATGTGCTCGACCAGGTCGAGCCGGCCGATCTCGACCTCGCGTGCCGGAATGTCGACCGTCTCGCCGTCGCGGGCAAGGTCGTAGGCGCGCTCGCCGGCGATCTTGATCGCTGAGAATTGCGGCGGTGTCTGCATGATCACGCCGGTATATTTCGAAAGCAGCGCCAGCACTTCGGATTCCGCCGGACGGAGGTCTGAGCTTTTGGTCGCCGCGCCTTCGAGGTCGTCGGTCGAACGCTCCTCGCCCCAGGCGACGGTGAAGCGGTAGACCTTGGCGCCGTCCTGGACGTAAGGCACAGTCTTCGTCGCCTCGCCAAGCGCGATCGGCAGCATGCCCGACGCCAGCGGGTCGAGCGTGCCGGCATGGCCGGCCTTTTCCGCCTGGAACAGCCATTTGATCTTGGAGACGGCTTCGGTCGAGCCCATGCCGACCGGCTTGTCCAGTACCAGCCAGCCCGAGATCGGCCGGCCCTTCTTCTTGCCGCGGCGCGCCACTATTCGCTATCCTTCCGGTCGTCTTTGTCTTTGTCGTCGGCGCTGAGATCGCGCGCCACTTCGGGCGAGTGCAGCAATTCGTTGATCTTCTGGAAATTGTCGTAGCTGGTATCGAGCCGGAAGCGGAATTCCGGCATGTACTTCATCTGCCGAAGGGCGCCGGAGACGCGGCCGCGGACGAACTTCGCATGCTTGTTGAGCGCTTCGACCACCGCACCGGCATCCTTGGCGCCGAGCGGCGAGACGAAGGCGGTGGCGATCTTCAGATCGGGCGACATGCGCACTTCGGAGACCGAGACCACTGTGTTCTCGATCAGCGGATCGAGGATATCGCCGCGCTGCAAGGTTTCGGATAGCGCATGGCGCACCTGCTCTCCGACTCGCAGCATGCGCTGGGATGGGCCTGACGGGGTCGAACGGGGCATTTTCCTCGGTCCTGAAATCGTGAAGCGCGGGATGGGACCGCGCCACATGTCTCATATGGTTTGGGCGGCGGCCTTTCGACCACCGCCCGGTCTCAATAGATGCTCGAACTCAAGACGCTCGAACTCAGAGCGTCCTGGTTACCATCTCGACGCGGAAGCACTCGATGACGTCACCGACGCGCATGTCCTCGTAGTTCTGGAAGGCCATGCCGCATTCCTGACCGCCCGGAACTTCCGAAACCTCGTCCTTGAAGCGCTTCAGGGTCTTCAGCGTGCCTTCGTGGATGACGACGTTGTCGCGGATCAGGCGCACGCCCGCACCACGCTCGACCTTGCCTTCGGTGACACGGCAGCCGGCGATCTTGCCGACCTTGGTGATGTCGAAGATCTCGAGGATCTCGGCATTGCCGATGAAGGTCTCGCGACGCTCCGGTGATAGCAGGCCGGAGAGCGCCGCCTTAACGTCATCGACGAGATTGTAGATGATCGAATAGTAGCGGATCTCGATGCCTGCCGCAGCCGCGGCCGCACGCGCCTGCACATTGGCACGAACGTTGAAGCCGATGATCGCAGCCCCCGAGGTCTCCGCCAGCGACACGTCGCTTTCGGTGATGCCGCCGGCGCCCGCATGGACGATGCGGGCGCGCACCTCGTCGGTGCCGAGATTGTCGAGCGCCGCGTTGATCGCCTCGATCGAGCCCTGCACGTCGCCCTTGATGACCAGCGGGAATTCCTTCAATCCGCTGGTCTGCAATTGCGACATCATCTGTTCAAGCGAGCCGCGCTGGCCGGCATGCCTGGCCACCGCCTTCTCGCGCGCCAGACGTTGGCGATATTCGGTGATCTCGCGGGCGCGGGCTTCGTTGTTGACAACGGCGAAGCGGTCGCCGGCCAGCGGCGTACCTTGCAGACCGAGGACTTCCACCGGCATTGCCGGCGGCGCTTCCTTGACCTGATCGCCGCGATCGTTGACCAGCGCGCGCACCCGGCCCCACTCGTTGCCGGCGACGAGAATGTCGCCCGGCATCAGCGTGCCGGTCTGCACCAGCACGGTTGCGACTGGGCCGCGGCCCTTGTCGAGCTGGGCTTCGATGACAACGCCTTCGGCGGTGCGGTCCGGATTGGCCTTCAGGTCGAGGATTTCGGCCTGCAGCAGGATCGCTTCGAGCAACTTGTCGAGATTGATGCCCTTGGTCGCCGACACCTCGACATCCAGCACCTCGCCGCCCATGGATTCGACGAACACCTCATGGCGCAGCAGTTCCGAGCGCACCTTCTGCGGGTCGGCGTCGTGCTTGTCGATCTTGTTGATCGCCACGATGATCGGAACGCCGGCCGCCTTGGCGTGGTTGATCGATTCGATCGTCTGCGGCATCACGCTGTCGTCGGCCGCCACCACCAGGATGGCGATATCGGTCGCCTGGGCACCGCGGGCACGCATCGCCGTGAAGGCGGCGTGGCCGGGCGTGTCGATGAAGGTAATCTTGTTACCGTTCTTCTCGACCTGATAGGCGCCGATATGCTGCGTAATGCCACCGGCTTCGCCGGACACCACGTTGGCATTTCGGATGGCATCGAGCAACGAGGTCTTGCCGTGATCGACATGGCCCATGATGGTTACCACAGGCGGACGCGGCTGCAGGTCCTCGGGACGATCGGCGATGTTGAACAAGCCCTCTTCGATGTCGGACTCGGCGACGCGGCGGACCGTGTGGCCAAATTCGGTCGCGACGAGTTCGGCCGTGTCGGCGTCGATGACGTCGCCAGGCTTCAGGATCTGGCCCTGCTTCATGAAGAACTTGACCACGTCGACAGCGCGCTCGGACATGCGCTGCGCCAGCTCCTGGATGGTGATGGTTTCGGGCAGGATCACTTCACGCATGACTTTCTCGCGTGGCTCATTATGCAACGCGCGCTTGAATTTCTCCTGACGGCGGCGCATCGACGACAGCGAGCGGGCGCGCGCATCCTCGTCGGAAAGCGCCGAATTCAGCGTCAGCTTGCCGCGGCGGCGGTCTTCCTCGCCCTTGGTCGGTTTGGCCGGACGCGCCACTTCGGGCGTGACCAGACGGCGCACTGGTGCGCCGGCACCGGTCCGCTTCGGCTTGACCTCTTCCTCGTCATCGACTGTCGCCAGTTCGGCGGCCAGCGGCGCACGGCGGCGTGCCTCTTCCTCGGCACGGCGGCGGGATTCAGCCTCGGCTTGCAGCCGTGCCTCTTCCTCGGCCTGACGGCGAGCCGATTCCTCGCGCTCGCGGCGGCGGCGCTCCTCGTCCTCGCTGCGGCGCTTGGCCTCCTCGATGGCGCGTTGGCGATCCTCGACGTCACGGACCTTCGAGCCCTCGAGAGCCCGGCGGCGTGCTTCCATTTCCTGGCGCGACAACTCGTTCAGCACCATGCCGCCGCGTTCGACCGGCGGCGGAGGCGGCGGCGCCTTGGGGGCTTCCTGCACGGCAGGCGCTGCCGCGACCGGCTTCGGCGTGAAGACGGACACAGGCGCTGCCGCCGGCTCCGGCTTGTCGCCGGGCAGCGAGAACTTGCGCTTCTTGGTCTCGACAACCACCGATTTGGTGCGGCCGTGCGAGAAGTTCTGGCGCACCGTGCCCTGTTCCATACCGGGGCGCTTCAGCGTCAAGGTCTTCTTCGGCGTAACACTCAGCGTCTTGTCGTCGCCCGATTTCGTATCGCTCATTCCATATCCTCTGCGGCATCATCTTCGTCAGCAACGGCCGCAAGCATTGCCAGATCGTCCGGGGAACCGCCCCGATATCGGTCGAGCGCAACCATGCGCTTCTGGACCGCCCTGCCCGCGTCTCCCGCGAGAACGGCAGCATGTATCACATTTGTACCCCCCAATGCCAAGCTCAACTCGGCCTCGGAGAAAAGTTTGTAAGCGCGGATCGCAGGCCCGCCGAGGTGGACGGTTGCCCGTCGCGCCTGGCTTATCTTGCGGACGCCATCGTCGGAAGCCTCGGTCGCGTGGAGCACGAAAAGTGCAAGTCCGCCGCGCACGGCGCTCTCGACCTTAGTCGCTCCGAGCGCTATGGCGCCCGCCTTGCGGGCCAGGCCAAGCATGCCCAGAGCGGACCTGGAAAGCAGCGCGTCGACCATGCCGCCAAGATCGGCTGGCACGGTCACCTGCGCCTTAAAAGCACGGGCAAACAGGTTTTTCGCCGCTGCCTTGTCTATATGTAGGCGGTCGGCGGTCACCCAGCAACCGCGGCCGGGCAGGTTTCTCTTGATGTCCGGAACGACGGCCGAATCCGGGCCGACGACGAAACGGATCAGCTCATCCGGTTCGGCTTGCCTGCGGGTGACGATGCAGGTGCGATCGTTCATCTCGTCCAAGGGCGGGTTCGGTGCGATGCGGTTTCACCTCACGCACCGACGGTTTCGTCAGCCGGCACGCCCTCGGCGGCAAGCTCGTCTTCGGTGATCCAGCCAGCCTTCAGGCGAGCGGCCAAGACCATTTGCTCGGCATCGGCGCGCGACACGCCGTGGTTGGCGAGCACACCCGGGAATACCTTCGTCTCGCCGTCCTTGCGTTCCTTCCAGCCGGTCAGGTCGTCGGCGGCGTAGCCGGCGAAATCCTCGATCGTCTTCACGCCGTCCTCGCCGAGCGTCACCATCATGGCGGTGGTGATGCCGGGAATCTCGCGCAGCTCGTCCTCAACGCCGAGCGCCTTGCGCTTCTCGTCATGCTCGGCTTCGATCTTCTCCAGATATTCGCGGGCGCGGGTCTGGATCTCCGAAGCCGTGTCCTCGTCGAAGCCGTCGATCGACGCGATTTCGCCGGAATCGACATACGCGACCTCCTCGACGCTGGTGAAGCCTTCGGAAGCGAGCACCTGGCCGACCATCTCGTCGACGTCGAGGGCTTCCATGAACAGCGACGACCGTTCAACGAATTCCTTCTGGCGCCGTTCGCTCTCTTCCTGCTCGGTCAGGATGTCGATATCCCAGCCGGTGAGCTGCGAGGCAAGACGGACGTTCTGGCCGCGGCGACCGATGGCCAGCGACAGCTGGTCGTCGGGGACGACGACCTCGATGCGCTCGGCATCCTCGTCGAGCACGACCTTGGCGACTTCCGCCGGCTGCAATGCATTGACGATGAAGGACGCGGCCGAGGGCGACCACGGAATGATGTCGATCTTCTCGCCCTGCAATTCGCCGACGACCGCCTGGACGCGGCTGCCGCGCATGCCGACGCAGGCACCGACCGGATCGATGGAGCTGTCACGGGAGATGACAGCGATCTTGGCGCGCGAACCCGGATCGCGGGCGACCGACTTGATCTCGATGATACCGTCGTAGATTTCCGGCACTTCCATGGTGAACAGTTTCGCCATGAACTGCGGATGGGTGCGCGACAGGAATATCTGCGGGCCGCGTTGTTCGCGGCGCACGTCATAGACGTAGGCGCGGACGCGATCGCCATATTTATAGTTTTCGCGCGGGATCAGCTCGTCCCGGCGGATAATCGCCTCGCCGCGGCCGAGATCGACGATGACGTTGCCGTATTCGACACGCTTGACGGTGCCGTTGACGATCTCGCCGATACGGTCCTTGTACTCGTCATATTGCCGGTCGCGCTCGGCCTCGCGCACCTTCTGCACGATGACCTGCTTGGCCGACTGGGCGGCGATGCGGCCGAAATCCATCGGCGGCAGCTGTTCGGCGATGAAATCGCCGAGCTGGGCGTCCGGATTGCGCTCGCGCGCCGAGGAAATGGCAATCTGCGTCGCGTAGTCGTCGACCTTCTCGACCACTTCCATCAGCCGCTGCAGCTTCATCTCGCCGGTATTCGGATTGATATCGGCCCGGATATTGGTTTCCTGGCCGTAGCGCGAGCGCGCGGCCTTCTGGATCGCATCGGCCATAGCGGCGATGACGATCGACTTGTCGATCGACTTTTCACGCGCGACCGCATCGGCGATCTGCAGCAGTTCAAGCCTGTTGGCGCTTACAACCATCTTCTTTCTCCCGAGCTTGTTGCCGACCTTACGGCCGGCAGCCCAATCACATTTCCTGTTCGGTTTCGTCTTCCGCACCCTCTGGTGCGTCTTCGGGTTCGCCGCGGCGTTTTCTGGCTTCCTTGCGCGACCGGTTATCCTTCGACAGCGCATCGCGGATAAGATCATCGGTCAGAACCAGCCGCGCTTCGGCAATCGCATCGTAGGGAACACGCACCGTCGGCTCCTCGCCGTAAGCGGCCTTGTCGCGCTCGATCAGCACACCGTCCGCGTCGCTTTCGGCGATCTTGCCCTTGAAGCGCTTGCGGTCGGCGACGAGAACCGACGTTTCCATCTTCACCAGATGGCCGGTCCAGGCTGCAAAGTCCGATTTGCGGACCAGCGGCCTGTCGATGCCCGGCGACGACACTTCGAGATGATAAGCCTTCTCGATCGGATCATCGACATCGAGCGCCGGCGATACTGCCCGGCTGACCTCTTCACAATCCTCGACAGTCATCGTGCCGTCCTCGCGCTCGGCCATGATCTGCAGCGTCAGCCCGTTCTGGCCCGACAGATGCACACGTACCAAGCGGAAACCGATGGCGCGCAGTACCGGCTGAACGATCAGCGCGATGCGCGCATCGATGCCGCTTTCGCGGATGATGCGGTCGTCGCCTTCGCTTGCCGTCACTGTCATTCGGTCCCTGTCGTTCGATTCCTGCTTGGCCGGCAGGTAATAAAAAAGAGCGGGACCGGGTGGACCCACTCTTCGTCATACCGACCAAGAATTTGAAGCTGATATAGACGATCGTGGCCGTCGTTTCAAGCCCGTCGTGCATGACGGCAAGGCTCCGAGTCCGCAGCGCTGCGCCAAATGCATGGCGCCCATGCAGTAATCCTCCTTTGAGCACCGGCAACGCACGACTATCTATGTTGCATTGCACAATTGGAGCGCTCACTACGCTTGGAAGGATCCGATCATGAACAATCGTGGATTTTTTTCAGCCATAGGCGACTTTTTTAGCGTGTTTGGCAGCGCCGTAGCAGCGTCGCGTGCTGTGGAAAACGGTCGCAAGCCGCGTGCGAATGATCTGCGCAATCTGGGCATGGAGCCGGCAGCCTTCGATAAAATCCGCCGCTTCTAAGCCAAGTGAACAGGAGAGCCTTCGGCCGCTCAGCTCGGACTTCCTGCTATTTCCGCACAAAGGTGAGATAGGCGGGCCGTCGGCCCTCGCGAATGGCCTTGGCCTCATAGCGCGTCCCCGGCCAGCCATCATAGGGCCGACGCCAGTCGGCTGCTTCGTTTGCCTGCCACGTGAAGGCGCCATGCGCCCGGCAATGCAGCAGCGTCCAGTTCACATAGCTGTCGATGTCTGACGCAAAGTGGAACTTTCCGCCGTGCTTCAAGACGCGTGCGAAGCGGTCGAGATTGACCGGGCTGACGAAGCGCCGCTTCCAGTGCTTCTTCTTCGGCCACGGATCCGGGTAGAGAAGGTCGATGCCGTCAAGCGAAGCCTGCGGCAGCCAGTCAAGCAGGCGTGTGGCGTCGTCGTCATAGACGCGCAGATTAGCAAGCGGCCGCTCCCGGACCGCCATCATCATCTTGGCCATGCCGTTGACGAAAGGCTCGACGCCGATAAAGCCGGTCGCCTGGCTGGCCGTGGCACGGTGCAGAAGATGTTCGCCGCCGCCAAAACCGATTTCGAGCTGGACAGCGGAAACTTCGGCTTCGAAAAGGCTGCGCAGATCGGCCGGCGGTTCAACCGTCAGATCGAGCCTGTAGGCGGCGAAGCCGCTCTCCAGCGCCGCCGCCTGCTGCGGTCGGATGGTCTTGCCGCGCCGGCGACCGAAAAACGCCTCGGTCGCACGGCTTGGCCGGTCCTTCGGGTCCATAGGCGCCGTTGTTAGGCGGCGACTGCTTCGGCGACCGGTTCGGCGAGAGCGTCCTTGAGCGCCTTGGCGAGATCGGTCTTCTCCCAGGAGAAGGATCCGTCGCGGCCGGCCTTGCGGCCAAAATGGCCGTAGGACGACGTCTTGGCATAGATCGGCTTGTTGAGATCGAGGTGGCGGCGGATGCCGGACGGCGATAGGTCCATCACAGTGCGCAGTGCACGCTCGAGCTTTGCCTCGTCGACCTTGCCGGTGCCGTGGAGGTCGACGTAGATCGACAGCGGCTGGGCGACACCGATCGCATAGGAAAGCTGGATAGTGCAGCGATCGGCAAGCTTCGCGGCAACCACGTTCTTGGCGAGATAGCGCGCCGCATAGGCGGCCGAGCGGTCGACCTTGGTGGTGTCCTTGCCGGAGAAGGCGCCGCCGCCATGGGGCGCAGCCCCACCATAGGTGTCGACGATGATCTTGCGGCCGGTCAAGCCGGCGTCGCCGTCAGGTCCGCCGATGACGAACTTGCCAGTCGGGTTGATGTACCAATTGCAATTGTCGGCGATCTTCAGGTCGCCTAGTGCTTCGCGGATATAGGGCTCGACGACGTTGCGCACCTTCTTCGAATCCCACGTCTCATCGAGATGTTGGGTCGACAGCACGATCTGCGTCACTTCCGCCGCTTTGCCGTCGACATAGCGGACTGTCACCTGGCTCTTGGCATCCGGCCCGAGCCTGCCGGCATCACCGCTGCCCTCATGGCGCGCAGCGGCCAGCAATTCGAGGATCTTGTGGCTGTAATAGATCGGCGCCGGCATCAGGTCCGGCGTTTCGCGGCAGGCATAGCCAAACATGATGCCCTGATCGCCGGCTCCTTCCTCGCCTTGCCGGTCGGAAGCGTTGTCGACGCCTTGGCCGATATCCGGCGATTGGCCGTGCAGCAGGACCTCGATCTTGGCCGTCTTCCAGTGGAAGCCGGCCTGCTCGTAGCCGATTTCGCGGATTGCCTTGCGTGCGACCGACTTGAACTTGGCCGGGTTGACAATCGGATGGCCGGCCGCATCCTTCAGGATGTTGCCCTCCTTGTCCTTCTTGAGCAGCGTCTCGGGGACGCGCACTTCACCGGCGATGACAACGCGATTGGTCGTCGCGAGCGTCTCGCAGGCGACGCGGACTTTCCACGGGTCCATGCCGGTCTTTCTGGCCTCGCGGTAGACGAGATCGACAATCTCGTCGGAGATACGATCGCAGACCTTGTCGGGATGGCCCTCGGCAACGGATTCCGAGGTGAAGAAATAATTGTGCCGCGTCACGGGTGTCCCCTCTTGAAAAAATATCGGCAGGCCGCCGATTTTGGCGCGCCAGTTGTTAACGGTGCCGGGCGCCGCTCGTCAAGTCGTGCAGCCGTTCTAGCATGAATTTTGACGTTATTATCTTTGCGTCCAGAAGACGGCGGCAGGGCGCACTACCCTCATCTCTTGCACTCACAGGCTGAAGAGAACGGTTTCGTGGAAGCATGTCGAGCAAAATCGATCCGCGCGTCGGCGCATCTGCGGAATGCACATCCCACGGTGCACTCAGCCACGAGAAATTGCATGCCCGGCTACGGCCAGTCAATCGACCTCGTCGGCGGAGAGCGACTTCACAAGCTCGATGATCTTGCGACGCACTTTCACGTCGGCGATCTTGACGAAGGCGCGGTTCAGCTGGAGGCCTTCCGGGCTGCCGCAGAATTCGACGGCGGAGGTCATCGACGCATCCTCGGCAAATCCACGGTTGCCCACGGCCTCCTGACCGGGCGCATCCTCGAAAAAGAAGGCGACGGGAACGCCGAGTATCGAGGCGATTGCCTGCAAACGACTGGCGCCGACGCGATTGGTGCCTTTTTCGTACTTTTGGATCTGCTGGAACGTTATGCCGAGGTTTTCGCCCAGTTTTTCCTGACTCATTCCCAGCATATTGCGGCGAAGCCGGATGCGGCTTCCGACGTGGATGTCGATCGGATTCGGCTTTTTCTTGTTTTCTTCTGTCATTTTTTCCTCGCCGAATTTTTCCGGCTTTTTCTATTTTGCTGCCCAAACGACGCCGCGGCCCGTGCCCCAACAGAACGACCTTATCGACTTCGAGAATTTTCAGGCGCTTACAGTATGAGTTTCTAATGTGTCGGCTGTCAATTCGCCCGTAGCCTTTGCCTTACGTTCAAAATGCATGCCGCAACGGCAAGCAAAAACATGATCAGCATTCCGTTAATGCGTCGTTGGCCGGAGGAAACGATGGCTTGGTTGGAGATCGGCACACGCACATCGATGGCGCCGCGTGCGTCGATAGCCAGCGCGTCGACGATGCGTCCTCGCGGGTCGACGACGGCCGAAATGCCGTTATTGGCCGCGCGCAACAGGGGCACCCCATTCTCCACCGCCCGGATCTGCGCCTGCCTGAAGTGCTGGTACGGCCCTGGCGTGTCGCCGAACCAGGCGTCATTGGTGACGTTCACAATAAGCTCGGCTGACGTGGCGTCAACCGCGACCAGATCGGGAAAGATGACCTCATAGCAAATAAACGGCAGCGCCCGGATGCCGCCGGGCAGCGTGATCGGGTGCCGCTCATTGCCGGCCGCGAAGGTCATTGGGCCGGCGACAAGCTGCTCAAGCCCAAAGCGGCCGAGCAGATCGGCGAAAGGCAGGTATTCACCAAACGGTACCAGATGAACCTTGTCGACGGCATCGACGATTTCGCCCCTTTCGTCGATCGCCACGACCGAGTTGTAGTAACGGCTTCCGGTCGCCGAGCCGCCTTCCTCGCGAACGACGCCGGCGACCAGCATCTGGCCATCGCCGAGCATCTCTCCGATGGCAGGCAAGGCATCCGGACGTTCGGTGAACAGAAACGGCACGGAGGTCTCCGGCCACAGGATCAATTGCGGCCTGTCATGGCCGGGTTCCGGCGCTTTGGCCGAAAGCCCCATCATGGTGGCGAAGATGCGGTCACGCACCGAGGCATCCCATTTTTCCGTGAGGTCGACGGCAGGCTGCACGATACGGACGTCGAGGCTGCGGGCGGCCGGCTTTTCGGGGGCGGCGAGCCTGATATAGCCGAAGCCGGCATGGGCAACGACCAGAACGACAAGCAATGCCACGCCGAGGCGAAGATGCCGGCGCGCCGCAAGCAGGGCCGGCAGTGCAAAGACGAAGACTGCAAGCGCATTCATGCCGATCATGCCGGTCACCGACACGCTCTGCATCAGCAAAGGCACCGGCATCGCCGCATAGCCGACGGCATTCCAGGGAAAGCCGGTGAACAGGAAGCCGCGCAACCATTCCGCCAGCGCAAAGCCGAAGGCGAGCGCGGCGATGCGGCCGATGTCATTGCTCCACAACAGCCGGGCAACCACGGCGGCGAAGCCATAGAAGAAGGCCAGCGCGAGGGGGATGCCAACCACCGCGAACGGCAAGGCCCAGGCGAAGCTGTCGGCCTCGACCAGAAGCGCCGAGCCAACCCACCACAGACCGGCAAGAAAGTAGCCGAAACCGAACCACCAGCCGATGGCGAAAGCCGGCAGCAAGCGTCGCAGAAAACCGTCCGAGGCTTCGCCGGTCGCGCCATCGAGAAGCCACACCAGCAGCGGGAACGAAACGAAACAGACGGCGAAGAAATCGTAAGGCGCCTGAGCGAGAACCGCCAGCGCGCCGGCAAGAAACGCCACCAGCGCGCGCCGCCAGCCCCAAAGCAGAATTATCCGGCCGGCCTGGCGCTCCATCTATGCTTCCGAGTCGTGCGAATCAGGAAGCAAGATTTATCAGGCCGCGGGCTTGGCTCCAAACCGGATAAGAGCGAACAAGTCCGCTCATAGCTATCGATGCCAGCCTTCGATCTTCAGTCCGCCCAGCCGCTCAGCCTCTTCGCGTGGGACGGAGCGGACAGTCTGGGAAAAGGTCCAGACATGGCCTTCAGGATCGCGCGCCCTGTACTGCCGTTCACCGTAGAACTGGTCGGCAGGCTCCTCGACGATCTCGGCTCCCGCCGCCCTTGCACGATCACAGTGGGCATCTATCCCGTCCTTGAGGCGCGCATAGACCGACTGCGTGTTCTTGCCTGCAACTGAAGCCGGGCTGGCTATATGGTCGGCCCATTCGGAATCGATGACGATATAGCCGTCGCCGAACCGCATCTCGGAATGGACGAGCCTGCCATCGGTATCGCTGACCACCATGCTCGGCTCGAAGCCGAAAGCCTTTTCAAGCCATGTCAATGCGGCCCGCGGATCCTGGTAGAAGACGCCGGAGCCCAGTGTCGAGTGCTTGAACGGGTCCTCAATCGGCATCGGGCGAGCCGCGTCCTTCAAGCCTGCTCGGTGCGGGCGGCGCGGCGGCGGCGCTCGCCCTTCAGGGTTTCGACTATGCGCACGCGCTTGACGCGGCGTGGGTCGGCGTCGAGCACATGGAACTCGAAGCCGGGTATGGCCTGCACCACTTCGCCGCGCGCCGGCACCCGGCCAAGCGTGTTGAAGATCATGCCGCCGATCGTGTCGACATATTCGCCGTGCTCGCCGGCGGCGAAATCCTCGCCGATCATCTTGGCGACATCGTCGATCTCGGCCTTGCCGTCGACGATGAAGACGCCTTCGCCGGCCTGGGTGATCATCGGCTCGTCGTCGTCGTGCTCGTCCTCGATGTCGCCGACCACCATCTCGACGATATCCTCGAGCGAGACGAGACCGTCGGTGCCGCCATATTCGTCGATGACCAGCGCCATCTGGGTCCGTGTCGTCTGCATCCGCCCCATCAGGTCGGAGGCGAGCATCGACGGCGGCACGAACAGCACCGGTCGGATCAGGTTGAGATCGCCGATGGTGCGCGCCAGATCGACCTGGGCGAGATCGAGAACCGTTGCGACCGCGGTTTTCCTGGTCGTCCTGCCCTTTCGGACGCGGGCGACCTTGGTGATGTGCGCCAGCACGTCGCGGATATGGACCATGCCGCGCGGGTCGTCGAGCGTCTCCGAATAGACCGGCATGCGGGAATGGCCGGACTGTTCGAAGAGCCCCAGAAGATCACCCAGCTTCGTGGTGATCTCGACCGCCTCGATGTCGGCGCGCGGCACCATGACGTCCTCGACGCGCACTTCGCGCAGACGCAGGATATTGTTGAGCATGGCGCGTTCGCCGGGCGAGAAGGATTCCGCATCGCTCGCCGTTTCGGCAAGCGCACCGGCAATCTCCTCGCGCAGGCTGGTGCCGTTGCGGTGCCTGAAAAGCCCGAGCACGCGATCGAACAGGGAAGGACCGGCAGGCGATGCCTCGCTGGCGAAGCTGCCGGTCGTGGTACTCGGACTCGAGCCCTCTTCCGTCGTTTCGGAAGGCTTGATCGCACTGCCGGCATCGGGGCGGGCGGCAGTCTCTGGTTTGTCGTTCATCATCGTCCGGTCAATTGATCTTTTGTAATTACGTGTAGGGATCGGGAATGGCAAGCCTCGCAAGTGCTGCGCGCTCTGTCGCTTCCATCAGTTCCGCTTCGGCGTCGGTTTCGTGATCGTAGCCCAGCAAATGCAGCAGGCCATGGATAACGAGATGGGAGATATGGTCCTCGACCGGCTTGTCTTCCAGTGCCGCCTCGCGCGCGACCGTCTCGGCGGCCAGCACGATGTCGCCGAGCATCGGCGGCAGCGGCCCGCCCCGGGCAAACGGAAAAGCCGGAAAAGACAGGACGTTGGTCGGCTTGTCCTTGCCGCGCCAGCCGGCATTGAGCGTGCGGATATGGGCATCGTCGGAAAAGAGGATGCTGAGCTCGGAACGCCCGTCCGCACCGGTTTCGGCAAAGGCGGCCGAGACGGCATGGTCGACCAGCCGCGTCAGCGTCGTCTCGGCGGGCCAATCTCCGGCCTCGATCGCGATATCGATCTCGACGGGAAGCGGCCCCCCCGCCTTTTGCTCCTCAGCCATGCGGCCGCATAATCATATCAGCCTTCGACACCCAAGCCCCTGGCCAGCTTGCCGTCGCGGTCGTAGGCCTTGACGATCTCGGCGACCAGCGGATGCCTGACGACGTCGCCTTCGTTGAAGCGGACCGTCACCATGCCGGTGACGCCGTCGAGGATTCTCAGCGCCTCGACCAGGCCGGACTTGGTGTTTGGCGGCAGATCGATCTGGGTCGGATCGCCGGTGACGATCATGCGCGAGTTCTCGCCGAGCCGGGTCAGGAACATCTTCATCTGCATGGGCGTGGTGTTCTGCGCCTCGTCGAGGATGACGGCAGCGTGCGCCAGCGTACGGCCGCGCATGAACGCCAGCGGCGCGATCTCGATGACCTCGGCGGCAATCGCCCGCTCGACCTTGTCGGCCGGCATCATGTCGTAGAGCGCGTCATAGAGCGGCCGCAGATAAGGATCGACCTTCTCCTTCATGTCACCCGGCAGAAAGCCAAGCCGTTCGCCGGCCTCGACCGCGGGGCGCGACAGCACGATGCGTTCGACCATGCCGCGTTCGAGCAGCATTGCCGCATGCGCCACCGCCAGATAGGTCTTTCCGGTGCCGGCCGGGCCGATACCGAAGACGAGTTCCGACCGCTCCAGCGCGCGCATATAGGCGTCCTGGTTCAGCGAGCGGGCATAGATCGTCTTCTTGCGCGTCGATATCTGGGCGGCAGACACCTTGCCCTTGCGCTCCAGTGTCGGCAGCGTCAGTTGGTCGTCGGCGGCGATCGCCATGCGCACAGCGCCGTCGACATCGGACTGGCCGATATCGGTGCCTTTCTGCAGAATTCCGTAAAGATTGTCCAAGGCGCGGCGTGCCTGCTCGGCCGCCGAGGAAGAGCCTTTGATGGTCAATTGATTGCCGCGCGAGCGGATGTCGACGCCGAGCTTCTGCTCGAGTCTGGCCAGATTCTCGTCGAATTGGCCGTAAAGGGCGCTGGCAAGCTTGTTGTTGTCGAAAGTCAGTACGATGTGCGCCATATCCGAGGCCCCCGAGGGTAGGTTCTGGGGCAGGTTCTTCACTTCAGCAGCGCTCAACCGTCTCTCCTCATCTGCCGAGGCCTTCAGGCCAATTCGGCGAACAGGCTGTTGTAGCCCGTCTTCGTGATTCGTACCTGGATAATGTCACCGATTTCACCGGCCTTTTCATCAACAATAACCGGCTGCAGCCAGGGCGAGCGGCCAACCTTCTGGCCGGCCTGGCGGCCCGGCTTTTCGATCAGCGTGTCGATGGTCCTGCCGATCAGGCTTGCGCCGAAATCCTGCTGCTGTTTCAGCAGTAGCGCCTGCAGCCGCTGCAGGCGCTCGTCCTTGACCGCCTCCGGCACATGATCACTCATCTCGGCGCCCGGCGTGCCGGGGCGCGGCGAATATTTGAACGAAAAGGCCGAGGCATAGTTGATGTCTTCGACCAACTGCATGGTCGCCTCGAAATCGGCTTCCGTCTCGCCGGGAAAGCCGACGATAAAATCGCCCGACAGCGCAATGTCGTTCCGTGCGGCACGGATGCGGTCGATCAACGTCAGATAGTCCTTGGCCATATGCCTGCGGTTCATCGCCTTGAGTATGCGGTCGGAGCCGGATTGCACCGGTAAATGTAGATAGGGCATCAGCGTAGGCAAATCACGATGGGCGGCGATCAATTCATCGTCCATGTCGCGTGGATGACTGGTTGTGTAGCGCAGGCGCGCCAGGCCCGGAATCTCGGCCAGCCTGAACAGCAGCCGGCCAAGGCCCCATTCCGCGCCGTTTTCACCTCTTCCATGCCAGGCATTGACGTTCTGGCCGAGCAGCGTCACCTCGCGCACGCCGGCATCCGCCAGGCGCTCGGCCTCGGCGACGATCTGTGCCACCGGCCGCGAGACTTCCGAGCCGCGCGTGTAGGGCACGACACAGAAGGTGCAGAACTTGTCGCAGCCTTCCTGAACGGTCAAGAACGCCGTCACGCCGCGCCTGATCAGTTCGGCGCGCTTCGGCTGCGGCAGATGCTCGAACTTGTCCTCGACGGCATAGTCGGTCTCGACGATCTTTTCGCCGCTCCGCGCCCTCGCCAGCACACCGGGCAGCCGGTGGTAGGTCTGCGGGCCGATGACCAGGTCAACGGCCGGCGAGCGGCGGATGATCTCGGCACCCTCGGCCTGCGCCACGCAGCCGGCGACGCCGACCAGCATTTCGCGCCCGGCCCTTGCACGCTCGGCCTTCAACTCACGGATGCGCCCAAGTTCGGAATAGACCTTTTCCGCCGCTTTCTCGCGGATGTGGCAGGTGTTGAGCAGCACCAGATCGGCCTCGCCGATAGCGTCTGTCGGGGCATAGCCGTCAGCCGCCAGCGCATCGGTCATGCGCTGCGAATCGTAGACGTTCATCTGGCAGCCATAGGTCTTGACGAAGACCTTCCTGGTCGCGGCAGGCAGAACGACCAGGTCTTCGGCGGCAGCGCCGGTGTCGTCGCGTTCTATCGTGTTCAATTCCATTTCGCGGCTTCTAGCGCCTTTCCCTGACAAAAAACAGACGAATCTGGCCGGAACCCGCGCAGCTTACCGGCTCGGGCGCGGCTCGGCGAGCGCCGCCTGCACCATCTCGCGCACCTGGCGTTCCATCTGCTTTGCCGTTTCCTTGCGGCTGGAGCCCTTGGAGAAAGCAATCGCCTCGCCAAAATGCACCTCGACGTCGAGGGCGCCCTCGGCCATCAGCACCTTCAGATGCGGCATCAGCTCTTCATCGCCGATCCAGGCGGCAACCGGCCGATGCCGGCGGCCGAGCGGCACGCCATGCAGGCGCGTATAGACGATCGCCACCGGCTGGATGAAGACCTGTTCGGCCGCCCCTTCCGCAATCGCCATTGTAGCGGCGCCGAACAGCGTACTCTTGAACGGCAGGATCATGTTGCCGTCGCCGGTCGAGCCTTCGGCAAACAGCACCATGGCGTCGCCCTTAGCCATGCGGCCGGCGATCTCGCTCGCCTGGTCGCCCGACGAACGTTTGCGCTCACGTTCGATGAAGACAGTGCGCTGCAGCTTCGACAGCATGCCGATCAACGGCCAGCCGGCCATGTCGGCCCTGGCGATGAACGTCACGTCGACCATCGAACCCAGTACCATGATGTCGGTCCAGGAGATGTGGTTGGCGGCAATCAGCAATGGGCGCTGGCCGGACAGCGCCCCCTTGACATGGATGCGCAGCCCCAGCGCCCTGACGATCATCCTGTGCCAGATCTTCAGGATGAAGGTCTCGCGCCAGAGCCCGGTCCTCATCGACAGGACCTGCAGCGGCACAAGCACCAATGAGCCGACGACAACCAGCCCCAGCGCCAGGAAAATCCTGATTTTTCCGATCATCCGCACCACCCCGGCGTTTGGCTAGCGAAGATCGCGGCGCATGACAAGCGCGCCGGTCGGGCCGTGTTCCGGCGATTTGTAATAGTTGGCGCGCTTGCCGACCTCGCGGAAGCCAAGCCGCCGATAGAGCGCGATCGCAGCGACGTTGGTCTCGTCGACCTCGAGGAAAAGTGCCTCGGCGCGCTGTGCGTGCAATTCGCGCAGCACCGCATCCATCAATTGCCAGCCGAGCCCCCGGCGCCGATGCGAGCGTGCCACCGCGACCGTCAGGACCTCCCCCTCGCCGGCCGCCAGCCGCGCCAGCACGAAGCCGACCGGCGGCTTGGCGCCCTGTCCGGTCTCGCGCGCGGCATAGCCGAACACGGTGTCCTGCTCGAGCAGTGCGGCGAATTCGTCGTCGGTCCACGGCCGCGCGAAATCCTCGCGATGCAGCACCGACATGGCCGCGCTGTCGGCAATTGTCAGCGGCTCGAGCGCATAGTCCCTGCGGCGCGGCTGGAGGAACGGAATGCGCATCAGTTTTTTTGCCTCGATAAAACAAAGCCGGCCTGCGGCTTGGCGTCGGCGCCGCGCAGATAGAGCGGTTTCGGCTTTTCGCCCTCGCCCTTGGCTGCGGCCCGATGGGCATAGACGGCGATGTCGGCGGTGGCCGCCGTCCCGCCGAGATCGAAGCTGCGCCCGGCCGCCGCGGCAATTTGGGTTGCCGCCGTGCCCGCCAGAACCGGAGAGATGTCGGTCGCCATGGCTGCGGCTTGCGAGAGCGTGGTCACAGCCGGACCATAGATCAGAACCGACCTCTCATCGTAAAGCGCCGCATGGATCTCCTCGCGGCCTGCATCGAGCGCGGCGAGCACGGCGCGGCGGGGAAATATCGCTGCGGCCTCTGCGGCCAACGCCTCCAGAGTCGTCACGCCGATCGCGGGGATTTTCAGCGCCAGCGCAAGGCCGCGCGCCGCCGAGACGCCGACGCGCAGACCGGTGAAGGAGCCCGGACCGGTCGCAACGGCAATGGCGCCGAGGCCGGTAAAGTCCGTTCCGGCCGCCTTCAACGCCCCTTCGATGACACCCATCAGATGCTCGGCATGACCCTTGCCGAGATCGAGCACCGAACGGCCGAGTTCTTTCCCGGCCGCCGCGTCGTAGACGCAGGCGGCGCAGAGATTGGCGGCACAGTCGATGGCAAGCAACTTCATGAAGCGCCCGGTTGAGACAGTTTCGAAAGCAGCCTCCCTCTGCCCGCCAGGGCTGATCCCCGCAAGGGGAATATCCACAAATCTTCAGGCGACTTGCTTGGAGTGTGGGTCCAAGAAGGTAAGTTTCGACGAACGCAACTGCCACAAACCGTTGCCAGGATTAGCCGATCTGCTCGATACGCAGCACGTGATTGTCCCAGACATAGTCCGGCTCGGAACGGATCGTGCCACCGCCCTCGACAATTTCGCCGGCGCCCGTCGTCGCCATGAAGCTTTTCCCATCGGGCGCCACGCCACAGACCTCGACCAGCGCCTTGGTAGCGACGATGCGGCTGCTGGCGGTGTCGATCACGGCAAGCGAATTCCCCTCAGGCGAAGACACGGCGATGGTGCCGGCGGCAGGGTTGGCGGCGACCGAGCCGATATAGTTCCTGAAGCCGGAGAGCACGTCTTGCGACATGTCGAGCAATTGCAAGTCCTTGCCGCGCGGCGCGCGGCCGACCAGCGGGGGACGATCGGTACCCGGCCCCCTGTATTGACAGCCGAACCAGACGGTGCCGGACCGGTCGGCATCCATATGGCGGATCGACAGTTGGTGCAGCGCCGGCGGCAATTCGTGCTTTTCGGTGAGATCGCCGGTAAGGCGGTCGACCAGAACATAGGACGGCTTCATCGTTGCGATATTGAGCTCTGCGCGGCCATAATCCGGATGCGTCTCGATGCCGCCATTAGCCACAGCAATCGTCCTGCCATTGGAAAGCAGCAAAAGCTCGTGTGGGCCCATGCCGTAGGTCGGGAACTCGCCGATGCGCTTGAATTTCGCATGCGCGTCATAGACGCCGACCACGCCGGCGGCATTGTCGAAATCGTTCTCGGTGGCGTAGAGCAGCGTGCCGTCGGCCGAGAACACGCCATGGCCGAAGAAATGTCGGCCGGCAACGCTGGCAATGGTCTGCGGTTCATCGCGGCCGGTATGGTCGAAGACGACAGCAAAGGTGCCCGGCTGCCTGGCAAACACCACCGACTGCTTCGACACCGGGTCGAAAGTAACGTCGTGGCCCCGATCGGGCAGATCGATCGTGTGCAACAACTTGCCGGCCTCGGACAGGACGGCCGCGCCATAGCTGCCGTCGCGCTTGACGAAAGCGGTGGCGAAGACCGCGTCGGCGTCGAGTGTCTTTGCCCAGGCCGAGGGCGCCATCGCCGCTACGAAACCAGCGCCTGCGGCCCTCAGGAAATCGCGCCGATCGATCAGCGGCGTCCTCATGATCAGTCGCCGTCCAGTGACGAGAACCCGGCGGTCAGGCCAAATTCGGCGGTCAGCCTGGTTCCGATCAGGGTCGTCAGGCCGGATGTCACCAGCGAGAAATAATCGAGCTTGCGGCGCAGCGCCGGATCGGCAAGTGCCTTGTCGATCGGACCCCTGATCGCCTTGGCCGCCTCGATCCCGTTGGTGAGCTGGATGTGAACCGATTCCGCCATCCAGCGCGCATCGGGCGGCAGCGCGTCGCCAAGCTGCGAGGCCTGGAACAGCGCGTCCATGCCCGCCAGGTTCCCGGTCAGCGAGCGGGCGGTGTTTTGCGAGCGCCAATAGATCGCCTGTTTCGGTTTGTCGGCCTCCGGCTTGGCGCCCAGGAAGCCTTTCAGGCGCACGTCGCGCACCATTTCCAGCTCGTTGATGAAGACGCCGACCAGTTCGGTCACCGCTTCGGTGCCGCCGTGATAGAGCGCGTTCTGCGGACCCGGATTGGCCCAGAGCGCGGCAAAACCGTCGGGCTTGGTCCAGGCATCGCTGACCTCGCCGGCGATTGCCTCGATATTGCCGGCAATGGCCGCACCGTAGGCGCAGCGATAGGCGGCGTCCCTGCCGGCCAATTGATCGGCGCCGTCACCATGGAGCACGAATTCCAGTGCGCCGAGCCCTTGCATGGCGACGCTCTTTGTCGCCAGCTGGGCCGGATCGGCGGCTGTCGGATCCTTGCCGGCAAGTGCTGCCTGCACCTGCTTCAGGCCGATGCTCTTGCGGTCCGGCCAAAACAGCATGCGCTCAAGCCGGTTGTTTTCGGAGATCGGCCCGAAACGGATGATTTCCACCACCGACCAGGCATCCACGACACCCGAGAATTCGGCGCGTGCCGCATCGAGATTGTCTTGCGAGGGCGCCTGGCAAAGCGCGTGCATGATCTTCGCCAAGCCGTCCGCATGGTCATGCAGCCTGGCGTAGGCCGGGCGGACGAAGCCGTCGGTCGCCCGCTGGATCACATCCGAAGCCTTCACCGCCGCGGATGCTGGCAGCGCACCGTTGAGGACCAGCAGAGCGAGCGCAAGCGCAAGACGCTTCGGCATCAGAGCGACTCCAGAAATTTGATCAGCGCATCGCGATCGGCCGCATCAGCGGCGGCAAAGCGGTCACGCGCCTTCTGGCCCTCGCCGTCATGCCACAGGATCGCCTCGGCCAGGCTGCGCGCGCGCCCGTCATGCAGGAAGAAGGTGTTGCCGCTGACGGTCTGGGTGAGCCCGATGCCCCACAGCGGCGGCGTGCGCCATTCGCTTCCCGTGGCCTCGCCCACCGCCTGCCCGTCGGCAAGGCCTGGTCCCATGTCGTGCAGCAGGAAATCGGAATACGGCCAGATCAGCTGGAAGGCCTGCGCCTTATTCGGGGTGCCGCGACGGGTGACGAATTTCGGCGTATGGCAGGAGATGCAGCCCATATCGTAGAACAGTTTTTTGCCGGCGAGCACGTCCGGTCTGTCGAGACCGCGCCGGGCCGGCACGGCAAGGTTTTGCGAATAGAAGGTAACGAGGTCCATGATCGGCGGCGGCGCTTCGACCGGACCGAGGCGCTCCTGCACGCCGTTAGGCAGGGCAAGGCAGGTCTTTTCTCCGGAGGTGCAATCGCCCCAGTGCTTCGGCACCTCGGGCGTCGAAATGCCGATATCACCGGCAAAAGCGTCCGCCGATTGCTGGCGGATCGATGCCGCCTGCGCCTTCCAGCCGAAACGGCCGAGCGTCAGTTCACCGCTGCTGCCGTCACGTATTATGTTGGGCCTGCCGGAAATCCCGTCACCATCGCGGTCGGCCGCATCGGCACGCGCAAGGATGTCGGCAGGAGCGATCTGCTCGACCAGGCCGAGGCCGATCATCGGCGGCGTCATGCGCGGCGACAGCGTGGTGTGCGGGTCGAGCGGCCCGTAGGCGAGGCCCTCGACCGAATAGCTCGGCTTGCGCAGCGACACCGTGCTGCCATCCGCCAATTTCACCTTCTCGTCCTGATAGTCGACATGCATCCTGCCCTCGCCCTGCAGGCCGGGTACCGCCAATTCCTGCAATTGCGTGCCATAGACCGGGTCGGGGAAGTTGAGCACCTTGTGATCGGCGAGCGCGGCTTCCTCCTCCTCGGTACTGGCTTGCCTTGCCAGGCGCAGGAACATCGAGGTGGTGCCGCTGTCGCCTTCGGGCGGATGGCCGCGGCCGTCCTTCAGATGACAGTTCTGGCAGCCGCGCTCATTGAACAGCGGACCGAGCCCATCCGAGGCCTGTGTCGAGGATGGCGAGGACACCCAGTTCTTGCGGAAAATGGCGTTGCCGAGCTTGAAGGTGCCCTCTTCCTCGAAGCTGATGTTGGCAGAGGATTGCGAGAAGGCGTCCTTGTTGACGTCCTTCTTCGAGGTGCCGGCGCCGCCCTGCATTAGCTCGAATTGCTCGGGCTTGGAGAAATCGCTGGTCGGCCTGGTAATGGCGATGACGCGCGCCAGATCCTTCGGCGCCAGATCGGTGCGGCTGGTGGCAAGGCCCGCCGGTTGCGGCGCTCCGGCCAGCGCCGAGGCTGTGAGCGTCGCCACCACGGCAAGAAAAGCGCCGCGAACCATTCCGTATCGCGGCTTCTTCTGAGGCGGCGGGCCGCAATGCTCGGCCGGCCGCAAGCGGCGCATGAAATCTAGGGTGCGCCGCATTCCCGCATGTCCTTATTCCGCCTCGTCGGCCGACGCCGCGTTGAGCTGGCCATACTTTTCTTCGCCGATCGAGGCCAGCAGATCGAGTTGCGTCTCGAGGAAGTCGATGTGAACTTCCTCGTCAGTCAGCAATTCCTCGAACAGCTTCATCGTCACGTAGTCGCCTGCCTCGTTGCAGATCTCGCGCGACCGCTTGTAGGCAGTGCGCGCGTCATATTCGCCGGCAAGATCGGATTCGAGCACTTCCTTGACATTCTGCCCGATGCGCAGCGGCGCCACGGACTGCAGGTTCGGATGGCCCTCGAGGAAAATGATGCGCGCCACGAGCCGGTCGGCATGGTGCATTTCCTCGATCGATTCGGCGCGTTCCTTCTTCGCCAGCTTGGCGTATCCCCAGTCTTCCAGCAGCCGGAAATGCACCCAGTACTGATTGACCGCTCCAAGTTCCAGAAACAGAGCCTCGTTAAGCCGCTCTATGATCTGCTGTTCGCCTTTCATGGGTTCTGCTCCCGTATTGGACGCGCAGGCCTCTGACGCGATCCAGGTGTGAAACAATGTCCACGCCGCTCGCCGCCGAGCGGGTGTGGTAATTTTCGGTGACCCGAATGATCGTTTCGACCACATTTGGGAAGCAGCCGCAACAGCGACCGCGCTTGTGCATGGCATGATAGACCTTCGCCGGCACGATAAGCTGCCAAGGGTCCTCATCCAGCAGTCCGACGATCGTCTGCTCTATCTCCTTTTCGGTGATGATGTTGCAATGGCAGATCAGCATTTGGCGCTCTGGCTGACGGCGCTCATTGCGCCGCGTGGCTGGTGGTTTCGATAGTTTACTGGAACACCTTGTCCGGTGAATCGAGGCTGTCCGATCCCTCGAAGGCTATGGCATTGAGCTTCAGGGTACCGACGGCGCGTTCGATCGACTTGGTCTGATCGACCAGCGCGTCGATCGCCGCCTGCACGGTGGCATTGCCTTCCGTGTTGCCCTCTCCGATCTGCTGGTCATAGGCCTCGCCGGCAAGCGCCCGCGCCTTGATGGCCTCCATCTTGGCGACGGTGACATCCAGTTTGTCCGACAATTCCTTGTCGATCGCCGGATCGGCCGCCTTGACCATGTCGGCCACCGACGGGCCCTCGACGACAGTGCCGTCAAGCCGCGTGTAGCTGCCGCGATAGGCGGCGCGGATGCCGACGGCGTCATTGAGATGGGAGTTGTAAGTGTTGTCGGAGAAACAATCGTGCTCCTCTTCCGGATCGTGCAGCAAGAGGCCGAGCTTCATCCGCTCGCCGGCGAGCTCGCCATAGGACAGCGAGCCCATGCCGGTGAAGATGGTCGAAATGGCGGCGTTCGGCTCGCCATCGACAAGGTTCTTGCGGGCGGCGCCGCCTTCCTTCCAATCGTAGACCATGTCCTTGAGATCGGAAACCAGAAGGTCGCTCGCCGATTTCAGGTACTGCCCGCGACGGTCGCAATTGCCGCCGGTGCAATTGGCAAGATCGTAATCGGTGTAGGGCCGCTCGCCGGCGCCAGGACCGGTGCCGTGCAGGTCCTGGCCCCATAGCAGGAATTCGATGGCGTGATAGCCGGTCGCCACATTGGCCTCGATGCCGCCGGCTTCCTGCAGGGTGCCGGAGAGGAACTCCGGCGTCAGATTGGTAGCGTCGACCTTCTTGCCGTTGATCTCGATCGACTTGTTGGCGATCACATTGGCGGTATAGAGCGCGTTGGCGTCCGACTCGGTGCCGTAGCCCTTGGCGACATAGTCGATCAAGCCCTCGTCGAGCGGCCAGGAGTTCACCTTGCCTTCCCAGTCATCGACGATCGCATTGCCGAAGCGATAGACCTCGGTCTGCTGATAGGGAACGCGCGATGCCTTCCAGGCCTCGCGGGCGGCGTTCAGCGTTTCGGCCGATGGCTTGGCGAGCAGTGCATCGACAGCCTTGTCGAGCGCCTCGGCCGTGATCAGCGAATCCTCGTATTTGGCGAGCGCAATGTCGGAATAGGTCTTGATGACCGCCTTAGCATCGGTTTGCGCCTTGGCCGGCAGCACGAACACCGCCGCCGTGAGCATCGCGGTGGCGCCGATCGCCGCAAGCCTGCCGCCATACCGCGCCGTGATCATCGTTATCATGACTGTCTCTCCTCGGGAATCAATGAAATGCCGGCGCCGCGGCGGGCAGTTGCCAGCGGGCAAAGAAGGGTCGCGCCATCGCGCGGTTCGCGGAAGAAAGACACCGAAATGCCTCCAATCGAAAGGGTTCAAGGCCCAGACATCAAAGGGATGCGCTGACGCGCGAGCTTCCATAAAACGGCGAAGACGCGGGATGTCAACTGGTGGCGTAGAAAAAATTCAATTGAAACAATAGTTTAGAATTATTCTAAACTAGAACTGTCAACTTTAACACCGATCTATCAGGAATGCCGCCGCATGAAGCGATTGACAGGCGGCCGTTCCGGGTGCGACCCGGATCGGCACTCTTGCGGCGGCACCGGACAATCGCCACCTGGCGGGACGTCCTAGATTTGGATGAGGAATCGGGCTGTTATGAAGAACGGGGTTGTCATTGTCGGTGCGGGTCATGCGGGCGTGCAAGCGGCTGCCAGCCTGCGCGAAGAGGGCTATGACCGGCCGGTGATCCTGATCGGCGACGAAAACGAATTGCCCTACCACAAGCCGCCGCTGTCGAAGACCTTCATCAAGGATCAGCAAGCAAAGCCGCAGCCGTTGCGCGGCGAGGCTTTTTATACCGGCAGCGCCATAGACTACCGGCCAGGCCTCCGGATCGAGCGCCTCGATGTAGGCGGCCGCCGGCTGGAGATATCGGGCGGCGGCGTGCTGCCGTTCGAGCGGCTGGTCCTCGCCACCGGCGCGCGGCCGCGCCTGCTGCCGCTGCCGGGTTCGGAGCTTTCCGGCGTTGTGTCGCTGCGCTCGCTCGGCGATGCCCGCCTGATCCGCGAATTGAGCGCGCAAAGCGAGGAGGCCGTCATCCTGGGCGGCGGCTTCATCGGCCTGGAGATTGCCGCGACGCTCACCGCCGCCGGCCGCAAGGTCACGGTGGTCGAGGCGATCGACCGACTGCTCGGCCGCGCCGTGGCGCCGGTCATCGCCGGCCATGTGCGCAAGCGGCTGGAAGCCACCGGTGTGCGCGTCCTCACCGGCACCACCATCGAACGGCTGGAGGGCGAGAACGGCCGTGTTTCGGCTGCAATCACCTCGTCCGGCGAGAGATTGCCGGCACAGATGGTCGTCATCGGCATTGGCGTCGTGCCGAATGTCGAATTGGCCGAAGCCGCCGGTATTGCCATCGCGAACGGCATCCGCGTCGACCAGCAGATGCGCACGTCGGTGCCGGAAATCCTCGCCATCGGCGACGCCGCCTCCTACCGGCACTGGTTCACCGGCGGCGATGTGCGGCTGGAATCGGTGCAGAACGCCACAGACCAGGCGCGGCTCGCCGCGCGCACCATCATCGGCCATGCCGACAATTACTCGGCGGTGCCGTGGTTCTGGTCCGATATCGGCGACATGAAGCTGCAGATGGTCGGCCTGATTGCGGGCGGCGACAGCCATGTCGTGCTGGGCGACGTGGCCGAAAACAAATTCTCGATCTACCACTACGCCGCAAGCCGGCTGCTCGGCATCGAATCGGTCAACCGGCCCGGCGACCATATGCTTGGCCGCAAGATGCTCGGCGCCGGCTTTTCGCCGTCGCCGCAGATTGTCGCGACCGGGCCCGACGGGCTGAAGGCGGCGCTCGCCGCCTTCCAGCAGGCAGAGCCTGCAAGAGCGGCCGGATAGCTCAGGCGGCGCGAACTTCGCGGATCGAGCTTTCGAGGATGTCGAGCGCTTCGTTCATGACGGCGTCCTGGATGGTGATCGGCGCGAGGAAGCGGATGACGTTGCCGTAGACGCCGCAGGTCAGCAGGATCAGGCCCTTGTCGAGCGCCTTCAGCCGCACCGCATTGGCGAGTTCCGACGACGGCAGCCCCTTCGTCACATCGTTGAACTCGACCGCGTTCATGAAGCCGGGTCCTCGGATATCGACAATCTCAGGCGCTTCGTCGCGGATCGATTGCAGGCGCTGCTTCAGACGGTTGCCTAGCGTGTTGGCGCGGTCGCAGAGCTTCTCCTCATCGATGACGTCGAGCACGGCATGCGCCGCGGCGACGCCGATCGGGCTGCCGCCATAGGTGCCGCCGAGCCCGCCGGGGCTCGGCGCATCCATGATCTCGGCACGCCCGGTGACGGCCGCCAGCGGGAAGCCGCCGGCCAGGCTCTTGGCCATGGTGGTGATGTCGGCCGCCACCTCGTGGTGGTCCATGGCAAACATCTTGCCGGTGCGGGCAAAGCCGGTCTGCACTTCGTCGGCGATCAGCAGCATGCCGTGCTGGTCGCAGATCTTGCGCAATGCGGTCATGAAGTCGCGCGGCGCCTCGTAGAAGCCACCCTCGCCCTGCACCGGCTCGACGATGATCGCGGCGACGCGGGCCGGGTCGACATCGGCCTTGAACAGCCGGTCGAGCGCGGCCAGCGAATCGGCGACCGAGACGCCGTGCAGCGCCACCGGGAACGGCGCATGGAAAACATCCGCCGGCATGGCGCCGAAGCCGACCTTGTAAGGCACGACCTTGCCGGTCAGCGCCATGCCCATGAAGGTGCGGCCGTGAAAGCCGCCGGAAAAGGCGATGACCGCCGGCCGGCCGGTGGCATTGCGGGCGATCTTGATCGCGTTCTCGACCGCCTCGGCGCCGGTGGTGAGGAAAATCGTCTTCTTGTCGAACTTGCCGGGGAGCATGCCGTTCAGCCGTTCTGCCAGCCTGATATAGCTCTCATAAGGCACGACCTGGTAGCAGGTGTGGGTGAAACGGTCGAGCTGCGCCTTGACCGCTTCGATCACCCTAGGGTGACGGTGGCCGGTGTTGACGACAGCGATGCCGGACGAGAAATCGATATAGCGGCGGCCTTCGACGTCCCAGATCTCCGAATTTTCGGCGCGATCGGCATAGATCTGAGTGGTCATGCCGACGCCGCGGGAAATCGACTGGTTCTTGCGTTCGGAAATGGCTGAATTTGTCATCGTACCCCTCGCCGGGCCGGCGCCCGCTCTCGTTTGATGGCTGTTGAGACTCTTCTGGGCTTATTTCAGTTTTTCCTCAAGTTGGCACCGCCGCCGGGCGATTGGGCCTGCCGGTCGGCGTCAGCAACCGAACGCCCGTCGCTCATGCCGTCCTGACAAACCCCTCGCTCGCCCTCAGCAGATTGCGCGTGTAGTCCTTGGTGACGCGGCGCTCGACAAGGTCGCCGGCGGCGAGGTGCTCGACCGCCTCGCCGTTCTGCATCACCATCAGCCGCTCGCACATATGCGTGATGATGGCGAGGTCGTGGCTGACCATCAGGAAGGTCAGCTTGCGGCGCCGCCGGATCTCCTCCAACAGGTTGAGCACTTCGGCCTGTACGGAAGCGTCGAGCGCCGACGTGGGTTCGTCGAGCAGCAGGATCGAGGGTTCGAGGATCAGGGCGCGGGCGATCGCGACGCGCTGGCGCTGGCCGCCCGACAGTTGATGCGAATAGCGGAAGCGGAATCCGGTTCCCAGGCCGACCTCGTCCAGCGCCCGCTGGATGCGCTTTTCACCGTCAGCGAAGCCGTGAATGGCGAGTGGCTCCTGCAGCAGGCGGTCGACGGTCTGGCGCGGGTGCAGCGAGCCGTACGGGTCCTGGAAGACCATCTGCACCTCGCGATAAAACGCCTTGTCGCGGCGCGCGCCGAGCGTTTTGCCGTTGACGGTAATGGTGCCTGATGCGGCCGGCGCCAGGCCGGCGATTGCCCTGAGAAGGGTCGACTTGCCGGAGCCGGATTCGCCGACGAGGCCGAACGATTCACCGGATTGCACCTCGAGGCTGACGCCTTTCAGCGCGCGGAAGCGGTCGAACATCACCTCCAGCCTGTCGACGGAAAGGGCTGCCGTCATGCCGCCCACTCCGGCTTGCGGTCGAGCACCGGCAACGGGTGGCGGTCGGCGCCGATCTTGGGCATGCAGTTGAGCAGGCCGCGTGTATAGGGATGCTGGGCGCGGCCGAGTTCGGAGGCCTTGAGCTGTTCGACCACCTTGCCGGCATACATGACGATGACACGATCGCAGAAGGACGAGACCAGGCGCAGGTCGTGCGAGATGAAGATCAGCCCCATGCCGCGCTCGCTGACCAGCCGGTCGAGGATGCCGAGCACGTCGAGCTGCACGGTGACGTCGAGCGCCGAGGTCGGCTCGTCGGCGATCATCATCTCCGGCCCGGCGATCAGCATCATGGCGATCATGGCGCGCTGGCCCATGCCGCCGGAAACCTCATGCGGATGCAGGTCGAAGACACGGACCGGATCGCGGATCTGCACAGCCTCCAGCATGGCAAGCGCGCGCTCGCGGGCTTCGGCCTTGGAGACCTTCTCATGCGTGCGCAGCGTCTCGACGATCTGGCGGCCGATGCTCATCACCGGGTCCAGCGAATATTTCGGATCCTGCAGGATCATGGCGATACGCTTGCCGCGCAGCGCCCGGCGCTCGCGCGGCGAGGCGGCCAGCAGGTCGATGCCGTCGAAAGCGAGCGTCTTCGCGGTCACCTCGGCCTGCGGCGGGGTCACTCCCATGATGGCGCGGCCGGTCTGCGATTTGCCCGATCCGCTCTCGCCGACGATGCCGAGCCGCTCGCGGCCGAGCGAGAAGGAAACGCCGCGCACCGCCTCGATCAGGCCGGTGCGCGTCGGGAAGGTAACGCGCAGGTCGTCGACTTCGAGAAGCGTGCTCATTGGTCACCGCTTCGGGGATCGAGCGCGTCGCGCAGGCCGTCGCCGAGCAGGTTGAAGCCGAGGCTGACGATGAGGATGGCAAAGCCCGGCGCGCCCGCCACCCACCACTGGTCGAGCACGAAGCGGCGGCCCGACGCAATCATCGCGCCCCATTCCGGCAGCGGCGGCTGCGCGCCGAGGCCGAGGAAGCCGAGGCCGGCGGCGGTCAGGATGATGCCGGCCATGTCGAGCGTCACCCTGATGATCAGCGAGGAGATGCAGAGCGGCATGATGTGGCGGAGCACGATGCGGAACGGCGAGGCGCCCATCAGCTGCACGGCCTTGATGTAGTCCGAATTGCGCACCGTGAGCGTTTCGGCGCGCGCGATGCGGGCATAGGGCGGCCACGAGGTGATGGCGATGGCGAGCACGGCGTTTTCGATGCCGGGGCCGAGCGCGGCAACGAAGGCAAGCGCCAGGATCAGCTTCGGAAAGGCGAGAAATATGTCGGTGATGCGCATCAGGATCGCATCGGTCCAGCCGCCGGCGTAACCGGCGACGGTGCCGACCAGCAAGCCGATGGGCGCGGCGATGACGGCAACCAGAACGACGACGTACAGTGTCCAGCGCGAGCCGAAGATGATGCGCGAATAGATGTCGCGGCCGAGATCGTCGGTGCCGAACCAGTGCGCCGCACTCGGCGCCAGCAGCCGCGAGCCCTTGAGATCGCCGAACGTCGGCGAATAGGGCGCCAGCACATCGGCGAAGGCCGCGACCACCAGCAAGGCAATGATGATGAGCAGGCCGGCAAACGCCAGCCGGTTGGCGGAAAAGCGCCGCCAGGCCACGTAGGCGCGGCCGAGCCTTGCCTGCACGCGCGACGCCGGCCGCTCGCTGAGCAGCCAGTCGCGGCGGGTTTGAATCGCTTCCGTGCTCATCCTGCCTTCGTCCTCATCCTGCCTTGGTCCTGGGATCGAGCACCCGGTAGAGCAGGTCGGAGAATAGATTGATGGCGATGAAGACCGAGCCAATGATGATGGTGCCGCCGAGCACGGCAGTCATGTCGGCGTTCTGCAGCGAGTTGGTGATGTAGAGGCCGATGCCCGGCCACGAAAACACCGTCTCGGTCAGCACCGAGCCTTCGAGCAGCCCGGCATACGACAGAGCGATCACCGTAACCATCGGCACCGCGGCGTTGCGCAGCGCGTGACCCCAGATGATGCGCGTTTCGGACAGGCCCTTGGCTCGTGCCGCGACGATATATTCCTGGGTGAGTTCGTTCAGCATGAAGGAGCGCGTCATGCGGCTGATATAGGCGAGCGAGAAATAACCGAGCAGCGAGGCCGGCAGGATGATGTGGCGGAAGGCATCGGCAAATACGTCCCACTGCCGCTGCCAGAGTGCATCCAGCAGGTAAAAGCCGGTAATCGGCGTGAAGGTGTATTCGTAGACGACATCGAGGCGGCCGGGAAAGGCGACCCATTGCAGCTTGGCGTAGAACAGAACCAGCGCCAGCAGCCCCAGCCAGAAGATCGGCACGGAATAGCCGACAAGGCCGATGATCCGCACGACCTGGTCGATGACGCTGCCGCGCCGCACCGCGGCCAGCACGCCAAGCGGCACGCCGATCACCGAACCGATCAATGTTCCCAGCGTCGCCAGTTCGAGCGTCGCGGGAAAGGCGCGGCGGATATCGGTCATCACCGGATTGGTGGTCAGCACCGAGGTGCCGAAATCACCGTTCAGGGCATGTTTGACATAGATGTAGAACTGCTCGACCAGCGGCAGGTCGAGGCCCATCTCGCGGCGCGTTCGTTCGACGACATTGGCCGGCGCCCGGTCGCCGAGCACCGCCAGCACCGGGTCGATCGGGATGACACGGCCGATGAAGAAGGTCACCGCGAGCAGACCGAGATAGGTCGTTATCGCGATGACCAGGAACCGGGCGATCGATGAGGCCACGGCAACGGCGCGGGCGCCGCCGCGCCCTGCCGTCACCTCGCTTTCAGCCACACTCATACGGCGCGTCCGCCGGCGTCACTCCTTCGAGACGGGGCCGACGAAGTTGGTGTCGAAGCTCGGGCCGAGCGCAAAGCCCTTGAGGTTCTTGCGCAGGCCGGCCACTTCCAGCTGCTGGTGGATGATGACGAAAGGACTGGTGTCGAGGATCTTCTTCTCGAGATCCTGGTACATTGCGGCGCGCTTGGCCGCGTCCTTCTCGAGCAGGGCGGCTTCGGTCTGCTTGGTCAGGTCCGGGATGTCCCAGGCGTTGCGCCAGGCCAGCGTCTTGGTCTTGCCTTCATCCGAATTGTCCGGGTTGCTGGCAAAGGTCTGCGCATTGGAATTCGGGTCGAAATAGTCCTGGCCCCACTGGCCGATATAGATGTCGTGGTTGCGGGCGCGGTATTTGGTCAGCGTCTGCTTGCCGTCGCCGGGGATGATCTCCAGCTTGATGCCGGCCTGTCCCAGCGTCTGCTGGATCGATTCGGCCATGCCTGTCTCCGGCTGTCTGCTGCGCACGTCCATGGTGACACTGAAGCCGTCGGCGAGACCCGCCTTGGCAAGCAGTTCCTTGGCCTTGGCGACATCGAATTTGAACGGATTCTCGTCCAACTCGCCGAGCACGCCCTTGGGCAGGAAGGTCTGATGGATCTCGCCGATGCCCTTGAGGATGGTCGAGCTCAATGCATCATAGTCGACAAGATATTTGAAGGCCTGGCGAACCTCGGGCTTGGCGAGGTTCGGATTCTTCTGATTGAGGCTGATGTAAAAGACCGTGCCCTTGGGGGCTGAGGTGGTGGTGAGGTCGGCATTCTTGGCAATCGCGTCGAGGTCGTTCGGCTCGAGATTGCGGGCGACGTCGATATCGCCGGCTTCCAGCGCCAGGCGCTGGCCCGAGCTTTCCTTCATGTTGCGATAGATGACACGGGCAAGCTTGGCCTTCTCGCCGTAGTAATTGTCGTTGCGCTCCATAACAACGGCCTCGTTGGCCCGCCATTCGCGCAACTTGAAGACGCCGGAGCCGGCATAGCCGGTCTTCAGCCAGGCATTGCCGAAATCATTGTCCCATTTGTAGTCGGCGCTCGGCGTGACCGCGGCGACATGCTCCTTGACCAGCTTGGCGTCGACGACCGAGGCGACAGTCGCCGACAAGCAGTTCAGCACGAAGCTCGGCGCATAGGCCTTGTCGACGGTGAACTGGAACGTCGTATCATCAACAGCCTTGGCCTTGTCGGTGACGTTGCCGCCATCGATGCCGAACTGGCCGATAATAAAGGCCGGGCTCTTGTCGAGCTTGATCGCGCGCTCGAACGAATAGGCGACGTCCGCCGCCGTGATCGGATTGCCGGAGGCGAATTTGAGGCCGGGCTTGAGCTTGAACGTGTAGGTCAGGCCGTCGTCGGAGACGCTCCAGCTTTCGGCGAGATCGCCCTTGACCTTCGAGGTGTCGCTGAGGTCGAGGCGCACCAGGAGATCATAGGTGTTGCCGGTGATTTCGGCGGTCGACAATTCGAATGCCTCGCCCGGATCCATGGAGATGATGTCGTCGATGGCGAAACCCTCGACCAGCGTGTCGGCGGGCGTGACCGCGAAGGCAGGCGCAGCGGCCAGAAGCAGCGCGGACATGGCCGCGCCCGCGAGCAAGAAGCGGGAGCGTAGAGCAAACTTTTCCATCATCATTTTAACTGTTCCCTGTTTTTGTTGACCTGAGTTCCCGGCTCAGGGTTGTGGCATTTCCTGCCGCGTCGAACGGTGATCCCCGGACCGTTGTCTCGGCAATTTTTTGTGCAGTTCCGGCTCACCATATCCGGCGGTTTCGAGCGCGGCAACGAGCATTTGCAGAACGGTCGATTGGGCCAGACCGGCGGTGCGAAAACCCGGCTATTTCAGCGCGGTAACCAGGTCGGCGTCGGGAAAGCAGGTAGCGGAACGGCCGTTGCTGGCCTGCCATTTGCCGATCGAGCGGCGCGTCTTGAAGCCGGGCAGGCCGTCGGCGCTGCCGACATCATAGCCCTTGGCTTCCAGCGCCCGCTGCAGGGCGGCGATGTCGGAGCGGTAGAGCCCGCCGACCGCGCCCCAATTGCCCGAGAAATTACTGTCGCCATGGGCGATGCGATCGGCGCCATGGCCGATAAACAAGGCATAGAGATCGCTGGTGTTATACTGCTTCAGCACGTAGAAATTGGGCGTAACTATGAAGGCCGGGCCGCTGCGGCCGGCCGGCATCAAAAGAAAGCCCTCGGCTTTCAGTTCGCTCGCCGGGAACGGTTTACCCGACACACGCCTGATACCCATATCAGCCCATTGCGAAATCTTCTTGCCCTGGTCGGGACCTTCGAGCGAGCACGAGACGCTTTCCGGCACCGTCACCTCGAAGCCCCAGCCGCGGCCCCTGACCCAGCCATAATGCACGAGATAATTGGCGATCGACGCCAGTATGTCGGGCGTCGAATTCCAGATGTCGGTGCGGCCGTCGCCATCGAAATCGACGGCATGCTTCAGAAACGATGTCGGCATGAACTGCGGCTGGCCGAGCGCACCGGCCCAGGACGATTTTATCGCGCCGACCGGGGCAAGCCCGCGCTCGACGATCCCGAGCGCCGCCAGCAGCTCGGTGCGGAAGAATTCTTTCTTCGTCGACATGAACGCCTTGGTGCCCAGCACCTCGAAGGCGTCGTAGGGCAGCTTTGCCGCACCGAAGCCGCTCTCACGGCCCCAGATCGCCAGCAGCACTTCGCCGGGCACGCCGTAGCGCTTCTCGATCGCGGCCAGCGTGCTGGCGTTGGCCGCCTCGCGGGTGCGGCCGCCGGCGGTCACCGCACGAACTATCTTTTCGGCGAAATAGGCGCCGGGCGAACCGAACTCGGCCTGATGCTGCTTCCGCGGCGTCGTCGCCCTCTCGCCCGGCTTCACCAGGTCGGGCAGCTTGAGGTTCGGCTTGACGCCGTCGAAGGCGGCATCGAAGGTTTCCCTGGAGATGCCTTTGGCATTGGCTTCAGGCCAGAGGTCGTTGCCAAGCCAGGCGCGGAACTGGTCGTCGATTTTTGCCGCGGAGACAGGGGTGGCGAGGAGGAAGGCGGCAAGTGCGGCGAGAAGAAACGCGACGGCTATTTTGTGAAAGCAGCGATCCGTCCCACCCCCCTCTGTCCTGCCGGACATCTCCCCCGCAAGGGGGGAGATTGGCTGTCGCCTCTGCTTCCGCCAATTTTCGACGTTGAAAGATTGGCGGCGAGATTGACGCTGCCGATCTCCCCCCTTGCGGGGGAGATGTCCGGCAGGACAGAGGGGGGTGTGACAGAGTGCCCGCCTTAAAAAATGCGCAGCAGCCATCATCCGCACCCTCCCCGCAACTCGCCTCAAAACGCGGTTCGCGAGCGCAACGCGGCGGCCAGCGTGCCTTCGTCGAGATAGTCGAGTTCGCCGCCGACCGGAACACCATGCGCCAGGCGCGTCACCTTGATGTCGAAGCCGGAAAGCTGGTCGGTGAGGTAGTGCGCGGTGGTCTGGCCCTCGACCGTGGCGTTGACGGCGAGGATCACTTCCTTGACTTCGCCGCCGGCGACGCGATCGACCAGCGAACGGATGTTGAGCTCATCAGGACCAATGCCGTCGAGCGGCGACAGCGTACCGCCGAGCACATGGTAGCGCACGTTCATGGCGGTCGCCCGCTCCAGCGCCCATAGGTCGGCCACGTCCTCGACGACGATGAGCGTGGTGGGGTCGCGACGCGCGTCGGTGCAGATCATGCATGGGTCTGAGGTGTCGACGTTGCCGCAGGTCGAGCAGATGCGCACCTTGTCGACCGCCTCGCCCATGGCGGCGGCGAGCGGCGCCAGCAGCTGTTCCTTCTTCTTGATGAGGTGGAGCGCGGCGCGGCGTGCCGAACGCGGGCCAAGCCCCGGCACCTTGGCCAGCAACTGGATCAGGCGTTCGATCTCGGGACCGGCGATTCGCTTCGACATCGCACCGGTTTAGACCATGATCCCGAAAAGTGGAAACCGGTTTTCGGAAAAGATCATGGTCAAACAAGACGATAGAGCCCCATTCCGATCTATCGGAATGGATCAGGCTCTCGGATTTTTCAACGGGTTTTGGAACACTGCTGAGGCGCGGGATGTTCGATGCGCAAAGAGGCAATCGCTTTAGGTTTGTGCCGCCCCTCATTGCCCTGCCGGGCATTTCTCCCCGTATAGTGACGGGGAGAAAGGGCCGACCGTGACCCTCGGCACCCTTTTTTGCGACGCCGGAAATTGGCGAAATCCTTGGCAACAGCGTCCTTCTCCCCGTCACTATGCGGGAGAAGATGGCGGCAGCCAGATGAGCGGCGGCGACGTTGACCGTCTCAGTTTTCTTCCAGCGGCCGGGTCTGGCCGGCGATCATCGCGCCGATGGCGTCGGTGTTCTCGGGCGTCGCCTCGAACGACATTGTCGGCTCTGCCGGCGCTGCCTCGAAGGAGGTGACAGGCCGTGCGCTCGCGGTCCCACCGAAACGGGCCGCATCGGGCTCCTGCATTGGTTCTTGCAGTGCCACCAGCACCGGCTTCTCTTGGGTCGACTTCTCTTGGGCCGCCCCCTCCGGGGTCGCCATCCCGGCAGTCGCCCTTGTCTGCTTTGCCGGCTGCGATGCGGCGGCGGTCACATAGGTCGCCTTGGCGAACGTCGGCTTGGCGTCGCGCGCCGGCTCGGCCGAGGCGACAAGTATGGCCTGAGCGGCAGGCGCTTGCGACTTGGCCTGGGCCACGGCGACCACCGGCTCGTCCGGCAGCGGCTGCCAGTTGCGACCGCGTTTTTCGTAAAAGGCGTTGCCGCCGGCAACCATGGTGTAGTGCATGTTCTTGTAGGGGAAGCGCAGGCCGGCGGTGTGGAAGAACATCGTGTTCTTCAGCTTGGCTTTGCGCTCGCCCTTGAGCACCGCCGCGGCGGCTTCCTCGACATCGGGCATCGCCTTCGAATTCATCGGCCGCGTCATGACGCCCGGCGCGAATTGGCCGCGCTCGCCAACGACCTGGCAGATGGTGTTGCCATGCTTGCCGGACCGCAGCCGGTTCATCACCACCGTGCCGACCGCAATCATGCCGTCACGGCTCGACCGGTTGGACTCGAAGAACATTGCCCGCTCCAGGCACTCCTTTTCCTTCGGCGTGGAATTGTAGGAGCGCGAGCTCAGGAAACCCGGCGTAATGGCATCGGTCAGGCTGGACATGCCGTGCGAGGCGGTCTGACTGCAAGCGGCCAAAAACAGCGGCGAGATAACGACGCCGAGCCGCAACGGCGTCTTCCATCGGGTAGAGATCAACAGGCGTCCCCTCATTCTGCTGCCAGCCCGCCCCTGGTTGCGGCAAGAATGAGACACTTTCAGGCAAAAAGATGGCTAAAGCGTTATTAAGTGTGGGGAGTTGCCTAATAGACACAGCCGGCGGAAGAGCAAGCACTGGCTGCTGCACTCTTCGGCCACTGTAACGGCATACCGATTGACTAAAAGCGCGTCGCGTTCGACCGGCCTCAGGCGACGCGCTTTACGTTCTTGTTTCGATGCATGTCGTTACCGCAAAACCGCTGCACACTTTTGCGCGACATGCATTAGCCTTAGAACGGCAGTTTCATTCCCGGCGGGATCGGCAGTCCCGCGGTCAGCGCCTTGGTCTTTTCCTGCATGGTTTGCTCGACCTTGGTCCTGGCGTCGTTGTGGGCAGCGAGAAGCAGATCCTCGAGAATCTCGACCTCGTCCTCCTTGAACAGCGACGGGTCGATCTTCAGCGACTTCATCTCGAATTTGCCGGTCAGCGTCACGCTGACCAGGCCGCCGCCGGCCTGTCCGGTGGCTTCCAGCGTGGCGATCTCATCCTGCATGGCCTGGAACTTGGCCTGCATTTCCTTTGCCTTGCCCATCAGGCCGAGAAGATCTTTCATCGCACGGTCCTTTGCAGTTGGTGCCGGTTGTTTCAGGTTTCGTCGTCGTCTGCCGGCGGCTCGACCGGCACTTCGCCCTCGGCCGCATCGGCCTCCGGCGCGTCGGGAATGCGCACGTCGATGATCTTGGCGCCGGGAAAGCGCGCCAGGATGGCGGCGACCGTCGGATCGCTCTTGGCATCGAGGAAGGCATTTTCGCGCTTTGTCGATTCCATCTCGGCCAAGGTCTGGCCGCCCTCTTCCTTCGACAGCGACACCAGCCAGTTGCGGCCGGTCCAGGCGCGCAATTTGGCGGTCAAATCGTTGAGCAGCATCTTCGGCGCATCGTCGGTCAGGCTGACGTCGATACGGCCGGGCTCGATGCGCACCAGGCGCACGCAACGCTTCACCAGCACCTTGAAGGCCATGTCGCGCTGGGCGTCGGCAAGGGCGACAATGTCGGCTAGCGACTTCACCGGCACCGGCGGCGCCTCGACCACCGGCCCCGGCGGAGCAACGAAATTGGTCGGCACCGGCTCGGGCTCGACCAGGCGCATCGACTGCGCGCCGCCATTGGCCGTCGGCATCCGCGCCTGCGCCACGGCACCGGCACTACCGCTTGCAGGCCCATGGTTTGTGGGGCCAGGGCTTGCCGGCGCGCCATTCGCGCGCGGCGCGGCGCCCGGCAGGGAGACGCCGTTCTCAAGCGATTTCAGCGCCTCGTCCAGCGTCGGCAGGTCGGCGGCATGCGCCAACCGGATCAGCACCATCTCGGCGGCGCTGACTGGACGGTTGGAAGTCTGCACCTCGGGAATGCCTTTCAAAAGCATCTGCCATGTCCGCGACAGCACCTTGACCGACAGCGTCCTGGCGAAATCGGCGCCGCGCCGGCGCTCGTCCTCGGACAGCGAGGCGTCGTCGACAGCAGCCGGCACGAAGCGCAGACGGGTGACCAGATGGTTGAACTCGGCAAGGTCGGTCAGCACCGCGGCAGGATCGGCGCCGGTATCGTACTGGGCACGGAATTCGGCAAGCGCGGCGGCGACGTCGCCCTTCATGACATGTTCGAACAGGTCGACGATGCGGGCACGGTCGGCCAGGCCCAGCATGGCGCGGACCGCTTCGGCGCTGACCGCGCCGCCGCCATGGGCGATCGCCTGGTCGAGGATGGACTGCGCGTCACGCATCGAGCCTTCGGCCGCGCGGGCGATCATCGCCAGTGCATCGTCTTCGACTTCGATGCCCTCCAGACCCGCTATCCTCGCAAGGTCGGCCTTGATCATTGCCGCATCGATGCGCCTGAGGTCGAAACGCTGGCAGCGCGACAGGACGGTGATCGGCACCTTGCGGATTTCGGTGGTGGCGAAGATGAACTTGACGTGCGGCGGCGGCTCTTCCAGCGTCTTCAGCAGGCCGTTGAAGGCCTGGTTGGAAAGCATGTGCACTTCGTCGATGATGTAGACCTTGTAGCGCGCCGATACCGGGGCGTAGCGCACGCGTTCGATGATGTCCCTGATGTCGTCGATGCCGGTATGCGAGGCGGCGTCCATCTCGATGACGTCGACATGGCGGCCTTCCATGATCGCCTGGCAATGCTCGCCGAGCACGGCAAGGTCGACGGACGGCTGGTCGACGGTCGATGTTTTGTAGTTCAGGGCCCGCGCGAGTATGCGCGCGGTCGTCGTCTTGCCGACGCCGCGCACGCCGGTCAGCATCCACGCCTGGGCGATGCGGCCGGTGGCAAAGGCATTGGTCAAGGTGCGGACCATCGGCTCCTGGCCGATTAGCTCGGAGAAATTCGACGGTCGGTATTTGCGCGCCAGCACGCGATAGGCGGCAGGCTTGTCCGATTTCCCGGCGTCGTTTCCGGCTTCGCTCATTCGCCCGTTAAGCTCCAAGGGCTGCCACTGGAGGCGGCCGATTCCTGCGCATAGTTTCGCCCGCACGGCTTGGCGCCGTCAATGTCGGGGCAAAAGGCGAAGAGGCGGGAGGCTGGAACAATGACCCGTTCCGGGCTCGTTAGGGCTGCTTCCTTCCGGACCTGACCCGGTTGGCGAGTGGACCGTCCACCACCAACCTCCCAGCCTCCATATCGGCAATCCGGCGATGAAATGCAAGTGCGGATGATAGGACGTGAGCGACGGCGAAAGCTGAAAGCAAAAACCCGCCTCGGCGGGCGGGTCGTTGGCGCGAATAGTCACCATAGCGAGATTAGTAGCATAGCTGCCGGCACAAAGCAAGAACAAAATGTGGCTGCGGTCAAAATTGTCGACCTCGGCGGGGCAGCGCCAACCGTATGCAATGCCCTGGTCCTCGGTTCTTCGCGCACAATCAGCGCCACGACGGTCAATGTTGCTTGCTGCCCCTTGCGGCCCCCCGGTAGCCGCTCTAGCGTCGATAAAGTTCAAAAAACGTCAAAATGCGAGGGAAACGCCGATGCTGCCGGGCCTCAAGGCCGGATTCACGCTTGACGCTCAGCTGGAAGCCGACAGCGAACAGCTGATGTGGCTCGGCCTGTGCGAATTGCGGGTCATGAACGACCGCCGCTGGCCGTGGCTGCTGCTGGTGCCGCAGCGGCCGGGCATCGAGGAAATCCACGACATGACGCCGCTCGACCAGGCGATGCTGACCTTCGAGACCAACATGGTGGCGCTGGCGCTGAAGCGGGTGACCGGCTGCACCAAGATCAACACCGGCGCGCTCGGCAACATCGTGCGGCAGTTGCACGTGCATGTTATCGCGCGCTCGGAAGGCGATCCCGGCTGGCCCGGCCCGGTGTGGGGGCACGGCCTGCGCGAGCCCTACCAGCGCTCCGACCTTCGCAAGTTTGCGGAAAAGATCAAGGCAGCGCTATAAACCTCTCCCGTGTCCACCTTGAACCTTCCCGAGTCCGCATGAGCTTTAGCCTGTTTGACGCGCCCTTGCGCGAGCCGAGCCAGTTCGTCGGCTTCGCCGGCAACATCATCGACCGGCAATCCGAAAACCGCGCCGACGATTCCGTCGAAAAGGCGCTCGCCGATCCGACGACTCGGCTTTTGCTGATGCATGGCGGCCGGCTCTATCTGAAGCTTGCGCAAGACGCATTCGATCCCTGGTTCGGCGTGGCCGAAAGCCGGCCGCTCGAGGCATCGCTCGAAAACGGCGTCCTGCTCGGTTTTTCGGAAAGCGGCCCGGTGCTGGCGGTGCCGGCGGCGGTCGAGCCCGAGCAGCTTCCCGAGACGATCAAGGCGATCGACTATCGCTCGGTCTATATGCAGGGGCTGATCGACGAAGCGGCGGCCGGCGCGCTGGCGCAAGGGGCGGCGCTGCTCGCTTGGCATGCCAGCCATCGCTTCTGCAGCAAATGCGGCACCGAAGCCGAGATGCGGGCCGGCGGCTACAAGCGGCATTGCCCGGCCTGCGGCACAGAGCACTTTCCGCGCACCGACCCGGTGGCGATCATGCTGACGGCAACGCCCGAAAAATGCCTGCTCGGCCGCGGCCGGCATTTCGGGCCCGGCATGTATTCGGCGCTGGCCGGTTTCATCGAGCCGGGCGAGACGATCGAGGCGGCGGTGCGCCGCGAAACGCTGGAGGAAGCCGGCATCCGGCTCGGCCGCGTCGTCTACCACGCCAGCCAGCCCTGGCCGTTTCCCTATTCGCTGATGATCGGCTGCTTCGGCGAACCGCTCAACGACGACATCCACCCCGACCTCAACGAGCTGGAAGACTGCCGCTGGTTCTTTCGCGACGAGGTGCTGTCGATGCTGGCCAGGGAACATCCGGGCGGCCTGGTGACGCCGCCGAAAGGGGCGATCGCCTATAACCTGATCCGCGCCTGGGCCGACAGCGCGTGACACGAAGACATCGCAGGAGCAAAAAATGATCCGTCACACCGTCGTGTTCACGCTAAAACACCCGCCGCACTCGCTTGAGGAAAAAAGGTTCCTCGCCGATGCCAAGAGGATCCTCACGGCGATAAAGGGCGTCACGCATTTCGAGCAGTTGCGGCAGGTCAGCCCCAAGAACGAGTACCGCTTCGGCTTCTCGATGGAGTTCGCCGATCAGCGGGCTTACTCCGGCTACAACGATCATCCCGACCACGTCGCCTTCGTCCGCGACCGCTGGATCCCCGAGGTCGAGGCGTTTATGGAGATCGACTACGTGCCGCTCGGCTGGGGCTGAGACGGGGAAGCGGCGCTCCAAAAAATCAATACCCCGCGTCGCGGTCCACCACATTTTCCAGCGCTTCGCCGCGCTCGAAGGCGTCCATCTGGCGCAGCATGATCGGCGCCAGATGGACCGGATCGGAAGTTGCCGCCGCATGCGGCGTCACGAACACTTTAGGATGGTTCCATAGTGGGCTGGTCTTCGGCAGCGGCTCGACCTCGAACACGTCGAGGCTGGCTTCCTTCAGCGTGCCGTCGTCCAGCGCGCGCAAAATGTCGGCGTCCTTCTGCAGCCTGCCGCGCCCGGCATTGATCAGCACCGAGCCGCCGAGACCGTTGCGCTTGCGTAGCTCCTTCAGCACGCCGTGGTTGACGATGCCGTGCGTCTGCGGCGTCAGCGGCAGAAGCACCACCAGGATGTCGGTAGCGTTGAGGAACGGGATCAGGCCGGCCTCGCCCGCATAAGTCGAGACACCTTGCATCGGCCGATCGCTGCGCGACCAGCCATTGACCGGAAAGCCGAGCGACAACAGCACCGACGCCGCCGCGCGGCCGAGCGTGCCGAGCCCCATAATGCCGACCGAGATGTCGCTGGCCGGCCGCTGCTGCGGTTCGTGCCAGATCTTCTTCTGCTGCTGGGCGCGGTAGAGCATGCCCTGGCGATGGTGGTCGAGCACCCGCCAGACGACGTATTCGGTCATGTACTGGGTCAGGTTGTCGGCCACCACCTTGACGACCGGTACGTCGGGCAAGGTGGGATCGGCGAAGATGTGGTCGACGCCGGCGCCGATCGAGAAGATGGCGCGCAGATTGGGCAGCGACGACAACAGGTTCGGCCGCTGTTTCCACACCACCGCATAGGTGATCGACGGATCGGCGGCGCCATTCGGCTCGAGCACCACTTCGCGCTCCGCCGACAGCAGTTCGCGCCAGCGCAGCGGATGAATACCGGTGAGGGCAAGCAGGATGCGGCCTTTTTCCATTGCGGATTGTTTTTCCTTTTTACCAACAGCGTTCGCGTCCCGACGTGCAAGGGCGCGGCAGCGTTTTGATTTTGTGCATGATCTCTGGCGAAAATCTACTCGCTAACGATGCCGACCGGCGCCGTTTCGATCTTGAAGGCGGCCGAGATCAACGCCTTTGTATAGTCGGTCCGCGGGTTGCCAAAAATCTGTTCGGAAGGTCCGGCTTCGACGATCCTGCCATTGCGCATGACGATGACTTCATTGGCGAGCGCGCGGATAACCCTCAGATCGTGGCTGATGAAGAGATAGGCGAGGTCGTGCTTGGCCTGCAGGCTGCGCAAGAGGTCGACGACCTGCGCCTGCACGCTCATGTCGAGCGCCGAGGTCGGCTCGTCCAGCATGACGAAGCGCGGGTTGAGCACCATGGCGCGCGCGATGGCGACGCGCTGGCGCTGGCCGCCGGAGAATTCGTGCGGATAGCGGTTGCGCGTCGCCGGATCGAGGCCGACTTCCTGCAGCACGTCGACGACACGCTCGTCGCGCTCATCGGGCGACAGTTTCGGCTCGTGGATCTTCAACCCTTCCTCGATGATCTCGGCGACCGACATGCGCGGGCTGAGCGAGCCGAACGGATCCTGGAAGACGATCTGCAGTTCGCGCCGCAGCGGCCGCATTTCGTTGAAGGATAGCTGATCGATGCCGCGTCCGTTGAACTGGATATTCCCGGTCGACGAGATCATCCTGGCCAGCGCCAGGCCGAGCGTCGTCTTGCCTGAGCCGGATTCGCCGACGACGCCAAGCGTCTGACCGGCCCGCACGGTGACGTCGATGCCGTCGACCGCCTTCACATTGTCGACGGTGCGCCGGAAGAAGCCCTTCTTGATCGGAAACCAGACCTTGACGTCGTTGCCGACCATCACTGGCTTGGCGGCCTGGTTGGCCGCCGGCGGCTTGCCCTTCGGCTCGGCGGCAAGCAGATGCCGGGTGTAGGCGTGCTGCGGATTGGCGAATATCTCCTTGGTCGGGCCGGTCTCGACGATCTTGCCCTTGGTCATCACGCAGACCCGGTCGGCGATCTTCCTGACGATGCCGAGATCGTGGGTGATGAACAGCATCGACATGTTCTTGCGGCTTTTCAGGCCGGCGAGCAATTCGAGGATCTGCGCCTGGACGGTGACGTCGAGCGCCGTCGTCGGCTCGTCGGCGATCAACAGTTCAGGCTCGTTGGCCAGCGCCATGGCGATCATGACGCGCTGGCGCTGGCCGCCGGAAAGCTGGTGCGGATAGGCGTCGAGCCGCTTCTCCGGTTCGCGGATGCCGACCTCGTGCAGAAGTTCCAGCGTGCGCGCCTTGGCGGTGCGATCCCCCAGGCCCTGGTGCAATTTCAGCACCTCGACGATCTGCTGCTCGATCGTGTGCAGCGGGTTGAGCGAAGTCATCGGCTCCTGGAAGATCATGGTGATCTTGTTGCCGCGCACACGGCGCAAGTCTCTCTCGTCCGTGGCCAGCAGGTCGGCGCCGAGGAACAGGATCTTTCCCGAGGGGTGGCTGGCGGTCGGATAGGGCAGCAGCTTCAGCACCGACAGCGCGGTGACCGACTTGCCGGAGCCGGATTCGCCGACCAGCGCCACCGTCTCGCCCTTGGCGAGGTCGAAGGAAATATGGTCGACGGCGATCGACTGGTTGCCGCCTTGCGTGAAGGCGACGCTGAGGTCTTGTATGGAAAGGAGAGGGGCGGTCATGGCTCAACTTCCGCGACAACCCTGTCCAAGGCGGAAATTTCCTGTCGCATGATCGAAATTTTGATTGCCATTTGAGGGGGGACGAGACGATTTGGTGCGATAGAATAGGTCTCTTTCAATCTCGTGTCCGCGGTCTGCTTTCTGCCGTCGTTCAGTGAAATGAGCTGAAGCAGTTTTTTTGCAAGCGCATCGTTGTTTTCAAAGGCATAGATGAAAATGTTGGTGTCGACATAAAGCCGGACTGCAGCCATCAATCCTCCCACTCATCGCGGAGGGCACGAACACGCGCGACAGCCTCGTCGAGGCTTGTTCCCGGCGCGTTGGCCTGAGCATTCCGCATGAGTTCAAGCAATTGTTCGCGGCCAAGAGGCCTGTTGGCCTCCTCTTCCACTGTCACTTTGACCGAGGCGCTCGGAGCTGTGCCCCTTCGCAGTTCATCCGGGAGCTTCGATGCCGGGTAGTGTTCAAGGATGACCTTATTCATAACCCTTTCCTTCCCCGACGTGCGGCTTGACGGACTGAACCGACGCCAACACCGTCATGGGTCCGGGTTCGCTCGATATCGGCCGGAATATAACATGCCGAATGCCAGCCCGCATCGCTCTCATCTGAACGTCTTGCGCGGATCGAAAGCGTCGCGGGTGGCCTCGCCGACGAAGACCAGCAGCGACAGCATCATCGAGATGACGACGAAGCCGGAAATGCCGAGCCATGGCGCGTTGAGATTGCGCTGTGCCTGCTTCAACAACTCGCCGAGCGAGGCGGAGCCGGGCGGCAGGCCGAAGCCGAGATAGTCGAGCGAGGTCAGCGTCGAAATCGAGCCGCTAAGCAGGAAGGGCAAGAAGGTCAGAGTCGCCACCATGGCATTGGGCAGCAGATGCCGGAACATGATGGTGATATTGGACACGCCGAGCGCGCGCGCCGCATTGACATATTCGAAATTGCGGGCGCGCAGGAATTCGGCCCTTACCACGCCGACCAGTGCCACCCAGGAAAACAGCAGCATCAATCCGAGCAGGATGAAGAAGCCGGGCGGCAGGATGGCGGCGACGATCAAGAGCAGATACAGCACCGGGATCGCCGACCAGATCTCGATGAAGCGCTGGAACAGAAGGTCGGTCCAGCCGCCGAAATAGCCCTGCAGAGCGCCGGCCGCCACGCCGATCAGCGCCGAGCCGGCAGTCAGAACCAGGCCGAACAGCACCGAGATCCTGAAGCCGTAGATGACGCGCGCCAGCACGTCGCGGGCCTGGTCATCGGTGCCCAGCCAGTTCCAGTTGCCGACGTTGCAGTTGGGGTCTGCCTCGCCTTTCGGATACTGGTTGCAGCGCGTCTTCTTGTCGTAGAGCCAGGATGGCTTGGTCGGTGCTGCTTCGGGAATAGCGTTGTTGACGGTCTGATAGGAGTAGCGCACCGGCGGCCAGATCATCCAGCCATTGGCGTTGATCTCGTCCTGGATGACCGGGTCGCGGTAGTCGGTGACCGCATAGAAGCCGCCGAACTTCTCCTCGGGATAGGCGACCAGGACCGGAAACAGGATCTCGCCCTTGTAGGAGGCGATGATCGGCTTGTCGTTGGCGATCAGTTCGGAAACCAGCGACAGCACGAACAGGAACAGGAAAATCCACAACGACCAGTAGCCGCGCCGGTTGGACTTGAAGTTCTGCAGGCGGCGCTGGTTGAGCGGCGACAGAAAGGGCCGCGCGATCCGAGGCGGCGCCGTTTCGGCTGTGGCCTGCGCCATCAGACGTCTCTCCGCTCGAAGTCGATGCGCGGATCGACCCAGGTATAGATCAGATCGGACAGCAGCCCGACGAACAGGCCAAGCAGCGAGAAGATGTAGAGATTGGCGAAGACCACCGGATAATCGCGCTGCACCACCGAGTTGAAGCCGAGCAGGCCGAGGCCGTCGAGCGAAAAGATGTTCTCGATCAGCAGCGAGCCGGTGAAGAAGGCCGAGATGAAGGCGCCGGGAAAACCGGCAATGACGATCAGCATGGCGTTGCGGAAGACGTGGCCGTAGAGCACCTGCCGCTCCGACAGGCCCTTGGCGCGGGCGGTGACCACATATTGTTTGCGGATTTCCTCGAGGAAGGAATTCTTGGTCAAAAGCGTCGTCGTGGCGAAGGCCGACAGCACCAGCGCCGTCAGCGGCAGGGTCATGTGCCAGAAATAGTCGACGATCCTGGCCGGCCACGACAGCTGGTCCCAATTGTCGGAGGTGAGGCCGCGCAGCGGAAACCAGTCCCAGAACGAGCCGCCGGCAAACAGCACCATCAGCAATATGCCGAACAGGAAGCCTGGAATGGCGTAACCGACGATGACGACGCCGCTGGTCCAGACGTCGAAGGTGGAGCCGTCCTTGACCGCCTTGCGGATGCCGAGCGGGATCGAAATCAGATAGGACAAAAGCGTGATCCACAGCCCGATCGAGATCGACACCGGCATCTTTTCCAGGATCAAGTCGAGCACCGAAATGTCGCGGAAGTAGCTGTCGCCGAAATCGAAGCGGAGATAGTTCCACAGCATCATGCCAAAGCGCTCGAGCGGCGGCTTGTCGAAGCCGAACTGCTTCTCCAGCTTCTTGATGAATTCCGGATCGAGCCCTTGCGCGCCGCGGTATTTCGAGCCGACGTCGCCGGCCACATCGAAATTGGCGCCGCCGGCATCACCGCCGCCGCCACCGAGGCGATCGCTGCCGCCCTGGTTGGTCAGCCTGGCGATGACCTGTTCGACCGGCCCGCCCGGCGCGAACTGGATGACCGCAAAGGACACCGCCATGATGCCGAACAGGGTCGGGATCATCAGCAGCATGCGGCGCAGTATATAGGCGCCCATCAGTTTTTACCCTCCTTAGGGAGGACCACTGTGGCTGGGGGTGCCCCCGAGGCAATCGCTTCAGGCCAATTGTCGACGCCGGCGCCGCCTCTCATTGTCCTGCCGGACATTTCTCCCCGTATAGTGACGGGGAGAAAGGGGCTGGCCGTAGTCTCGGCGCTTTTGTTGCCATGTTTGTGGTTGGCGAAATCCTCGATGAAAGCCCCCCTCTCCCCGTCGCTATACGGGGAGAGGATGCCGGCAGGCAGGTGAGGGGCGGCGCCAACGCCCGCAAGAAATTCAGCCTTTGCCAATCTTTGCCGCCTTGTCCCTGTCAAACCACCACAGCGCTTCCATCGCGAAGCCGTAGTCGGGTTTCGTTTCGTCGAAACCGAACATGTCCCAGAAGGCCACGCGGTGATTCGCCGAATACCAACTAGGAATCCAGTCCATGCGCGCGCGCAAGACCCGATCCAGCGAACGCAGCACTGTCGTCAGTTCCTGACGGTTTTTGACGCGGTCTATCGCCTCGACAAGCATGTCGATCGCCGGGTCTGCCGTGCCGGACAGATTGCGCGATCCCTGCAGGTTGGCCGAGCGTGAATGGAAGATGCCGTCCATTCCCTCCCGTGTTGGCGTCGGCGAGAACAGCACCGCCATCGCTATCATGTCGAAATCGAAGCTCGCCTGCCTGGCTTGGTGCTGTGCCGACTCGACCAGGCGGATTGAGGCGTCGAAGCCGATGGCCTTCAAATTCTCCGCCCACGGCCCATAGATGCGCACCAAACCTTCGTCGTCAGCAAGGATTTCTAACCTGAAAGTTTCGCCGGCGGCATTCTGGAAAAATTGACCGGACCGTTTCCATCCCGCGTCAGCCATCAGCTTTTGCGATGCGCGCAGCAATTTCCGGTCACGGCCGCTGCCGTCGGATGGGGGCAGAGCATAGACTTCGCCGAAGACTTCAGGCGCAAGCTTGTCGCGAAGCGGCTCCAGCAGCGTCAGTTCGTCAGGAGACGGTACGCCGGTGGCTTTGAATTCCGATCGTTCGAAATTGGATTGCGAACGATCATAGAGGCCGTAGAACAGCGATTTGTTGGTCCATTCGAAATCGAAGCACAACGCAATTGCGCGGCGCACGCGCATATCCCGAAACCGTTCGCGCCGTTGGTTCATGGCTGTCGCGTACATTAACGGGCGCTTTTCGGAAGGAAACTCGCGTTTAACCACCTTGCCTGCGGTGAGCGCCGGAAAATCGTAGCCGGTAGCCCATACGCGCGACGTTGCCTCTTCGCGGAAATGGACTTCGCCCTTCTTGAAAGCCTCGAAAGCCGCCTGACGGTCGCCATAGAACTCTATGCGCAGCTTGTCGAAATGGAACTGTCCTTTATTGACCGGCAGGCCGCGGCCCCAATAGTCCACGACGCGCTCGAACTCGATTGTCTGTCCCGGACGCACCAACCCGACCTTGTAAGGGCCGGATCCGAGCGGCGCCTTCATGCGGGAGCTGTCAAACGGGGCGATCGCGAAATATGCCTTGGAGAGGATCGGGAACGTTGCGACATCCAGGATGGTACGTTCCGATTGCTTGCCCGAAAAGGTCAATCTCAGCGTTCCAGTATCGGCGGCGACGGCTTGGGTCATCTCACGGAGCGGCAGCGAGAGATCGGGATGGCCCTGATTCTTGAAAAGGGTGAACGTATATGCGGCATCCTCTGCGGTCAGCGGCGAGCCGTCATGCCAGCGCGCCTGCGGGCGCAGGGCGAACTCGAACATGTTGCGGTCCGCCGAGATCGTCACGCTTTCAGCCAGCAGTCCATAGATGGAATCCGGCTCGTCCTGTGCGCCGGTCATGAGCGAATCGAAACACATTTCCATGCGCGGCGGGGCGTCACCCTTGGGCACGAAGCTGTTCAGCGTGTTGAAGGTGTAGGGATTCTGGTTGAACACCCATTGCGAGGGGCCGAAATTAAAGGTGCCGCCCTTGGGCGCGTCGACATTCACATAGTCGAAATGCTTGAAATCCGGCGCGTATTTGAGATCGCCGAAGGCCGACAGGCCGTGCAGTTTCACGCCGGTCGGGGTCGTGGCGAAAGCCCGGCCGGGCAGCCATGCAGCTGCCGCGGCGGCACCGCCCAGGGCGAGGAAGTCGCGACGGGGCAGCACCGTCATCAATTGCCACTCTTGTATTTGGCCGCCAGCGCCTTTTCCTTGACCGGATCGATCCACCAGGAATTCTGGTCGACGCCGCTATAGGCGGGCTGCTTTTCCGGCATACCGAACTTGTTCCAATAGGCGAGCCAGACCACGGCGCGGTAATATTGCGGCACGACGTAGAAGTTCCACAACAGCACCCGGTCGAGCGCATGGGTGGCGGCAACGAGATCGTCGCGGTCGGTGGCATAGATGATCCGGTCGACCAGCGCATCGACGACCGGATTCTTGATGCCGGCGTAATTGCGCGATCCCGGCGAATCGGCGGCCTTGGAGCTCCAGAAATCGCGCTGTTCATTACCGGGAGAGTCCGACTGGCCGAGTATCGAAGTGACCACGTCAAAGTCGAAATGGGTGACGCGGTTGATATACTGGGTCTGATCGATCAGGCGCAGCGTCGCGTCGACGCCGATTTTGCGCAGATTGGCGATGTACGGGCTGGCGATGACCTGGTCGGTGTCGTTCCAGCCGAGGATTTCGAATTTGAACGGTTCGCCGGTCTTGGCGTTGACCATCTTGCCGCCCTTGATCACCCAGCCTGCCTTGGCGAACAGATCGACCGCGGTCTTCAGGTATTTGCGCTCCGCCTGCGGGCTGTCGTAGACCGGCAGCTTGAATTCCTGGGTGAAGACCTCGGGCGGCAGCTTGTCACGGTACTGCTCCAGGATTTCGAGTTCCTTGCCTTGCGGCAGGCCGCTCGACGCCAGTTCCGTGCCCTGGAAATAGCTGCTGGTGCGGGTATTGGAACCGAAGAACAGGGTCCGGTTCATCGTCTCGAAGTCGAACGGGTACATCAAGGCGGCGCGCACCAGGCGATCTTGGAACAGCGGGCGCCTGGTGTTGAGCATGAAGGCCTGCATCGGTTCGGGCGACGCGGTCTTGAATTCCTTCTTGATGACGTCGCCGGCCTGGACTGCCGGGAAATTATAGGCCGTGTTCCAGCGCCTCGAACTGTTCTCCGGCTTGATGTCGTCCAAGCCGCCCTTGGTGAAGGCCTGCCAGGCGGCATTGTCGTCGAGAAAATAGGTGAAACGCTGGCTGTCGGAATTCTCGCGGCCGATCTTCACCGGCAGCTTGGCCGCCCAGTAGTCGGGCACGCGCTGCCAGACGATTTCCGAGCCCGGCTTGAAGCTGGCGATCTTGTAGGCGGCCGAGCCGAGTGGCGGCTCCAACGTCGATTTGGTGACGTCGCGCTTCTTGCCATTGGCGTCGGTACCTTCCCACCAGTGCTTGGGCAATACGACGAGATCGCCGAGAATCTTGGGCAGTTCGCGGTTGCCCTTCTGGTTGAAATGGAACTCGACCTCGCGGTCGGAGATGGCGACCGCGTCGGTGACGTTTTCGAAATAGCGGCTATATTGCGGGCTGTTGGCCTTCAGCACCTGGAACGACCAGATCACGTCGTCGGTGGTGATCGGCTGGCCGTCATGCCATTTCGCCCGCGGGTCGAGCCGGTAGGTCGCTGAGGAATAGTCGGCCGGATATTTGTAGGCGTCGGCGATCAGCGGATGGCTGGTGCTGCCCTCGTCGGTCGCCTGCTCCATCAGCGTGTCGTAGAGCAGGCCGCCGCCGAACTGCGCGAAGCCGGCAGCCGGCGACCCCTGCACGATGTAGGGATTGAAGCTGTCGAACGTACCAAGCACCACGGAATTCAGCGTGCCGCCCTTGGGTGCATCCGGATTGATGTAATCGTAGTGCTGGAAGTTGTCGCCATATTTGGATTCGCCGATCAGCGACGAGGTCGTGCGCCATTCGTCCGCGAGGGCCGCCTGCAGGCCGCCGGCAAAAGCAGCCAGCATAAGCACCGATTTCAGAAGCGTCCGCGCTCGGCCAACCGTCATGCGTTCTCCTCTTCGCGATATAGCGCCGTCACCATAGCGTCTGGGCCCAATCTAGATCATTTGGCGGCGCTGAAAACCGCAACGGAGCGGCTTTGTCGTCGCATATGCATTTTTCCTAACGAAAAAGCCGGGCTGAACCCGGCTTTTTCAAGGATTATGTCATTACAGTTTTGTTATTTTGCGGGTGCAGCCGGAGCGGCTGGCGCCGCGCCTTCTGCCGGCTTGGCAGGGGCTGCACCTTCGGCCGGCTTGGCGGGCGCGTTCTCGGCCGAGGCGCCGGGCGCCGGCAGCGGCTTCGGATTGTCCGACAGCGTGCGCAGATAGGCGATGACGTTGGCGCGGTCCTCATCCTTCGGCAGGCCGGCAAAACCCATCGCCGTGCCCTTCACGAACTTCTTCGGCGAGGTGATGAAGTGGTTGAGGTTGTCGTAGGTCCACTTCTCGCTGCCGCCCTTAGAGAACTCCTTCATGCCGGCAGAATAGGCAAAGCCCTCATGCTCGGCGACCGGACGGTCGATGATGTCCCACAGATCGGGGCCCACCTTGTTGGGGCCGCCCTTTTCGCCGGAATGACAGGCCTGGCATTTCTTGAAGACGGCGGCGCCCGCTTCGGCGTTGGCGGTGGTCAGCAGCTCGGCGATCGGCTTGGCCTCCGCGGCGGGAGCGGCCGGGCCGCCTTCGGCAGGCTCGGTCGCCTCGATGGCAAAGCCGGGCTTTTCCGGCGCCGGCGAGGCAAACAGCGCGTCGGACACGATGCCAACGGAAAAGACAATGAACACCGTGCCGAGGAAAGCGGCGAGCAGCTTGTTGACTTCGTTGGAATCCATACGCCCCAGGCTCCCTTTTCCGGCGGACCGATCCGTCCACTCCGTCCGTCGGTATCGTGAACCACCCTGCGAGGCGGTCAAATCGCGCGGAAACTAGGTCTTTTGCTCCTGCGTTGCAACACCTATAAGGGCGCTGCCAGTGAGACCTTTTGCCACTTTTGTCCTCCTCTTTTTCGAGCCCCTGCCCGCCTCATGTCCACCCTCATCCTGATCCCGGCCCGCATGGCCTCGACCCGCCTGCCGGGCAAGCCGCTGGCCAACATCGCCGGCACTCCGATGATCGTCCACGTCGCCCGCCGTGCTGCCGAGGCCGGCCTCGGCCGGGTCGTCGTCGCCACCGATACGCAAAGCGTTGCGGAGGCGGTGCGCGCGCATGATTTCGAGGCGGTGATGACGCGGGCGGACCACGAAACCGGCTCCGACCGCATCTTCGAAGCGCTGACCATTCTCGACCCTGGCAACAGCGTCGAGACCATCGTCAATGTGCAGGGCGATCTGCCGACCATCGAGCCCCTTGTTATCGGCGCCGCGCTTAAGCCTTTCGAGAACGCAGCGGTCGACATCGCCACGCTCTGCGTCGAGATCGTCCGCGACGAGGAAAAGACCAATCCGAACGTCGTCAAGCTGGTCGGCTCGCCACTCTCGGCGACGCGGCTCAGGGCGCTCTATTTCACCCGCGCCACCGCCCCCTGGGGCGAAGGCCCGCTCTACCATCATATCGGCCTCTATGCCTATCGCCGCGCCGCACTCGAACGCTTCGTTGCGCTGAGGCCGTCGCCGCTGGAGCGCCGCGAGCGGCTGGAGCAGTTGCGGGCGCTCGAGGCCGGCATGCGCATTGATGCGGAGATCGTGCAGTCGGTGCCGCTTGGCGTCGATACGCCGGACGATCTCGAACGCGCCAGGGCGCTCCTTTCCAACTAAGAAATTCTTCCCCCAATTCCCGAGACTCTGCGCATGCCTGAAAAGACCAACAAAATATCCTTCCAGGGCGAGCCGGGCGCCAATTCCGACACCGCCTGCCGCAACATGTTCCCGTCGATGGAGCCGTTGCCGTGCCCGACCTTTGAGGACGCCTTCAACGCCGTCGAGACCGGCAAGGCCGATCTGGCGATGATCCCGATCGAGAACACCATTGCCGGCCGCGTCGCCGACATCCATCACCTCTTGCCGGAATCGAAGCTGCACATCATCGGCGAATATTTCCTGCCGATCCACTTCCAGCTGATGGTGCTGCCCGGCGTCAGGCGCGACGAGATCCGGACCGTGCACAGCCACATCCACGCGCTCGGCCAATGCCGCAAATACATCCGCAAGAACGGCTGGAAGGCGACGGTTGCCGGCGACACGGCGGGCGCCGCCAAGATGGTCGCCGCGATGAAGGACCGCACCATGGCCGCGCTGGCGCCGGCGCTGGCCTCGACGCTCTACGGGCTCGACATCATCGAGGAGAATGTCGAGGACACCGACAGCAACGTCACCCGTTTCGTCGTGCTGACCAAGAACAAGCAATGGGCCGAACGCCCCTCGGCCGACGCCAAGATGATGACGACCTTCATCTTCCGCGTCCGCAACGTGCCTGCCGCGCTCTACAAGGCGATGGGCGGCTTCGCCACCAACGGCATCAACATGACCAAGCTGGAAAGCTACCAGCTCGGCGCGTTTACGGCGACGCTGTTCTACGCCGACATAGAGGGCCATCCCGACGACCCGCTGGTGAAGCTGGCGCTCGACGAGCTCGCCTTCTTCTCGCGCGAAATGCGCATTCTCGGCGTCTACCCCGCCAGTGCCTCGCGCGAGCAATGGAAGGTGGCGGATTAGGGTCCGGTCAGGTCAGGCTGAGCTTGTTCTGCCTGGCCGGCTTGCCGCATTCGCGGCGGCTGATCGACCGGTTCATGGCGTCGATCTTGCCGCTTGCCTGGTCGGCGTCACGTTTGGCTTTTGAGCGCATGTCCGGCGTGAACGGGCCGAAGCCCGTCGCCGGGTTGGAGAAGGACGGCTTGGCGTCCACCGGCAAATGATATTGCTGCGCCAGGCCGTTTCGTTGCGCCAGCAATTGGTCGCAAGGCACCTTGTCATATAGCAGCGAGGACTGGACGTTTTCGTCCTGCCGTTCGGACATCGAATTGCCGACGCAGCCGGCCATCGCCAGGCAAGATGCCAAGACCATCATGTTCCAGCGCATGAACGTGCTCCTTGTCTTTCGCAGCTGCCACTCTCCTGTGCAGCGGCAGGAGTCTTAGCCAGATTTTACGCTGCCGGAAAGCAAGCTTGCCAGTACGGCAAGCCCTTCGACCGGTTCGCGGCGATCCTGCCGGATAATCGTTGCCTGCAGCGACAGGACCGAAAAGCCGTTGGCGTCCAGAACCCGCTCTACATAGCTTTGCGAATGCGCATAGCGGCGCGACGGCTGCAAGGCGAAATCGCCGCTGCCAGATAGGTCGCCGCCGGAGAGCGTCTCGACGGAGAACGCAAACAGACCGCCGCCGGCAAGCATTCCGGCAATCTTGGTCACCACCTTGTCGAGTGCGCCGAGATAGATGAACACATCTGCCGCCGTCACCAGATCGGCTTTCGGGCCTGAATAGCAAAAATCCTGCAGGTCCGTCTTGACGAGCAGATCGTAGACGCCTTTGGCGCGCGCCTGCCTCAGCATGCCGGCCGAGATGTCGTAACCCTCCAGCCGATCGGCGATCGGCCGCAGTCTCTGGCCCATGAGGCCGGTGCCGCAGCCGAGATCGAGCACCAGCGAAAACCGGCCCGGCCGTGCTGCCCGGATGGCTCGGTCGAGACATTCGGGCAGACGATAGCCTAGCCTGTCGACCAGCTCACCCTCGAAGCTTCCGGCATAGTGGTCGTACAGCGTCTCGACAAAGGCGCTGGGCGGCGCCTGGGCGGCCGCTGCCTTGCCGATCAATTGCAGCTTGAGCACCGCGCCGAGCCTGTCCGCCGGGTCCAGCCGCAGTGCCGTCGTCCAGGCCTGCGCGGCGAGATCGGGCGCGCCCGCCGCCTCCTGCATCTCACCGAGGCGGAACCAGCCGGCCGGCCATTGCGGCGCCAGTTCGAGCGCGCCGAGCAGCAATTCCGACGCTGCCGCATGATCGCCGGACGCATGGAGCATTTCGGCATAGTCGGCGCGGCGGTCGGCGGTCGGATCGCCGGACGAAGTCTGGAGCGGTTTCATGGCGATCAGGTTCCGCCGGTGTTTTGCGGCCGGCCTGCGCTCTATGCTGGAGTCAGCAGTGACTTACAACAGGCTTCCCGCGCCGGAATTAGCGCCTATCTTGGGGCCATGCGCGCCAGCGACCTGCTTCATCCCCGGCCGGAAGGGCTGTATTGCCCGCCCGGCGATTTCTTCATCGACCCGGTGCGGCCGGTCAACCGGGCGCTGATCACACATGGCCATTCCGACCATGCCCGCTCCGGCCACCGCTCGGTGATGGCGACGCAGCAGACGCTCGACATCATGGGGCTGCGCTACGGCGAAGATTTTGCCGGAACGACGCAAGCCGCCGTGCTCGGCGAGACGATCACGCTCGACGGCGCCACCGTCAGCTTTCACCCGGCTGGCCATGTGCTGGGCTCGGCGCAGATCAAGGTCGCGCATCAGGGCACATGCATCGTCGCGTCCGGCGACTATAAGCGCCAGAAGGACGCGACCTGCGAGCCGTTCGAGCCACTCAAATGCGACGTCTTCATCACCGAGGCGACGTTCGGCCTGCCGGTGTTCCGCCATCCGCCCGATAGCGAAGAGATCGCCCGGTTGCTGAAATCGACCGAGCAGTTTCCCGAACGCACGCATCTGGTCGGCGCCTATGCGCTTGGCAAGGCGCAGCGCGTCATGCGCCTGCTGCGCGATGCCGGCTACGAAAAGCCGATCTACATCCATGGCGCGCTGGCCAAGCTCAGCGAGTATTTCCAGAGCCAGGACATCTATCTCGGCACACTGGAACCGGCGACCGTCGAGAGCGGCGCGAAAAGCGACTTTGCTGGCGCCATCGTCGTCGGCCCGCCATCCGCGTTCGCCGATCGCTGGGCGCGGCGTTTTCCCGATCCGATGTCGTGCTTCGCCTCAGGCTGGATGCGTATCCGCCAGCGCGCCAAACAGGGCGGCGTCGAGCTGCCGCTGATCATCTCCGATCACTCCGACTGGGACGAGCTGACAGCGACGATCAAGGAGACCGGCGCCGAGGAAATCTGGGTGACGCATGGCCGCGAGGAGGCGCTGGTGCGCTGGTGCGAACTCGAAGGCATCGCCGCCAGGCCGCTGCATCTGGTTGGCTATGAGGACGAGGGCGATTGATGGTGGAAATCGCCGGTATGGCGTTCTGTCGCGCCCCCCTCTGGCCTGCCGGCCATCTCCCCCACGAGGGGGGAGATCGGCAGCTTTGGCGCCGCGCTCGTTTCCTCAACGCTGGAGATTGGCGAAACCAGTGGCGACATCCAATCTCCCCTCTGGTGGGGGAGATGTCCGGCAGGACAGAGGGGGGCGCGAAGGATCGCAAGCTTCCCCCGTTGGCGCGCCTCCCATGAACCGCTTCGCCGAGCTTCTCGACCGGCTGGTGCTGACGCCGTCGCGCAACGGCAAGCTGACGCTTTTGACCGATTATTTCCGCAGCGTCGAGGATCCGGATCGCGGGCTGGCGCTGGCGGCCATCACCGGCGATCTGTCCATCGCCGCGGTCAAGCCGGCGATGCTGCGCACATTGGTGATCGAGCGCATGGACCCGGTGCTGTTCGGCTATTCCTACGACTATGTCGGCGACCTGGCCGAGACCGTGTCGTTGGTCTGGCCGCAAGCGCCGGTCGATATTGCGAACCACGAGCCGACCCTGGCCGAGGTGGTGGCGAAGCTGCAGGCGGCGAGCCGTTCCGACGGGCCGCAGGTGCTGGCCCGGCTGCTCGACAGCGCCAGCACTTCGGCGCGCTTTGCCATCATAAAGCTGGTCACCGGTGGCCTGCGCATCGGCGTCTCGGCGCGGCTGGCCAAGCAGGCGCTCGCTGATTTCGGCAGGGTCGAAATCGCCGAAATCGAGGAACTCTGGCACGGCCTGACGCCGCCCTATATCGCGCTGTTCGCCTGGCTGGAGGGTAAAGCGGAAAAACCCAGGAAGACGGCGCTGGCGCTGTTCAGGCCGGTGATGCTGTCGAATGCCGTCGGTGACGGCGACCTCGAAAAGCTCGACCCGGCCGACTACGCGGCCGAATGGAAATGGGACGGCATCCGCGTCCAGGCGGTTTGCGAAGGCGGCATTCGCCGGCTCTATTCGCGCACCGGTGACGATGTCTCCGGCGCCTTTCCCGATCTTGCTGAGGCGATGGATTTTTCCGGCGCCCTCGACGGCGAGCTTTTGGTCGGAGACCCCAGGCAGGCGACGGGCACGTTCTCGGACCTGCAGCAGCGGCTGAACCGCAAGAGCGTGTCACCCAAGATCCAGCAGCAATACCCGGCCTTCATGCGCTGCTACGATGCGCTGCAGATCGGCGACGAGGATGTGCGCGGACTTCCCTTCCGCGAACGGCGCGGCCGGCTCGAGGCCTTTGTGAGGACACTCGATCCGAGCCGCTTCGATCTATCGCCGCTGGTCGAATTCACCAACTGGCAGGCGCTGGAGGAATTGCGCCGCAAGCCGCTGCATCCGGTCATCGAAGGCGTCATGCTGAAGCGCTGGGATTCGCCTTATGTGGCCGGGCGGCCGAAGGGCCCCTGGTTCAAATGGAAGCGCGATCCGCACACGGTCGACGCCGTACTGATGTATGCCAAGCGCGGCCACGGCAAGCGCTCGAGCTTCTATTCCGATTATACATTCGGCGTCTGGTCCGGGCCGGAAGGATCGGAAGAGCTGGTGCCGGTGGGAAAAGCCTATTTCGGCTTCACCGACGAAGAGCTGAGGCAGATCGACAAATATGTCCGCGACAACACGATCGAGCGCTTTGGCCCGGTGCGCTCAGTGCGTGCCGACCGCAGACAAGGCCTCGTACTGGAGGTGGCATTCGAAGGGCTCAACCGCTCGACGCGGCACAAATCGGGCGTCGCCATGCGCTTCCCCCGCATTTCACGATTGCGCTGGGACAAGCCGGCGGCCGAAGCCGACCGCATCGAGACGCTGCAGGCGCTGCTCGACAGTTAACTTAAGGAAGGACTGAAACGCGGATCTCGTAGATGTCGACCGACTTGCCCTGCTTGTCGAAGTCGGAATTGATGGCGATGGTGCCGGCAGCGCCCGGACGCTTGTCGGGAAGGCGCACGTCGAACAGATATTCATTGCGCTCGCGACCGACCGCATAGCGCTTGCGGCCACAGTCGCCGAGTTCGCCGAAATTGCAGTCGACGGAAATCTGCGTCTCCTGCCCCTCCTCGGAGCGTGCGATGATGTCGAATGTGGCATGCTTGCCGGCGATCCTCTCCAGCACGCCTTGCCCGACGTCGAAGCTGATGGCCGAGCCGGATGCGCCCGAGCGGATGCGCAGGAAGGAACCGCTTTCGTCCTGGACAACGTCGGCCTTGGCGTCCGACGGCGCATTGACCTGCGTCGGGTCGCCCGGCGAAAACACGTTGATCCAGTCGCGCGCCTGGTCCTCCTCGCCCTGCTTTGGCGGCGAAGCGGTGTCATCCGGCGTGAAATCGTCGCCGTCGACCGTTGGCGGCACTTCCGGCGGCGCCGTGTCGAGTTCGGTTGCCGATTTGAAGACGCCGGTCTGGTTGGCGAAATAAAGGCCGATGCCGGCGGCTGCGAGCAGCGTCACACCGAGGAAGATCGCGGTCAAAGGCAGGCGCCGCCGCCTCGCCCGCCGGTCGTCGCGGTCGGGCGTCACTTCCGCATCGTCGGTTTCGACGTCGGCTTCGGTCGGAGCCGAGGCCCCCATGTCGATCACCGGCACTTCGGCAACAGGTGCATCGGGCATGATGTCGGGGACGACCGGCAGGACGCGCGACCGAGGCGCATCGGATTCGGGCGGCTGCGCCGGACCGTCAACGACGACATCGGGCGACGGCACGGGCTCGGCTTCGGTTTCGGTTTCAGCTGGAGGCTCCACCGCCGGTGCTGTCTCCAAACTGTCGGTCGGCGCGGCGACGTCGGGAACCGCCGGCAGGAATTCCGATTCGATTTCGGTGATCTTGGCCTGGACCGCCTTGCGGCGCTTGATGGCGACCTCCACGGTGACGTTTGGATTGGCCTGCAGGGCACGGTCGAGTGCCGCGAAAGCCGATCGATAGACCCGCTCGCGAAACGCCCGGTCGTCGGCATTGCCTTTCTCGAAGGCATTGCGGATCGCTTTTTCGATCGCGTCCAAGCAAATTCCCTCTGCAATTTCACTCACATTGTCATGATCGTTAGCCGCAGGCGACCAATCAATCAACAAGCGAGCGGCCGCATTCTGCCTTGCCGAGGGGTGCAAAGCTCATTTCGGCGGTTTTCGGTAAAGGAATCAACATTTTTCGCTGCTTTTCCGGTCACGGCGGCAACGTGGCGGTCGGGGCGGCCGTGCGAAACGGCGTCGCACGGCCTATGGCGGATCGGCGCGGCTGCTGCCCTTGCGCCCGGCCCGGGACCGATACGATTTGCCAAGCCTCGTCCTTGAATTCGCGGCTGCCATCTTGAATTCAACGCTACCATCTTGAATTAAACGCTGGTTGCGTCTATCACCCAGCCCATCCTGGAAGCTCGGCTTCCCGGGCCGCTTTAGCTCAGTTGGTAGAGCACATCATTCGTAATGATGGGGTCGCGTGTTCGAGTCACGCAAGCGGCACCAAACGACCTATCCCGCGCGCCTCCTTCAACCAGCGCTCAGCCGAGTGGAAAGGCCGACGCCGCCGAGACGAGCGCGAGCATTGCCAGCACGACCCCCGCCGCCCGGCAGATGACCCGATGATGCCGCATCGCGGCAGCGCGCACGACCGGACGCGAAAGGGCGACGGCCAGAAATCCGTACCAGCCAATGTCGATGATGGCGACGATGGCCGCGACCATCAGCATCTCGTTCGAATTCCGGATCGGCAGCATCAGCCCCATGAAGGCGACGGCAAAGAAAGTGGCGGTTTCAGGCGAGAGAATGCTGATGAGAAACCCGCCGGCAAACAATCCGGCCTGTCGTCTCTGAGGCTCGTCGCCGACGGCCGGCGGCGCCGTTCTGGCGATGCGCAGGGCCATCCAGCCAAGGACCGCCGCACCAGCGATCTTGACCGCCGGCACCGACAGCGACCCGGAAAGATGAACGGCGCCCAATGCCACCAGGACCGCCAGCACGGCGGTTCCGGCGCCGATCCCGGCCACGAGCGGAACCGTCCTGCCAAAGCCGTGTAGGGAGGCAAGGCTGCCGGTCGCGAGCCCGATCGGGCCTGGCGTGATCATGATCACCGTATATGCCGCCAGGAATTGCAGCATGGCCGTCGACGGCAGAAGCGAATTTGACATTGCAGCCTCCCGTTTGTGGCGTCGATCACAGAGCGGCGAGGAATTCCGTCGCGCCCCAGCCGCCGGACGCCGGCGGCGGTTCCCCGCACCGCCGCCGTTGCCCGCCTTCTCCCCCGGATCGTGAAGGCGTCGTGGTGTTGGGAGGTCCATCCACGCTGCGAGCAGAAGCCTACGCGGAGCGGCGGGCATGCAAATCGGTACCGCCACCCATTTTTAGGCGGTCGATTTCCCAGTTTTCGCGGAGATTTCGCTGCGGGAACTACCCAGAGCCTGTTCCATCCCGACAGAATCAGCTGGAATCATGGTCCCGTCTGGTGCGGTTCCAACGGATGGGTGCCCGTCAGGAGCCACGGCTCGCCGCGCAGCCGCAGGAGGATTTCCATACGGTTTGCGGCGTTGAGCTTGCCGAGCAGCGAGGAGACGTGATGCTCGATCGTGCGGGGCGAGCGCGACAAATGTCGCGCGACTTCCTTGTTGCTGATGCCCTGGGCGATCAGGGCGAGCACCTTCTGCTCGTGCTGTGTCAGGCCGAGCGGATGGCGACGGGCCGCCGCATAGGGTCCGCGCTGCACCTTCGGCAGCAGGCCTGACAGGCCCTGACGCTGCGCGAGCTTGCGCGCCAGCGCTGCGGCCGCGGGCGCGTCGATCTCGTCCAGCATCGCCACGGCGCGAGCGAGCGCCGTTCCGGCATCCGCCCCACGAACCTGCATGAGGGCAAGTGCTGCCTCGTAGGGCAGCGAGAAACGCGTCCACTCCGCCGCGGCGGCCTGCGGGTCGCCGACAAGCTCGGCGGACCAGGGCGACGGTATGGGCGCCGATAGCGCCGGCAGCGATCCGGGCATTCCGCATCGACGCCACCAGACCGACAATTCGCCAAGGTCCCTGGGGCGGAAATTGTCGAGGTTCATGGCCGCCAGCTCGGTAAGCTGCGCGTGGCCGGCGCCGATATCCTCGGCAAGCCAGGCCGCCTCCGTCAGCGCCAGGCGAACCGGGACGATACGCTGCGGCTCGCCGGTCGTCTGCCCCTCCGCAAGGGCCCGCTGCAAAAGGTCGACGCCGTCGGTCTCGCCCAGCCTTACGCGGACCGTGCCAAGCACGGTGAGCGCCGGCAAGTGCATCACCATCGGCAGGCGCTCCACATTCATGACGCCCTGAGCGATGGTTGCGGCCTCGCGAAACCGGCCCTGTTCCATGCAAAGCTGCGCCTGCCGGCCGAGCAGGTATTGCGCCGCCGAATCGAGGTCGTGCCTGGTGCAGAATGCGATGCCTTCGGCCAGCAGCCGCTCCGCCAGCTCGAAGTCCTTGGCCACCACCGCGCATTCCGCAAAGTTCGTATAGGCCCGCGCCGCATGGTCGTGGAGCCCGTGCTCGAGCGCCAGGGCAAGGCTTTCCTCCAGCCGCTCACGGCCGCCGGGACGGTCGGCGAACATGAGCGCGGTGCCGACATTGTTGAGGGCGTGAACGCGCGTCTCGACCTCACCCAGCCGATCGGCCAGGCTGATCGCGCGCTCGCCCCATTCGATCGCCTCGTCGAAACGATAGTGCAGCATGTGGAGCTGCGAGCGTGTGCTGTAGGCCATTGCCACTTCGGGACCCGGCGGCAGCCTTTCCACTTCATGCACGGCCTGGTCCGCATACTCTTCCGCCTGCGGACCTTCGCCGCGCCGCCAGTGCAGCCGCGACAGCCAGCGCAAATTGAGCCCTATCTTGTCGACCCGGTCCAGCTGCCGCCAGATAGCGATGGCGCGATGCCGGGCCTCGATGATGGCGTCATAGACAAGCAGCGCCAGGCCGGCCTCGTAGGCCCAGTCCTCGTGCAACTGCGCGGCCAGTTCCGGCGGGGCTTGGTCGACATATCTGAGTGCGGTCGCCAGATGCGAGGCCGCCTCCCGGTGCGCGCCCAGGCGGGCGGCCTGCCTGGCGGCAAGTGGCGCGAGTTCGAGCACGCGTTCGCCATTGTCGGCGCCGCCGGCGTGATGGACGCGGCGCGAAAGCAGAGCGCTTGCCTGCGACGCCGGAACTTCCGAGAGTGCCGCTTCGACCTTGGAATGAAGCAAACGTTGCAGAGAGGGGGAGAGCCGGTCGAGCGTCGCTTCCCTGGCAAGCTCGTGGCGAAATGTCAGCGCGCCCTGATCGTCCCGCCGCAGCAATCCACGGTCGACGCATCGATCCACGAGCGCTTCGGTCTCGTCCCCGAGAAGGGCCCGGATCAGCCACGGCTCAACGCTGCCCGGCATGATGCTCATGACCTCCAGCACGTCGCGCTCTCCAGGCGTCAGGCGCGACAGGCGGGACCACACCGCGTCGCGTATGGAATCGGGCACGCGCGCCGATTCGGTCTCGCTGCTGGACAGGAGCTCGGTAACGAAGAAGGGATTGCCCTCAGTAATGCGGTAAAGCCCGTCGGCGGAACGGCCGGCCTGTTCGGCCAGCATCGTAACCGCCTGGGGAGACAGCGGTTTAAGCGTCACGCGGCGTACGGAGGCGGCGGGAAGATCGCCGAGCACGTGGGTCAGCGGGTGATCGGCGTTCAAGTCCTCTCTGCGCATGCTGAGCACCAGCATGGTGCGGAGCAGGGAGACGCGGCGACCGAGATATCTTACGAGGTCGAGCGTCGCATTATCCGCCCAATGCACGTCCTCGAAGATGAGCACGGTCGTGCCCTTGGCGCGCTGCAGCGCGTTCAGCAATGCCGGGAACAGCCGCTCCGGGGCTGCGGTCTCCTCAAGCAGCGCTGCCACGCGCGGGTCGAGCAAGTGCGCCATGTCCTGGAGAGGGCCCAATGGACGCGGCGTGAAGAGCGCCTCGCACCAGCCCCACAGCACCCGGCAGTCCCGGTCGGCGTTTTCCGCGAATTCGCGCAGCAGAGAGGTCTTGCCGAGGCCCGCCTCGCCATGCACCAGCACGGTCCCGCCATGTCCGGCAGCAGCTCTCTCGGCCGCGGCCAACAAAGCTCCAAGTGGGTCCTCTCGCTCAAGCAGCATCAAACCCGCGCCTCCAGAACATTGAAGGTACAACAGTAGGCAATGAGTGCAACACGCTCATTTCACATGACCTCACATGACCGCGGCGATTTGGCAAATCACCCCTGGGAAGCGGGCGTTATTTTGTCCCGGAGCCGATATGTTTGCTGCTGCCATAAGCATGAAGACTACAAAACAGGCAGACAACCAAGCCGGCGACAAGACCTAGCGAAGCGGGCTGGATAGCCTCACTTCCGTGATGATAGCGTGAAAGAAACGCGTTCCATCGATCCAGCCCAAAGCCTATCTCATCGTCGGCCGTTCCGGCCTGACGTTCAACAGGGGGTGAAAATCATGGAAGAGGAAGACGATGTCCTAAGCGACCTGAGCTATGTCGCCGAAAATTTCGATGATGTGGCAAAGGAAACGATCGTCCTGGTGCTGGAGGCTGCGATCGCCGAGATCATTGGCCTCAGAATTGCCCTGCAGACTGCCGCGTCGAAGGCGACATGGGCAACAGACTGAGTTGCAGCCGGGGTTGAACGAGCGCCTCAGCTCGGCGAGGTGTCGCCCAGCGACGCCACGGTTTTCAGCGCGCCGTCAAGCATGTCGCCCTTCTCGTCCTTCAGCGCGGCTTCGCGCAGGCGCCTGATCCAGTCGGCGGCGTCCGGGCGGCCCTTGAGCAGGTCGAGCGCCGACAGCACCCGGTCGAATTTCGACTGCGCGCGGGCGTGGGTGTCGCTGTAACCCTTGATCAGCCGGCGGGAGTTGAGGATCTCGACGGCCAGCGCATAGTCTTCTCTGACTTGGCCGAGAGCCAGCGCATACCAGCGCTCGAGATGCGCGGTCTCGACCTTGTGGCGCAGCAGGCGGCGGCGCCAGCGGCGCAGGCCGCCGATGAACCACAATGCGGCAAAGCCGGCAAAACTGTCGGTGCGGATGTGGCGGCCGCGGTTGATGCGGCGGTCGAGGAATGCGGCGAGCTTCGGCCGGCTTTCGATATAGCTGCCGAGCCCGGCCGGCAGCGTGCCGCAGAATTCCTCAATGCGCGGATGGAAATATTCGGTCACCTGCAGGACCGAGCCGTCCTTGACGCCGACCTCGCGACGTACGCGTCGGTCGCGGCTCGAGCGCGTCTTCAGGTCGGCGACGCGGATCATGTCGTCGTAGCACATCGCATTGGCCAGATGCTTGGCGGCGGCGATCGACAGCGCGTAGTCATGTTCGGCATTGTCCAGGACGACGGCCCGGTCTAGCCGGTCGAGATACTCGCCGCCATAGGCGATGTCCTGATAGTCGACAACCTTTTTCAGACCGCGCATCGCCATGTCGCGGACAGGAGCCGGCAAAGCATCGACCCGGGCGGCCAGGTGCTGCCAGCCTCGCAAGAGACTTTGCGGGCCGCTGACTTTTGTCGCCGCGCCCGAGCCAGTTTCAGCGGCTGCCGGCTGTGCCGTCTTATCGCCCGAAGGCGCACTCGCGATGCCGCGCGCCCGATCGTAGGAGGCGCCGAAGGCGGCGAGGCTGGCCTTCACACCGCGGCCGCCGGCACTGACCGCCTGCTCGTAGCTCTCGCGTGTGAACGGCAAGGCATCGGAGCCGGCCAGCGCGCCGAGCAGGCTGGCCGAGATCATCGAGCCGTTGTCGGCGGCGATCTTCTCCATGTCGAAGGCGATGAAGCGCTTGGCCGCTGCCTCGGCAGTCGCATGCACCTTTGGCGACGATGCACGTCCGTCGCCGGGCTCGATCTTTTCCGAGACCGCTGCGATGCGGTGCGACGAGGCGATCAGTGTCGTGCGCTCCGGCGTGACGAAGCCGCGGATGATGGCGCGGCCGGCCTCCATCAGTTCGGCGGCGATCAATATATCGACGTCGCCCTGCGACGGCGACAGCGCGAAGACCGGCAGCCGGCCGCTGTCGCGGCACATCTCGACGTAATAGATGGTGGCGCCGGTGCGCTGGGCGACGCCGGCGACCGAGGTCGATTGCGCGACATAGCCGTTGCGCTCGGCGACGTCGGTGATCCAGTCGGCCAGCACGCCGCCGCCCTGGCCGCCGACCGCCAGCACGGCAAGCTTGATGACGCGCTCGTCGTCCGGCGCGCCGGCCTTGGAACGGGCTGATGGGACAGCGTCAAGCATCGGCGAATGTCAGGCGCCGGCTTTCACGGCGCCGCTGCAAGAGGCCGATCATGGCGCGGCGCGCCGCTTCCAGGAAACGGTCCCGGCGGCTCGGATTGTGCACCACGTCGGCGCGGTAAAAGGACGGGCAGAGCACCGCCGCGTCGGCAACCTCGCCGCAATTGCCACAGCCGACGCAGCTCTCGTCGATATGCGCCACCGGATCGTCGCGCAGCGGGTCGTCCAGCGACTTCACCGATAGCGACGGGCAGCCGGAAAGCCGCATACAGGCGTGATCGCCAGTGCAGATATCCTCGTCGACGCCGAATTTCGGCTTGACCGTCCGCTTACCGCCCTTGATCGCCTTGTCGACCAGAGGCTTTTCGCGGCGCTGCCGGTTGAGCATGCATTCGGACGAGGCGACGATGACTTTTGGGCCCTTTTCGTCCGTCGTCAGCGCTTCGCGCAGCGCGTCTTGCATCTTGGTTACGTCGTAGGTGCGGTCGATGTGGCGCAGCCATTTGACGCCCATCCCCTTCACCGCCTCGGTGATCGGATGCTTGGTCGACTTCGTCTTGTTGCCGGCGCGGGACGACAGGATGTCCTGTCCTCCGGTCGCGGCCGAATAGAAATTGTCGACGATGACGATGACGCCGTCATTCTTGTTGAACACCGCATTGCCGATCGATGAGGTCAGGCCGTTATGCCAGAAGCCGCCATCGCCGACGAAGGAGATCGAGCGGCGCCTAGCATCGGGCGAATTGAACGCCGAGGCCGAGGCCGGCCCCAATCCGTAGCCCATGGTGGTGGCGCCGAGCTCGAAGGGCGGCATGATCGAAAACAGATGACAGCCAATGTCGGAGGCGATGTGGTGCTTGCCCAACTCCTGTTCGACCAGCTTGGTGGCGGCGAAGATCGGCCGCTCCGGGCAGCCGACGCAGAAGCCGGGCGGGCGGCCCGGGACGACGTTGATCAGGTCGGCGGTGTCGAGCCCGTCGCCGATCTTGTTCGGCGCGCGGACCTCGCTTGGCAGCAGATGCGGGATGGTGGCGCGCAGGAATGATCCGATGCCATCGAGCATCACCTGGCCGGTGTATTCGCCGGCCATCGGCAGATGTTCCTTGCCGACGAGCTTGGTGCCGCGCCCGGCCTTGTGCAGCATCGCGGCAAAGGCCTGTTCGATGTAGTTGGGCTGGCCTTCCTCGACGACGAGCACGGCGTCCTTGCCTTCGCAGAAGGACAGGAACTCGTCATCGACCAGCGGGTAGACGGCGTTCAGCACATAGAGCGGCACGTCGGTGTCGCCATAGGTGTCGGCGAGGCCGAGCCGCTGCAGCGCCCGGATGACGGAATTGTACATGCCGCCCTGCATGACGATGCCGACCGCGCCGTGCTCCGGGCCGAAGAACTCGTTGATCTTGTTGTCGCGGATGAAATCCACCGCCGCCGGCCAGCGTTTCTGCACCTTTTCCTTCTCGTGCAGGAAGGACGCGGGCGGCAGCACGATGCGGCCGGTGTCGCGGCGCGGCGCCTCGAGCGCATCGGCGACCGTCATCGCCGGGCGCTTGTTATCCTTGGCGATGAAATGGCCGTGCACATGGCAGCAGCGGATGCGCACCTGCAGCATGACCGGCGTGTTGGAAACCTCGGACAGCTCGAAGCCGTGCTCTACCGCCTTGACGATCGACGGCAGGTTCGGTCGCGGGTCGAGCAGCCAGACCTGGCTTTTCATGGCGAAGGCGTGGCTGCGCTCCTGCATGATCGACGATCCTTCGCCGTAATCCTCGCCGACGATGATCAGTGCGCCGCCGGTGACGCCGCCGGACGCCAGGTTGGCCAGCGCGTCGGACGCGACATTGGTGCCGACCGTCGACTTGAAGGTCGCCGCGCCGCGGATCGGATAGTGCACCGATGCCGCCAGCATGGCGGTCGCGGTGGCTTCCGAGGCGCTTGCCTCGAAATGCACGCCAAGCTCGCCCAGGATATCCTGCGCGTCGGCCAGCACGTCCATCAAATGGCTGATCGGCGCGCCCTGATAGCCGCCGACATAACCGACGCCGCATTGCAGCAGCGCCTTGGTGATGGCCAGAATGCCCTCGCCGGAAAACTCCTCGCCGGCGCCGAGTCTGAGCTTTTCGACTTCCTTGGCAAAAGACCGTTCGGCCATTTTGGGCTCCCTTCCGTTGCCGCCAGGAATCTGGCGGCGCGTAAGATCAGATGTCGTGCTTGCGAATGTTCTTCAGCATCTTTTGCAGCGTCGCGATCAGCGCCGCGTATTCGGCATCGTCGATGTCGTCGAACATCGTCTCGAAAGCGTCGTGCATGGCCGGCCAGGCGCGCGCGAATTCGGCGCGGCCATCGTCGGTCAGGAACACATGGCGGATACGGCTGTCGGTAACCCCCTGCTCGCGCCGCACAAACCCTTGTCCCTCCAGCGTGTCGAGCGTACGGCTCAAGGTCGACTGCTCGATGACGGTATAGACCGACAGATCGTTGACGGTGACGCCATCGGTGACCGACAGGACGGCCAGCGTCCTCACCTGCGGAATGGTCAGGCCCTGCTTGCGGAAATTATCTCGCAAGGTGGCATTGTAGCGGCCCATGATGCGGTTCATCAGATAGGGCGCGAATTGCTGCAGGCCGATCTGGCCCAGTGTCGAGATGCGCTGGCGCACAACCTTCTGTTCCATCACAGCCTCCCCGCCAGGAGGAAGCCGGAGCCGCCACCCAAGCCAGCACCCGGATGGGTCGAGGCGCCGATATGGTAGAGGCCCTTGACGCCGGTATCGTGATTGCGGCTCGTCTTGAACGGCCGCCACAGGAACGACTGGTCGATAGCCGAGGAGCCGCCATAGGGATCGCCGCCGACCAAGTTGATGTTCATCGCTCCCAAATCGGCCGGCGAATAGGCGCGGCGTGCGATGACGCTGTCCTTGAATCCTTCGATATGACTGGCGAGGATCGCTTCGGCGCGGTCGGCATAGGCTTCGCGCAGCGCCTCGGTCCAGCGGCCGTCCGCTGGTGTCTGCAGTTTGCCGGCGGCATCGCCCTTGATATGCCGTGGCGCCTCGGGCAATTGCAGCCACAGGATCGCCTTGCCGTCCGGACAGCGCGACGGGTCGAGCGCATGCGGCTGGCCAACGCAGATGGTCGGCACCTCCGGCAACATACCGCGCACGGCCTCGTTGCAGGCCTTCGACACGCCGTCGAGCCCGGGTGTCAGATGCAGCAGCGCGACCTTGTCCAGGCCCTCGCCGCGCCATGCCGGCGGCTTGTCCAAGGCATAGTGGATCTGGAAATTGCCCTTGCCGTAGAGGTATTTTTGCGCTGCTTCGGCGTCGTCCTTTGCAGCATCCCTGCCGAGCAGCCGGTCGTAAAGCTGGGTCGGCGTGACCGAGCAGATCACGCTCTTCTTGGCGGTCACGATCTCGCCGGAAGCCAGCCGCACGCCGGTTGCACGGCCTCCGCTCTGGACGATGGCCGCGACGTCGGCGCCGGTGCGGATTTCGCCGCCACGTTCCCTGATCAGGGCTTCGAAGGCGGACAGCAGGTTCCTGGCACCGCCCTTGACGATCGGCGCGCCGGCCGCCTCAAGCGCGAAGGCGATGACCTTGGCGATCTGTCCCGAAAACGCATCTTCGGGCCCGAGGCCGGCATGCAGCACCCAGGGCGCCCACAGCGCGCGCATGGTTTCCGACTGGTAGGTGCTTTCCAGCCAGCCGCGCGCCGGCACCAGCGCGTCGCCGACAAAGGCGGCAAGGCCACGCGGGCCGCGCCGCCATGCCTCGCCCGCCAGCAGCTTTGCCGTCGGGTAAGACCACAGGCTGCCGCCGAGCAGCCCGAACAGGAGGCCGGCATTGCGCTCGATCTCGCCGACATCGCTGCCGTGCCGGTCGCCGTCGCCCGCGGCAAGCGCATTGGCCGCCGCGACATTGGCGGCGCGATCGGTGCGCAGGATGGCATGGCTGCCATCCGGACGCAGCACGCCGCTGGGCGTGACGGTGTTGCAAAACTCCAGGCCGTGCCGCGCCAGATCCTTGCCCAGCGCCGCATAGGCCGGCGAGGTGATGAACAGAACGAAGGTCGTCGCCATCACGTCGTGGATGAAGCCGGGCGCGGTGATTTCTTCTGTGCGCATGCAGCCGCCGATGCGGTCGTTGCGCTCGAGCACCAGCACCTTCGCCCCCTTGCCGCCAAGCATCGCGGCGCAGACCAGCGCGTTGATGCCGCTGCCGACGATGATGTGATCAGGAGCGCTCATCGATGCGTGCTCCCGGTGAGCGGAAGGTGGAATTCATTTGCGCGGGTTGGCGTTCCTTCGCGCCCCCCTCTGTCCTGCCGGACATCTCCCCCACTTGGGGGGAGATCGGCTGTCACCGCGGCCTTCGCCACTCTCCAACGTCGCAGGAATGAGCGGGGCGCCGAAACTGCCAATCTCCCCCCAAGTGGGGGAGATGTCCGGCAGGACAGAGGGGGGCGCCGTAGAGCCCTAGCTTTGCAAGGCTGCCGCTCCCAATTCGTCACTACAACGCTGCCTGCGCACATGATCTTCTCCCGAAGACCGCAGCTACCCTATTGCCTTGGCACCAACGCCAACGCGCGGATCGGGCTGCCGGTGCCGTGCTCGATTTTGAGTGGTGCGGCGATCAGGATCGCGCCTTTCGGCGGCAGCCGGTCGAGGTTGCACAGGCTGGCGAGGCCGTAGCGATTGGCCTTGTGCATCAGGCTGTGCGCCGGGAATGGCGGCTCCATGCCGCCGGCCTTGCCGGCATCGGTGCCGATCGTCTCGCTGCCCCAGCCCTTGATGTCCTTGCCGATCAGATACTGGATGGCTTCCGCGGTCGGGCCGGGCGTGTGCGGACCGGTCTCATTGGCGTTGAGGAACTCGGCTTCCGAGCCGTTGCGCTTATACCAGTCGGTGCGCATCACCACCCACTCGCCCGCGTTGATAACGCCATGTTCGGCTTCCCATGCCTTGATGTGATCGACGGTGAGCAGGAAATCGTGATCGGCGGCCGCTTCCTTCGAACAGTCGATGACATTGACGGGTCCGACAAAATTCTGCGCCGGAATGGTGTCGGTGGCGCCGTCCGGATAATCCTTACCGGTGATCCAGTGATTGGGCGCATCAAAATGCGTGCCTGAATGCTCGCCGAGTTTGAGCCAGTTCCACGCCCACCAAGGTCCGTTCTTGTCATAGGCGGAGATGGCGTGGATCTCGATCTTCGGCGTGTCTACCGCCAGTTCCGGCGGCAGCTTGATCAGCGGTGTGTCCGGCCCGAGCGGCGCCGTCAGGTCGACCACCTGGATGGCGCCTGAAAGAAGCTGGCCGGCGACTTCGCCGAGGAGTTGTTGCGTATCCATGGTCTGTGTTCCCTCTTCTTGGATGGCTCTGAAGGCTCGTTGCGGCCCTTAATATCCTACTAGACGAAAACATATGCATCTGCAATTATCTTTAAGCATAAAGGAAATGGGTTGGGTGGGATGTGAGCGAGTTCGACGCCATATTTGTCGGGGCAGGCCACAACAGTCTGGCATGCGCCGCGCATCTGGCGCTCAAAGGCTGGAAAACTGCCGTTTTCGAGCGCGATGCAACGATTGGCGGCGCCGTCCAGACGCGTGAATTCACGCTGCCGGGTTTCCGGCACGATTTCGGCGCGATGAATCTGAGCCTTTTTGCCGGCTCGGCCTTTCACAAGAAATATGCAAATGAATTGAAAACCCACGGGCTGGAATTCGTGCCGGTGGCCGACTGTTTTGCCAGTGCGTTCCCCGACGGCCGCTGGTTCGGTGTCAGCAGCGATCTGGAAACGACCGCTGCACGAATGGCCGCCTTCTCCGCAATCGACGTCGCCACATGGCGCCGCTTGGTTGCGGCATTCCCGGCCGAGGCCGAGCATCTGTTCCGGCTGCTGGGCTCGCCGATGAGCGGTCGAGCGCTCGCCGGCACTGCCTGGAACCTGTGGCGCAAGAAGGGTTTTGCCGGCGCGCTCGATACGGGGCGGCTGCTGCTTTCCTCACCCCGCGCGTGGCTCGAGGAGACTTTCCAGTCGCCGCATGTCAGGGCGACGCTCGCCACCTGGGGCATGCATCTCGACTTCGCCCCCGACATCGCCGGCGGCGCGGTGTTTCCTTACCTCGAATCCATGGCCAACCAGTGCTTCGGCATGGTGCTCGGCAAGGGCGGCGCCGACACCATCATCCGCGCTTTGTCGGGCATGCTCACGGCGGCCGGCGGCAAGATCGTCACTGGGGCTGACGTCGCCGAAATCACGGTGTCCGCCGGCAAGGCGACCGGCGTGCGGCTCGCTTCCGGCGAGATCCACACCGCCACCAGGGCCGTCATCGCCAGTGTCGCGCCCAAGGCGCTGACTGGGAAGCTGTTGCCTGACGGTTCGGGCGACGCCGTTTTCGACACGGCCATGAAAAACTTTCGCCATGCGCCGGGGACGATGATGATCCATCTGGCGCTCGACGATCTGCCGGACTGGCGCGCCGGCGCCGAGCTTCGGCAGTTCGCCTATGTGCATCTGTCGCCGTCGCTTGATGCCATGTCGCGAACCTATCAGCAGGCGACGTCCGGCATGCTGCCGGATGAACCGGTGCTGGTCGTCGGTCAGCCGACCGCGGTCGATCCCTCGCGTGCGCCGGACGGCAAGCATGTGCTGTGGGTGCAGGTGCGCATGCTGCCGGCCGAGATTGTGAGCGATGCGGCGGGCACGATCGCGGCGGCTCACTGGGACGAGGCTAGGGAGCACTACGCCGAGCGCGTCCTCGACATTATCGAGCGCTATGCGCCCGGCCTTCGCCGGAAGATCCTCGGCCGCGCCGTGTTCTCGCCCATCGACCTCGAACGCGAGAACCCCAACCTTGTCGGCGGCGACCAGATCTGCGGCAGCCATCATCTGGCGCAGAATTTCCTGTTCCGGCCGGCGCGCGGCTACGCCGGCTGGAACACGCCGGTCGGCAATCTGCATCTGACCGGGGCGGCAACATGGCCGGGCGCCGGCACTGGTGCGGGCTCGGGCTTCATGCTCGCACAACAACTTGGCGGGAGGTAAAGCCGTAATTTTCAACTAGGGTGAAGGAGGACAAGGCGCGGTTGCCCAAGGAGCCTGAACCCACCGATTGACAACGACACCGCGCATAAAAGCAACAGGGGAACGACCATGACAATCAACAGACGAGAATTGCTCGGATATGGCGCGGCCGCGCTTGGCGCTACGGCGCTCGGCCTGCCGCAAATCGCCAAGGCTGCCGGCGAACTGACCATCGCCTACAATGTCAACCTGCCGTCCTGGGACCCGACCACCGGGCCTTCGGCAGTCAACCCGACCATCCAGGGCCTTTACCAATCGGTGTTCGACCAGTTCATCCCGCAGAAGCCGGACCTTTCCTTCGCGCCCGGCCTGCTCACCGAATGGGGCTGGAACGAAGATCGCAGCAAGATCACGATGACGGTGCGCGAGGGCGTCACCTGGCATGACGGCTCGCCATTTACGGCCGAAGACGTGGTCTGGTCGCTGCAGCGGGCGGGCGACGAGAAGACCGGCAACCCGATCCAGTTCGTCTGGAAGAACGTCAACAACTTCAAGATCGACGGCAACAAGATCACCGGCGATGTCGTCCAATTCGACCCGGTGTATTTCAAATGGATGTCGTTCCTGACCGGCTATATCATGCCGAAGGCCTACTACGAGAAGGTCGGCGCCGAGGGTTTTGAGAAAGCTCCGATCGGCACCGGGCCCTATATGGTCGACAAATTCGAGCGCAACGCCTTCCTGCGGCTCAAGGCCAACCCGAACTACTGGGGCGGCAAGCCGGCCTTCGAAAACGTGACCATCAAGTTCGTCACCGATGCGGCGAGCCGCGTCGCCGAGATCGAGTCCGGTTCCTCGCAGGTGACGCTCGAAATCCCCTATGAGGAATATGACCGCCTGATCGCCAAGGACGGGCTTGCCGGCTCGTGCAAGAACGTTTCCGACATCGGCATGATCTTTTTCAACGACATCGATGTGATGCTGGACAAGAACGTGCGCCAGGCGGCGGTGATGGCGGTCGACAAGAAGCTGCTGGTCGACCGGCTGTTGCGCGGCTACGGCCAGCCGATCGGTACGCTGGAGACGCCGGAATACGCTGCCTACGATGCGTCGATCAAGGTCGAACATAACCCGGAAAAGGCCAAGGAATTGCTGGCCGCATCCGGCTATTCGCCGGAAAAGCCGGTCAAGTTCACGATCCAGACGACCAAGGGCTTCAAGCCCAAGGATTACGAGATGATCCAGGCGATCGTCGGCATGTGGCGCAAGGTCGGCATCGAGGCGACGATCGAGGTCTACGAAATCGCCAAGCACTACGAGCTGCGCGCCGCCGACAAGCTGGCGCCGGCAGCCTTCTACAATTGGGGCAACGCCATCGGCGACCCCACCACTTCGACCGGCTTTGCCATGTATGGCCCGAGCCCGCATTCGGTGTGGGACAGCCAGGACTTGATCGACATGATCAACCCGCTATGGGGCGAGAAGGACGAGGCCAAGCGCATCGCCGGCTGGAAGGCCGTCGACAAATACATCGCCGAGCAGGCCTATGTGCTGCCGCTGATCCAGTATGCGCAGCCGATCGTGCATGCCAAGGGCGTCAATGTCGTGCAGCATGTGTCGGGCGCGCTGTTGCCGGCGCTGATGAGCCCGGCCTGAGATCGGCCCGGGACTAACGCGCGCCGTCTGCAACGACGGCGCGCCTTTTCCGCCAGGCATACAGGCGACCATGCTGCTGCAAAGATTCCTGATCCGTCTTCTGACGATGGCGATCACGCTGTTCGGCGTGGCCGTCGTCGTCTTTATCGTCATCCGCGTCGCCCCCGGCGATCCGATCGCGATGATGCTGCCGCCCGGCGCCACCGATGCCGACATCGCGCGGCTGCGCGCGCTGTACGGGCTGGACAAGACGATCGTCCAGCAATTCTTCATCTGGCTGTCCGGCGTAGTCAGAGGCGATTTCGGCACGTCGATCTCACTGCGGCAGGATGTGCTGGGGCTGGTCTTCAATCGCCTCCCGGCGACGCTGGAGCTCGCCTCCGTCGCGCTTGTGATGGCGGTGGCGATCGGCGGCACGATGGCGATCCTCGGCGCGCGCGAGCGCGGCACCGCGGTCGAGGCCGGCATCGACATTGCCAGTGGTGCGGCGCTCTCGATTCCCGATTTCCTGTGGGGTCTGGTGCTGATCTTGTTGTTCGGCGTGCTGGTGCCGGTGTTCGACATTTCCGGCCGAGTGTCGCCGCAACTCGACCTGCCCTTCGCCACGCAATTCTATCTGTTCGAAAGCATCGTGCGACTGCGCTTCGACCTGACCAGGGACCTGCTGGCACACATGCTGATGCCGGCGATCGCGCTGGCGCTGCCGCTGGCCGCGATCATCTCGCAGCTGCTGAAACAGTCGCTGAAGGAAGTGCTCGACCTCGACTATGTCGTGCTGGCGCGGGTAAAGGGCTTTTCGGAAACGCAGGTCATCCTGCGCGAGGCGTTGAAGAACGCGGCGCTGCCGACGCTCACTCTGGTCGGCGTGCAGTTTACCTTCCTGATCGGCGGCACGGTCATCGTCGAACGGCTGTTTTCCTATGAAGGTCTCGGCAATATGGCGATCGATGCCGTCATCAATCGCGACCTGCCGCTGATCCAGGGCATCGTGCTGGTCTTCGCGCTGTTGTTCGTGCTGATCAACCTTGCCGTCGACATGATGTACGCGTTGCTCAATCCGAGGCTGCGCCATGGATGAGGCCCGCATTTCAAGACATGGCTCGCGCGCCCGCCTGTGGCTGGCCGGCGGCTGGCTGCTGATTGCGCTGTTGGCCGCAATTTTTGCGCCGCTGGTCGCACCGCAGGACCCACTGGCGCAGGATTTGATGCTGGAGCGCCTGCCGCCGTTCTGGCTGGGCGGTGCCGAGCCCGGCTACTGGCTCGGCACCGACAGCCTCGGTCGCGATCTGTTGTCACGGCTGATCTTCGGTGCGCGCATCGCCTTCATCGTCGCCTTCGCGGCGGCCTTTGCCGCCTGCCTGGTCGGCTCGACGCTCGGCCTGATCGCCGGCTATTTCGGCGGCTGGGCCGACCGCATCATCTCGCGTATCGTCGATGTCTGGATGGCGTTTCCGCCGGTGCTGTTTGCCATCCTTCTGGTCGCCGTGCTCGGCACCGGCTTGAGCTCGGTCATCATCGCCATCGCCGTCATCGACTGGACGCGCTTCTGCCGGGTGATCCGCGCCGAGACCATGGGTCAGTCGCGCATGGACTATGTCGAGAACGCCCGCATCGCCGGCTATGGCCGCATCGGCATCATGCTGCGCGAGGTGCTGCCCAATGTGGTGCCGTCGATCGTGGCGCTGCTGTCGCTGGAGATGGGCATTGCCGTCATCGTCGAGGCGATCCTGTCCTTCGTCAATCTGTCGATCTCGACAGACGACCCGACCTGGGGCGGCATCATCGCCGAGGGCCGCCTGTCGATCCATCAGGCCTGGTGGGTGCTGGTGTTCCCGCTGGTCACGCTGATCCTGACGGTGCTGTCGTTCAGCCAGTTCGGCGAGGGCCTCAGGGCGCGTTTCGATCCGGTGCTGCGATGAACGCGCCTGCGAAACCCTGCCTGGACATACGCAACCTTAGCGCGGTGCTGCCTAATGGCTTGCGCGTGCTGCGCTCGGTGTCGCTCGCCGTCGAGCCCGGAGAAGTCCGCGCGCTGGTCGGCGAGAGCGGCGCCGGCAAGACAATGATCGGCAAGGCCGTGCTCGGCGTGCTGCCACCGAGCGTGCGCATCGTCGAAGGCAATATGCTGCTCGAAGGCGAGGATCTGGGCCGGCTGGCACCCAAGGCAAGGCGCACCCTGATCGGCGCGCGCACGGCGCTGATCCCGCAAGACCCGCTGACGGCGCTCAATCCGTCACGGCGCATCGGCCCGCAAATGACCGACCGGCTGGTGCGCATCCTCGGCTGGAGCGGTGAGAAGGCCGATGCACGCATCCGCCAATTGCTGGACGAGGTGCAGATCCGCGACCCCGAGCGCGTGCTCAAATGCTATCCGCACGAGCTGTCCGGCGGCATGCGGCAGCGCGTGCTAATCGCCGCGGCGTTTGCAGCCGAACCAAGGCTGATCGTCGCCGACGAGCCGACGACCGCGCTCGACGTGACCGTGCAGAAACAGATCTTGCGGCTGATCGCGCAATTACAGCGCGAGCACGGCACGGCGATCCTGTTCGTTACTCACGATCTCGGTGTGGTTGCCAAGATCAGCCAGAAAGTTTCGGTGCTCTATGCTGGCAAGGTGGTGGAAGAGGCCGATACCGCAGCGCTGTTCGCCGCACCCCAGCACCCTTATACGCTGGCGCTGATGGCGGCGACGCCGCGCTACACCGATCCGTTCGCCTCGCTGAAGCCGGTCGACGACAAGGTGCTGGCCGGGCTGGCCGCGGAGATCGCCGCCGCCGACCAGGCATGGAGGCGACCGCATGGTTGAGCCGCTGTTTTCCGTGCGCGGGTTGAAGGTTGCGTTGCCCGACATGACGCGCAAACCGCTGATCGGCCGGGCGCCGCTGGCCGAGATCCTGAAAGGCCTGGATTTCGACCTGCCAAGGGGATCGGTGACCGGCATCGTCGGCGAATCCGGCTCCGGCAAATCGACGCTCGGCCGTGCCTTGGTGCGCCTGCTGGAGCCCAGTGCCGGCAACGTCATGTTCGACGGCCGCGACATCACACATCTGCCTGAGGCCGAGCTCCGGCCGCTGCGCCGCAATCTGCAGATGATCTTCCAGGATCCGATGTCGTCGCTCAACCCGCGCCGCACCATCTTCAGCATCATTGCAGCACCCCTCAAGCAGAACGGGCTTGGCGACAATCTCAAGGCACGCGTCGCGGAGGCGCTGCAGCGCGTCGGCCTGCCGCAGAGCTTTGCCGGCCGCTACCGTCACGAAGTGTCGGGCGGCCAGCGCCAGCGCGTCGGCATTGCCCGCGCACTGGCGCTGTCGCCGAAATTCGTGCTGGCCGACGAAATCGTCTCCGGCCTCGACGTGTCGACCCAGGCGCAGATCCTGACGTTGCTGGAAAAACTCGCCGCCGAAATGGGCCTGACCGTTGCCTTTATCAGCCACGATCTGTCGGTGATCCGGAGGCTCTGCCGACAAGTGATCGTCATGCGCGAAGGCGCGATCGTCGAAGCCAGCGCGACGGATACTTTGTTCGAGCACCCGCGGCAGGCCTACACGCGCGACCTCCTCGCCGCCATTCCGCTGCCCGAGATCGATGACGCCTGGCTGCTTCCCGCCCCAAAGGCGCCGGCATGAAGCACAATCCTATTCGCACGCCGAAGAGCGGGCCTCGGGCGTGCGCCCGGCAAAATGTCCCGCTATGGAGGATGACTGATATGAAGAATGCGATCCGATATGCGACGCTTGCAGCCACCGTGCTGGGAAGCATCGGCACCGCTTGCGCCAGTTCCATACCCGGCATGCGTGGCCACGACCACACCGGCGTCACCGTCCCCGACATGCAGCAGGCGGTCGATTTCTTCACCGAAGTGGTTGGCTGCAAGAAGGCGATGTCGTTCGGCCCGTTCGCCGACGACAAGGGCACATTCATGCAGGATCTGCTGGGCGTCGATCCCAAGGCGGTGATCGAGGAGATCACCCTAGTCCGCTGCGGACACGGGTCGAACATCGAGCTGTTCAAATACACCGCGCCGGACCAGAAGGACCTGACGCCTCGCAACAGCGACATAGGCGGCTTCCATATCGCCTTCTATGTCGACGACATCGCCGCCGCAAAAGCCTATCTTGACGGCAAGGGCGTCAAGACGCGAATGGGACCGCTGCCGGTTACCGAAGGCCCCGCCGCCGGCCAGGCCATCCTTTACTTCCAGGCCCCTTGGGGCTTGCAGTTGGAAGCGATCAGCTATCCCAATGGCATGGCCTATGAAAAGGATGCAGAAACGGTGCTGTGGAGTCCGAAGAACCCGGAAAAATAGCCCGGGAGTCCCTGGCCTGCGGAGCCGACTGCCGGCAAGGCGAGTTATCCGGGCGGATTGTTTCAATCTTGAAACTTCAAGCTTGAATTAATTTTCCTCAGGCGTAAACTCGACAAACAGAAGCGAAGAGGAGATCGCACGATGAAAGTTGCGGTTCTCGGCGGCGGACCAGCCGGCCTCTACTTTGCCATCTCGATGAAGCTCCGGGATGCGGCGCATGAGGTGACGGTGTTCGAGCGCAACCGTGCCGACGATACGTTCGGCTGGGGCGTCGTGCTGTCGGCCGAAACGCTGGAGAACCTGACCAGGAACGACCCGGTCAGCGCCGTCTGGATCCGCAAGCATTTTGCCTATTGGGACGATATCGCCGTTATCCATGACGGCGTGCGCACGGTCTCGACCGGTCACGGCTTTTGCGGCATCGGCCGCAAGCGGCTGCTCACGCTGCTGCAGCGGCGGGCGCGCGAACTCGGCGTCAAGCTGGTCTTCGAGACCGACATCGCCGATCCCAAGCCATATATGGAGACGCACGATCTGGTCGTCGCCGCCGATGGGCTGAACTCGAAAGCGCGGGGCGCCTTCGTCGACGTGTTCAAGCCTGATATCGATGTCCGCAAATGCAAGTTCGTCTGGCTCGGCACCCGTCAGAAATTCGACGACGCCTTCACCTTCATCTTCGAGAAAACCGAACATGGCTGGGTCTGGGCGCATGGCTACCAGTTCGACAGCGATACCGCGACCTTCATCGTCGAATGCAGCGAGCAGACCTGGCAACGCTTCGGCTTCGGCGCGATGTCTCAGCAGGAATCGATTGCCGTCTGCGAGCGCATCTTTGCCCGCCATCTCGGCGGCCACGCGCTGATGACCAACGCCAATCATATCCGCGGCTCGGCCTGGATCAATTTCCCGCGCGTCTTGTGCGAACGCTGGTCCTACAAAAACCTGGCGCTGATGGGCGACGCGGCGGCGAGCGCGCATTTCTCGATCGGTTCCGGCACCAAGCTGGCGCTGGAAAGCGCGGTGGCGCTGGCCGACTATGTCGAGTCCGAGCCGGACCTCGAGGCCGCCTTTAGCAAATATGAGGACGCCCGCCGCACCGAAGTGCTGAAGCTGCAGTCGGCGGCACGCAATTCGCTCGAATGGTTCGAGGAGGTCGAGCGCTATCTCGGCCTCGATCCGGTGCAGTTCAATTATTCGCTGCTGACGCGTTCGCAGCGCATCAGTCACGAGAATTTGCGGCTGCGCGATGCCGAATGGCTGGCCGGCGCCGAGGAATGGTTCCAACGTCAGGCCGGTGCTGGCGGCAACAGTCTGCGTCGCGCGCCGATGTTTGCGCCGTTCCGGCTGCGCGACATGGCGCTGCAGAACCGTATCGTCGTCTCGCCGATGGCGCAGTACAAGGCGGTCGACGGCTGTCCGACCGACTGGCATTTCGCCCACTATGCCGAACGGGCCAAGGGCGGCGCCGCTCTCCTCTACATCGAGATGACCTGTGTCAGCCCGGAAGGCCGCATCACGCCAGGCTGCCCCGGTTTCTATGCGCCCGAGCATGAGGTCGCCTGGAAGCGGCTGGTCGAGTTCGTTCATGCCGAAACCGAAGCCAAAATCTGTGCGCAGATCGGCCATTCCGGCGCCAAGGGATCGACCCGGCTCGGCTGGCAGGGAACCGACGTGCCGCTGACCTCGGGCAATTGGCCCGTCATGGCGGCATCTTCCGTGCCGTGGTCGCCGCAGAACCAGGTGCCGAAGGCGATGAACCGCGCCGACATGGATACGGTGCGCGAGCAGTTCGTCGCTTCGGCCGAGATGGCGGCGCGCTGCGGCTTCGACATGCTCGAAATCCACGCCGCGCACGGTTATCTCCTGTCCTCCTTCATCACACCCTTGACCAACCGGCGCACCGACTCCTATGGCGGCTCGTTGGAAAACCGCATGCGCTATCCCTTGGAAATCTTTCATGCGGTGCGCGCCGTATGGCCGGCTGAAAAGCCGATCTCGATGCGCATCTCCGCCAATGACTGGCTCGGCATCGAGGGCGTGACGCCGGCCGATGCGGTCGAGATCGCGCGGCAGCTGCATGAAGCCGGAGTCGACATCTGCGACGTGTCGGCCGGCCAGACTTCGGCCGTGGCAAGACCGGTCTATGGCCGCATGTTCCAGACGCCATTTTCCGACCGCATCCGCAACGAAGTCGGCATGGCGACCATGGCGGTCGGCAATATCTACGAGCCGGACCATGTAAACTCGATCCTGATGGCCGGCCGCGCCGACCTCGTCGCACTGGCAAGGCCGCATCTTGCCGATCCCTATTGGACGCTGCATGCGGCGGTCACGCTTGGCGATCGCGGCGTCAAATGGCCGGATCCCTATCTGCCCGGCCGCGACCAACTCTACCGGCTGGCCGAGCGCGAAGCGGCGGCGGGGTTGAAAGTATGAGTTCCGCCGCAGCGATTTCAGGGCGACATGCGCTGGTCACCGGCGGCGGCTCCGGCGTCGGCCGGGCGATCGCGCTGGCGCTGGCCGGCGCAGGCATCGATGTGACCATCTGTGGCCGGCGCGTGGAGCCGCTTGCCGAGGTCGCCGCTCAGAACAAGCGCATCTTCGCCATTGCCGCCGACGTCACCGACGAGGCATCGATGGCGTCGCTCTACGAGGACGCGGAAGCGGCACGCGGACCGTTAGACGTCGTCGTTGCCAATGCCGGCATGTCCGGCAGCGCCTCGGCGCAGCGGACCTCGCTGGCAGACTGGCAGCGCACGCTCGACGTCAACTTGACCGGTGTGTTCCTGACGGTGAAGCCGGCGCTGGCCGGCATGGCCGCGCGCAAGACGGGCCGTATCATCTTCATCGCTTCCACCGCCGGACTGAAAGGCTATCCCTATGTTGCAGCTTATGTCGCAGCCAAGCATGGCGTCGTCGGTCTGATGCGGGCACTCGCCGTCGAGACCGCGAAGTCCGGCGTGACCGTAAATGCGGTGTGCCCGGGTTTCGTCGAAACCGAAATGCTGGAAGGCGCCGTTCGGCGCATCGTCGAAACGACCGGCCGCTCGGCCGAGCAGGCGCGGACAAGCCTTGCCGAGACCAACCCGCAAGGCCGCTTCATCCAGCCAGAGGAAATTGCAGCCGCCGTGCTCTATCTGTGTAGCGACGCCGCCGGGTCGATCACCGGACAAACGATTTCGATCTCCGGAGGTGAGACATGGTAGCCGGTCCCCTGCCCGCCCCGTCCGGACCCGGCAAGGACCGCCTGCGGCTGTGGATACGCTTGCTGCGCGCCTCGCGCACCATCGAGGCCGAGCTGCGCGAACGCTTGCGGCAAGAATTCAACACAACGCTGCCACGCTTCGACGTGATGGCCGCGCTCTACAGGGCGCCCGAGGGCATGCTGATGAGCGACCTGTCGCGCTTCCTGCTAGTGTCCAACGGCAATGTCACGGGCATCATCGACCGGCTGGTCTCGGAAGGGCTGGTGATGCGAGCCCGACGCAATGGCGACCGCCGCACCTCGATGGTACGGCTGACGGAAGAGGGATCGAAGACTTTCGGCGTGATCGCCGCCGCGCATGAAAAATGGGTCGGCGAATTGCTGGGCAATGTGAGCGAGGACGAGGCGCGCCGGCTGACCGGCATGCTGACCTCCTTCCGCAGCAATTGGGAGGGACGGGAATGGCAAAGATAGCCGGCCGCAAGCCGAAGCATTTCCTCTGGCAGGTCGAAGGCAAAATCGCAAAGATCCGGCTTGACCGGCCGGAGCGAAAGAACCCGCTGACCTTCGACAGCTATGCCGAATTGCGCGACACTTTTCGCGACCTTGTCTACGCCGACGACGTCGATGCGGTGGTGTTCCTTCCCAATGGCGGCAATTTCTGCTCGGGCGGCGATGTCCACGAAATCATCGGCCCACTGGTCAAGTTGGACATGAAGGCGCTGCTCGCCTTCACTCGCATGACCGGCGATTTCGTCAAGGCGATGCTGAATTGCGGCAAGCCGATTATTGCGGCGGTCGACGGCGTGGCGGTCGGCGCCGGCGCGATTATCGCCATGGCCTCCGACATCCGCATCGCCACGCCACAGGCAAAAACGGCTTTCCTGTTCAGCCGCGTCGGCCTTGCCGGCTGCGACATGGGCGCCTGCGCGATCCTGCCGCGCATCATTGGCCAGGGTCGCGCCGCCGAACTGCTCTATACCGGCCGCACGATGAGCGCCGAGGAAGGCGAGCGCTGGGGCTTCTACAATCGGCTGGTCGATGCCGCAACGCTCGAGGCCGACGCGCTCGACATGGCCGCGCGCATCGTTTCCGGCCCAACCTTCGCCCATGGCATGACCAAGACGCAGCTGAACCAGGAGTGGTCGATGGGCCTCGACCAGGCTATCGAAGCGGAAGCGCAGGCGCAGGCGATCTGCATGCAGACCCGCGATTTCGAACGGGCCTACAAGGCTTTCGTCGCCAAGGAGAAGCCGGTGTTCGAGGGGGATTGAGGATGATCGCTTCCATGGGCACGCTGGCAAGACAGCACCCCCCTCTGGCCTGCCGGCCATCTCCCCCTCAAGGGGGGAGATTGGATGTCAGGCCCGCTTTCGCCAATCTCCAACATCGCCGGGAGAGCAGTGGCAGCGAAGCCGCCAATCTCCCCCCTAGAGGGGGCGATGTCCGGCAGGACAGAGGGGGGCGCCGTGGAGCGCCAGGGCCGGAGAACTGTGGAGGCAGAAATGCCTGACCGTTCCTTCCTCACCTGGCCGTTTTTCGAGGACCATCACCGCGAGTTGGCAGAGCGGCTGGAGGCATGGTGCGCCAAGAACCTGCCGGTCGCGCATGACGATGTCGACGCAGCCTGCCGCGAGCTGGTGGCCAAGCTCGGCCGGGATGGCTGGCTGAAACCGACAGCGCTCGACACCGAAAACCCTGCAGCACTCGACGTGCGCACATTGTGCCTCACGCGCGAAACGCTGGCCCGGCATGACGGGCTGGCCGATTTCGCCTTCGCCATGCAAGGGCTCGGCACCGGCGCGCTCAGCCTGTTCGGCACGCCAGACCAGCAGCACTGGCTGGGGAAGACACGGGCCGGCAAGGCGATTTCGGCTTTCGCACTGTCGGAGGCGCGTTCGGGCTCGGACGTTGCCAATATGGAAATGACGGCCACGCGTGACGGCGATAGCTATATCCTATCCGGCGAAAAAACCTGGATCTCCAACGGCGGTATCGCTGACTTTTATGTTGTCTTTGTCCGTACTGGCGAAGCGCCCGGTGCCAAGGGGCTTTCGGCGTTCATCGTGCCGGCCGAGACAAAGGGCCTGACCATCGCCGAGCGGCTGGAGGTGATCGCGCCGCACCCGCTCGCCCGGCTGTCTTTCGACAATGCCCGCGTTCCAGCCTCGGCGCTGATCGGCAAACCCGGTGATGGTTTTCGCATCGCCATGTCGGTGCTCGACGTGTTCCGTTCGACGGTCGGGGCAGCTGCGCTCGGCTTTGCCCGGCGCGCGCTGGACGAAAGCATCAAAAGAGTGGCCGAGCGCAGGCTGTTCGGTGCAGCGATGGCCGAGCTGCAGATGGTGCAGGGCCACATCGCCGAGATGGCGCTGGATGTCGATGCCGCCGCCTTGTTGGTCTACCGCGCCGCCTGGACCAAGGACATGGGGACCGCCCGTGTCACCCGCGAAGCGGCGATGGCCAAGCTGTTCGCCACCGACAAGGCGCAGGAGGTGATCGACAGGGCTGTGCAGCTGCATGGCGGCGACGGCGTCCGCAGGGGCCATATCGTCGAAAGACTGTATCGCGAGATCCGGGCACTGCGCATCTACGAGGGAGCGTCGGACGTGCAGAAGGTGGTGATTGCACGGCAAGTGATGGGAGCGGCCTGAGACCGGAGTTTGTGTGGAAGAATTGATTGTCTTTGAGTTTTGAGCGACCGGATTTGAGCATTGGGAGGCTTTGATATGCACACCATCCTGCAGCCGGAAGGCTGGGCGAAACCCGTCGGCTACGCCAATGGCGTCGCCGCGCGTGGGCAGCTTGTCTTCGTCGGCGGGCAGGTCGGCTGGAACGGGCAGGGCCGCTTCGAGACCGACGATCTTGTCGGCCAGGTGAAGCAGACGCTGGCCAATATTGTCGCCGTGCTCGCCGAGGCCGGCGCCAAGCCGCAGCATATCACCTCGATGACCTGGTACTTTACCGACAAGGCGGAATATTTGGCCAATCTCAAGGGGATCGGCGAGGTCTATCGCGAGGTGATCGGCCGGCATTTTCCGGCGATGGCCGCCATGCAGGTGATGGCGTTGGTCGAGGATCGCGCCAAGGTTGAGATCCAGGCCACGGCGGTTATTCCGGACTGATGGCAACACGCGGCAATTTTTTAAGCTTAAAACTTTCGCCTTGAAAAGCGCGGTACTTTGGATAGCATCCGATGTCTTACGACTGCCGTGCCGGGAGGGCTTTCCGGCAGTCCGGTTACTTGGCGTATCAAAACCGTGCGGGGCCAACCCGTCCGATCACAACCAGAGGGAACGAAAATGAACTTCACCCGTCGCAACCTGCTTCTTGTTGCTGCCGCCATCGGCATCGCCGGCGGCCCGGCCTATGCCGAAGGCACGCTGAATGTCGGCGCCTATCCGACCAATCCGCCTTTTGAATACAAGAACGAGAGCGGTACATTCGAGGGTTTCGAAGTCGACATCATCAACGAAGCGGCAAAGCGTATCGGCATGACCACTGACATCGCCGACCTCGGTTTCCAGGCGCTGTTCGCCGCCACCACCTCTAAGCGCATCGACGTCGCCATTTCGTCGATCACCATCACGCCGGAGCGGCTGAAGTCGCAGTCGTTCACGCAACCCTACTATGATTCCGACATGGGCATCGCCGCGAAGGCCGACAGCCCAATCAAGGCCGAGGCCGACCTCAAGGGCAAGATCGTCGGCGTGCTGTCCGGCTCGACCGGCGAAACCTGGGTCAAGGCGCACCAGGAAGCGGACGGGTTCAGTGACGTCAAGGGCTACGACACGCAGCAGAATTTGCTGCTCGATCTCAGCTCCGGCCGCGTCGATGCGGCGGTCAGCGATATTCCGGGCCTGGAATATTCTTTCACCAGGATGAAGGATCTCGCCGTAAAAGAGCGCATCAAGACCGGCGAGCAGTACGGCCTGATGATGACCAAGGACCACCCGTTGCTCGGCAAGCTGAACGACGCGCTGACCGCGATGAAGACGGATGGCACGCTGGCCGCGATCCACAAGAAGTGGTTCGGCAGCGACGCACCGGCCGATTCCTCGACCGTCAAGGAAATGCCTATGCCGAAGGCCTGAGCGGCAGTTCGCGCTTAAATGTCGTGCCGGCTTTCGATGCCGGCACGATTTCGGATTTCGGGCTCGGGCTCGAGCGTCGCGGGACGCCAAACGTTTCGGGAATGCTGCGATGTCGCTGCTGGACACCTTCTTCAACGCCGACGTCATGATCTCCAGCCTGCCGGCACTGCTGCGCGGCTTCCTGAACACGCTGCTGCTCGGAATCATGAGCATCGGCATCGGTATTCCCGTCGGCCTCGCGATCAGCCTGGTGCGGCTCTATGCGCCAAAGCCGCTTCGGCTGCTGGCTGTCGGCTACATCGACATTTTCCGGGCGATGCCGGTGCTGGTCGTGCTGATCCTGATCTACTATGCGCTGCCGTTTCTCGGCATACGCCTGTCGTCTTGGACTTCCGCGGTGATGGCGTTCGCCATCATCATGGCGGCCTATTCGGCCGAGGTGTTCCGCTCCGGCATAGAAAGCATTCCGCGCGGCCAGTTCGAGGCGGCGCAGGCGCTCGGCCTGCCGTTCTTGCTGACCTTGCGCAAGGTAGTGCTGCCGCAGGCGATCCGCGTCGTCATTCCACCGATGACCAGCAACTGCGTTTCGATGTTCAAGGACACCTCGCTCGCCTCCACCGTGGCGCTGCCCGAACTGCTGAAGGAAGCGACCAACGCGCAATCGCTCTATGCCAACCCCTCACCGCTGATTGGCGCCGCGCTGGTCTATCTCATCTTTCTCTGGCCGATGGTCCGTCTCGTCAGCCTCCTTGAACGCCGATTTCAAACCGAAAAGACCCGCTGAATCTGTCAGCGCACTTCGCAGGAGACGACCTTGAACCAGCATCAGATTTCGAAAACGGGCGATGCCGCAGCTTTCCCGGTCGAGACGATCCGCGCCATGTTTCCCGCCTTGCAGCAGGCCGGCGACTTCATCTTCATGGACAATGCCGCCGGCGCGCAGATCCCGCAAAGTGTGCTCGACGCGGTCACCAACCATTTGGTCGCGCATAATGTGCAGCGCGGCGGCCGCTACGGCCGCAGCGTCACCGTCGATCAAGCCGTCGCCGGCGCGCGCGAAAGCGTGGCCTTGCTGATCAACGCCACCAACCCGGCGGAGATCTGTTTCGGCATGAACGCCACTTCGTTCATCCGCCTGGTCAGCCTCGGCATCGGCCAGATGCTTTCTGAGCGACCAAACGGGGAGCGTGACGAGATCGTCATCACCGACATGGATCACGATGCCAATATCGCGACGTGGCTGGCGCTGGCACCCGCCGGCGCCAAGTTCAAATGGTGGCGGATGCGCGAGGACGGCAATCTGCATGTCGACGATTTGCGCCCGCTGGTCTCCGAGCGCACCCGCCTCGTGGCCTGCACGGTGACGGCGCATTCGATCGGCTCGATCGTCGACGTTGCTTCAGTGGCTGGGATCGCGCATGCGGCAGGCGCCGAAGTGTTCCTCGACTGCGTGCATTACGGCCCGCACGGGCTGATCGATGTGCAGGCATGGGACTGCGACTATCTGGTCTGCTCCGGCTACAAGAATTTCTCGCCGCATATGGGCTTCCTGTGGGGCCGCTTCGAAACGCTGAAGCGTCTGCCGACCTTCCGCGAGGACTTCATTCCCGACGAGCCGCCCTATAAGATCGAGGCCGGCACCTTCATCTACGAGAACGTCTCCGGCATGGATGCCGCGGTGCGCTATCTCGAATCGATCGGCCGCAATTTCGCTCCAGCCAATAACCGATCGCGCCGCGACAACATCGTCGCCGGTATGAATGCCATTCGCGATTACGAGCAGGTGCTGGCGCGCGAAATGCTGGCGGTGCTCAAAGATTGCGGCGCGATGATCTACGGCGTGGCCGAAGAGGCACGCCTCCGCGAGCGCGTGCCGACCTTCTGCTTCAACATCGGCACGCTGTCGCCGCAGAGGATCGTCGAGGAGATGGCCGAGATGCAGATCGGCATTCGCGACGGCCACATGTATGCGCCGCGCCTGATGAAGCGGCTCAACCTCAGCATGGACAGCGGCGCCGTCCGCGCCTCGCTGGTGCATTACAATACGATCGAGGAAGTCCGGCGCTTCGGCGAGGCGCTTCGCACCATCATTGCCCGGCTGTCCTGATCGGGCTGGCCGGCGGCGCCGGCGCGATCCTCGTGAAGGGCGAAGGCGGTCGCACCCGGGTTCTCCAAGCCGAGGCGCAACTGCATGCTTGGGATCAGGTAATCGCCGCCATTCTGCTGCCGATAAGGAATGGGCTGGATTGTCTCGAGCGTCCGCATCCTTTCGCGCAGTCGCTCCGCGACAGGCTCGAAATCGGCCTCCCCGAAACGGTCCACCCTGTAGACCACGAACGGCGGAAGCACGTCGTAGCCCGGATAGTATAGAATCCCGTGGTTGATCGGGAACAGCAGGTCGTCGATCGGGCCGTTGACGCCGCGGGCGGAATAATGCTCCTCCCAGCCGCCGGTGGTAACGATTAGCATCGCGCGCTTGCCGGCGAGCGTTCCCTCGCCAAAGCGGTCACCCCACCTCTTATCGCTGTGCTCGCCGACGCCATAGGCGAAGCCGTAGGCATACACCCGATCGACCCAGCCCTTGAGGATCGCCGGCATGGCGTACCACCACAGGGGAAACTGGAGGATCAGGGTGTCGGCCCATAGCAGCTTGTCGATCTCCGCTTTGACGTCATCGGTCAGAGTGCCGCTCGCAAAAGCTTTTTTGGAGGCGCCGGCCGGCAGGAAGCGTGCTTCGGGCGGCCACGACGGAAAGTCGGCACGGTCCACCTCGGATTTCCAGCCATCGGCATAGAGGTCAGACACCCGCACCTCGTGGCCTTGGGTCTCGAGCTCCCTGATGGCGACGTCACGCAGTGCGCCGTTGAGCGAATTCGGTTCAGGATGAGCAAAAACAAGCAGGACTTTCATGGGTCTACTCCGAAGAAGGACGATAGACACCAAAGGTAGCCAGCCGTCGGCTAATCCACTATATGTAGGAAATGTATAAGATAATGCCGAATAATGGATAAATCGGACGTCACCCTCGAGCGCATGCGCACCTTCGTTCGCGTCGCCGAGCGCGGCAGCCTCTCGGCGGTGGCGCGCGAGCTCGGAGTTGGTCAGTCGACGGTCACGCGGCATCTGCGGGAGCTCGAGGAGGCCGTCGGCGTGCCCTTGCTCAGCAGGACCACCCGGCGTGTCACGATGACCGATGAAGGCAGCCGTTACTATGCCGACAGCGTCCAGATCCTGCGCCTCGTTGAGCAGGCCGGCGATGAGGCGCGAGGCACGCGCGGCGCATCGGCTGGCACGATCCGGATATCCTGCACGGCGGCGCTCGGCGTCTTGCACGTCAGCCGGCTGATCTTCGCCTTTCAGGACCGTTATCCCGACATCGGCATCGATCTCAGCCTAACCGACGAGCGCATCGACCTTGTGCGGGAGGGCGTCGACATCGCGCTTCGCCTCGGTCCGCTCACCGACAGCTCGATGAAGCTGCGGGCGCTCGGTCAGTCCCGGCGTCTGCTGGTGGCGGCGCCGGCCTATCTGGCGGCCCGGGGCAGACCGGCTGTCCCGCAGGATCTGCCTGGCCATGAAGGCATTCGGATGTCGAACATCGCGGGAAGCGACACGCTCGCCCTGCAGGGGCCGGGCGGCGAGCGCTTTGCGGTGCCCTTTGGCGGCCGATTTCGGGTCGACCATGGGCTTGCTGCGCGCAAAGCCCTTGTCGCCGGACGCGGTATCGCACCCGCCCACCACTGGCTTGTCGACGATCTTCTGGCGGCCGGCCGGCTGGAAATTATCCTGCCGGGCTATTTTCCGCCTCCCGTCCCGCTGAGCATGCTGATCGTTCCGGAGCGTGCGGGCATTGCCCGGGTGCGGCTGCTGGTCGACTTTCTCGCCGAGCAGATCTCCGGCATTCCGGGGATCGAGAAGCGGTAGCCGGCCGGCAAACCTCGCCGGATCAGGCGGCCTTCTTTTTCGCCAATCTTGCCTTGATGCTGGCGACGTCGGCACGCGGCGTCGCCGCGAACAGCGTCCTGGTATAGCTGTGCTTGGGGTCGGCGAAGACCTCGTCGCGCGAGCCGTATTCGACCGCTTCGCCGAAATACATCACCATCACATCGTCGGCGATATAGCGCACCACCGACAGGTCGTGGCTGATGAAAACATAGGTCAGTTGAAACTCATCCTGCAGGTCGGCGAGCAGATTCAGAACCTGCGCCTGCACCGAAAGATCAAGTGCCGAGACCGGCTCGTCCAGCACCAGGAGGCTGGGGTTGAGCATCAGCGCGCGGGCAATGGCGATGCGCTGGCGCTGGCCGCCCGAAAACATATGCGGGTAGCGATTGTAGTGCTCGGGGCCGAGACCGACCTTTTTCAGCATCTTCATGGCGAGATCGCGCCGCTCGCCGGCCGTGCTGTCGGTGTTGATGAGCAGCGGTTCGCCAAGCACGTCGCCGATCTTCTGGCGTGGATTGAGCGAACCATAGGGGTTCTGGAAGACAATCTGCACCTTGCGGCGCATTTCCTTCGACAGGCCGTCCCTCGCGATGTCTACCTTCTTGCCGTCGATGAAAAGCTCGCCGGAGGTCGCCGGGTCGATCAGAGTGATGATGCGGGCGAGCGTTGACTTGCCGCAGCCGCTCTCACCGACGATGGCCAGCGTCTTGCCCTTGTCGACGCTGAACGAAACACCCTTGACCGCGTGAACCGTACGGGAGGGGCGGAAAAGCCCGCCGCCGACATGATAGTCGCGCACGATGTTCTTGCCTTCGACTACCGTCACGCTCATGTGGCGGTTCCTCCCGCGGATCGGGCTGCGACTACAGATGGGGCCGGCTCGAACAGCATGTCGGAAACAGTAGGCAACCGGTCGCCGACGGCGTTTTCCGGCAGCGCCGACAGAAGCGCGCGCGTGTAATTGCTCTTGGGGGATTCGAACAGCGACAGCACGTCGGCCTCTTCCATCTTGCGGCCCTTGTATTGGACGATGACACGGTCGGCGGTCTCGGCAACCACCCCCATATTGTGGGTGATCATGATCAGGCCCATGCCGTATTTGGCCTGCAGGCCGACCAGCAGATCGAGGATCTGCTTCTGGATGGTGACGTCGAGGGCCGTGGTTGGCTCGTCGGCGATCAAAAGCTTGGGATTGCAGGCGATGGCGATGGCGATCATGACGCGCTGGCACTGGCCGCCCGACATCTGGTGCGGGAAGGAGCCCAGCCGTTCCTCAGGGTCGGCGATGCCGACCAACTTCATCAGTTCGATGGCGCGTGCCCGGCGCTGGGCGCGGTCCATGCCCATGTGAAAGCGCAGCACCTCCTCAATCTGGAAGCCGACGGTAAAGCACGGGTTGAGGCTGGCGACCGGCTCCTGGAAGATCATCGAGATGTCCTTGCCGACAATCTTGCGCCGCTCGGACGGGCCGAGCTTAAGCAGGTCGATGCCGTCGAAGGCCATGCGGTCCGCCCTCACCGTCGCCGTGTTGGGCAAAAGCCCCATCACTGCCAGCATTGCCACTGATTTTCCGGAACCGGATTCGCCGACGATCGCCAACACCTCGCGCGGTTCGACCGACAGGTCGATGCCTTGTACCGCCATGAATGGTCCAGCGGCGGTGTCGAAGGAAACGGTCAGGTTCTTGATCTCGAGAAGAGGCATTGGATTATGACCTCTTCAGCTTGGGATCGAAGGCATCGCGCAGGCCGTCGCCGATCAGATTGATGGCAAGCACAGTGATCAGAATGGCAAGGCCGGGGAAGGTCACTACCCAAGGCGCGCGCAGGATGAACTCGCGCGCCGAGGCGAGCATCGTGCCCCATTCCGGCGTCGGCGGCTGCGCACCGACACCGAGGAAGCCGAGCGCCGCAGCCTCGAGAATGGCGTTGGAGAAGGACAGGGTGGCCTGCACGATCAGCGGTGCCAGGCAGTTCGGCAAGATCGTCCTCACCATCAAGCGAAGATGACCGGCACCAGCCACCTTGGCGGAGATGACATATTCGCGGTTCTTTTCGGCCATCACGGCGGCGCGGGTGAGACGCGCAAAATGCGGCTGCAGCACCAGCGCGATCGCCAGCATGGCGTTGAACAGCCCGGGGCCGAGGATCGCCACCAGCACCAGCGCCAGAAGCAGCGACGGGAAGGCCAGGATAATATCCATGATGCGCATGATCAGCGTGTCGACCCAGCCGCGGAAATAGCCGGCGAGCACGCCAAGCACGATGCCGCTGGTGAGCGAGAAGACGACCACCACCAGGCCGATGAACAGCGAGAAACGCGCCCCGAAAATCAACCGCGAAAGCATGTCGCGGCCGACCGCATCGGTGCCGAGCAGGAACATCGATTTGCCACCTTGCTGCCAGGCAGGGGGCGCCAGCAGCGCATCGCGAAACTGCTCGTCGGGCGAATGCGGCGCGACGAACGGCGCAAAGACCGCCACCAGCACCAACGCCGAAAACACGACAAGGCCGATGACCGCGCCGGTGTTCATCGAGAAGTAGTGCCAGAACTCGGCGAAGGCGCGTTGCCTGCCGCCTGTCGGGATGGAGGCAGCGGTGGCTTCGGCGGCGGATTCGTCGGTCATCTCACTGCACCCGGATGCGCGGATTGATGACGGCGTAGAGCACGTCGACGATCAGGTTCACCGCCATGACGATCAGCGCGATGATCAGCAATCCGCTCTGAACGACGACATAGTCGCGCTTGCCGATGGCGTCGATCATCCATTTGCCGATGCCGGGCCAGGAAAAAATGGTTTCGGTAAGAATGGCGCCCGCCATCAACGTGCCGACCTGCAGTCCGATGGTGGTGACCACCGGAATCAGCGCGTTGCGAAAAGCGTGCAGCCCGATGACACGGCGCGGCGCCAGGCCCTTGGCGCGCGCGGTGCGGACATAGTCCTCGCCCAGCACCTCGAGCATCGCCGAGCGAGTCTGGCGCGCTATGACGGCAAGCGGGATCGTCGCCAGCACGATGGACGGCAGGATCAAATGGCTGACGGCGGATTTGAAAGCGCCGCTCCTGCCGGAGATCAGGCTGTCGATGAGCATGAACCCGGTCGTCGGCCTGAAGAAATACTGCAGGCCGATGCGGCCGGAAACCGGCGTCCAGCCGAGATAACCGGAGAAGAAGATGATGAGCAGCAACCCCCACCAGAAGATCGGCATCGAATAGCCGGTCAGCGCGACACCCATCGTCGCCTGGTCGAACCACGAGCCGCGCTTGACCGCCGCGAAGATACCGGCAGGAATGCCGAGCAGGACGGCGATGATCAACGCCACCGTCGCCAGTTCCAGCGTGGCTGGAAACAGCGCCTGGAATTCGCCGAGCACTGGCCGCTTGGTGGCAATCGATATGCCGAAATCGCCGGTCAGGACCCTGCCGATATATTCCAGGTACTGGATGACATAAGGCCGGTTGTAGCCAAACTGCTCGATGAGCTGGGCGTAGCGTTCGGGGCTGACGCCGCGCTCGCCGGCCAGGGCCAGAATGGGATCGCCGGGCAGAAGCCGGACGAAAGCGAACGCCGCCAGCGATATGCCGAACACGGTCGGGATGATCAAAGCGAGCTTGTGGAGGAGATAACGGAGCATCTTGCTTCATAGAACGGCGGCGCAGGAAGTCCAGCGCCGCCGTTCAATTTCTCAGGACTTATTCGGTGACGTCGACGCCGTCAAACCGATGAATGCCGAGCGGGTCCATAACGAAGCCCGACACCTTCTTGTTCATCGGCATGAAGACCTTGGAGTGGGCGATGGTCAGCCACGGAGCCTCACGCTTGAACACCACCTGAGCTTCCTCGTAGATCTTGGTGCGCTCGGCGACGTCCGTCGTCGCCTTGCCTTTTTTCAGCAGGGCTTCGAATTCCTGGTTGCACCAGATCGCATAATTGGACTGGCCGATGGCATCGCAACCGAGCAGGAAAAAGAAGTTGTCCGGATCGCCATTGTCCCCGGTCCAGCCCAGTTGGAAGGCGCCGTCGCGATCCTTAGCTTTGCCGCGCTGGCGATACTCCGTCCATTCGTAGCTGACGATCTCCGCCTTGACGCCGACGGCGGCATAGTCGGCCTGGATCAACTCGGCGACGCGCTGGGCGTTCGGGTTGTAGGGGCGGCTGACCGGCATAGCCCAGATCTTCATCGACAGATCCTTGACGCCTGCATCGGCCAGCATCTTCTTGGCCGCCTCCGGATCGTAGGGATCGTCCTTGATGTCCTTGTTATAGGACCACATGGTCGGCGGGATCGGGTTGATGGCCGGCGCGCCGGCGCCCTGATAGACCGCGTCGATGATCGCCTTCTTGTTTACCGCCATGTTGAGGGCCTTGCGGACCTCGACTTTGTCGAAGGGCGGCAGCGTCGTGTTGTAGGCGAGATAGCCGATGTTCAGGCCTTCCTGCTCGTCGACTTTCAGGTTCGCGTCACCCTGCAGCCCGGCAATGTCGGCCGGCGCCGGGTATGACATGATATCGCACTCGCCTGCCTTCAGCTTCTGCGCGCGCACGGCCGGATCGGGCGTGATGGCGAAGATCAGATCGTCGATCTTCTGGCGGCCGCCAAAGTAGCCGTCCCATGCCGCATAGCGTACGACCGCATCGACCTGATAGTCGACAAATTGGAACGGACCAGTGCCGACCGGCTTCTGGGTGAACTGCTGCCTGGTGCCGGCCTTGTCGAGCTGGTCGGCATATTCCTTGGAAACGATCGAAGCGAAATCCATGCCGAGGTCCGGCAGGAAGGCGACTTCAGGCTTGTTCAGCACGAACTTCACCGTCAGATCGTCGACCTTGACGATTTCCTTCAGCAGATCGGGGAAGCCCATGCCGGTGAAATACTCCCAGCCGGTGCCTTCCAGGTAGCTGTACCATGGGCTTTCTTTCTTCCACTGGCGTTCGAAGGAAAAGATCACGTCGTCGGCGTTGAGGTCGCGCGTGGGCGTGAAATAATCCGTCGTCTGGAATTTCACACCCGGGCGAAGCTTGAAGGTGTATTCGAGACCGTCGTCGGAAACCGTCCAGCTCTCCGCCAGGCCGGGCGAGATGGTGGTCTTGCCATGCTCGAACTCGACCAGGCGCGAATAGATGGTGCGCGACGAAGCGTCGAAGTCGTTGCCGCCGCTCCATGGCGACGGGTCGAAGCCGGCCGGCGATGCCTCCGAGCAATAGACCAGTTGTTTTGCATTGGCCATGCCGCCGAGGACGCTTGCAGCCAGCAACGCGGCTGCAAAAGTCAGTTTCTTTTTCATTGAGCACTCCCTGATGTTCTTCCAAGCCCCTCTATCAGGCTCGCGAAGGCCGCATATAAGCACCGTTTTTCTGGCTTTGGAACTGCTTGTTTGCCTAACCCACGGGAAGCAGAAAAAAAATCCGGCATGCGGCGAATTGTGGAAAAAACGAGCCAAATCCGCAGATCACGACATTATTAGCGACTTCAATTTTTTGTTGATCGGCGATGCCGCCAATTCGGGGAATCGAGCCGTTCGGTTCAAGAGATGCGCGTCCGAAAACCGGTCGCGGCCGAGAGCTTTGATGGCAAGTCTTGCCGCACTGCCAGGTGGGCGAGGCTTGCACGGCCGCTGCTAGTGGCAATACATAGATAGATGGACAGCGTGGTGGATTCCCCAGGCTCCGGACATTGCGGCAAGCGTGGGATACCTTTGTTTGTCAGGGGCGGCGGTGGCACTCAAGCGTGCCGAACAATAAGAATGATTGAGGGAGCGACAGGTGGCGAAACCGGCAAAGACAACAACCGCGGCGAAAGCAAAGGCCGAGGCAATATCGAAAGCGGTCAAGCCAAAAGCGGCCGCCGCCAAGCCGAAGACTACCGCGAAGGCAAGTGCGAAGCCGGCGACGAAGATCACGGCTGGAAAGACTGCCAAGCCGGCAGCCGGCAAGGCGGCGCCTGCCGCAAAGTACCCCACCGTCAAGCCGGCGGCGAAGGCAGTGCCAGCGCCCAAACAGGCGGCAGCTTCAGCCAGAAGATTGCCGAAGGCGATCACCTCGCTGACCGCCGGCCTGCCTGAAAAACCGTGGCTCCAGAGTTACCCAAAGATCGTGCCGGCCGAGATCGGCGCCCTGCCCTCCAGCTCGATCGGTGACTTTCTCGTCGCCGCCTGCAAGCAGTTTGCGAACCGGCCGGCCTTCGTCTGCATGGGCAAATCGATCACCTATGCCGATCTCGAGCGACAGTCGGCTGCGTTTGGCGCCTATCTGCAATCAAAGGGGTTGCAGAAGGGTGCACGTGTCGCGCTGATGATGCCGAACGTGCTGCAATATCCGGTGGCGATGATGGCGGTGCTTCGCGCCGGCTATGTCGTGGTGAACATCAATCCGCTCTACACGCCGCGCGAGCTTGAGCACCAGCTCAAGGATTCCGGCGCTCAAGCCATTGTCATCCTCGAAAATTTCGCCTGCACCTTGCAGGCGGTGATCGCCAGGACCGCGGTCAAGCATGTCGTGGTCGCCACGATGGGCGACATGCTCGGCGGGCTCAAGGGAACGATCGTCAACTTCGTCGTGCGCCGCGTCAAGAAGATGGTGCCGGCATGGTCGCTGCCCGGCCATGTCAAATTCAACGCCGCATTGAAGGCCGGCGCCGGCGTGACCTTCAAATCCGCCGAGGTCGTGGCCGGCGACATCGCCTTCCTGCAATATACGGGCGGTACGACCGGCATCTCCAAGGGCGCGATGCTTTTGCACAGCAATGTCTTGGCGAACGTCGCGCAGAACGCGCTCTGGGTCGAAGACGCCTACACGGTCAAGCCGAAACCGGCGCATATGAACTTCCTCTGCGCGCTGCCCCTCTATCATATCTTTGCGCTCACAGTGAACGCGATGATGGGAATGCAGCAGGGCGCGCAGAACGTGCTCATCCCCAATCCGCGCGACATTCCCGGCTTCGTCAAGGAGCTGCAGAAATACCCGATCCACATCTTTCCTGGCCTCAACACGCTGTTCAATGCGCTGCTCAATAATGAGGATTTTCGCAGGCTCGACTTCAAGCCGCTGATCCTGACGCTGGGTGGCGGCATGGCAGTGCAGAAGGGCATCGCAGAGCGCTGGAAGGCGCTGACCGGCTGCCCGATCAGCGAGGCCTACGGACTCTCCGAAACCTCGCCGGGGGCGACCGCCAACAAATTCAGCGACGGAGTCTACACCGGCACGATCGGGCTGCCGCTGCCCTCGACCGAGATCGCCATCCGCGACGACGATGGCAACAATTTGCCGCTCGGCGAGGTCGGCGAAATCTGCATCCGCGGACCGCAGGTGATGGCCGGCTACTGGAACCGGCCGGACGAGACCGCCAAGGTGATGACCGAGGACGGCTTCTTCAAATCGGGCGACATGGGCTTCATGGACGAGCGCGGCTACACCAAGATCGTCGACCGCAAGAAGGACATGATCCTGGTTTCCGGCTTCAACGTCTACCCGAACGAACTCGAGGAGGTGGTGGCGCAGCATCCGGGCGTACTCGAGGTGGCGGCGATCGGCGTGCCGGACGAGCATTCGGGTGAAGTGCCAAAGCTGTTCGTCGTCAAAAAGGACCCGGCACTGACCGCCGAGATGCTGACGGCTTATTGCCGCGAGAACCTGACCGGCTACAAGCGCCCCAGATATATCGAGTTCCGCACCGAACTGCCGAAGACACCGGTCGGCAAGATCCTGCGACGAGCGTTGCGGGGCTAGGCGCAGCTTGAGCGATTGCATCGTCGGCTCTAACGCCGTGGATATAGGTTCGCGGCCAGACCCGGCAGAGTTCATCCGGGCGCACATGCGGATCGCCCCCGTGCCCGCGCTTCCCGAAATCCGGCTTTACACCGCCCATCCGGGAAGCGGCCTCAGGCGGCTTCTCGAATGGAACCAACATGGGACCGAAGAAGACGAACCTGAACCGGAGCCACCGTACTGGGCCTATGTCTGGGCCGGCGGCGCGGTGCTTGCCCGCTACATAATCGACCGGCCGGAGACCGTGGCCGGGCGTCGCGTGCTCGACCTCGGCGCCGGCTCGGGCCTCGTCGGCATCGCTGCGGCGAAAGCCGGAGCCAGCGCGGTCGTCGCGGCCGAGATCGATCGTAATGGTGTGGTTGCGCTCAGCCTCAATGCGACTGCGAACGGCGTCGCTATCATGATCGTTGGCGACGACATCACCGGCGGTCCGCCGCCACCGGTGGACATCGTGGTGGTCGGCGACCTGTTTTACGCCCGCGATCTTGCCGGCCGGGTCGTTCCCTTCCTCGACCGCTGCCTTGCTGCCGGCATCGCCGTGCTGATCGGCGATCCGGGCCGCGCCTATCTGCCGCGCTCGCGGCTTCGCCTGCTGGCCGAATACGAGGTGCCGGATGTCGGCGAGGGCAGGAATGCGGCGATGAAACCGAGCGGCGTGTTCTCGTTCGGACCAGATAACTACGAGTCTAGACCGTCTCGCTGACCCGGGCCGCAAGAAAATCGGGCAGATCAGCCACCGAATCCAGGATGACGTCGGCGATCTGTGACAGCGATTCACGTGTGCCGGTGCCGGACAGCACGCCGATCGCCAGGCCGCAGCCGCCGGCGCGCGCCATCTCCAGATCGTGACGATTGTCGCCGACCATTGCGATCGTCGCCGGCCTGAGCCCTGTCAGATCCGAAAAGGCAAGGATCGTATCCGGCGCCGGTTTTGGATTGGCCACCGCGTCGTAACCATAGGCGGCTTCGAAAAGCTGCGCGACGCCCAGCGTGACCAAGGTCTTTTCCGCGCCGCTGGTCGAGTCGTTGGTGGCGACGCCAAGCCGGTAGGATTTTCTGTGAAGCAGCCCAAGCGTCTCGACCACACCCGGCAGCGCCACGGCCATCGCCGATCCTTGCGCCGAGGTGATGGCATTGAAGCGGGCGACGGCAAGCATCTGGTCCTCGTCGGACAGCCGCGGAAACCACAGTTCGACGACGTCCATGTTGGTCCCGGAGGCAAAGATAGAATCCGGCTTGAAGCGCCTTGTGGCGAAGTCGAAGCCCGCCGCCGCAAGCAGCCTGTCTGCCTTCCAGCGATCGCCTTCGGCCGCATCCATCGCCATGAAGTCGGCGATGCCCAGCCATGTCGCGTTGAAATCCACGAGCGTGCCGTCCTTGTCGAACAATATTCCCTTGATGTCCGCCAAGCTTTTCACTCCGGGCCGCGCAAGCGGTGAATGTATTCCACCAGTCCGGCAGTCGAGGCATCCCGCTTTGCGGCATTCTCCTTGCCTTCAACGACGGGCAGCAGCCCGGTCGCCAGTTCCTTGCCGAGCTCGACGCCCCACTGGTCGAAGGAGTTGATGTTGAACAGCGTGCCTTCGACGAAGACGCGATGTTCGTAAAGCGCAATCAGCCGTCCGAATGTATGTGGGTCGAGCTTCCTGTAAAGGATCGTCACTGAGGGGCGGTCGCCGGAGAAGACGCGGTGCGGAGCAATCCTGTCGACATCGGCGGGCTTCATGCCTTTCGCCAGCATCTGCGCGCGGGCTTCCTCCAGCGTGCGGCCCTTCATGAAGGCTTCCGACTGCGCCAGGCAATTGGCAAGCAGAAGGTCGTGGTGATGCTTCAGTTCCGGCTCGTGGCCGACGGCAGCGGCGAGGAATTCGACCGGAATGAAATCGGTGCCCTGATGCAGAAGCTGGAAGAAGGCGTGCTGGCCGTTGGTGCCGGGCTCGCCCCAGACCAGCGGGCCGGTCGGCGTCGTTACAGCGCCGCCATCCAGGGTGACGCTCTTGCCGTTCGATTCCATGTCGAGCTGCTGCAGATAGGCCGGCAGCCTGGACAGACGCTGATCGTAGGGGATGACGGCGCGAGCCGGATATTTGCAGATCACGCGATGCCACCAGCCGATCAGCCCCATCAGCGCCGGCAGGTTCTTCGCCAGCGGCGCGGTGCGGAAATGCTCGTCCATCTCATGGGCGCCGTCGAGAAAGGCGCGAAAATCCTTCGGGCCAATGGCGATCATCACCGGCAGGCCGATCGCACCCCAGACGGAATAGCGGCCGCCGACCCAGTCCCAGAAGCCGAAGACGCGGTCGGCTGCGATGCCGAATTTGGCGACCAGGTCGAGCGCCGTCGAGACGGCGGCGAAATGCTTGCCGACCGCTTCCTTGCCGAGCGCCTTCTCGACCCATCTGCGTGCCGTCTCGGCATTGGTCATCGTCTCAACCGTGGTGAAGGTCTTGGAGGCGATGATGAACAGGGTGGTTTCGGCGGAAAGACCCTTCAACGTGTCGTGGATATGGGCACCGTCGATATTGGACACGTAATGCGCGCGCGGCCCGTCATGATAGGGCGCCAGCGCCAAGGTCGCCATGGCCGGGCCGAGATCGGAGCCGCCGATGCCGATGTTGACGATGTCGGTGATCTTCTTGCCGGTCGCGCCGGCCGCCTTACCGGAACGCACCGCGTCGGCGAAGGCGCCCATCGCGTCGAGTACGCCGAGGACTTCCGCCTTCACGTCCTGGCCCTCGTCGAGCACGATGCCTTTGCCGGTAAGGTTACGCAGCGCGGTATGCAGCACGGCGCGGCCTTCGGTGACGTTGATCTTCTTGCCAGCAAACATCGCGTCGCGCCGGCCTTCGAGGTCGGCGGCCTCAGCTAGGTTCTCCAGCAACTCCATCGTCCGCGCATCGACCGCGCATTTCGACCAGTCGAGCAGCAGGTCGCCGTCGCTGGCGGAGAATTTCTCGAAGCGCTGCGGATCGGCAGCGAAAGCCTCGCGCATCGAGCCCGATTTGGCCGCACGATGATCGCGCAACAAGTCGAGCTGCTTTTGAAAGGACGATTGATCCACTGCTTCGCTCCGGTCTCTTGAGATGCATCTTATCAGGCCGGATGTTTCCGGCGCGTGTCGTCGCGGCAAACTATCGGGTCGAATTCCATCCGTTTCAATGCGCAGCGATGCCGCAGAGCAGCGTGGGCCGGCGCAAAGGATCACTGGCATAAATCCCAGCGATCAGAAAAATTGATTGGCGCAACACCTTGTGCCACCGGTACATTCGACTGGTCCAGCCAAGTGAAAAAAGCTGGCCATCGAGGAACATCTCCCATGCCACAGAGAAACGACACGGCCATATGGTCCGGCCTGTTCCGGATTTCGGCGGAATCCGGTCAGACCCTGCAGGCGCAGATCCGTCAGGCGATCGTCGCCGCCATCCTCGACCGGCAGATCGCGGCTTCCATGCCGCTTCCGTCCTGCCGGATTCTCGCCGAAAAACTCGGCGTAGCGCGTGGCACCGTGGTGCTGGCCTTCCAGCAGCTGGTCGACCAGGGCTTCCTGGTGGCGCGCGAGCGCCGCGGCCACTTCGTCAATCCCGAAGTGCTGGCGACGCCGGCCAAACCGCACCAGAAGGCGCCCGACCAAGCCAACGAGATCGACTGGAAGGCCCGCCGGCAGATCGCGGCGAGCGACATGCCACCGCCGGCCAAGCACGACAACTGGATCAAATCGTCCTACCCCTTCGTCTATGGCCAGTTCGACCCGGCGCTGTTCCCGACCGCCGAATGGCGCGAGTGCAACCGCATGGCGCTGGCGGTGCTCGAAATCCGCAACTGGGCGTCCGACATGGTCGACCGCGACGATCCCCTCCTGATCGAGCAGATCCAGGCACGGCTGTTGCCGCGGCGCGGCATCTTCGCCAATCCGGACGAGATCATCGTGACGCTGGGCGCGCAGAACGCGCTTTACATGCTGGCGACGCTGTTGATGACCAAGGGCTCGAAGGTGGCGATGGAGGACCCGGGCTATCCCGATGCACGTTCGATCTTCCGGCTGGCCGGCGCCGACATCCAGCCGGTTCCGGTCGACCACTCCGGCATCGTAACCTCGGCCATTCCCAATGATTCCGGCTTCGTCTTCGTCACGCCCAGCCACCATTGCCCGACCATGGTGCCGCTGTCGGCAGAGCGGCGGCAGGATCTTTTGGCGCGCGCCAACCGCTACAACCAGATCATCATCGAGGACGGATATGACAGCCAGCTCCTGGACGAGGCGCCGCAGCAGGCGCTGAAGAGCCTCGATCGGTCCGGCCGCGTCGTCTATGTCGGCTCGATGTCGAAGACGCTGGCTCCCGGCCTCAGGCTCGGCTACATCGTCGCCTCGGCCGGGCTGATCTCCGAGCTTCGGGCGCTGCGCCGCTTCATGCTGCGCCACCCGCCGGCAAACAACCAGCGCGCCGTCGCATTGTTCCTGTCGCTCGGCCATCACGAGGCGCTGGTGCGGCGGCTGTCGAGCGCCTTCGACGAGAGGCGCAAGCGTCTGGTCCATGCGATTTCCGCCTTCCTGCCGGAGTGGCGCTCGACCGATTCGGCCGGCGGCACGTCGCTCTGGCTCGAGGGACCGCGCGGCACCGATTCGCGCGGGCTGGCGGAGGCCGCGGCCTCGCGCAGCGTCATCATCGAGCCTGGCGACCGCTTCTTCGACCGCACCGAAAAGCCATCGCGTTTCATGCGCTTGGGCATTTCCTCGATCGCGTTGCAGCACATCGAACCCGGCATCCGCGAACTGGCGACGGCAGCTGGACGCAGGCCGGCAGCGGCCTGATCTCCCTTCCCCGACCGGAGCCTGGCGCATGTAGTGCGGCTCCGGTTCTTTAGCTCCTTGGCATATGCGACGGGACCGGCTGGCACATAGGCTGTGCCAATGCCGGCGGCATAGTCGCTGTATAAAGGGGACGAAGCAGGCCGATGGTGGACCAACCGCCGCGCCCGCTCCGCAGCTAAAGTTGGAGTGCCTTCATGCCAATGGCCCATGAGAAGCAGGACGTGTCCGCAGACCAGCGTTCGCGGCGGTCCGGCGGGCGCGAGGCGCGCCGCGCCATGCGGGCGGCACCGCTCGCCGACGACGTCAAGCCGGTGCGCGCCGGCCTCGAAGGCGGAAGCTACAGCCCGCTCAGCGGCAATGATTGCGAACGTATCCACGAGGCCGTGCTTACCCTTTTGGAGACGGTCGGTTTCGCCAACGCCATCCCCTCTTGCATTGAGGTACTGACCAAGGCCGGCGCAACGCTTGGCGAGGACGGCCGCCTGCGCTTTCCTCGCGGTCTGGTGGTCGAAACGATCAAGAAAGCGGCGCGGCATTTCACCCTGCACGGCCAGGATCCGAAGCACGACATGGTGATCCAGGGCAAGCGTGTGCATTACGGCACGGCTGGTGCTGCGGTGCATCTTGTCGATGTCGAAAAGCGTGAGTATCGCGAGTCGCTGCTGCAGGACATTTACGATGCGGCGCGTCTGGTCGAGGGGCTCGACAACATCCATTTCTTCCAGCGGCCGATGGTGCCACGCGACATCCCCGACCCGCTCGATATGGATTTCAACACGCTCTACGCCTGTGTCATGGGCACGTCGAAGCATGTCGGCACCTCGTTTACCGTGCGTGAGAACGTCAAGCCGGCGCTCGACATGCTCTATGCCATCGCCGGCGGCGAAGAGAATTTTCGCGCGCGGCCTTTCGTCTCCAATTCGAACTGTTTCGTCGTGCCGCCGATGAAGTTTGCCGAGGACGCCTGCGGCGTGCTCGAAGCCTGTGTCGAGGGCGGCATTCCGATCCTGCTGCTGTCGGCAGGCCAGGCAGGTGCGACGGCACCGGCGGCGATTGCCGGTGCCGTGGTGCAGGCGGTCGCCGAAGTGCTGGTCGGCCTAATCTATGTCAACGCCATCAAGCCGGGCCACCCGGCAATCTTCGGCACCTGGCCGTTCGTCTCGGACCTCCGGACCGGCGCCATGTCGGGCGGTTCGGCCGAGCAGGCGGTGCTGACCGCGGCCTGCGCGCAGATGGCACAATTTTACGACCTGCCGGGCGGTTCGGCCGCCGGCATGACGGATTCGAAACTGCCTGACATTCAGTCAGGCTACGAAAAGGGCATAACCGACGTGATGGCCGGTCTTGCCGGCCTCAACCTGGTTTACGAATCGGCCGGCATGCACGCCTCGCTGCTCGGCTTTTGCCTTGAGAGCCTGATCATCGACAACGACATGCTCGGCCACTGCCTGCGCTGCGTGCGCGGCATCGAGGTGACGGACGAGTCGCTGTCCATCGACACCATCGCCGATGTCTGCCTGAAGGGCCCGGGCCATTATCTCGGCAACGAGCAGACGCTGCGGCTGATGCAGACCGAATATTTCTATCCGGCCGTCGGCGACCGCTTTTCGCCGAAGGAATGGAATGAGAAAGGCAGGCCCGACATCTTGCAGCGGGCGATCATCGAGAAGAAACGCGTGCTTGCCGAACGCTTCCCGCGCCATGTGCCGAAGCCCGTCGACGACAAATTGCGCGCCCGTTTCGGCGATATGATCAAGCTGCCGCGCGGCAGAATGGGCGGCTGAGCGTTAGCCGCTCGCCGCCAGCAACAAGACGCCGGCCAGCGCCGATCCGGCAAGCGTCGGCAGCATGCCGATTTTCAGCTTCAGAATGGCGATCATCGAGGCACAGGAAAGCAGCGCCGCGCGCCAGTCTATCGATGAAAGCACCGGCACGTCCATTCCAAGCCCGACATTGCGCACTTCGCCGAAGATGACGTGCAAGCCGAACCATAGAGCGAGATTCATGATGACGCCGACGACGGCGGCGGTGATTGCGCCGAGCGCCGCCGACAGCGCCTTGTTGCCGCGCAGCGCTTCGATGTAAGGCGCGCCAAGGAATATCCACAGGAAACATGGGGTAAACGTCGCCCACAGCGTGAACAGCCCGCCAAACAACCCGGCAAGCAGCGGCGCCAGCGAGCCCGACTGGCGGAAGGCGGCGACGAAGCCGACGAACTGCAAGACCAGGATGAGCGGGCCCGGCGTGGTTTCGGCAAGTCCGAGGCCGTCGACCATTTCACCGGGTGCCAGCCAGCCGAAGTACTCGACCGCTGCCTGCGCCACATAGGCAAGGGCCGCGTAGGCGCCGCCGAAGGTAACGACCGCCATGACACTGAAGAAGCCACCGATTTGCGTCCAGACGCTGGCCGAGCCGGTGACAGCCCAGACCAGCAGAACAGGCCCGAGCCAGATCGGCAGCCAGATCGCCAAGATGCGCGGCGCGTGCCATCGCGTCGGCCTGACGTGGGTCAGTTCACCGCGCTCGAACATCAGATCGACCGCGCCCTTGATCTCGGGAACATCGCCCTTGCCATGCGAAGCGCCGGAAAAAAATGCCGGCGCACTACGGTTGCCGATCCAGCCTGCCAGGCCGGCAAGCAGGACGATCAGCGGAAACGGCACGTTCAACGCGTAGATGGCGATGAAGGCGGCGAGTGCGATCGACACCATGACGGGGTTTTTCAGCGCGCGTCTGCCGATCCGGATCACCGCCTCGATGACAATGGCGAGCACGGTCGCCTTCACCCCGAAAAACAGCGCCGCGACGAGTGGTACATCGCCATAGAGCGCATAGAGGCTGCTCAGGACGAGCATGACAAGCGCGCCCGGCACGACGAAGAGAATGCCGGCAACAAGGCCGCCGACCGTTTTGTGCAGCAACCAGCCGATATAGATGGCAAGTTGCTGGGCCTCGGGGCCAGGCAGCAGCATGCAGTAGTTCAACGCATGCAGGAAACGCTGTTCGCCGATCCAGCGCCGTTCCTCGACCAATTCCTTGTGCATGAGTGCGATCTGCCCGGCCGGGCCGCCAAAGCTGAGCACGCCGATTTTCGCCCAGACTTTCACGGCCTGCCGGAAGCTCGGCACAACCGGCTCTTGGATCTCCGGCGGCTTTTTCGAAAGGACGGCGCTCACGAAGGTTTGCCCGCGCCGAGATTGCCCGTACCGGCGGCCGGCCAGTTATGCGTCTCCTCGGTGGCATCGCGGCACCAGCGGAAGAACGCATCGTAGAGCAGCATGCCGGCCTCGAGCTGTTCCAGGTCGTCGCGAAACATCCGCGACAGGCCAAGCGAGGCGGCCAGGAACCCGGCCGCCTGTGGGACAAGATCGAGGCTCGCAGTATCGGCGGCGCGTATGATCGTGGCGAGACGATCGAGCGCTTCGGATTTTAGTCCGAACTCCTCGATCATGGTGTCGAAGGTGCAGCGTTCGCCGCGGTGGCTCCAGAACACGTTCTCGATGTCGAAAGGCACGGCCTGAAAGCGATCGGCGACCGCCGCCACTTCGGCCGGCTCGACGAAGAGAAAGACCGCGTGAGGATCGATGAAGCGCCGAATCAGCCAGGGGCAGGCGATGCGGTCGACCTTCGGGCGCGTACGCGTCACCCAAACGGTGCGGCCCTTGGCATCGGCGGGCGGTATCTTGCCGGTGTGAACCAAAAGCCCCTTGGCATCGCGCCATGCCTCAAACCCGCCTTCGAGCGATTCGGCGGCAATGCCCTCGTGCCGCAGCCATGCGGCCACGCCTTGCGAGAGCTTTTTTCCCTGTTGGCAGACCACCGTCACTTGCTGGCCAGTGAATTCGCCAGCCCAGGTGGCGACAGTCTTGAAGTCACACCGGATTGAGCCCGGCAACAGGCGCGGATCGGCGTTGTAGTCATCATTGATGCGGACATCGATGATTGCGGGCGCACCCGGCAGCCCAATCAGACGAGACAGTTGCGATACAGTGATAGCGGTTGTTGACGGCATGGCGTCCACCTCCTTGAAAGAGAAGCTTGGACGCGAACGTTGGGCTGACGCCTCACGGGGTCGTCGCGATGCACCCCTTACGATGATCGTGGATTTGTCACGCCCGCTTGTCAAGCATTCCCGTTCTCGCGGGAGCAATCGCTTTTGACAAATGACCGCGTCCAACTCTGTGGCGGGCATTTCTCCCCGTTAGCGGGCTGTTAACGGGGAGAAATGAGGTGACCGTAACGCTGGCGACCTGACGGCTCGTGCGACGGACCCTGGTCAGTGATTGTCCCTCGGCACGCCGCTTGTATGAGCCACATCCTGGTACTTCACCGCCGGCTTCAGCACCATGCCTTCGGAAAACTGGTCGACCATGCCGCGCTGGATTTCCTGCCACGGCGTCTGGTGCTTCGGATAATGATAGCCGCCATTGTTCTGCAGCTCGGCGCGGCGCCGCGTGATCTCGTCGTCGCTGACGAGGATGTCGGCGGTACCCTTGCGCAGGTCGATGCGGACGCGATCGCCGGTCTTCAGCAGCGCCAAGCCGCCGCCGATGGCGGCTTCCGGCGAGGCGTTGAGGATCGACGGCGAGCCCGACGTGCCTGACTGACGCCCGTCGCCGATACAGGCCAGCGCGTGGATGCCCTTTTTGATCAGATAGGCAGGCGGCTGCATGTTGACGACTTCGGCGCCGCCGGGATAGCCGATCGGGCCGGCGCCGCGCATGAACAGGATGGTGTGCTCGTCGATGCCCTGTGCCGGGTCGTCGATACGGGCGTGATAATCCTCGGGGCCGTCGAAGACCATGGCGTTGCCCTCGAACGCTTCCGGGTCCTTCGGGTTCGACAGATAGCGTTCGCGGAATTCAGGCGAGATGCCGCTGGTCTTCATGATCGCCGAATCGAACAGATTGCCCTTGAGGTTGATGAAGCCGGCATTGGCTTTCAGCGGCTCGGCAACGGTGCGGATGACGTCGAGGTTCTCGTTCACGGCGCCGCCGCAATTGTCGCCGATGGTCTTGCCGTTAGCGGTCATGGCTTCCGGATAGGGCAGCATGCCGCCCTTCATCAGTTCGGCGATCACAGCCGGCACGCCGCCGGCATGGTGATAGTCCTCGCCGAGATATTCGCCGGTCGGCTGCAGATTGACGATGAGCGGAATGTTGAGGCCAACCTTCTGCCAATCGTTGTTGTCGAGCGGCACGCCGAGGTGGCGGGCGATGGCGTTGAGGTGGATCGGCGCATTGGTCGACCCGCCGATCGCCGAATTGACGACGATGGCGTTCTCGAAGGCCTTGCGGGTCATGATGTCGGAGGGCTTCAGATCCTCATGCACCATGTCGACGATGCGCTTTCCAGTCTCATAGGCGATCTGGCCGCGTTCGCGATAGGGGGCGGGGATTGCGGCCGAGCCCGGCAATTGCATGCCGAGCGCCTCGGCCAGCGAATTCATCGTGGTAGCGGTGCCCATCGTGTTGCAATAGCCGGTCGACGGCGCCGAGGAGGCGACGATGTCCATGAACTCGTCATAGCCGATCTCGCCGGCCGACAGGCGCTGGCGCGATTCCCAGACGATGGTGCCGGAGCCGGTGCGCTTGCCCTTGTGCCAGCCGTTGAGCATCGGGCCGACCGAAAGCGCGATAGCCGGAATGTTGACGGTAGCCGCGGCCATCAGCATGGCCGGCGTCGTCTTGTCGCAGCCGATGGTGAGCACCACGCCGTCGAGCGGATAGCCGTAGAGCACCTCGACCAGGCTGAGATAGGCAAGGTTGCGGTCGAGCGCAGCTGTCGGCCGCTTGCCGGTTTCCTGGATCGGGTGGCAAGGAAACTCGAAAGGAATGCCGCCCATCGAGACGATGCCCTCGCGCACGCGCTTGGCCAGTTCGATGTGATGGCGGTTGCAGGGCGACAGGTCCGAGCCGGTCTGGGCGATGCCGATCAGCGGCTTGCCGGACATCAGTTCGGCCCGCGTCAGCCCGTAATTCAGGTAGCGCTCCAGATAAAGTGCTGTCATGCCCGGATTGTCGGGATTGTCGAACCACTCTTGCGAGCGAAATTTTTTCTTGCTGGTGGGGGCGCCTGCCATCGTGGTCTCCGTATTTGTATGACAAATCGATATGACAACGCGCGGGAGCAGGCAAGGGGCACGCGCCATCCGAATCCGCACTTTGGTGCGATAGACACACATCTGCCTCCGCGCTAGACGGGATCGTGGTTTGTCAGTCCGCTATCCCGGAAAAGTTGGAGCGTGTCGCCGCGGACCCCGCCCGGTCCTTCGGGCCACCCTCCGCTCAAAGGGGAGGGATATCCGCATCACTCGAACACGATGCTCGGCACTGCAGCCTCGGCCGCGCCGCGCTCTTCATTGACGCGGTGCCAGACCTTGGCGGCGATGTCGCGATAGATTTTCGCCTCGGCGCTATCGGGCTTGGAGACCACCACCGGCGTGCCGGCATCGGAGCTTTCGCGGATGCCCATCTCGAGCGGCACTTCGCCAAGGAAGGTGACGCCGAGGCGCTCTGCCTCACGGCGCGCGCCGCCATGGCCGAAGATGTCGTAGCGTTTCCCCGTATCGGGGGCGAGAAAATAGCTCATGTTTTCGACGATGCCCAAAAGCGGCACGTCGACCTTTCTGAACATGTTGAGGCCTTTGCGCGCATCGATCAGGGCCAGGTCCTGTGGCGTCGAGACGATGACGGCGCCGGCCAGCGGCACCTGTTGGGCCATGGTCAGCTGGGCGTCGCCGGTGCCGGGCGGCATGTCGACGACGAGCACGTCGAGCGGTCCCCATTCGACCTCGCGCAGCATTTGCGTCAATGCCGACATCACCATCGGCCCGCGCCAGATCATCGGCGTCTCCTCATCGACGAGGAAGCCCATCGACATGACCTTGAGGCCATAGTTCTGCATCGGCTTCAGGATCTTGCCGTCGACGGTCTGCGGCCGGCCATGAATGTTGAGCAGACGTGGCATGGACGGGCCATAAATATCGGCATCGAGCACGCCGACCCGCAACCCGTTGGCGGCCAGGCCAAGGGCGATATTGACGGCGGTGGTCGACTTGCCGACGCCGCCCTTGCCGGAAGCAACAGCGATGATGGCGTCGATGCCTGGTACGCCGCGCTTGCCATGGCTGTGCGAGGCGGGCGCCTGCGGCGCGGGACGAGCAGGTGCGGCCGGCGGAGCGGGCCTCTGAGCCGGTCTTTGCGGAACCGGCGCCTCCATGCCGCCGCCCTTCTTTTCCGCCGTCAGCGCGACCACGGCGCCGGCGACACCGGGGATCGCCTTGACGACACGCTCGGCGGCCGCACGCAGCGGCTCCATCTCCTGGGCACGGGCGGCGGGAACGGTGATCGAGAAGAACACCTTGGCATCGGCAATGAAAATCTCGGAAACCATGCCGAGGTCGACGATATTGCCGGTGAAATCCGGCCCGTTGATCGTCTTCAGGCGTTCGATGACGATTTCCTTGGTGACGGACATCAGATCTTCCTTATGCAAGCTCGCGCCTGAGATAGTGCAGTTTCCGGAGAGAACCAAGTCGTGGAGCAACAGCCGGCCTGGTGTGCCCCGGAAAACGGACCGACGCTGTCAGATTTGCCTGATCGACGGTCGCCAACCATCCGCTACGACCTATCCGAAGGAGCAGCATGAGCACGACATCAAGGGAAGGAGACGATCATGCTCGCAAACAGCAACGCAACGGCCAATCTCGCAGTGAAGGACTTGGCCAAGGCCAGGGCTTTCTACGAAGGGACGCTCGGCCTGAAAGAGGTGCACAATGAAGGTGGCGAACTGATCGTCTATAAAAGCGGCGATACCAGCATCAACGTGTACCGTTCGAATTTCGCTGGGACCAACAAGGCGACGGCTGTGACCTGGACGGTCGGCGACGAGCTCGGCAAAATCGTTGAGGCGTTGAAATCGAAGGGCGTGGCCTTCGAGCATTACGACATGCCCGGCCTGACGCTGGAGGGTGACGTTCATGTCGGTCAGGGCATGAAGGTCGCATGGTTCAAGGATCCGGACGGCAACATCCTGAACCTTGTGGACAGGTAGATACGGCGTTCACGCACCGCCGCCGCGCAGTGCTGCGGTGCTCTCACCTTGCCAGGCCGACCGCGAGGTAGGTGAGGGCCGCAATCACCGCGGTTGCCGGCAGGGTGATAATCCAGGCAACCACGATGTTGCCGGCAATGCCCCAGCGAACGGCTGAGACGCGGCGTGCGGCGCCGACGCCAATGATGGCGCCGGTGATCGTGTGTGTGGTCGATACCGGAATACCGAGCCAGGTGGCGGCGAACAGGGTGATCGCACCGCCGGTCTCGGCGCAGAAACCCTGCATCGGGTTCAGCCGGGTGATCTTCGATCCCATTGTGTGGACGATGCGCCAGCCGCCGAGCAACGTGCCCAGCGCCAGCGCCGACTGACAGGTGATGACGACCCACAGCGGCACGTAAAAATTCGCGCCGAGCATGCCTTGCGAATAAAGCAGCACGGCGATGATGCCCATGGTCTTCTGCGCGTCGTTGCCGCCATGGCCGAGCGAATAGAGCGAGGCGGAAAAGAACTGCATGACGCGGAAGGTGCTGTCGACGGCGAACGGCGTCTGCCGCACGAACAGCCAGGAGACCGCGAGGATCAAGACGAGCGCCAGCAGAAAGCCTGCCGCCGGCGACAGCACGATGGCCGCCGTCGTCTTGCCCAATCCGGCCCAGACGATGGCGCCGGTGCCGGCCTTGGCAACGCCGGCGCCGACCAAACCGCCGATCAGCGCGTGCGAGCTGCTGGACGGGATACCGACGAGCCAGGTGACGATATTCCAGACGATGGCGCCGACAAGTGCTGCGAAGATCACTGCCGGCGTGACGATGCTGGCGTCGATGATGCCGGTTCCCAGCGTCTCCGCCACGTGAAGACCGAAGAACATGAAGGCGATGAAATTGAAGAAAGCCGCCCAGAACACCGCATAATGCGGCCTCAGCACGCGGGTGGAGACGATTGTCGCGATGGAGTTGGCGGCATCGTGCAGGCCGTTGAGGAAATCGAAGAACAGTGCGACGGCGACAAGGCCGACCAGCACCGGAAAGGCTATCGCGGCTTCCACTATACGTTCTCGATGACGATGCCGCTGATTTCGTTGGCGACGTCCTCGAAGCGGTCGACCACCTTTTCCAGCTGGCCGTAGATCTCGCTGCCGATCAGATAGGCCATCGGATCGCTGCGGCCGTGCCGCTTGAACAGGTCCTTCAGGCCCTGTTCGTGCAGGTCGTCGGCCCGGCCTTCGGCGCGCATGACCTCCTCGGCGATGGCGTTGAGGCGCACCGTATGCGCCCCGACCTTGCCGAGCAGTGGGATCGCCTCGGCCACCAACTTGGCGGCCTCGACGATGACGGCCCCCATTTCCTGCATCAGCGGGTCGAATTCCTTCTTTTCGAACAACCTTACCGTCTTGACGGTCTTGTGCATCATGTCGATGGCATCATCCATCGACTGGATCAGGTCCTTGATGTCGCCGCGATCGAAGGGCGTGATGAAGGAGCGGCGCACGGCCAGCAGAACTTCCGCGGTGATCTGATCGGCTTCGTCCTCGAGATCGATGATCGTCTGACACCAGCGGTCGATGTCGTTGCCCTGCAAAAGCTGCTGCAGTGCCTCAGCGCCGCCGACCACAGTGCGGGAATGCCGCTCGAACAGGTCGAAGAAGCGATCTTCGCGCGGCAAAAGCTTGCGGAACCAGCCCAGCATGTTTCGTCTCCCGTCGTGTCCAGTCCACGACCCCGTCCCATCCACATAGCGCCGCGTTCCATCGCGGGAAACAGTAAGCCGGCTGAAAGATGTGGATGCGGGCGATTTGCACAGGCGGCTTGCGGCCGAAGGCGATTTCCCCGACCTTGCGCGCTAAGATCGGACATAGCGTCCGTGACAGGCTCCCGACGGCATGATCGACAAGCTGGAATTCTTCATAGCACTCGCCAGGGAAGAACATTTCGGCCGCGCGGCGGAGGTGTGCGGCGTCACCCAACCGACGCTTTCGGCCGGCATCAAGCAGCTGGAGGGCCAGCTCGGCGTGATGCTGGTGCTGCGCGGCTCGCGCTTCCAGGGGCTGACGCCGGAAGGCAAGCAGGTGCTGGTGTGGGCGCGCCGCATCGTCGGCGATAGCAGGACCATGCGCGAGGAGATGCGGGCGGCACGCCACGGCCTGTCAGGACGCATCCGCATCGCCGCGATCCCGACGGCCCTCGCCATGGTGGCGCGATTGACGACGCCGTTTCGGGCAAAGCATCCCGGCGTCACCTTCTCGGTGCTGTCGCGGACATCGATCGAGGTGCTGTCGCTGCTCGGCAATTTCGACATCGACGCCGGCATCACCTATCTCGACAACGAGCCGCTCGGACGCGTCACCAGCGTGCCGCTCTACGACGAGCGCTACCAGTTGATCACCGCTGTCGGGAACCCCTATTTCGACCGCGACAAAGTGACATGGGCGGAACTCTCCCAGCTGCCGCTCTGCCTGCTGACGCCGGACATGCAGAACCGCCGCATCATCGACCAGCATCTGGCCGAAGCCGGCGTGCAGGTGCGGCCGACACTGGAATCCAACTCGATGATCGTGCTGTTCTCGCATATCCGCACCGGCAAATGGTCGTCCATCATGCCGCTTAACCTTGCGGAAACGTTCGGCTTTTCCGAGCCGATCCGGGCTATCCCGATCGTCGAGCCGGATGCCAGCCACACCGTCGGGCTGGTGGCGGCGCCGCGCGAACCGCACACGCCGCTGGTCTCGGCGCTGTTGGACGAGGCAATGGCGCTGGCGGACGATTTCCGCGCCCGCCGCTAGGCTAGATAATGCTGGTGATCGAGATCGATAGAAAATTTCTATCGAGCAACGGATCGGCTTTATTGATTTAGCGGGTTTCCTCTGATTTCCTAAGCACTTAGCGGAAGACCGCCACGACCAGGGAGGGCGCTGCATGACGATGCAGCCTGCAAGTACCGAGATCGCATCGCGCACGGCGGCGATCATCCACGAGCTGAAAGGCCTCGAAGGCCCGCTGTTGCCGATCCTGCACGGCATACAGGAAGAGTTCGGCTATGTGCCGCGGGACGCGCTGCCGGTCATTGCCGAGGCGCTGAACATCTCCAGGGCCGAGGTGCATGGCGTCGTCACCTTCTATCACGATTACCGCAGCCAGCCCGCCGGCCGCCATGTGCTGAAGCTTTGCCAGGCGGAAGCCTGCCAGTCGATGGGCTCGGATGCGATTGCCGCCAAGCTCAAATCAATGCTGGGCATCGGTTTCCACGAGACAACCCGCGACGGTTCGGTGACGCTGGAGCCGGTCTATTGCCTTGGCCTTTGCGCTTGCTCGCCATCGGCGATGCTGGACGGCGAGGTGATCGGGCGGCTCGACGACGAAAAGCTCAATGAGATCGTTGCCGAGGTGCGCTCATGATCCCGCGCATCTATATTCCCGGCGATTCCGGCGCGCTGGCGCTGGGTGCGGAAAAGGTCGCCAAGGCGGTTCGGGCGGAGTTGGCCGAGCGCGGCATCGAGGCCAAGATCGTGCGCAACGGCTCGCGCGGCGCCTATTTCCTCGAGCCGATGGTCGAAGTGGCGACGGCCAATGGCCGCGTCGCCTATGGGCCGGTCAAGCCATCCGACGTCAAAAGCCTGTTCGACTGCGGCTTCCTCACCGGCGGCCATCACAAGCGCTGGCTGGGCGCACCGGACAAGACCCCGTTCCTGGCCAAACAGACGCGGCTGACCTTTGCACGTTGCGGCGTCACCGATCCGCTGTCGCTCGATCACTACAAGGCGCATGGCGGGCTGAACGGCCTGCAGAATGCGGTGGCGATGACACCGGCCGACATCGTCAAGCAGGTGACCGAGTCCGGGCTGCGCGGTCGTGGCGGCGCCGGCTTCCCGACCGGCATCAAATGGAAGACGGTCCTCGATACGTCGGCCGACCGCAAATACATCGTCTGCAATGCCGATGAAGGCGATTCCGGTACGTTCGCCGACCGCATGATCATGGAAGGCGACCCCTTCGTGCTGATCGAAGGCATGGCGATCGCCGGCATCGCCACCGGCGCGACCAAGGGCTTCATCTATATCCGCTCGGAATATCCGCATGCGGTGGCGGTGATGCAGAAGGCCGTCGAGATCGCCCGCAGGGCCGGCGTGCTCGGCGTCAATGTGCTCGGGTCACCCAATTCATTCGACATGGAAGTGCGCGTCGGCGCCGGCGCCTATGTCTGCGGCGAGGAGACCGCCCTGCTCGACAGCCTCGAAGGCAAGCGCGGACAGGTGCGGGCCAAGCCGCCGCTGCCGGCGCATAAGGGCCTGTTCGGCAAGCCGACGGTGATCAACAACGTCATTTCGCTGGCCTCGGTACCGGTGATCATGGACAAGGGTGCCGCCTTCTACAAGGATTTCGGCATGGGCCGTTCGCGCGGCACCATCCCGATCCAGATCGCCGGCAACGTCAAATATGCTGGTCTCTACGAGGCGGCGTTCGGCATGACTCTGGGCGAGATCGTCGACGATATCGGTGGCGGCACGGCAACGGGTCGCCCAGTCAAAGCGGTGCAGGTCGGTGGCCCACTCGGCGCCTATTTCCCGCGCGCCCTGTTCGACACGCCGTTCGACTACGAGGCGTTCGCGGCCAAGGACGGGCTGATCGGCCACGCCGGCATCGTCGTTTTCGACGACAGCGCCGACATGCTGAAGCAGGCGCGCTTCGCCATGGAATTCTGCGCCATCGAGAGCTGCGGCAAGTGCACGCCCTGCCGCATCGGCTCGACGCGCGGCGTCGAGGTGCTGGACCGGCTCGCTGAGAACATCGAACCGGAAAAGCAGATCGCGCTGGTCACCGACCTTTGCAACACGATGAAGTTCGGCTCGCTTTGCGCTCTCGGCGGCTTCACCCCATATCCGGTGATGAGTGCACTCAACCATTTCCCGGACGACTTTCGGCCGACGCCGGTCGCCGAAGCAGCGGAATAGGAGCGGACAGGCATGAACGCGGCATTCGACATCAAATCGCTGGTCCAGGAAATCGACTACGGCACACCCGCCTCCGAAGCGGAACAGCAGGTGACGCTGACCGTCGATGGCAAGCCGGTGACGGTGCCGGCGGGTACCTCGATCATGCGCGCTTCGATGGAAGCGGGCGTTGAAATCCCGAAACTCTGCGCCACCGACATGCTGGACTCGTTCGGCTCCTGCCGGGTCTGCCTCGTCGAGATCGACGGGCGCGGCGGCACGCCGGCCTCGTGCACGACGCCGGTTGGCGAAGGCATGGTCGTGCATACCCAGAGCGACCGGCTGAACGCCATTCGTCGCGGCGTGATGGAGCTCTATGTCTCTGACCATCCGGCTGCGTGGGGCGAGACGGCCGGCACCGGCGCCAGCGAGTTCGACAAGGTCGTCAGGACGGTCGGCCTGACCGAGAACCGCTATGGCGTGGACGGCCGCAACCACGTCGAGCAAGAAAACGGCGTGGCGCCCGGCCATGGCTCGCTGACCATCGACTACATCGCCCGCGATGAATCGAACCCCTATTTCACCTATGATCCGGCGCAATGCATCGTCTGCTCGCGCTGCGTGCGCGCCTGCGAAGAGGTGCAAGGCACGTTCGCGCTGACCATCGAGGGCCGCGGCTTCGAATCCAGGGTCTCGGCCGGCATGCACGAGGCGTTCGTCGATTCCGAATGCGTGTCGTGCGGGGCCTGCGTGCAGGCCTGCCCGACCGATGCGCTGAGGGAGAAAACCGTGCTTGCGAAAGGCCTGCCCGAGCGCTCGACCGTCACCACCTGCGCCTATTGCGGCGTCGGCTGCTCATTCAAGGCCGAGGTCAAGGGCGACGAGGTCATTCGCATGATGCCCTACAAGGCAGGCAAGGCCAACCACGGCCACTCCTGCGTCAAGGGCCGCTTCGCCTATGGCTATGCGACACACAAGGACCGTATCCTGAAGCCGATGATCCGCGAGCGGGTCAGCGATCCGTGGCGCGAAGTGTCGTGGGAAGAGGCGCTCACCCATACGGCGAATGAATTCCGCCGCATCCAGTACCAGTACGGCCGCACGTCGATCGGCGGCATCACCTCGTCGCGCTGCACCAACGAGGAGACCTACCTCGTCCAGAAGCTGGTCCGGCAGGGCTTCCGCAACAACAATGTCGATACCTGCGCCCGCGTCTGCCATTCGCCGACCGGCTATGGCCTGGGCCAGACCTTCGGTACCTCCGCCGGCACGCAGGATTTCGATTCGATCGAGCAGACGGACGTCATCCTGCTGATCGGCGCCAATCCGACCGATGCGCATCCGGTGTTCGCCTCGCGTATGAAAAAGCGCATGCGCCAGGGCGCCAAGCTGATCGTGCTCGATCCGCGCCGCACCGATATCGTGCGCTCGGCCCATGTCGAAGCGCAGTTCCATCTGCCGCTGAAGCCGGGCACCAACGTCGCCATGCTGACCGCACTTGCCCATGTCATCGTCACCGAAGGCCTGTTCGACGAGGCGTTCATCCGCGAGCGCTGCGACTGGGACGAGTTCCAGGACTGGGCATCGTTCGTGGCACTGCCGGAAAACAGCCCGGAGGTCGTCGGTCAGCTCGCCAATGTCGATCCCGACGACATACGCGGCGCGGCGCGGCTCTATGCGCGCGGCGGCAACGGCGCGATCTATTACGGCCTCGGCGTGACCGAGCACAGCCAGGGCTCGACCACCGTCATCGCCATTGCCAACCTCGCCATGGCGACCGGCAATATCGGCCGGCCGGGCGTCGGCGTGAATCCGCTGCGCGGCCAGAACAATGTGCAGGGCTCCTGCGACATGGGTTCGTTCCCGCACGAACTTCCCGGCTACCGCCACATTTCGGGCGACGCGGTGCGCGCCATCTATGAGAGCCTGTGGGGTGTCAAGCTCGACGACGAGCCCGGCCTGCGCATCCCCAATATGCTGGACGCGGCCGTCGACGGCTCGTTCAAGGGGCTCTATGTACAGGGCGAGGACATCCTGCAGTCGGACCCCGACACCAAGCATGTCGCCGCGGGTCTCGCCGCGATGGAATGTGTCGTCGTGCACGACCTCTTCCTCAACGAGACGGCCAACTACGCGCATGTGTTCCTGCCCGGCTCGACCTTCCTCGAGAAGGACGGCACCTTCACCAATGCCGAGCGCCGCATCAACATGGTGCGCAAGGTGATGGAGCCGAAATGCGGCTATGCCGACTGGGAGACGACGCAGGAGCTCGCCAAGGCGCTCGGCCTCGGCTGGAACTACACGCATCCCTCCGAGATCATGGACGAGATCGCCAAGACGACGCCGAGCTTCTCCGGCGTTTCCTTCGACCTTCTCGACCGGGTGGGCTCGGTGCAGTGGCCCTGCAACGAGAAGTCGCCGGAAGGCACGCCGATCATGCATATTGGCGGCTTCGTGCGCGGCAAGGGCAAGTTCATCCGCACCGAATATGTCGCGACCGACGAGAGGACCGGGCCGCGCTTCCCGCTGCTGCTGACCACCGGCCGCATCCTGTCGCAGTATAATGTCGGCGCGCAGACCAGGCGCACCGACAACGTCGTGTGGCACAGCGAGGATCGGCTGGAGATCCATCCGCATGATGCCGAAAATCGCGGCCTGCGCGATGGCGACTGGGTGCGGCTGACCAGCCGCTCGGGCGAGACGACGCTGCGCGCGCTGATCACCGACCGGGTGTCGCCGGGCGTCGTCTATACGACCTTCCACCATCCCGACACCCAGGCCAACGTCATCACCACCGACTTCTCCGACTGGGCGACCAACTGCCCGGAATACAAGGTGACCGCGGTGCAGGTGGGTGCATCCAACGGCCCGTCGGAATGGCAGCGCGACTATGACGAGCAGGCAAAGCAAAGCCGCCGCATCGCCTCGCTGCAAGCAGCGGAGTAGCGTTTTGGCGTCGTGCCGGAGCACCCCCCTCTGGCCTACCGGCCATCTCCCCCTCAAGGGAGGAGATTGGATGTCATCTCGGCTTTCGCCAATCACCAGCGTCGAAGGGTGCCTTACGTCTGAACTGCCAATCTCCCCCCTTGAGGGGGAGATGGCCGGTAGGCCAGAGGGGGGTGCCGCGTGATGCCCAAACGTCGTGCTGTCACCCAGATCAGCCGCCTCGCGCGCCGCGCCGGCGGCACCGCGGCCGCCAACCGCATGGTGCCGGAAGAGACGCCGGTAGCATTCTCCTTTGCCGGCACCACGCATGCGGTGATGATGGCAAGCCCGGCCGATTTCGAGGATTTCGCGCTCGGCTTCTCGCTGACCGAAGGCATCATTGCCTCGCCAGACGAAATCGAAGCCATCGAGGTCGAGGATCACGGCGCCGGCATCGATATCCAGATCCGGCTGAAGGACCAGGCCAACACCCGTTTCGAGGCGCGTCGCAGACGGCTCGCCGGCCCGGTCGGCTGCGGGCTGTGCGGCATCGAATCGATCGAGGAAGCGATGCGCTCGGTCGATCCGGTCGGTGCGTCGAAACTTACACTTCAGGCCGATGACATCGTCCGCTCGGTCAAGCTTTTGTCGAAGGTGCAGCCGCTGCACGCCGAGACCGGCGCGGTCCACGCCGCCGGTTTTTACCTCCCCGGCAAGGGCATCGTCATGGCGCGCGAGGATGTCGGCCGTCATAATGCGCTGGACAAGCTGGCCGGCGCGCTGGCCAAAGCCGGTATCGACGGCAGGTCGGGGGCCGTCGTCGTGACGTCGCGCGTTTCGGTCGAGATGGTGCAGAAGACCGCGGCGATCGGTGCTGCCTTCATCATCGCCGTCTCGGCGCCGACGGCACTTGCCATCCGCACCGCAGACGACGCCGGCATGACGCTGGTGGCGCTGGTGCGCGGCGATGATTTCGATATTTTCACCCATCCTGACCGCGTGGTTTCCGGAGTTGCCAAGCATGTCGCATGACGAAGGCCACCTCATGAGCACCAGCGAAAAGCTGGTTCGCATGGCCAACCAGATCGCTGCCTTTTTCCACTCCAAGCCGCGCGAGCAAGGCATTGCCGGCGTCGCCGAGCACATCAACAAGTTCTGGGAGCCGAGGATGCGCCGGCAATTGTTCGAGATGCTCGACAGCGGCGGCGAAGGCTTCAACGAGCTTGTCGTCGCGGCCGCCCCACACATCAAGCGGCCGGGCGCGCCGGAGGGCGCAGGTTTTAGCGTCGGCGGAGCGAGCACCGAGACTACGGCTGCGTCACAGAAGTAGGCGCCGCGGGCCTACATTCACACCCTCTAAGGTTTCATCTGCCGCAAGTCTCGCGGCTCTGCTATGATCCGGCGATAAGAAATCGTCGGGTCGGGCGGACAAACCTCGTGAGGCCGATCGAAACTCGCTACGCGCTCAGCGGCGACGTGCGGATCGCCTATCAGGTGGTCGGCCAGGGATCGCTCGATCTCGTCTTCGTGCCGGGTTTCATTTCCAATCTCGACCTGCACTGGGAAGACGAAGGCTACAGCCGGCTGTTGGCGTTCCTTGCGGAACACCGCAGTCATACATCGTCTCTTATGCAAGGTGGCGGCAGCCGGGGCAGCGCAAGCCTCCATGACTACGGAGAGGGAAACCCCCTACTCACTCTCACCCTCCAGCGCCGGCACCGACACCCCGGCAAGCTCCGCCGCCAGCAACCGCGCGGCACCGGCGCGCGCGATCCTCAGCATCAGCGCCTTGCGCGTCGCCGCCGCCATCCGGTGCTCGGGCGCATCGCGCAGGACCTCGGCACCATAGCCGTCGGAGAGAATGAAGCCGCACTCTTCCGGAAAGATCTCCGCGGGCACGCCGGGATGGGTGGCGAAGAAGAAGCGGTCGGAATGCAGCCGGTAGTCCGGCCATTTGCGGTCGACCCTGAAATCCTCGATCGAGGATTTGATCTCGATGATCCAGATATCGCCCTGGCGGGTCAGCGCTACGAGATCGGCGCGGCGCCCGGTGGCCAGCGACAGTTCGGGCAAGACATGCGCGCCCATCTGCTTGAGCAGCCGCTGCACGCCACGCCTGACCAGCATGGCACGCTCCGACTGGCGACCGTCGAGAAGGGGGTTGAGGGGTAGAGGTGAGATGATAGGCATGGCCGCACCATGTCAGATTTTGTTCACGGTTTGAACCCGGTTTTTGGGGCGATTATCCGGTTGACAAACCCAACCAGAACGGGACACCGCCGGTGCAGAACCCTGAAGCGCAAGCGGCCCACCGTGGGTGTTTTCCTACGGGTATTTACTGCCTGCAAGCTGTCTGGCACGACCCTCGGCAGTGGTTGCCTTGCGGGTTAGTGGGCCGCACATTACCCTTTCTCCACCTGGTGTGTTTATATAATAAGCACGCACACAGTATTTATTTGGAGTGTCCGGAAGACAAAGTTCACGCTTGTGGCCTGACCCCGGCTCAACATAGATTCTACAGGTTTTTTTACTCGTGTCATAAGGAACGTTCGCCTGGCTAGTGCATGCCGATGCACTGACGGCAATGGCTATAACGATGGCTATGCGGATCATGTTTTCCCCCAACACAACCGCATTTGAATCATGTTTTGTCGCCGCTGCCAAGGCGGGTTGCCAACCAGATAATCGCCTTTGTGCTGGGGCCAGTGCTGGTCTAGGAGCTCTTGTCTGTCGGATTAAGCCACTCACGCGCCTTCCGGTTTTTCAAATCAAATCGGTATAAGGAACAGGCGAGCACCGCTGGAAGACCAATGCCTCCGACAATAACCAGCGCGATAGGGCCAAACCAGCGGTAGGCTAGAACCCCAACCAAACTGAGGATCATGGCTCCAATGAAACTACTAATAGGCGCGGGCGTCACGGCTGATTTGTAGCGGAGCTTTGGTCAGCGGTCATCCGGGTTTGTCAAATATATAGCCGCCTTCTGGGCGGCGATTATCTGGTTGACAACCCCCTCTAACTAACCGGCATCATGCCCTCCAGAGCAATGATCCTCGTCTTTGCACAGCGTTCGCGGATGGCTTTGAGGCGGCCGTATTCCGGAGAGTCGTACCATGCGAGGAGCGAGGCCATGTCGGGAAATTCGACGATGACAAGGCGATGAGGCTCCCAATCGCCTTCCAGCACTTTGGTGGCTCCGCCACGAGCGATGTACCTTCCCCCGTAGCGGGCTTCGGTTGCAGGCACGTCCCGGCGGTATTCCTCGAAAACGGCGGCGTCGGTTATGTCGACATCGGCAATGAGATATGCGGCCATTGACCTTACTCCCCTTGGGAAAGGCAATTGAAACAGGTCTATTAGCGGTCCCGCAACTAAGCCAGCGGTACTACGCCTCGGAAACGACTCGCGTTCTCCCGGATTGGGGCGCTTAACTGTCTTGGTGGGGGCAGCTCTGGGAGGAGACGAACCATGCCGATGTATCTCACGCGATTCAGCTACAGGCCCGAAACCTGGGCGCGCTTGATGGATAATCCCGAGGACAGACGCGAGGCTGCCCGTTCCTACATCGAGTCGGTCGGCGGAAAGCTGCACGGGTTCTGGTATGCCTTCGGAGAGTACGATGGCTGGAACCTATGGGAGGCGCCGGACAACGTGTCCATGGCCTCTGTCATGCTCGCCATCGGTGCGGGAGGCGCGCTCAGCTCGTACGAGACCACCGTCCTGTTAAGTGTCGAAGAGACGATGGACGCGCTTGGCAGGGCGAAGTCGATCCGGTATCGCCCACCGGGATCATGACGGCCGCCCGTGCTTTGCGGAGTGTCGAAGGCTAGGTAACGCTTGCTATCGAACGGCGCACGCTCCTAAACTTTTGCGCAAAAGAGTCCGCTGCACCCTCTTGGCAGCGCCGGCAGCTTGCGCTTTCAATGTCGGCCACGGGATTTTTACGAGGAGCATTAGATGACGGACGATGACGGACGCAAATCGGCGACACCGGAGGAAATCCGCTCGGCCGTTAGAGGATGGGCGGTGCTTGGGGCAATCATCGTTGCCGTGTTTGGTGCCGCCTACGTCATGATCGATAGTTGAATGGCCGACGATCCTGGTCGCCCCGATGGACTGCCTGAAAAGATCGGCACGGTCCTTGGTGCAGTGGTGGTGATCGGCACGTTCGGGCTTCTGGCTTGGACGGTGCTTCGCGGCGTTCTTTATTGAACCGGCCTATTGAACCAGGCTTGTCAGGATTATCTCCTGCAGCGGCCGCGTCTCAGGCGAGATCAGGCCGATCTCCTCGTAGTAACGGATGGCCTTGGCTGGCCGGCCAGAGCGCCAGCCAGCGTCACCGACATTCATGGTGATTCCCCGTCTCGGGGTTCTTGTTCTTGGCCCATTGATTTTGCAGCATAATCCTGCGGGGGCTGTTGCCGAAATGCCATAGTCGCAGGTTTACCAGCACGCAAGCCCAAGGATATAGGCATCGCCCGCTTGGCAAGCAAAGCAAATGCCAGCATGAATGAAGATGAAAAAAGCGGCCGACTCGAGCCGCTGTTGTTTGGGCAGGCATCGGACCTTTTCATGCGCATGAAGTCACTTGCAATCGTCGCGGCCCTGGCGCTGTCGACGGCTGTCGCCGGTTGCAGCACCATCGGCTCGCAGATCTTCACCAACAACTACGGCGCGGTGACCGATGCCGGCTATCATCTGCCGCGCATCCCGATCGAAAAGGTGCCGTTCAAATACCGCCGGCAGATCGTCGACTACGACACCAGGGAAAAGCCGGGCACCATCATCGTCGATACGCAGAACAAGTTCCTCTATTTCGTCATGGGCGACGGCGAAGCGATGCGCTACGGCATCGGCGTCGGCCGTGAAGGTTTCGAATGGCACGGCACCGCCCGTATCGCACTAAAGCGCGAATGGCCGACCTGGACGCCGCCGTCGCAGATGATCAGGCGGCAGCCGGAGCTGGCCAAGTTTGCCGGCGGCATGGAGCCGGGGTTGAAGAACCCGCTCGGCGCGCGCGCCATGTACCTGTTCAACAAGGGCGGCGACATGGGCTACCGCCTGCATGGCAGCCCGGAATGGAATTCGATCGGCAAGGCGATGTCGTCGGGCTGCATCCGGCTGATGAACCAGGACATTATCGACCTCTACGACCGCACCTCGGTCGGCGCCAAGGTCATTGTGCTGTAAGACCATGATCCCGAAAAGCGGGACCCGGTTTTCGGACAAGATCATGGTCAAACAAGAAGAGCTTTATACGCGGACCGTCTAGGCAACACACAGACGTCGCAAACAGAAAACCGGGCACTTTGGCCCGGTTTTTTGTTGTCTATCGACGTTGACGATGGAACGGCGCGTCAGGAGACCTGTTCGACGTGCTGCACTTCCGGCACAAAGTGCCGGAGCAGGTTCTGGATGCCGTGCTTCAGCGTCGCCGTCGAGGACGGGCAACCGGCGCAGGCGCCCTTCATGTGCAGGAATACGGTGCCGTTCTCGAAGCCGCGGAAGGTAATGTCGCCGCCATCCTGGGCCACCGCCGGGCGCACCCGCGTGTCGAGCAGCTCCTTGATGGTGACGACCAGCTCCTCGTCGGCCTTGTCGTAGAATTCGCCGGTCTGGCTGGTCTCGGCGGCGGGGCCGGCCTTGGCCATCACCGGGGCGCCGGACATGAAATGCTCCATGATGGCGCCGAGGATAGCCGGCTTCAGATGCTGCCAGTCGGGACCGTCCTTGGTCACGGTGATGAAATCATAGCCGAAGAAGACGCCGGTGACGCCGGGGATCTCGAACAGACGGCCGGCCAGCGGCGAAGCCGTCGCGGCGCTGTCGGCATCACGGAAATCGGCGGTGCCTTCTTGCAGCACTTCCTTGCCGGGCAGGAATTTCAGCGTCGCCGGGTTTGGCGTCGACTCGGTCTGGATGAACATGGCCATCTCCGTGCCCGTTTCGGGCAGCTAGTTTGGAATAATTCTAATTAGGCTTTATCCGCCCGACATTCAAGCGAAAGGCATCGCGGGGAACGGCTGGCTGGTGGAATGTTTTGCTAGCTCGCTGAAACAATTGGAGATGTGTTGAGATTCAGGTCAGGCCGAGCCGAAAATGATGGTTTCCGAGAACCGGCCTACGCCGGCCGTAGCCTTCATAGGACGGAGGCGCCTACGAGGGCTCCGGTCGGCGAAGGCCGGAGCGGAGCGTACTTTTGGTACGTGAGCACCGGAAGCGCAGGAAGCCGCCATTTGTAGGCCGGCCTCACCTGAATATCGGCACATCTCAGGCGAGGCTGTCGATCTCCTCGTCCGACAGGTTCTGCGGCACCACAGTCACTGGAATCGGAAAGGCGGCGCCCTTGCCGGCAACCGCGCCGACCAGCGGCCCAGGCCCTTCCTTGCCAGCGCCTGCCGCCAGCACCAGGATGGCGATGTCCTGGTCTTCCTCGATCAGCTTGTGGATCTCTTCGGTCGGCTTGCCTTCGCGCACCACCAGTTCCGGCTCGATGCCGAGCTTCTGGCGCACCTTGTTGGCGTAGCTGTCGAGCGCGGCGCGCGCCGTGGCGGTCGCCTCCTCGCGCATGATCTTCTCGACGCCCAGCCAGTGCTGGAAATCATCCGGCTCGATGACATAGAGCAGCACCAGCACGCCGCCCGTGCTTTGCGCCCGCTTCGAGGCGTAGGCGACGGCGCGCTCGCATTCCGGCGTGTCGTCGATGATCGCCAGGAACTTGCGGCGATGACCGGCTTCGCGGCTGAGGCGTTTGGAGACCATATTCACCCTGCTCGATGGTTTCGGCCGCAATCTGCCACCGCCACAGCCCGCCCGCAAGCGACCGGCGGCTGTGGCGATATTGGTGCAGCTTAAAGCGCGTCGCGTTCGACCAGCCTCATGCGACGCGCTTCAGGTTCTTGTTTTATGCATGTCGTTATCGCAAAACCGCTGCACACTTTTGCGCGACATAAATTAGCCTTGCAGCAGGCCGATAATGTCGCGCACGGTCTTCATCGTCGCTTCGGCCAATGTGCCGGCACGCTCGCCGCCATCCCGCAGCACCGCGTCGACATAGGCGCGGTCGCCGGAGATGCGGCGCATCTCGCCGGCGATCGGCGCCAGCTTTTCCACCGCGAGATCGGCCAGCGCCGGCTTGAACACCGAAAACTGCTGGCCGCCGAATTCCTTCAGCACCGCCTCTTTCGATATTTCGGCGAGGCCGGCATAGATGCCGACGAGGTTTTCCGCTTCCGGCCGGCCGGCAAGCCCGTCCAGTTCGCCGGGCAAAGCCTCCGGGTCCGTCTTGGCCTTGCGGATCTTCTTCGAGATGGCGTCGACATCGTCGGTCAGGTTGATGCGCGACAGGTCCGACGGGTCGGACTTCGACATCTTTTTCGAACCGTCGCGCAGCGACATGATGCGCGCCGCCGGGCCGCCGATGACCGGCTCGGTCAGCGGAAAATAGCCGTTCACCGTCTCTTCGCCCACCTGCATCTCGACGCCGACACCAATCGCCGCGATACGGTCCGAAAAATCGTTGTTGAATTTCTGCGCAATGTCGCGGGTCAGCTCCAGATGCTGCTTCTGGTCGTCGCCGACCGGCACATGGGTGGCGCGGTAGACGAGGATATCGGCGGCCATCAGGGAGGGGTAGGCGAGCAGGCCGAGCGAGGCGTTCTCGCGGTCCTTGCCGGCCTTGTCCTTGAACTGCGTCATCCTGTTCATCCAGCCAATGCGCGCCACGCAGTTGAAGATCCAGGCAAGCTCGGCGTGCTGCATCACCCGCGACTGGTTGAAGACGATGTGCTTGGTCGGATCGATGCCGGAGGCGAGAAACGCCGCGGTGATCGAACGCGTCTGGTCCTGAAGATCCTCATAGACGAGCTGCGCGGTCAGCGAATGCAGGTCGACGACGCAGTAGATGCAGTCGGAGGTGTCCTGCAGGGCGACGAATTTCTTGATGGCGCCGAGATAATTGCCGAGATGCAGATTGCCGGTTGGCTGGACGCCGGAAAAGACGAGTGGCTTGAAGGCGGGCTGGTTGAGGCCGGTCATGGTGTATCCCTGGCTTGTGGAGGGCCGTTTCGCGCGCGGCGAAAGTCTTGCGACGGCGCGCTTATGGACGAGAGCGAGGAGACGATCAAGAGGGGTGTTGGCTAGGCCGCGCGGGGCTTTGACCGTGGCCGAGCAAGACGCCACAGAAGGCTGTTTGAAGGGGATGGCGCCGACCAGAATCAAAAACCCGCCTTGCGGCGGGGTCGTCGGTGCGAATCAGCACCATACCCAAATTAGTAGCATAGCTGCAGGCACAAAGCAAGAACAAAATTGGACCTGACGAATTTTCCGCCTCACGAATCCGGAGATTGCTCCTTGACCGGCTGGGAGCCTTTACGCCCGATATTGCGGCGGATCATGCCGAAATCCGCACCCCCGGTGGCAAACGCAGTGACGAAGTAAAGCAGCGCCCCGCCGGCGACGAGCGCAAGCAGCGTTACCGCCTTGATCACCAGCGGCGAGCCCGAGCCGAGACTTGCGGCGAACCAGTGCTCGGCAAAATAGAGCGCCGCCGCCATCACCGCCGCCGACAGCACCAGCCGCGGGATGCGTTTCATGAGCGGCAAGTCGCGGCCCCAGTGGCCGCGCCGGATCAGCACGGCCAGCAGCATCGCCGCATTGACCCAGCCGGCGACGGCGGAGGCAACGGCAATGCCGGGCGCGCCCATCGTCGGAAACAGCGTCAGTGCCGTCGTAATGTTAACCGCCACCGAGATGGCGGCGAAAATCATCGGCGTGCGCGTGTCCTCGCGGGCGAAATAGCCTGGGGTGAAGGCCTTGATCAGCACGAAGGCCGGCAGACCGAGGCCGAAGATCGCCAGGATTGCCGCGACCGTCGGCGTCGAATTGTTGGCGGCGAAGGCGCCGCGCTCATAGACCAGCCGCACGATCGGCTCGGACATGACCAGCAGGGCGGCCGCCGCCGGCAAGGTCATGAACAGGGTGAACTCGACCGAGCGGTTCTGCAGATTGGCCGCCTCGACCAGATTGCCTGACTTCAGCGCCCGCGACAGTTCCGGCAAAAGCACGATGGCGACGGCGACGCCGACGACGCCCAGCGGCAGCTGGTAAACGCGGTCGGCATAGGCCAGCGACGACACCGCGCTGTCCTGCGCCGACGCGATCGCCGTGCCAATCAGCTGGTTGATCTGGGTGATGCCGCCGGTGATCGCCGCCGGCAGTGCCAGGATCAGCAGCCGCTTGACGCTGGGCGTCATCTTCGGCCGGCGGAAGCCGATCGAAATGCCGGCATGGCGCACCGCCGCCCAGACGATCGCCAGCTGCACCAAGCCGGCCGCCAGTACGCCCCAGGCCAGCCCGAAACCGACGGTGCGGGCGTCCGAACCCTTGTACCAGGCATAGGCAAGCACGGCGATGAGGATGATGTTGAGGAACACCGGCGCCACCGCGGCGGCGAAATAGCGGCGCAGCGAATTCAGCATGCCGGCCATCATGGCGCCGAGCGACATGCAGATCAGGTAAGGGAACATGACGGTCGCCAGTGCCACCGTCATCTCGAATTTTCCGGGCGTGTCGGCAAAGCCCGGCGCCACCAGGTAGCGCACGATCAGCGGCATCGCCAATTCCATGGCGATGGTTAGCGCCAGAAGCGCGGTGAACAAGACGCCGAACACCTCTTCGGAAAAACGCTTGGCGCCGTCGGTGCCGTGCGTCTCGATCTCTTTGGCGAACAGCGGCACGAAGGCGGCGTTGAAGGCGCCTTCGGCGAACAGCCGGCGAAAGGTGTTGGGAAACTGGAAGGCGGCGTTGAAGGCGTCGGCGATCGGCCCGGTGCCGAGTGCGGCAGCCATCAGCATCTCGCGGCCAAAGCCGAGGGCGCGGCTCATCAGCGTGCCGGAAGCGACCGTGGCGAATTTCTTGACAAGGCTCATGCGCTTGAAGACTGCCTGTGGGATTGGGGCAAATGGAAGGTAACAGTCACTCGGCGGCCGTTTTGGTCTTGCCGCGCTCGGACGCCGTGCCCTCGAGCACCGCGATCAGCCTGTTGCGGATGGTCGCCGTACGCGACGGGCTGTCGATCTTCTGGCCGGTGAGATCGGTGACGTAGAACGTGTCGATGACCTTTTCGCCGAAGGTGGTGATGTGGGCCGAGGCGATGTCGAGCGACAGGTCCGACAACATGCCGGTGATCTCCGACAGAAGGCCCGGCCTGTCCAGTCCTTCGACCTCGATCACCGAGAACCGGTTCGACAGGGTGTTGCGGATCTCGGCGCGTGGCGGGATGCGGAAGACCTTGGCGCCGCGCCGTGGCTTGGTGCGCTTCTCGATCATTTCGGGCAGCCAGCTCTTGCCCGACAGCACGTCCTCGATCAGCCGGCCGACGCGCTCGGCACGGCGACGCTCGTCCTCGTCGCGGTCGAACTCCCTGGAGATCAGGATGGTGTCGAGCGCGCGGCCGTCCGAAGTGGTGAATATCTGCGCGTCGACGATGTTGCCGCCGGCCGCAGCACAGGCGCCGGCAATCACCGAGAGCAGGCGCGGATGGTCCTGCGCCAGCACCGTGATCTCGGTCACCGCCTCGAACTGGTGGGTCTTGACCATGGTGGCGAGCTTCTTGCCGGCGTGATCGGCCTCGCGGATGAATTCGGCATGGCGCAGCTGGTCGGGAAGATCGACCGCCAGCAGATAGTTCTCGTAGTGCTGGCCGACATAACGCTTGCGGGCCTTTTCCGGCCAGTCGGCAAGTGCCTCGGCCAGTTGTTCGCGCGCCGCCGCAGTCCGCTTGGCGCGCGACACCTCCGAAAACCCGCCGGTCAACAAAAGCTCGGTCTCGTAGTAGAGCGTACGCAGCAGCTGGCCTTTCCAACCGTTCCAGACCCCCGGCCCGACGCCACGGATATCGCAGACGGTAAGCACCAAAAGCATCTTCAGCCGTTCGACCGACTGCACGATGGCGGCAAAATCCTCGATCGTCTTGCGGTCGTTGAGATCGCGGGTCTGCGCCGTCATCGACATGACGAGGTGGTTCTCGACCAGCCAGGCGACCGTTTCGGTGTCGGCCGGCGAGAGCCCCATATGCGGGCAGATGCGCCGCGCGATTCTGGCGCCGGCTTGCGAATGGTCCTCAGGCCTGCCCTTGGCGATGTCGTGCAGCAGCACGGCGACATAGAGCGCCTCGCGGCTCTTCTTCAGCCCCGGCATCAGCGCGTGGGAAAGCGGATGCACCTTTTCGCCGTCGCCGCGCTCGATCTCGGCCAGCACGCCGATGCAGCGGATCAAATGCTCGTCCACGGTGTAGTGGTGATACATCGAGAACTGCATCATGGCGACGATCTTGCCGAAGTCCGGGATCAGCTTGGCAAGCAGTCCGGCCTCGTTCATTCGCCGCAGATTGAGCTCGGCGTTGCGGTCCGAGGTCAAGATGTCGAGGAATAGCCGGTTGGCCTCCTCGTCGCGCCTGAGCGCCTTGCCGACGAGGCCGAGAGAGCGGGTCAAAAGCTTCAGCGCATCGGGGTGGAATTCCAGGCCGTGCTTGTCGGCAAACCAGAACAGCCTGAGCAGGTTGACCGGATCGCGCTCGAACACCTCGTCGTCGGCAATGTTGATGCGGTGGTTGTCGACGATGAAATCGGCCGTGCCGGCGAGCTTGCGCTTGCGCCGCGAGAAGGTGAGGAAGATGCGGTTGAAGCCCGGCACATGCTTAGCCTGCTCCTCCTCGAGCGCGGCGCAGAAAATGCGGGTCAGGTCGCCGACATCCTTGGCGACGAGGAAGTAGTGCTTCATGAAGCGTTCGACCGCCGACAGGCCGGGATGGGTGGTGTAGCCGAGCCGCTCAGCGATGTCGCGCTGGATGTCGAAATGCAGCCGTTCCTCCGCCTTGCCGGTGAGGAAATGCATGTGGCAGCGCACCGCCCACAGGAAGTCCTCGGCCTTCTGGAATTCCCTGTATTCGGCGTCGGTGAAGACACCCTTTTCGACCAGTTCCTCGCCGGTGCGCACCCGGTAGAAATATTTGCCGATCCAGAACAGCGTCTGCAGGTCGCGCAGGCCGCCCTTGCCGTCCTTGACGTTGGGTTCGACCAGGTAGCGGCTCTCGCCGGCCTTGGCGTGGCGCTCGTCGCGTTCGGCGAGCTTGGCCTGGACATATTCGGGGCCGGTGGTGCGCACCACCTCGTGGTCGAAGCGCTGCAGAAGCTCGTCATAGAGTTTTCGCTCGCCCCACAGGAAGCGCGCCTCCAGGATCGAGGTGCGGATGGTGATGTCGGTGCGCGACAGCCTGAGGCACTCGTCGATGTTGCGCGTCGCGTGACCGACCTTCAGCCCGAGGTCCCACAGCATGTAGAGCATATATTCGACGATCTGCTCGCCCCACGGCGTCTGCTTGTAGGGCAGCAGGAACAGGAGATCGATGTCGGACCCCGGCGCCAGCGTGCCGCGGCCATAGCCGCCGACGGCGACGACCGCCATGCGCTCGGCCGACGACGGGTTTTTCACGCGGTAGACATGGGTGGCAGCGAAATCGTAGAGCGCACGGATGATCTCATCCATCAGATGCGACAGCCGGGCGGCGCAGGCGGTGCCGCTGCCGTCGTCCATCAGCATGCGTTCGGCGACAGTGCGCCCGTCGGCGAGCCGGCTTTTGAGCAGCTTGAGGACGCCGCCGCGCGCGGCCTTGCCCGAACCGTCGCCTGCCGTGGCCGCGGTCAGTTCGGTCATCTCGCGGCGCAAGGCTTCGCCGTCGATCAGTTCCTCGAGCTTCAGGGATATTCTTGCCATAAATGCCGTTCGGCCTCGCCGTTTCGGCGGCGTCTATAGCGCGTTTTCGCGGCGCTGGGTATGGGGCGGACGGACGCGTTCTCCGCGGCCGCCGACGGGACGATCGTCTCGTGCCCGCAGCCGGTTCGGTTTGGGCCTGGCCGCGAAAAATCGAAAATCGGCCCTTGACCTTCCAGTTACTGGAAGCACTACCTCCGCTGCAACATCGAAATACAGGGGCTTTCGGCATGACGCATTCCGACCACGATCATCACAGCCATGGCTGCTGCTGCTCGGCAAAGAGCGCCTCGCCTGCCGCGGACGCCGTCGTCCGGGATCCGGTCTGCGGCATGACCGTCGATCCGGCCGCTGGCAAGCCGACCGCCGGGCATGACGGCCATCGCTATCATTTCTGCAGCGAAAGCTGCCGTTCGAAATTCGTCGCCGAACCCCAGAAATATCTGACCGCAACCGATCCCGTCTGCGGCATGAGCGTCGATCGCGCCACGGCCAAGCACTTTTTGCGCCACGAGGGCCAAGGCTTCTATTTCTGCTCCGCCGGCAGCAAGGCGAAGTTCGAGGCCGAGCCGGCAAAATATCTCGGCGACAAGCCGGCGCCGCAGGCGATGCCCAAGGGCACGCAATACACCTGCCCGATGCATCCCGAAATCATCCGCGACAAGCCCGGCTCCTGCCCGATCTGCGGCATGGCGCTGGAGCCGATGGGCGTGCCGACCGGCGACGAGGGGCCTAACCCCGAACTGGTCGATTTCACCAGGCGCTTCTGGGTGAGCGCGGTGCTGTCCGTGCCGTTGCTGGTCATCGCCATGGCGCCGATGCTCGGCCTGACGTTTCAGGCCTTCATCGACGACCGCGCGAAGGTCTGGCTGGAACTGGCGCTGGCCAGCCCCGTGGTGCTGTGGGCGGCATTCCCGTTCTTCCACCGCGGCTGGGATTCGATGCTCAACCGCAGCCCCAATATGTGGACGCTGATTTCGCTCGGCGTCGGTGCCGCCTATCTCTACAGCGTCGTCGCCACACTGTTTCCAGGCCTCTTTCCGCACCAGTTCCGCGGCCATGATGGCACCGTGCCGGTCTATTTCGAGGCGGCGGCAGTGATCGTTGCGCTGGTGTTCCTCGGCCAGGTGCTGGAATTGCGTGCCCGTGAGAAAACCGGCTCGGCGATCCGCGCGCTGCTCGACCTGGCGCCGAAGACGGCGCGGCTGATCGGCGCGGACGGTTCCGAAAACGACGTGCCGCTCGAAACGGTCAAAGCCGGCCACCGCTTGCGCATCCGCCCCGGCGACGCCGTGCCGGTCGACGGCATTGTGCTCGAAGGACGCTCCTCCATCGACGAATCGATGATCACGGGCGAGCCGCTGCCGGTCGAAAAGACCGAAGGCGACAACCTCACCGGCGGCACGCTCAACAAGAATGGCTCACTGGTCATGCGCGCCGAAAAGATCGGCGCCGAGACGACACTGGCGCGGATCGTCGAGCTTGTCGCCAAGGCGCAGCGTTCACGCGCGCCGATCCAGGGGTTGGCCGACCGCGTCTCGTTCTACTTCGTCCCGGCCGTCGTGCTGGTCGCGATCATTGCGTTTATCGCCTGGGCGATCGTCGGACCGGAACCCAGCCTGGTGTTTGCCATCGTCGCGGCGGTCTCGGTACTGATTATCGCCTGTCCATGTGCGCTGGGCCTTGCGACCCCAATGTCGATCATGACCGCTACCGGGCGCGGCGCGCATGCCGGCGTGCTGATCAAGGAAGCGGCGGCGCTCGAGCGCTTTGCCTCGGTCGACACGCTGATCGTCGACAAGACGGGAACGCTGACCGAAGGCCGGCCGCGACTGACCGACGTCGTTGCCGTCGAAGGCATGGCGCAAGACGAGTTGCTGGCGCTCGCCGCCGGGCTGGAAAAAGGCTCGGAGCATCCGCTGGCCGAGGCGATCGTTGACGGCGCCCGCGGACGCGGGGTGAAGGTCCCCGACGCGAGCGGTTTCGAGGCTGTCACCGGCAAGGGTGTTTCCGGCACGGTTTCGGGACAGAAGGTGGCGCTTGGCAATGCCGCGATGATGGCCGATCTCGGCATCGATACGGCTTCGGTCCTGGCCAGTGCCGAGGCGCTGCAGTCCGACGGCAAGACCGCGATGTTCGTCGCTGTCGCAGGCAAGCTCGCCGGCCTCGTCGCCGTCGCCGACCCGATCAAGGCGACCACCGCCGAGGCGATCAAGGCGCTGCATGACAGCGGGCTGAAGATCGTCATGGCGACCGGCGACAATGAGCGCACCGCCAAGGCCATCGCCGCCAAGCTCGGCATCGACGCGGTGCATGCCGGGCTTTTGCCCGAACAGAAGAACGCGCTGGTTGAGGAGTTGCGCGCCGGCGGTGCCGGCGTCGCCATGGCCGGCGATGGCGTCAACGATGCGCCGGCACTTGCCGCCGCCGATGTCGGCATCGCCATGGGCACCGGCGCCGATGTTGCGGTCGAAAGTGCGGGGATTACGCTGGTCAAGGGCGATCTCAACGGTATCGTCAGGGCCAGGACGCTGGCCCGCGCGACGATCCGCAACATCCGCCAGAACCTGTTTTTCGCTTTTCTCTACAATGTGCTTGGCGTGCCGGTGGCTGCCGGCGTGCTTTATCCGCTCACCGGCACGCTGTTGTCGCCGATGATTGCGGCGGCGGCGATGAGCCTGTCTTCGGTTTCGGTCATCGCCAACGCATTGCGGCTCAGGACATTGAAACTCTGAGTAAAACTTCCAGATACACCCTGTTCAAAAAAGGAGACGATGAATGACCTTGGCCAAGAAGATCGTGCTGCTGATGATGGCGGCGGGAATGCTGCTTGCTGTTTTCCTCGAAAGCGTTCCTGCACAAGCCGAGGAGATGAAGCACGACATGGGCGCCATGGGCGCGCAGAGCCCCTCGACCGAGGGCTACAAGGCGGCGATGGACAAGATGCATACCGACATGATGGCGATCGAATATTCCGGCAATGCCGATGTCGATTTCGCTCGCGGCATGATCCCGCATCACCAGGCTGCCATCGACATGGCCAAGGTCGAGCTCGCCAATGGCAAGGATCCGGAAATCCGCAAGCTGGCCGAAGCGGTGATCGCCGCGCAGCAAGCCGAGATCAAGCAGATGCAGGACTGGCTCGCCGCCCATCCAGTGAAGTAGGCGTCACGCTGTCGGGGAATCCAGGCGAGAGGCTTCACCTGGATTTCTGCTTCACCTGGATTTCCCTTGGCGGCTATGGTGCTATCCGGGCCTCGGACTGGAGCATGCCATGCCATCGACGATACGAACGACCACCCTGCCCTGCGGCGAAGCCGTGCCGGTGCTCGGCCAGGGCACCTGGAAGATGGGCGAAGACGGCCGCCGCCGTACCGACGAGGCCAATGCCCTGAAGCTCGGGCTGGATCTCGGCATGACGCTGATCGACACCGCCGAAATGTATGCCAGCGGCGGTGCCGAGGAGGTGGTGGCGGAGGCCATCGCTGGTCGCCGCGACGAGGTTTTCCTGGTCTCCAAGGTGCTGCCGTCCAATGCCTCGCGCGCCGGCGTGAAACGGGCCTGCGAGAACAGCCTGAGGCATCTCGCCACCGACCGCATCGATCTTTATTTGCTGCATTGGCCGGGCAGCGTGCCCTTGACGGAAACGGTCGAGGCATTCGAAGCGTTGAAGGCAGCCGGCAAGATCCGCCATTGGGGCGTCAGCAATTTCGATACCGGCGAGATGGAAGAGCTGGTCCGATTGCCGGCCGGCGGCAACGTCCAGACCAATCAGGTGCTCTACAATCTGTCGCAGCGCGGCGTCGAGTTCGACCTCGCCCCGTGGAGCCGGCAACGCGGTATGCCGCTGATGGCCTATTCGCCGGTCGATCAGGGGGTATTGGCGCGCAATGCCAGGTTAGATGCCATCGCCGCTCGCCACGGTGCGACGCCGGCGCAGATCGCGCTTGCCTGGGTGATGGCGCAGGACGGGGTGATCGCGATTCCCAAAGCTAGCCGCCCGGAGCATGTCCGGCAGAATGTCGCGGCGTTGGACATCGAGCTCACGAGCGAAGATTTCGCCGAAATTGACCGCGCCTTCCCACCGCCGAGGCGGAAGTCGGGCCTGGCGATGATTTGAGGGGGTGGGGCGGAAGGCAAGCCAAAGCAGCGTTCCGTCACACCCCCCTCTGTCCTGCCGGACATCTCCCCCACTGAGGGGGAGATTGGATCTCGCATCGGCTTTCGCCAACTTCGAACGTCGAAGGAAAAAGCGCTGTCAGCGAAACTGCCAATCTCCCCCCTTGAGGGGGAGATGTCCGGCAGGACAGAGGGGGGCGCCGTAGAGCGCTATCGGACGAGCACTACTTCCCCACAAGCCCCTTCAGCCGGTACAGCGCTTCCAGCGCCTCGCGTGGCGTCATCTCGTCGGGATTGATCTCCGCTAGCGCTTCACCCAGCCCATCACTCCTGGCCGGCTTCGACGCTTCCCGCTTCGCCGCCACGGAAAACAGCGGCAGGTCGTCGACCAGACGGTTGGCCTTGCCCGAGACCTCGCCGGCTTCAAGCTGGTGCAGCACTTCTTTGGCCCGGCCGACGACGGCTTCCGGCAAGCCGGCAAGCCGCGCTACCTGGACGCCGTAGGAACGGTCGGCGGCACCCTTGCCGACCTCGTGCAGGAAGACCACGTCGCCCTCCCATTCCTTGACCCGCATGGTGACGTTGGAGAGCCGCGGCAGTTTTCCGGCGAGCGCCGTCATCTCGTGGAAATGCGTGGCGAAGATCGCCCGGCAGCGGTTCTTCTCGTGCAAATATTCGACCGCCGCCCAGGCGATCGAGAGGCCGTCGAAAGTGGCGGTGCCGCGGCCGATCTCGTCGAGGATGACCAGTGCGCGTTCGCCGGCCTGGTTGAGGATCGCCGCTGTCTCGACCATCTCGACCATGAAGGTCGAGCGGCCGCGCGCCAGATCGTCGGAGGCGCCGACCCGCGAAAACAGCCGGTCGACGACGCCGATATGGGCTGATGCCGCCGGCACGAAGGAGCCGGTCTGGGCAAGGATGGCGATCAGCGCGTTTTGCCTGAGAAAGGTCGACTTGCCGCCCATATTGGGGCCGGTCAGCAGCCAGATCGCGCCGGCCTTGGCATCGCCTTGCGGCGACAGATCGCAATCATTGGCGACGAACGGGCCTTCGCCGGAACGCCGCAGTGCCTGTTCGACCACCGGATGGCGTCCGCCCGAAATCTCGAAGGCAAGGCTCGCATCGACCAGCGGCCGGCACCAGGCCTCGCTTTCGGAAAGCAAGGCAAGGGCTGCCGAAACGTCGAGCGCGGCGAGCGCTTCGGCGCCGGCGCGGATCCTGTCGGCCTGGCCGACGACTTCCGCCGTCAGCGCCTCGAAAGCGGCAAGCTCGATCGCCAGCGCCCGGTCGGCGGCATTGGCGATCTTCGATTCCAGCTCGGCGAGTTCCGTGGTGGTGAAGCGCATGGCGTTGGCCATGGTCTGGCGGTGGATGAAGCGCGCCTTGGCGCCGTCGCTGCCGGTCATCAGCGCATGGTGGTTGGCGGTGACTTCGATGTAGTATCCCAGCACATTGTTGTGCCTGATCTTCAGCGAGCGGATGCCGGTCTCGTCGATCAGCGAGCGCTCCAGCCCGGCGATCACTTTTCGCGACTCGTCGCGCAGTGCCCGCATCTCATCGAGTTCGGCGTGGTAACCGGAACGGACGAAGCCGCCGTCGCGCTTGAGCAGCGGCAGCTCGTCGCTGAGCGCCTGTGCCAGATGCGTCGCCAGCGCGCCGGGCAGTGCCTTGATGGCCGCTAGCGCCGCCGCCAGTTCGGCGGGCAAGGCGGTTTGCCCGAACAGTCCGGCGATGGCGCCGGCCGCTTCGAAACCGGCGCGCAGCGCGCCGAGATCGCGCGGACCCCCGCGGTTGAGCGCCAGCCTGGACAGCGCGCGCGGCATGTCGGCGACGCTCTTCAGGCTGGCCCGCACCGCCTGGCAGAGGCGCGTCTCGGAGCGGAAGAACGACACCGAATCCAGCCTTGCAGCGATTGCCGCCGGGTCGGTCAGCGGCGCCATCAGCCGGTCAGCGAGCAGCCTTGCGCCGCCACCGGTCACCGTGCGGTCGATCGCCTTGAACAGCGACCCCTCGCGGCTGCCGGACAGCGTGCGCAGCAGCTCCAGATTGGCGCGCGTCGCCGGGTCGATGAACAGTGTCGATCCCTGCTCCTCGCGCTCCGGCCGCGACAGCGGCGGCCGCTCCGCTTTCTGCGTCTTCTCGACATACGCGATGACGCCTGAGATCGCCGACAGCTCGGCGCGCGAAAACGAGCCGAAACTGTCAGGCGTCGCCACCTCGAAGAAGCGGGCGATGCGGCCGGCGGCCGAAGCCGAATCGAACAGCGACGGCGGCTGAGGGCTGGCGACGCGGCCGAGCACGTCGAACACCGGTTTCAGCTCCGGGTCGTAAAACACCGGTTCGGCGACGATCAGCTCGCGCGGATCGACACGGAAGACGTCGGCGAGCAGCCGGTCGGCGGTGGTTTCAGCGACGCGGAAGACACCGGTCGAGATCTCGATCCAGGCCAACGCGAAGGAATGCTCGGCGCCGCCCTTGACCCGTCCCAGCGCCATCAGAAAACTCGATTCCGACGGCGCCAGCAGTTTGTCCTCGGTGATGGTGCCTGGCGTCACCAGGCGCACAACATCGCGGCGCACCACCGATTTGCCGCCGCGCTTCCTGGCCTCGGCTGGATCCTCGATCTGCTCGCAGACGGCGACGCGGAACCCCTGGCCGATCAGCTTCTGCAAATAATCGTCGGCGGCGTGCACCGCCACGCCGCACATCGGGATGTCGAGCCCCTGGTGCTTGCCGCGCTTGGTCAGCACGATGCCGAGCGCCCGGCTTGCCTTCTCGGCATCGTCGAAGAACAGCTCGTAGAAATCGCCCATGCGGTAGAACAGCAGCGAATCCGGGTTCGCCGCCTTGATCTCGATGTACTGCTCCATCATCGGCGTCGCCGGCGCGAAGGCCGGCGTGGCGTTGTCGCTTCGAATGGGCGTCTCGTCGTTCAAAAAGCTGCTTCCAAAATTTTCCAAGCCATGCTTGGCGGTTTACAGCGGCGAAGTGTAGCCTTAATCCCGAACCTTCCACAAAAGAAAGCATGCGCACCCATCTCAAGCGGTGCCGTACGGGCGAGGAAACCAAGAGTACCATGGCCAAGAAAACCGAAAGCAACGGGCCCTCAGTCAGCGCCCAGGAGGCGCTGGAATTCCACGCCATGGGCCGTCCGGGCAAGCTGGAGATCGTCGCCACAAAACCGATGGCGACGCAGCGCGATCTCAGCCTCGCCTATTCGCCGGGCGTCGCGGTGCCGGTTCTCGCCATCGCCGAGGACCCGAGCCGCGCCTTCGACTACACGGTTCGCGGCAACATGGTCGCCGTCATCTCCAACGGCACCGCTATCCTCGGCCTCGGCAATCTCGGCGCGCTGGCCTCGAAGCCGGTGATGGAAGGCAAGGCGGTGCTGTTCAAGCGCTTCGCCGATGTCGATTCCATCGACCTCGAGGTCGACACCGAGGATGCCGACGAATTCATCAACTGCGTGCGCTTTCTCGGCCCCTCCTTCGGCGGCATCAACCTCGAGGACATCAAGGCACCGGAATGCTTCATCATCGAGCAGCGGCTGCGCGAATTGATGGACATACCGGTGTTCCATGACGACCAGCACGGCACCGCCATCATCTCGGCCGCCGGGCTGATTAACGCGCTGGAAATCACCGGCCGCGACATGAAGACCACGAAAATGGTCTGCAATGGCGCCGGTGCTGCCGGCATCGCCTGCATCGAATTGATGAAGGCGATGGGCTTTGCGCCTGAGAATATCATCCTTTGCGACACCAAAGGCGTCGTCTTCCAGGGCCGCACCGAAGGCATGAACCAGTGGAAATCGGCGCATGCCGTCAAAACCGGCGCGCGCTCGCTGGCCGAGGCGCTGGACGGCGCCGACGTGTTCCTCGGCCTCTCGGCCAAGGGCACGCTGACCACCAGGATGGTGCAGTCGATGGCCAAGAACCCGATCATCTTCGCCATGGCCAATCCCGACCCCGAGATCACACCGGAGGAGGTCGCCGAGATCCGCACCGACGCCATCATGGCGACGGGGCGGTCCGACTATCCCAACCAGGTCAACAACGTGCTTGGCTTCCCCTACATCTTTCGCGGCGCACTGGATGTGCGGGCGACCACCATCAATGACGACATGAAGATCGCCGCCGCCCGGGCGCTGGCGGAGCTGGCGCGCCAGGACGTGCCCGACGACGTCGCCGCCGCCTATCAGGGCAACCGGCCGAAATTCGGCCCCAACTACATCATCCCGGTGCCGTTCGACCCGCGGCTGATCTCGGCGATCCCGATCGCGGTCGCCAAGGCGGCGATGGACTCCGGCGTCGCGCGCAAGCCGATCCTCGATCTCGACCGCTACGCGCAGGAGCTTTCCGCCCGCCGCGACCCGATCGCCTCGACGCTGCAGCGCATCTACGACCGCGTGCGCCGCCAGCCCAAGCGCATCGTCTTTGCCGAGGGCGAGGAGGAGCAGGTGATGCGCGCCGCCGTCTCTTATGTGAACCAGCGGCTCGGCACCGCCATCCTGCTCGGCCGCGACGACATCATCAAGGAAAACGCCCGGAATGCCGGCATCGACCTCGGCAAGCAAGGCATCGAGATCATCAATGCGCGGCTGTCGCGGCGCAACTCCGTCTACACCGATTATCTCTACGAGCGCATGCAGCGCAAAGGCTTCCTGTTCCGCGACTGCCAGCGGCTGATCAACAACGACCGCAACCATTTCGCCGCCTGCATGGTGGCGCTGGGCGATGCCGACGGCATCGTCACCGGCGTTACCCGCAACTATTCGACGGCGCTCGACGACATCCGCCGCGTCATCGACGCAAGGCCCGGCCATTGCGTCATCGGCGTGTCGATCGTGCTGGCGCGGGGTCGCACCGTGCTTGTCGCCGACACCGCCGTGCACGACATGCCGAACGCTGAACAGATCGCCGACATCGCCGAGGAGGCCGCCGGCTTCGCCCGCCGCATGGGCTACGAGCCGAGGCTCGCTATGCTCGCCTATTCGACCTTCGGCCATCCGCAGGGCGAGCGCTCCGAGCGCGTCCAGGAAGCGGTGCGCATCCTCGACAAGCGCCGCGTCGATTTCGAGTATGACGGCGAAATGGCCGCCGACGTGGCGCTCAACGCCCGCGCCATGGCGCAGTATCCGTTCATCAGGCTGACCGGCCCCGCCAATGTGCTGATCATGCCGGCGTTCCACTCGGCCTCGATCTCGACCAAGATGCTGCAGGAGCTCGGCGGCTCGACCGTCATCGGCCCGCTGCTGGTCGGCCTGAACAAGCCGGTTCAGATCGTCTCGCTCAACGCGAAGGATTCGGACATCGTCAATATGGCGGCGATCGCGGCGTATAGCGCTGGGGCTTGAGGGGCACGTAGCGGCAGCGCCCTTTCCTTCTCCCCTTGTGGGGCCTTTGCAGAGAAGGCGCATAGATATGCGATTTGAGGCATATATGCTTTTTTGAGCGTCGGAGAGCGCTGCTTGGCCGGTTCAGCGCGGCATTTTTCAGGATAATCGGCTCATCCGGCCGATTACGGACGGACTCCTGCTTATGCCGGCTTCTCGCCAGGCGGATGGAGGGTGCTGACCATGCGGCGCAGGTTGTAGGCGCAGGCCGCCAGCATGCACTGCATTCGGTTGGCGGCGAGGTTGAAGAAGCGCAGGCGCCGCATGGCATAGCTCTCCTTGAACACGGCGAAGGGTCGCTCGACCGCCGCCCGCACCTTGGCGATCAGCTGGTTGCGCCGCTTCTGGCGCGGCGGCAACTCGGGATGATGTTTGTTGGGCCGCCGCATCAGGCGGTCCTTGATGCCTGCCTCGACCAGCCGGGCATGTCTGGCGTGGGTATAATAAGCCTGATCGCCATAGACCGCCCTTTCATCGCCGCTGATCAGTGCGTCGGCCGGCTCGGTGTCGGTGACCGAAGCGTCGCTCACCTCGACGCGCCGGATCAGCGTATGATCCTGGTCGACGCCGATGTGCATCTTGTAGCCGAAGGTGCTCTTCTTGCCCTTCTTGCCCCAGCGCGCATCCTTGTCCGCCGATGGCTTGACCGGGCCCTGGTGGCCCTTCTTGGGCTGTTTCGGCGGGCGGCCGCGAGCTTGCAGGAACGAGGCATCGACCAGCGTGCCGCGCTTGACGATCAGGCCCTTGTCCTCAAGCTGGCGGTTGATCTCCTCGAACACCTTGTCGATCAGCCGCTCGCGCGTCAGTTCCTCGCGGAAGCGCCACAGCGTCGAATGGTCGGGCGTGCGGTCCGAAAGGCTGAAGCCGGCAAAGCGGCGGAACGACAGCCGGTCGCGGATCTGTGCCTCAAGCGCTGGATCGCTCAGCCCATGCCATGCGCCCAACAAAAGGCAGCGCATCAGCACTGGCGCCGGATAGCTGGCCGTGCCCGGCCCGGCTCCGCTGCGTGCGCCCAAAAGCCCGTCGATCGGACCCCAGTCGATCTCCTTCGCAACAAGATCGAAGATCGTCTCATCCGACACCGCAAGGCCGTCCGCCAAGCTCAATTGACCAAGCACACGATCAACCATCCGCGAATCTCCCGTAGCGACCACGCCACAGAATCACCAATCCGATTCTGTGCAAAGGCCTCCCTGTGGGAGAAGGTGGCCTCGCGAAGCGAGGTCGGATGAGGGGTGTTCCAGCTTGGCGCCGGCAGCACTCCATCCAACACCCCTCAACCGTCTCGGCGCTGCGCGCCGATCCACCTTCTCCCACAAGGGGAGAAGGAAAGAGGTGCCCCTACAACAATCCCGCCTGCTCGGCCTCTCGGCGCAGATTCTGCCGTGGCCTTGGGCCGATCTGCTGGATGACCAGTCCGGCCGCCAGCGAGCCGAGATCACCGCACTGCTTCAGGCCGCGGCCTTGCGTGTAGCCGTAGAGGAAGCCGGCGGCGTAGAGGTCGCCGGCGCCTGTCGTGTCGACCAGCTCGCGGATCCTGGTCGCCTCGATGGTGACGGTCTCGTCGCGGCGCACGATGACCGAGCCCTTTTCCGAACGGGTGACAATGGCGATCTTGCAGTCCCTGCGGATCTGCGCCAGCGCCTCGTCGAAGGACGCGGTCTGGTAGAGCGACTTGATCTCGTGGCTGTTGGCAAAGACGATATCCACGGTGCCGGAGCGCATCAGGTCGAGGAATTCGTCGCGGTAACGGTCGACGCAGAACGAGTCCGACAATGTCATCGATACTTCGCGCCCGGCGGCATGGGCGAACTTCGCCGTCTGCCGGAACGCTTCCTTGGCGCGCGGCGGGTCCCACAGATAGCCCTCGAAATAGGTGACGGCGGCGCCCGACGCCTTGTCGGCCTCAACATCCTCCGGGCCGAGCTCGACGCAGGCGCCGAGATAGGTGTTCATCGAGCGCTCGCCGTCCGGCGTGACGAAGATCATCGAGCGCGCCGTCGGCGGTTCGCCATCGAGCGGTTTTGTGTCGAAGGCGACGCCCTGGGCATGCATGTCATGCGCGTAGATTTTGCCGAGCGCGTCGTTGGAGACCTTGCCGAAGAAAGCGGCGCGACCGCCGAAGGAGGCGACGCCCGCCGCCGTGTTGCCGGCGCTGCCGCCCGAGGCTTCAATGGCCGGGCCCATGCGGCTGTAGAGCAGTTCGGCGCGCCTCGTGTCGATCAAATTCATCGCGCCCTTGATGATGCCGTTGGTCTCCAGGAACGCCTCATCGCACTGGGCGATGATGTCGACGATGGCATTTCCGATACAAAGCACGTCATAGTCCGGCATCAATTCATGTCTCCGCCAAAAACCCACCGGCTTTCTGCCATGCCGGGCGCGGGCGGGTCTAGCGGTTTGATGCGGCTTTGCCTAGTCGACAATGCGACGATCCGACGAATGTCAGCATAGCCACCATCGTTGGATGGCGGCCGAAGCATTTCTCGCGTGCCTGGCTTACAAGCATGGCTGAGATGAGCGATGCCCAGAGGTCCCCGCCGGCCATGTCTATGAAAACCGACACGAGGATCGAGCTGGTGCTGCTCGTCGTGTTGGCAGTGCTCTGGGGTGCATCCTACAGCTTCATCAAGATCGGCGTTGCGACGATCCCGCCGGTGACGCTGATCGCCGCGCGAACCCTGATCGCGGGTGGCATCCTGCTTGCCCTGATCCGCTGGCGCGGGCTGACCTTGCCGGGTGATGCCACAAGCTGGCGCCGGTTTGCATTCCAGGCATGCCTCAACAGCGTCGTGCCGTTCACGCTGATCGCTTGGGCCGAGCGCTCGCTGGATGCCGGGCTGGCCACGATCCTGAATGCGACCTCGCCGATCTTTACCTTCTTGCTGACCGCCCTCATCACCCGCCACGAACCGTCGACCATGCGCAAGCTGTTTGGCGTCGCGGCGGGAATAGCCGGAATATGCCTCGTTGTCGGCGCCCCGGCGCTTGGCGGCCTCGGACAGCAATTGTTACCGCAACTTGCCGTGATCGCGGCGACGATCTGCTATGCCGGCGCGGCCGTTTTCGGCCGCGGCTTCAGGGGGCTCGACCCGATGGTGCCGGCCGCCGGTTCGATGCTCTGCGGCGCCGCGATGCTGATCCCCTTGAGCCTTGCGTTCGACCAGCCATGGACCTTGACGCCGTCGACAGCTTCGATCCTTGCGCTGCTCGGGCTTTCGGTGTTTTCAACCGCGCTGGCCTTTTGCATCTATTTCCGTCTCCTCCACACGCTGGGCTCCGTCGGCACCACCTCGCAAGCCTATCTGCGGGTGCCGATCGGCGTTGCTATCGGAGCCGTGTTCCTTGGCGAAAGCCTTGGTCCGAGCGCGTGGTGGGGAATGGCCCTGGTCGTCGTCGGCGTGGCGGCGATGACCATTCCCCAGGCAAAGGTCGCGCGCTAGGGCGCTTGCAGCCTACGCTGTCTCCGCCTATTCGGAGATATCAGCCACGGGCATGTTTGACATGGAATTGGAAACGCCGTGATCCTCGACGCCGCCCGCGCCGCCTTGAGCCGGCTGTTCTCGCCCGAATTCCGTTCCGTGTTCGTGAAGACGCTGGGGCTGACCTTGCTGACGCTGGCGGCACTTTGGTTCGGGATCAAGGGCCTGTTCGACTGGCTGGCCTGGCCATGGATCGATGCATGGCTGCCCAGCCTGCCCTCCTGGGCCGGATGGCTGGGCGCCGTCGTCGCCGGCATCGGCCTTGCGCTGGGCTTGGCGCTGCTCATCGCGCCGGTGACGGCGATCATCGCTGGCCTGTTCCTCGACGACGTCGCCGAAGTCGTCGAGCGCACCGACTATCCCAACGATCCGCCCGGCCGCGCAGTGCCGGCGCTGCGCTCGCTGGTGCTGGCGATCAGGTTCTTCGGCGTCGTCATCCTCGGCAACATCGTCGCCCTGCTGCTTCTGCTGGTGCCAGGCATCAATATCGCCGCCTTCTTCGTCGTCAACGGTTATCTGCTCGGGCGCGAGTTCTTCGAGTTCGCCGCCATGCGTTTTCGCCCGGAGGCCGAGGCCAAGGCGCTGCGCAGGAAGCACGCGGTCACCGTGTTCCTGGCCGGGCTGGTTGTCGCCGCCTTCCTCGCCGTGCCGCTGCTCAACCTTCTGACGCCGCTGTTCGCCGCCGCCATGATGGTGCACCTGCACAAGGCGATCTCGGCGCGGGATGATGCTTAGCGCAGCAGAAAGCCGCGCCCCAGTTCGTCGTCGTCCTCGACAATGAATTCGGCCCGCCCTGAGTAGTAAGCGCGGCCGCCGACGCGGGCGATGATGGCGTCATGCGGCCCGGCTTTGGCCGTGCGCACGACCGCGCCGGAAAAGCGCGAGCCGGCGATGCTCTCGAACAGCCGTGTCCGGCCAATTTCGATCTGGCCCTTGGCGTGCATGGCCGCCAGCCGCGCGGTGACGCCCGAGCCGGTCGGCGAACGGTCGACCTCGGCTTCGGCGAAAACGCAGATGTTTTTGGTCGGCGTATCGGAGATCGCATCCTGTCCGTCGGTCAGGATGGTGCCGTAGAGAAAGGCGAGATCGGCATGGTCGGGATGCGACAGCGGCAATTCGGCCTTGAGCTTATTGGTCAGCGCCGTCGCTGCATCGACGAAATCGCGCACCCGGTTCCTGCCGAATTCCAGCCCGAACTGGCGGCAGTCGGCCAGCGCATAGAAGGCGCCGCCATAGGCGATGTCGAAGCCGACTGCGCCGTAGCCCGGCAGCTCGATCCGCTGGTCGCGGGCAAACAGAAACGCCGGCACGCTTTCGAATGACACCGCACCGGCCTTGCCATCCCTTACCTCGACCGCAGCCGAAATCAGCCCGCATGGCGCCTCGATATTGACCGTCGTCATCGGCTCGCGTGGCGCCACCAGCCGCTCGTCGACGGCATAGCGGCCGAGCGCGACGATGGCGTGGCCGCACATCGTCGAATAGCCTTCATTGTGCATGAACAGCACCGCGAGGTCGGCGCCCGGCAGGTCAGGCTCCACCAGCAGCGCGCCATACATGTCGTAATGGCCGCGCGGCTCGAACATCAGGATCTTTCTGAGATGATCGAGATGGTCGCGCACATAGGCACGCCTTTCGAGAATCGTGCCCTTGGGAATGTCGGGGTAGCCGCCGGTGACGATCCGCAGTGGCTCGCCGCCGGTGTGCATGTCGACGACGGTGAGCGTCATTCGCCGGGGCCTACCTAGGCTGAAGATTTGGCAAACAGCGCCTGCAGCTTGCCGAATGGCATGGCGGCGCGGGTGAAGCCGAACGTGCCGTCCTGCTGGATCTCGCGCGCCGCGGTCTCCAGCATGCCGAAGGCGAAATTGGTGAGCCATGGGCCGAGCGAGACGCGCTTTACCCCCGCCATGGCCAGGTCGGCGATGGTGAAGCCAGGCCGGGCCATGACGTTGACCGGCCTGGTCAGCGCCGAGCAGACGGTCCGCACCGTCTCGATGTCGCTCAGCCCTGGTGCATAGAGCACGTCGGCGCCGGCTTTCTCGAACGCCTGCAGCCGCTTGATCGTATCGTCGAGGTCGGGCTTGCCCCACAGGAAATTCTCGGCCCGCGCGGTGAAGACGAAATCGCGTTTCAGCGCCCGTGCCGCTTCCGCCGCCGCCGCGACGCGCTCGACCGCATGCGAAAAATCATAGATCGGCTTGTCGGGCTCGCCGGTATGGTCCTCGATCGAGCAGCCGGCGAGGCCAGCCGCCTCGGCGGCGAAGATCGTCTCGCCGGCACTTGTCGCGCTGTCGCCCTTGCCCTTTTCGAGATCCGCCGAAACCGGCAGCCCGGTCGCCGCCGACACTTCACGGCAATGGTGGATCATCGCCTCGAACGTCACCGCGCCATCGGGCAGGCCGCGCGAAAAGGCAAAACCGGCGCTGGTCGTCGCCAGCGCCTTGAAGCCGAACGAGGCCAAAAGCTTGGTCGTGCCGACGTCCCAGGAATTGGCCATGACGAAGATCGAGGCATGCAGGTCGCGAAAAATCTTGCCCTTATCCATGGATGCTCCCCTCCAGTGCAGAATGTGAGGCAAATTCTAGCCCGGCGGAACGCGCCGGGCAAACAAATGCGGTTGGCTCAGAAGCGTTTGGCGTTCTCTTCTGCCAATCGGTCCAGCGCGTCGGAATCCTTGACGTAGTGCGAAGCGTTTTTGTCCCAATGATAGGTGACGGAAATGTTGCGCGAAGACGCCGCTGGCGGCTGCTGGCCGTCGCAGCTTTCTTCGCCCGGTACCGTCGCGTCGGTCACCGTAACCTTGATGGCTGCATAGGGCTGGCCGTCAGCAATCGCCTGGAACGCCGCATTCTGCGTCCTTCGGTTGGTGCAGAGGTTTTCGTCGAACGTATAGATCATGTCGATCAGCTCGAACCTCTCGCTGCGGACCATGATCAGCGGCGTGATCCCATAGCCCTGACTCGAATTGAAATGCGTGCTCATGCTGATGATGGCGTCGTCACCAGGCCCGATCGGCAGCTTGCCCGGATCGCGAAGATAGGTGATGCGGTCGACAGCGACATTGACCGCGTCGAGCAGGGCCGGCTTGCCGGTGATGTCGTAGAGTGCCAGCACCGCATAGCCCTCGGCACTGTCAGGCGAGTCGCCGAGGTCGAACAGCATGGTCAGCCGCTCCTTGCCGCCGGCCTTGATGCCGAGCACGCCGGCGTTGGAAAGACCCGACGTCGCCGGCGGCGAGCCGTCGTAGTCCGGACCAGCGATGTGGCGCATCTCGATCGGCATCGAACCCCGGAAAAAGCCGTCCTTGTCCGCGGCCAGATCGGGAATGACCATCCTGGCGAGATCGAGATAGGTGACATCGCCGTGGCCAGGGACGGCGCTGCCGAGCTCCGGCAAGCTGACGGCCTCCGCTCTGCCCGTCCAAAGACAAGGCAGCAGCAGGCAGGCAAAGATGAAACGAAGCAGGGAGAAGGTCATGCGCGCGCTCGTTATGTCGGGCGCGCGCAAGCTAGAGCATTTTGCGGCCAAGGGGAAACACCTGGCGTTGCCTCACTATGTTGGCTTGGCTTCGGTCGCCAGGGTCTGCTGGAAAACCGGCACCAGGTGATCCATGGCGGCTGCGAGCCACGCGCCGAGTTCGTCGGGCAGAGTGTCGTGGATCCAGACCAGGCGGCTCCGGCCCTCGCCCTCGGCAAAGACCTGCATGGAAGTGTTATCGTGGGTGACCTCGTCGCCGAGCCATCCCCACACGATCCGCCGGCTCTGCTCGTCGCGAGCGATGAGCCGCTCTCGCACAATCTTGCCGTCGGCGAACATAAGGGCCCGCACGTCGCCCTCCTCCACCCGGCAGTCGACGAAAACGCCTGGGGCTATCCGTTGGGCGCCGCCGGCGAAGTCGCCGACCGTCGCCCATACGCTTTCCGGTGGAGCATCTACGATGATTTCCCTGACTATCGAAGCCATGTTCACTTTTCCTCCGCTGGTGGGTAGACCTGTCTGTCTACATATGGATGTATACAGACCTGTCTGCTATATAGTCAAGGCATGTCCGCAGCCCGAATCAACGATCGTCCAGAAAGTCTTGCGCGCCGTCGTATCCTCGATACGGCGACCGCGCTGTTTTCTCTGGAGGGGGTGCGCGCAGTCGGCATCGACCGCATCATCGCCGAGGCCGGCGTTGCCAAGGCGACGTTCTATCATCACTTCGCGGCCAAGGACGATCTCGTCCGCGCTTACATCGAGGAGCTCAGCAAGGGGGGACGGGCGGCGATCGCGAAGCTTGACCGGCGGCCGCCTCGCCAGATGATCCTTGCCATATTCGATCTCATCGCCGATGCGGCGGATCAGCCGGGCTACCGCGGCTGCCCCTTCCAGAACGCCGCTGCCGAATACCCCGATCCCAGCAGCCCGGTTCGCCAGGCGATCGATAAGCATCGTCACTGGAAGTGGGGCATCCTAAGGGATCTGCTGATCGCGGACGCAAATCGCGATCCGGACCGCACTGCGGACGCGCTAACGGCGGCGGCCGACGGCCTCCTTGTCGTCAGTCATCTCGACAGGCCGGCCAATCTGCGCAGTCTCATACGCGACACGGTCGACCGAGTACTTGGAGCGTCACGCCCGGTCTGAGATCGAGCGCGTACAGCCTGCGCAAAGGCGATTAGTGGATCGGCACCAGCCCGGCCAGTTCACGCATGTCGTCGAACAGGATGCCGCCGGCTTCGCTCAGTCCGTCGCGGTCGGAAAGCGGGTCGCCGTGATAGGAATAGACGCGCATGCCGGCGGCGATGCCGGCTGCCGTCCCGGCGACGCTGTCCTCGATGACGATGCAATCGGCGGGCGCGAAGCCCATCGTCGCTGCCGCATGCAGGAAGAGGTCGGGGAACGGCTTGCCACGCGAGACCATGGTCGAGCTGAACAGCGCATGCTCAAACAGCGGCAGCAGCCCGGTCAGACCGAGTGTGATGTGCATTTTCGATACCCGTGCCGACGAGGCGACGCAGGTGGCGATGCCGGCGGCGTGCACGGTTTCGATGAACTCGCGAACGTAGGGGATGGCCTCGACGCCATGCGCGAACAGGTCCGGCAGGCCGGCGTTCCAGCGCTCGACAAAATCGGCGCCGAGGCTGACGCCGGTCGCCTCGACTTCCTTCTGCACCGAGACCATGCTGCGGCCGGAGAAATTCTTGCGGCAATATTCGAAGCTGGCCGGAAAGCCTGCCGCGCTCAACCATTCGGCGAGGCGCCGGTTGGCCAGGTTCTCGGTGTCGACCAGAACCCCGTCGCAATCGAAGATGACGAGCTTGGGGATCTTCATTTCGCCGCGCTCATCAGGCCGTGCCGGTCGATCCGAAGCCACCGGAGCCGCGCGTTGTGCCGCCGGCCAATGTGCGCTCCTCGACGGTCGCCTGCGTCACCGGGGCGAAGACGATCTGGGCAATCCGCATGCCGCGCGTTACCGCGAAATCCTCGTCGCCGAGATTGATCAGCAGCACCTTGACCTCGCCGCGATAGTCGCTGTCGATGGTGCCGGGCGTGTTGAGGCAGGTGAGCCCGTGCTTGAAGGCGAGGCCCGAACGCGGCCGGACCTGGCCTTCGACGCCCTCGGGAATTTCCAGGACCAGGCCGGTCGGCACCAGTGCGCGCTTTCCCGGCAGGATCAAGAGCGGCCTGTCGTCCGGGACGGCGGCGCGCAGGTCCATGCCGGCGGCGCCCGAGCTCTCATAGGCGGGAAGCGGCAATCCCTCGCCATGCGGCAGCCTGACGAAGCCGACAGCCGGACCGATGACGGAGGTGGGATAAAGTGCTGCGCGCATAAGGCTGATCCTATCGTCGCGAACGCCGGTCCAGTCAACTCGGCGACAATGCTATCAACGGCTTTCTTTCAGCGCAGTTCCGCCTCAGCGCAGTTCCATCGGAACGATCGTGGTCTCCTTGATCTCTTCCATGACGAACGAGGCCGAAACGTCCGACAACGCCACCTTGGCGATCAACCGCTGATAGAGCCGGTCATAGGCTTTGACGTCGGCGACACGGGCGCGCAAGACATAGTCGAGATCGCCGGACATGCGGTAGGCGCCGGTGATCTCGGCAAAGCCGGTCACCGCCGCCCGGAATTTTTGCAGCCAGTCGGGATCGTGATTCGAGGTGCGGATCAGGATGAACACGGAAAGGCCGAGCCCGAGCTTGTCGGCGTCGACCAGCGCCACGCGGCCGGTGATGACGCCGTCTTCCTCCAGCCGCTTGACCCGGCGCCAGCAGGCATTGCGCGACAGCGATATTCTTGCCGAGAGCTGGTCGACGGACAGCGTGCCGTCGCGCTGCAGCTCGGCCAGCAATCTCCGGTCTATTTCGTCGATTTCCGGCGTCATGTGGGATGTTTGTCCCAAAATTCAGCCTTTCACAAGGACAATTTGGGACCGATGAACCGAACACCCATGCCAGGATATTCATCGTCGGCTCTTCATGCTGGCAGGAGGGACCGACATGACCGCACGGCTCGCAAGACTTTTCACCTCTCACCCGGCTGCGGTCGGCGAGAGTTATTTCGGCCATATGGCTTTCGCCGCATGGTTCTCGTCGCGATTGTTCATGGCGGCTTTTGCCGCGCTCATTCATGCTTTCTTGCCGTTTCTGTTCGAGACCACGGCAAGCGGCATCATCCGTGAGCTCTACGAGCGGACGCATAACAGGGGACGTTAGGCGCTATGTGCCGGTGGGCCGCCTATCTCGGCGAAGCCGTCTTTCTCGAAGACATCGTCACGGCGCCCTGCCACTCGCTGATCGCCCAGAGCCACTGCGCCCAGGAAGCCAAATCGCCGACCAATGGCGATGGTTTTGGCTTGGCCTGGTATGGCGACCGACCGGAGCCCGGCCTCTATCGCGACATCCTGCCGGCCTGGTCGGACCCCAATCTGAAAAGCCTGTGCCGGCAGATCAAGTCAGGCCTGTTCCTCGCCCATATCCGGGCTTCGACCGGTGGCGCCACCAGCCGCATGAACTGTCATCCGTTCATTTCGGGCCGCTGGTCGTTCATGCACAATGGCCAGATCGGCGGCTTCGAAAAGATCCGTCGCGCGCTGGAGAATTCGCTCTCCGACGCCGCCTTCGACCAGCGTGAGGGCGCCACGGATTCGGAACTGTTCTTTCTGATGATGACCGAAGAGGACCTGGCAGGTGATCCGCAGGGCGCCGTATCGCGCGCCACCAGCCGCGTCATCGACGCCTCGCGCCGCGGCGGCTTCGAGCCGGCGCTGAAATTGACGGCGGCTTTTTCCGACGGACAATCGCTTTACGCGGTGCGCTATACGAGCGACGGCCACGCGCCGACGCTCTACACGTCCGCCTTCCGCAATGGCGGAGGCCGTTGCGTCGTGTCGGAACCCTTCGACCGCGACGGCAGCGACTGGCAGGCGATTCCGCCCTCGAGCTTCGTCACCATCGGCAGAGACGGCATGAGCATTCGTCCGTTTGTGCCCGCCGCGGCAAAGCTGGCGCTGGCCGTGTAGATTCCTCGCTACGCGTCGCAGGACAGCGCCGATTGCAGCAGGCAGCGCAATTCCGATCAAGCACCGCCTGTCCTCGAATGCTGAACTCGGCTTGAAGACGCGCCGTTGCCCGCCATTTGGTGAGGCTGGCGCCGCTGGCAAGCCGGAGTATTGGTCATGGACCTCGCCTTTTCCTCCGCCACAGAATTGGTTGCCGCCATTCGTGACCGCAAGATTTCCGCTGTGGAAGCGCTGGACGCGCATCTGGCGCAGATCGACAGGCACAATGAGGCGGTCAATGCCGTCGTAACCCTCGATCGGGAAGGTGCGCGGCAGCGCGCCGGCAAGGCCGACGAAGCGCAGGCGCGCGGCGAAGCCCTTGGGCCGCTGCACGGCGTGCCGTTCACACTGAAGGACACGCACGAAACCGCGGGCATGAGAACCACTGTCGGCTTCCCGGCCTTCGCCGACTATGCCGCGAGGGCAGACAGTCCAGTCGTTGCACGGCTGAAGGCGGCAGGCGGCATATTGGTGGGCAAGACGAACGTGGCGACAATGCTTAGTGACTGGCAGTCGAGCAATCCGCTGTTCGGCCGTACCGGCAATCCTTGGGACCTCCAGCGCACCGCCGGCGGCTCCAGTGGCGGTGCGGCGGCGGCGCTCAGCGCTGGAATGACGCCGTTCGAGGTCGGCACCGACATGCAGGATTCGATCCGGCTGCCCGCTGCCTTTTGCGGCGTCTACGGCCTCAAGCCGACCGAGCACCGCGTCTCGCTCGCCGGCGCCTTCCCCGATCCAGGCGGCGCGCCGCGCAGCGTCCGGCGGATCTCCTGCCTCGGACCGATGGCGCGCAGCGTCGAAGACCTGGTACTGATCTACCGCCTCATTGCCGGGCCGGATGGAAGCGACACCGACCTTGCGCCGGTACCGGTCGAAAGCATGCCGGAGTTGGATCTCAGGAATTTGCGCATCGCCATCGCGCCGTCCTTTCCGGGCTTTCCGGTGGTCGGCGAGATCAGCGCGGTGGTCGAAAGTCTGGCAAAAGAGCTTCAGGCCGCGGGCGCCATCGTCGAGGAAGCCAAATTGCCGGAGCTCGACCTGCACGACGACCTGGAGCAGGGCGGCGTCCTGATCGGCATGATGCTGGAGGCGGCGCAGCCCGAACCACCGGAGAAGCCGACGCCGGTCTCGCGCTGGTTCGAGGCGCTCGCCCGCCGCGACCGCTCCATCCTGGCGTGGGATCGGTTCTTCGACGGTTGCGACGCCTTGCTGTGCCCGGTCGCAATGGTCACCGCCTTCCCGCATTGCGAGCCGGGAACGCCGATCGAGGTCGACGATAGCGAGCAAAGCTACTGGATGCTGCCGGCCTATGGCGCGGTGTTCAACTACAGCGGCCATCCCGCACTGTCGCTGCCCCGCGGACAGGACAGCAATGGCCTGCCCATCGGACTACAGCTTGTTGGCAAACGCTGGTCGGAGTCGCGCCTGCTCGGGATCGCCAGGGCAATCGAGCCGCTGGCCGGCGGCTTTCGCCGCCCGCCCGGTTATTGAGTAAACCGCGCCAGCCCGTAGGGATCAAGCAGCGGATCGCGATCGCCGTCGAGGATCTCGCGGGCGGCGAACAGGCCGACGGCCGGTGCCAGCGTGATGCCGGAATGCATAACGGCGACGTAGACGCCGCCCCCGCCTTCGGCGCGGCCGATGATCGGAAAGCCGTCGACCGGCGTCGGCCGGTAGCCAATGGTGTGGAAATCGAGTTCCAGCCCATCTGCGCCGCGCAGCATGGCCTTCATCGCCGCAAACAGGTCGCGGGCGGTCGCCGCGGCATCCATGCCGGGATCGGCGCCGCCGAAATCCGAGCCGGCGATGATGCGGCCTTCCGCGGTCTGGCGCATATGCAGTCGGTCGCCGATCACCAGGCCGTTGAGCAGCTTTTGGTAGGGGCGCGAATGCACGATCAGGCCGGGCGGTGTCCCGATCGGCAGTTCTATCCCGGCTGTTGCCGCTAGTGCCGGAGAGCCGGCTCCGGCCGCGATCACCACCTCGTCGGCAACAATCCGCCCGGCGGATGTGTCGACACCGGAGACCTGGCCGTTGGCCCGCACAAGCGCGGTCGCGGTAACTCCTGTCAGCAGCCGCGCGCCGCGCCGTTCGACGTCGGCCAGCAGTGCTTGCGTGGCGGCGACCGGCTCGGCGACACCTTCCTCGGCGACATAAAGGGCGAAATCGGGAAGTTCGGTCAGATTGGGCTCGATGCGCGCAGCTCCGGCACGGTCGACACGCTCGATGCCGTAGCCCCAGGCGGAGTGCTCGGCCGCATAGGCCTCAAGTTCGGGACGTGGCAGGTCCCAGCACAGGCCGCCGCACCATTGCAACGGGATGCCGGGCACCTCGTTCGCCAGTCGCGTCCATTCGGCCATCGACCGAATGCGCAGCCGGAAATAGGGCTCCGGATTGCCCCAGCTGGCATTGATCCAGGCAAAGGAATTCGGCGTCGCGACGCCGCCGGCGCCGCTGCCGGCAATGACCGTCACCTTTGCTCCGGCCTTGGTCAGGTGCCAAGCGATGGAGGCGCCCATGATGCCGGCGCCGGTGACAATCACTTCTTTCGCCTCTGTCATGCTTCACTCCTCGTTCCAACGCCACCACCGCGATGCCATTGCCCGTGGGTTCTGCCAAGAGCGCGCGGTATCAAATATGCTTCTTGACTTTAATACGTACGTACGTATTGTATCGATATGGCCAGACATTCACTTCGCGAAAAACTTCTCGACGCCGGTTTCAAAACCATCTGGAATTCCGGCTATTCGTCCGCCGGCGTACGCGACATCGTCGCCGCGGCCGATGCCCGCCCGGGGTCCTTCACCAATCATTTTGCCTCCAAGGAGGCGTTCACCGGCGAGGTGCTGGACCGCTATTTCGCCTATGCGAGCGGCTTGGTGGAGCAGGCCCTCGCCCGAGACGGCACGCCCCCGGTCGGGCGCTTGCGCCGCTATCTCGAAATCATCACGTCGAAGCTGGAGGCGCATGATTGGGCACGGGGCTGCATGATCGGCAATCTCAGCCTCGAGACGGCGGCTCACAGTGAGGCGCTGAGGCTGCAACTCGTCGCCATTTTCGAACGCTGGCGTAAGCCCTTTGCCGAATGCATCGCCGAAGGCCAGGCGGCCGGCGATATCACCGACGCGTTCGATGCCGAGGATCTCGCCGATTTCCTTTTGAGTTCCTGGCAAGGCGCGATGCTGCGCATGAAGGTGGAGCGCAGTCCCGAGCCGCTCGAGCGTTTCAAGAATATCGTCTTCAAAACAGTCTTCGCAAAAAGGAGCTGATCCGATGAACCCGAAACTCGAAAAGCAGCAATCCCGCACAATGTTGCCGCGCTCGCAAGTCGCGGTACTCGATTCCACCATCTCCTATGTCGAGGCAGGCACGGCTGGCCCGACGGCAATCTTCCTGCACGGCAACCCGACGTCATCCTACGTCTGGCGCGACATCATCCCGCATGTGGCGCCGTTCGGCCGCTGCATCGCACCCGACCTGATCGGCTATGGCCAGTCCGGCAAGCCGGACATCGACTATCGCTTCTTCGACCACGTCCGGTATCTCGATGCTTTCCTTGAGGCGCTTGGCGTCGCCGACATGGTGGTCGTCGCGCAGGACTGGGGCACCGCACTCGCCTTCCATCTCGCGGCCCGGCGGCCGCAGCGGATCCTCGGACTCGCCTTCATGGAATTCATCCGCCCCTTCGAGAGCTGGGACGATTTCCACCAGCGTCCGCAGGCGCGCGAATTGTTCAAGGCAATGCGCACGCCTGGCGTCGGTGAGAAGCTTGTCTTGGAAGACAACGTCTTCGTCGAAAGGGTGCTGCCGGCCGCTGTGCTGCGCACGATGAGCGATGAGGAAATGGCCGCCTACCGGGCGCCCTTCCCGACACCGCAATCGCGCAAGCCGGTCCTGCGGCTGCCGCGCGACCTGCCGATCGAAGGCCAGCCTGCCGATGTCACCGCCATCAGTGAGCACGACCATTGGGCGCTCCGGGCTTCCTCCTACCCGAAGCTGCTTTTCTCAGGCGATCCCAGCGCCCTCGTCTCGCCGCAGGCGGCCCGGGAATTCGCGGCTGGCCTGAAGAACTGCCGGTTGATCGATCTCGGACCCGGCGCGCATTATCTGCAGGAGGACCACGCCGACAAGATCGGCGCCGCAATTGCCGAGTGGATTCCCGAGGTGGCCTTCGAGAGCCATGCCGCCGAACCGGCCTGACGTCGGGACGTGAACCGGCGGCTGCGGCAGCCGGAGAGGTCGACAGCACTGCACTCCGCTGCTAGAAGCCCGGCCTCACACGGAAATCCTGAAAAATGTCCGAAATGATTACAGAAGCGGTATCGCGCCGCCGCACTTTCGCGATCATCGCGCACCCCGACGCCGGCAAGACCACGCTCACCGAAAAGTTGCTTTTGTTCGGCGGCGCGATCCAGCTTGCCGGCGAGGTCAAGGCCAAGAAGGACCGTATCCAGACCCGCTCCGACTGGATGAAGATCGAGCGCGAGCGCGGCATTTCGGTGGTCACCTCGGTGATGACCTTCGAATATGAGGACACTGTCTTCAACCTGCTCGACACGCCAGGCCACGAGGATTTCGCCGACGACACCTATCGCACGCTGTCGGCGGTCGACAGTGCGGTCATGGTCATCGACGCCGCCAAGGGCATCGAGCCGCGCACGCTGAAACTGTTCGAGGTCTGTCGGCTGCGCGACATCCCGATCATCACCTTCGTCAACAAGATGGACCGCGAAAGCCGCGACCCGTTCGATATCCTCGACGAGATCGAGCAGAAGTTGGCGCTGGACACAGCACCGATCACCTGGCCGATCGGCCGCGGCAAGACCTTTTCCGGCACCTACCATCTGGCGCTGAACGCGGTGCGCAAGGGCGACGCCGAAAAGGAGCGCACGCCGGTCCACGGCCCCGATTCCAACCGCGTTGCCGGCCTGCTGCCGGAGAACGAGCGCGAGGCTTTCATCGAAGAGCTGGAGCTGGCGCGCGAAGCCTGCCGCCCGCTCGACCTCGATGCCTTCCGCGAGGGCCATCTGACGCCGGTCTATTTCGGCTCGGCGCTGCGCAATTACGGCGTGCGCGACCTGATCGAGGCGCTCGGCGCCTATGGGCCGCCGCCGCGTGCGCAGGAGGCCGACAGCCGCAAGGTCGAGGCGACCGAGGACAAGATGACGTCCTTCGTCTTCAAGATCCAAGCCAATATGGACCCTAACCATCGCGACCGCATCGCCTTCGTCCGGGTCTGCTCCGGCAAGCTCGAGCGCGGCATGAAGGCCAAGCTGGTGCGCACGGGAAAGCCGATGAGCCTGTCGGCGCCGCAATTCTTCTTCGCCCGCACCCGCGTCACCGCCGACGAGGCGTTCGCCGGCGATGTCGTCGGCATCCCCAACCACGGCACGCTGCGCATCGGCGACACGCTGACCGAGGGCGAGGAGATCCTGTTTCGCGGCGTGCCGAATTTCGCGCCTGAAATCCTGCGCCGCGTTCGCCTCGGCGATGCCATGAAAGCCAAGAAGCTCAAGGAGGCGCTGCATCAGATGGCCGAGGAAGGCGTCGTGCAATTGTTCTCGCCGGAGGACGGCTCACCGGCCATCGTCGGCGTCGTCGGCGCCCTGCAACTCGATGTCCTGAAAGAGCGCCTGAACTTCGAATACACACTGCCGGTCGATTTCGAGATGTCGCGCTTTTCCGTCTGCCGCTGGATATCGGCCGACGACAGGGCCGAACTCCAGCGCTTCATCGAAGCGCATCGCGGCGACATCGCCCGCGACCTCGACAATGATCCAGTGTTCCTCGCCCAGCACGCCTTCTCGCTAAACTACGAAGCCGAACGCTGGAAGGCGATCCGCTTCGCGGCGGTGAAGGATTACCAGGTCCGCGACAGAGCGGCTTGATGCGGCGCTTTCCTTCTCCCCTTGCGGGAGAAGATGTCGCCGAAGGCGACGGATGAGGGGTGTTCCAGGAAACACCAACGTCTCATTCCGTCCAACACCCCTCAACCGTCTCGGCGCCTTGCGCCGATCCCCCTTCTCCCACAGGGGGAGAAGGGAAGATCGCGTTCGTTCACCCCTTGGCCGCCTCTTCGATCTTGGCGACGTCGATCTTGGTCATCTGCATCATCGCCTGCATCACGCGGCCGGCCTTTTCCCTGTCGGGGTCCAACAGCAGTTTGGGCAGCTGCTCGGGAACGACCTGCCAGGAGAGGCCGAATTTGTCCTTCAGCCAGCTGCACTGGCTGGGCTCGCCACCGCCCGCGATGAGCCTGTCCCAGAAATAGTCGACCTCTTCCTGCGTCTTGCAGTCGATGGAGAGCGAGACCGCCTCGGTGAACTTGAATTGCGGGCCGCCGTTGAGGGCCTGGAACGGAACGCCGTCGAGCTCGAATGAGACCATCAGCACCTTGCCCTCACGATCGCCGCTGCCCTTGGGCCAGCGCATCACGCTCAGCACCTTCGAATTCTTGAAGATGGAAACGTAGTGGTTCATGGCCTCCTCGGCCTGGTCGTCGAACCACAGGCAGGTGGTGATCTTTTGCATTCTCTTGCTCCTCGGGCTGGTTTGTTTGCTTTCGAAACGGCCGGCTGGTGATGATGCCCCGCTCCTGCCGTCTGCCCAAGGACGCTCGAGCAAAACACGATCCGACAGCACCTCTGACTTTTTTGCGGTCTGGACCGGCTGCGTCTTTGGCTGGCCGTTCGTTCCGCTACCTGGCGCAGCGCAAAATTGTGGCCAGACCAGAGCGTGGCGTCTATAAGGCCTGCGGCTCAATTCCGGTTTTCCGCACCTTTGGGTGCGACGCAGACAGCAAGGACAGTTCAATGCCCGCCTACCGTTCCCGCACCACCACCCATGGCCGCAACATGGCCGGCGCCCGCGGCCTGTGGCGCGCCACCGGGATGAAGGATTCGGATTTCGGCAAGCCGATCATCGCCGTGGTCAATTCCTTCACCCAGTTCGTGCCGGGCCACGTCCATCTCAAGGACCTCGGCCAGCTGGTTGCCCGCGAGATCGAGAAGGCCGGCGGCGTCGCCAAAGAATTCAACACCATCGCCGTCGACGACGGCATCGCCATGGGCCATGACGGCATGCTGTATTCGCTGCCGTCGCGCGAATTGATCGCCGATTCCGTCGAATACATGGTCAACGCGCATTGCGCAGACGCCATGGTCTGCATCTCGAATTGCGACAAGATCACGCCGGGCATGCTGATGGCGTCGCTGCGCCTCAACATCCCGACTGTCTTCGTCTCCGGCGGACCGATGGAGGCCGGCAAGGTGGTGCTCGCCGGCAAGAGCCAGGCGCTCGACCTAGTCGACGCCATGGTCGCCGCCGCCGACGACAAGATCTCCGACGAGGACGTCAAGATCATCGAGCGCTCGGCCTGCCCGACCTGCGGCTCGTGCTCGGGCATGTTCACCGCCAATTCGATGAACTGCCTGACCGAGGCGCTCGGCCTCTCGCTACCCGGCAACGGCTCGACGTTGGCGACGCACGCCGACCGCAAGCGCCTGTTCGTCGAGGCCGGCCATCTGATCGTGGATCTCGCCCAGCGCTATTACGAGCAGGACGACGACACCGCGCTGCCGCGCAGCATCGCCTCGAAGGGCGCCTTCGAGAACGCCATGACGCTCGACATCGCCATGGGCGGTTCGACCAACACCGTGCTGCACATCCTTGCCGCAGCACATGAGGGCGAGGTCGACTTCACCATGGAGGACATCGACCGGCTGTCGCGGCGGGTACCGGTGCTTTGCAAGGTGGCTCCGGCCAAGGCCGACGTCCACATGGAGGATGTCCACCGCGCCGGCGGCATCATGGCGATCCTCGGCCAGCTGGATAGCGCCGGGCTGATCAACCGCGACCTGCCGACGGTGCACACCGCGAGCCTCGGCGAAGCGCTCGACCACTGGGATATCTCGCGCACCACCAGCCAGAATGTCCGCGATTTCTTCCTGGCGGCACCCGGCGGCGTGCCGACGCAAGTCGCGTTCAGCCAGGACCGCCGCTGGGATGATCTCGATCTCGACCGCGAGAAAGGTGTCATCCGCTCGGCCGAACATCCTTTCTCAAGGGATGGTGGCCTCGCCGTGCTGAAAGGCAATCTCGCATTCGACGGCTGCATTGTGAAGACTGCCGGCGTCGATGAATCGATCCTGAAATTCACCGGTCCGGCAAGAGTGTTCGAAAGCCAGGACGCCAGCGTCAAGGCGATCCTGTCGAACGAGGTCAAGGCCGGCGATGTCGTCGTCATCCGCTATGAAGGGCCGCGCGGCGGCCCCGGCATGCAGGAAATGCTCTATCCGACCAGCTATCTTAAATCGAAGGGTCTCGGCAAAGCCTGCGCACTGATCACCGACGGGCGTTTTTCCGGCGGCACCTCCGGCCTGTCGATCGGCCACGTCTCGCCGGAAGCGGCGGAAGGCGGGCTGATCGGGCTGGTCAGGGAAGGCGACACGATCGAGATCGACATCCCCAACCGCACCATCCGGCTGGCTGTCGACGACGCGGAACTCATCGCCCGTCGCGCGGCGATGGAGGCGAAGGGAACAGCCGCTTGGAAGCCCGAGGAAAAGCGCAAGCGCAAGGTAACGACGGCCTTGCGCGCCTATGCGGCAATGGCAACCAGTGCTGCCAAGGGTGCGGTGCGGTACGTGCCGGAATAGGCATCATTCTTCAACGAGGTGGCGATAAATGGATTTCGACCTTGTGGTGCGCGGCGGGACGCTGCCCGACGGCAGGATCGCCGATATCGGCATCGTCGGCGAGACGATCGCGGCGATCGAGCCCGAGCTCAACATCAGCGCCGGCACGGCGATCGATGCCCATGGCAATCTGGTCTCGCCGCCTTTCGTCGATCCGCATTTCCATATGGACGCCACGCTTTCGCTCGGCATTCCCCGCATCAATGTCTCGGGCACGTTGCTCGAAGGCATTTCGCTGTGGGGCGAGCTGAAGCCGCTTCTGACCCACGAGGCGGTGCGCGACCGTGCGCTTGCCTATTGCGACTGGGCGGTGTCGATGGGCCTGCTCGCCATCCGCACCCATGTCGATGTCTGCGACGATCGCCTGCTGGCGGTGGAAGCGCTGCTCGACGTGAAGAAGACGGTTGCGCCGTATATCGACCTGCAATTGGTCGCCTTCCCGCAGGACGGGTTTTACCGCTCGCCGACGGCGCGCGACAACACCACCCGCGCGCTCGACATGGGCGTCGATGTCGTCGGCGGCATCCCGCATTTCGAGCGCACCATGGCCGACGGTACGCGCTCCGTCACCGAGCTCTGCGAGATCGCGGCCGAGCGCGGCCTGATGGTCGACCTGCATTGCGACGAGACCGACGATCCGCTGTCGCGCCACGTCGAGCAGCTTGCCTATGAGACGCAGCGGCTTGGATTGCAGGGCAGAGTGGCCGGCTCGCACCTCACCTCGATGCATTCGATGGATAATTACTACGTCTCGAAGCTGTTGCCGCTGATCGCCGAGGCCGGCGTTTCGGCGATCCCCAATCCGCTGATCAACATCATGCTGCAGGGCCGCCACGACACCTTTCCCAAGCGCCGCGGCTTGACGCGGGTCAAGGAAATGCTGGCGCACGGGATCCGCGTCGGCTGGGGCCAGGATTGCGTGCTCGACCCCTGGTATTCGCTGGGCACCGCAGACATGCTCGACGTCGCCTTCATGGGCCTGCATGTCGCGCAGATGTCGAGCCCAGCCGAGATGGCGCGCTGTTTCGACATGGTCACCAACGTCAATGCCGCCATCATGGGTCTCGACCACCTTGGCCTGGCCGTCGGCAAGCGCGCCAGCCTGGTCGTTCTCGATGCCGGCAACCCGCTCGAGGCGCTGCGCCTGCGCCCCGAGCGGCTCTGCGTCATTGCCAAAGGCAAGGTGGTGGCCGAGCGGAGCCGGCAGGACACGCGGCTTTCGATCGCCGGAAGGCCGGGCACCGTGAATCGGCGCCACGCTTAGACCAGCCGATTTCCGGCGCTGGTCTTACCGAATTCTCGATTTTCGCCTCGTCACGGCCGCTGCTAGCGACTACGACGCGGGTCACCGTAGCCACGGCGAGGAACCGGTAACGGAATGGCGCAGCGCGCAGCCCAGAACTCGACGATCAGGAACGTGCTGCTGGCCGGCATCCTGCTGATGCTCGCCGGCGATTTCCTGTTTGCGTTGAACGACGCGATGGGCAAGTGGCTGGTCGCCAGTTTTTCCGTCGGCCAGGTCGTGCTGATCCGCTCGATCGGCGCCTTTTTCATACTCGGGCCGATGATTGCACATCAGGGTGCGGCCAAGCTGTTTCGCATGGAGCGGCCGGAGCTGCAGCTGCTGCGCGTAGTGATGACGACGCTCGACACGGCGCTGTTCTACGCGGCGGTCGTCTATCTGCCGCTCGCCGACGTGATGAGCTTCTACATGGCCGGGCCGATCTATGTCGCGGCGCTGTCGCACTTCTTGCTTGGCGAAAGGGTCGGCTGGCGCCGCTGGGCGGCTATCCTGGTCGGTTTCTGCGGCGTGCTGATCATGCTGAAGCCGTCTTCGGCGGCGTTGTCGCTGTCGTCGATGTTCGCGCTCGCCGGCAGCATTTCCTTTGCCTTCGCCATCATCCTCAACCGGCGACTGCGCGGCACCAGCGACACCTCGCTGGTCACCTGGCAAACCATCGGCACGCTGCTGGTCGGCGCTGCGTTGACCATCGGCAGTTGGAAGACGCCGTCCTCGCTCGATTTCGGCGCCATGCTGCTTCTGGGCATTGTCTCCTGCGGCGCGCATCTGATGATCACCAGGGCATTGAAGCTTGCGCCTGCCTCGACCTTGGCGCCGCTGCATTACAGCCTGCTGTTGTGGGCAGTGGTCTTCGGCTCGGCCTTCTTCGGCGATGTGCCTGGGCCACGCATCCTGGTCGGCTCGGCCATTGTCGTGCTGGCCGGCCTGTTCATCTTCCACCGCCAGAAGGTGGTCGACACGGTGCCGCCCGAAAACGTGCCGAAGGGTGTGAACTAACCCTGGCGCACCGCCGCGAGATGCCGTGAAAATTCCGGCGTCTCCATCAGTGCCTTGCAGCGCGCGAAGCGGCCGTCGGCGTAGGCGCGGAAATCGTCGACCGGATTGCCGTTGGCAAGCTGGATCAAGCCCCACAGCGTCCACAACAGGTCGCACATCGCCTTGTAGATGACGATGCGGGCGCGCTCCGCCGGTCTCGGCTCGCCGCCGAAATAGGCCAGCATCATCTCCTCGTCCTGCCCGGCGTCGAATTGCCCTTCGACGCTGAGGTCGCCGAGATCCCAGAGCGGATCGTTCATCCCGGAATATTCCCAGTCGACGATCCACATCCTGTCGCCCGTATCGAGAAAGTTTTCGCAGAGCGGATCGCAGTGGCAGGCGACGATTGGCAGAGGATGAGCCGCAAGTGCCGAGCGCACGGTTTCCGCTTCGCGGACCCCATCGTGGTAGCCGGCAGGCAGGGCGACGTCCTTGGTCGACAGCACTTTCAGATAATCATCGATCATCGCAAACAGTTCAAAGCGGAAGGGGAACACCGCGCCGGATGTGTGCAGTTTGCGAAAGGCCTTGCCGGCGCGTGCCGGGCTGCCCGGTCGGGTCTTGAATTTTTCCGGCGACATCGTCTCGGCGCTGGCGATGAAGCGGGTCACCAGCACGCCGGTCTCGGCATCGACATGCAGCACTTCCGGGCTGACGCCGGCCTTCGCCGCTTCCCGCGCCGCCACTGCCTCGTTGGCGCGGTTGATGTATTCCTCGGTACCCTTGCCGGGGATACGCAGGCAGAAATCCTTACCCCTGAAGACGAGGTTGGTCAGGCCGCCGAGCCGTTCCAGCGGGCCGTCATAACCGGCCAGCATCGGAATGGCCGCAAGTGCGGCGCGTGCCTGGTCGCCCGCCATGGCTTTCGCTCCTTTTCCAGTCTTTATTGTCGCGACGACGGTTCCACAGTTTTCGCCGTTTGGCTATGATCGCGTCGCAGATCGATACCAGGCGACGGAAAGCGATGACGGACAGCAAACAGCAGAGCGCGCTCGCCGCAGCCTATGCGGCGAAGCGACCGGAAGACGTCGCGGCGCTCTACGACAGCTGGGCCGGCACCTATGACGCCGACATGTCGGCGGCCGGCTATCGCCATCCGACCATCTGCCTTGCCTTGCTGGCCCGCCATCTGCCGCGCGGCGCCGCTCCTCTCCTCGATGCTGGCGCAGGCACCGGGCTCATCGGCGAATGGCTTGCCATCACCGGTTATCCGCAGGTCGAGGCGCTCGACATTTCGGAAGGCATGCTGGCGCAAGCCGCGCGCAAAGGCGTCTATTCGGCCCTTCATTGCCTGGCGCTTGGCGCGCCGCTGCCTTTCGTGGACGATGCCTATGCCGGGATCATCTCAGCCGGCGTCTTCACGTCCGGCCATGTCGGGGCCGAGGGTCTGGACGAGCTGATCCGCATCTGCCGGCCGGGCGGGGTGATCGTGCTGACGGTGAAGAACACGCTGTGGGATGCGGGTTTTGCCGCGCGGATCGCCGAGCTCGAGGCGCAAGGCACCGTCACCCGCGCCGAGGAGACGCCGCCCTATGTCTCGATGCCAGGCGAGGCCGATACGGTGCCCAGCCGGGGGCTGGTGCTCATCGTGAACTGAGGCTGAAACCGGAAGGCTCTAGGCCTTCACCTTTGCTCCCGCCGGATCGTAAAGCGGCTCGAGGTGGATTTTAGCCGGCGTCCGTTCCATCGCCACCACCAGCTCGTAATCGCCGGAGGTGAGGAAATCATCGCCGACGCCATCGGCATTGCGCACATAGCCGTAGCCGATGTTCTTGCCGACGGTGTAGCCATAGCCGCCGCTGGTGAGATAACCGACGGCCTCGCCATTGCGCAGGATGGTCTCACGCCCGAGCAGCACGATATCCGGATCATCGACTGTGAAGCCGGCAAAACGTTTCCTGAGCGCCGCGCCGTCGAGCTTTTCAAGCGCCCGCCGGCCGAGGAAATCGGTGTTCTTCCTGAGCTTCACCGCCCAGCCGAGGCCGGCCTCCTGCGGCGTGTCGTTGGGCGTGATATCGGCGCCCCAGGCGCGGTAACCTTTTTCCAGCCGCAGCGATTCTAGCGCCCGATAGCCGACCGGGCGAATGTTGTGGACAGCGCCCGCCGTCATCAGCGCGTCGAAAACCTCGCCCGTCGCCGCGATCGGCGCATGCAGCTCCCAGCCGAGCTCGCCGACATAGGTGACGCGCAGTGCCCGAATGACGTGGCCGGCAATGGCGATCTCGCGAACATGGCCGAACGGAAAGGCGGCGTTCGAGACGTCAGCATCGGTCACCGCTGACAGCACGTCGCGGGCGCGCGGCCCCATCAGCGACAATGTGCCGAACTCCTCGGTGACGTCGGTCAGCGTCACGTCGAACTCGCTGCCGATATGATCGGCAATCCAGGAGAAATCATGCGTGCGGAAACCGGTGCCGGTGACGATGTAGAATTTCTCCTCATCGAGCCTCGCCACGGTCAAATCGGCCTCGATGCCGCCGCGCGTGTTGAGGAGCTGCGTGTAGGTCAGCCGGCCGACCGGCTTGGCAACGTCGTTGGCGCAGATCCAGTCCAGCGCCTTCAGCGCGTCGGCACCGGTCATTTCGTATTTGGCGAAAGACGACTGGTCGAAAATGCCGATCTTTTCGCGCACGTGGCGGTGCTCGTCGCCGACGGGTGAAAACCAGTTCTGCCGGCCCATCGAATAGAGGTCCTTCGGCTCGATGCCTTCCGGCGCGAACCAGTTCGGCCGCTCCCAGCCAAGTTTCGAGCCGAACACGGCGCGATGTTTTTGCAGCCGTTCGTATAAAGGCGAAACGATGCGTGGCCGGCCGCTGACATATTCCTCGTGCGGGAAGCCGATCGTGTAGTGCTTGCCGTAGGCTTCCAGCGTGCGGTCTCGGACCCATTGCCGGTCGCGGTGCAGATCGGAAAAGCGGCGGATGTCGACCACCCACAGATCGAGCGGCGCCTCGCCGTCGACCACCCATTGCGCCAGCACCCAGCCGGCGCCGCCGCCGGATGCAATGCCGAAGGCGTTGAAGCCGGCGCCGACGAACATATTGGGGCATTCCGGCGCCACACCGAGGATGAAATTGCCGTCCGGCGTAAAGCTCTCCGGACCGTTGATCATCTGCTTGACGCCGACATTGGTGAGCGCCGGGACACGCTCGATCGCCTGGCTCATATGCTGCTCGAAATGATCGTAATCATCGTCGAACAGCCGGAACTCCCAATCGTCCGGCACATCGCCGCCGGGCAGACCGGTCGTCCAGGCCTGCGGGTTCGGCTCGTAGCCGCCCATCACCAACCCGCCGACCTCCTCCTTGAAATAGGTGCGGCGATCGGGGTCGCGAATCGTCGGCGCATCGGTCGCCAAGCCGTCGATCCTCCCGGTGATGATGTACTGGTGCTTCACCGGCTGCAGCGGCACGTTTATGCCGGCGAGCGCACCCACCTGCCGCGCCCATTGCCCGGCGCAGTTCACCACCTTGTCGCAGGCGATATCGCCCTTGCTGGTCTTCACCGCGGTGATGCGGCCGTCTCTCATTTCGAAGCCGGTGACCCGCACCTCCTCGAACAATTTTGCGCCGCGCATGCGCGCGCCCTTGGCCAGCGACTGGGTGATGTCGGAAGGGCTTGCCTGACCGTCGCTGGGCAGCCAAGAAGCGCCGACGAGGTCGCCGGTTTCCAGCAGCGGCCACATTTCCTTGACCTCGGTCGGCGACAGCAGATGCATGTCCATGCCGAAGCTCTTTGCCGTCGTTGCCAGCCGCTTATACTCGGTCCAGCGGTCGGCATTGGTGGCAAGCCGCAGGCAGCCGGTCATCTTCCAGCCGGTGGCAAGGCCGGTTTCGGCTTGCAGCCCTTTGTATAGATCGACCGAATATTTGAGCACCCGCGTGATCGACGCCGACGAGCGCAGCTGGCCGACCAGCCCGGCAGCATGCCAGGTCGAGCCCGAGGTCAGCTTGCCCTGTTCGAGCAGCACGATTTCGGCCTTGTGGTCGCGCGCCAGATGATAGGCCGTCGAACAGCCGATGATGCCACCGCCGATGACGACGATGCCGGCCTGGGCGGGCAAGGTCATGGCCGCATCCCGTATTTTGTCCTGTAGTTTTCCAGGGCGGCTTCGAGCCGCGCCAGGTTTTCGTCGGCGTAGGCGGCGTAGTCGACGCCGGGCGCATCGAGGTAGAGCTCGGAAACCATGCCCCACATCGCCTCGCGCAGCAGCGACGCGCATTGCATGGCGGCGTGCGAGCGCCGTATCGCTTCGTCCGGCTCCTTCATGAAGTAGGCGGTCAGGAAGGCGAAGGATTCCTCGTCGCTCATGCCGGCATTGGAAGCCGCGCCGGCAAGGTCGAACATCGCGGTGTTGAAGCCGGCATATTCGAAATCGATGAGCCATAGCCTGTGACCGTCATCGATTATGTTAGCCGGCAGAAGATCGTTGTGGCCGAAGACGATCGGCAGCAGTTTTTGCGCGCGCTCGAGCTCGTCCGCCAGCGTCAGCAGGCGTGGCAATTCGCCCAGCTTGCGGCTGCCGCCTTCCTCCAGCGTGCGCGCATAGTCGCGAATGACGTGGAATACCCAGAACATGAAGCCGGCGCCGGAGACATGACCGGGCATCTCCCGGTGGAAACCGCGCAGCAACGCGGCGACGCGGCCGAGATCGGCGCGCACGTCTTGCGCGACATAGGCCTTGGCGCCGAGATACTCCGTCACCATGACGCCGGGTCCGGTGTAGCGGACGGCCGGAGCGAAGCCTGCCGCGTGTGCTGCCCGCGCGGTCATCATCTCGCGCTCGCGAAAGACATGGTGGAACGGATAGTCCTGCCCGATGCGCACGACGTGCCGCCCGGCCGCGTCCTTGACCAGGTAATTGGCATTGCTCAACCCGCCCGGCAGCGGCGCAATGTCGATGCTGCCGGTCCAGCAAGGCAGCGCGCGGATGCGGTCTTCGACAGTCACGATCTCGTCCAACATTGGGTCAATTTTCCACGCATGTCATGGCTGGCCAGCGATGACAATCGGACGGAGGAATGGAGGCAACGCGAACATCTCGTCGGTGCAGATCTCGGGATCGGTATCCCGCACCGCACCGACGAGCCCCTTTGTGCCGGGTTCTTCGACGCCGGCATCCGCCCCCGCGGATCCTAATTTTCGGTTCCCTCGCACCCGAGGATTTCCCAGGCGTTCAGGCAAGCAATTTTTCGTGCGGCTCAGCCGTCGGCCTCCGTTCCGAGCCTGTCACAGCGATAATGTCGCGCCAGGCTGGAGACGTTGTCAACGCGAAATTGTGGTGTTTTCTGCTTTTTTGCCCGAATTTTGCGAAATATCTTGGAGTAAGTGGCATTTATGCCGTAGAAACGGTCAATGGTGCAACAATTCGACCGGTTGGAACCGATGGGCCACTCGAAGCGGCATGGCGAAATCCTGCGCCTCCTCAAGGAGGAAGGCACCGTCACCATTGCCAGCCTGGCTGACCGGCTGGGCGTCTCGCTGGAGACGGTACGCCGCGATGTCAAGCCACTGACCAGCGATGGTTCCATCCTCAAGATGCATGGCGCCGTCGGCCTGCCGTCGATTGCCGGCGAAGCGCCGTTCGAGCGGCGCATGCGTGAGAACGCCGATGCCAAGCGGGCAATTGCCCGCATGGTCGCTGCCACCATCCGCGACGGCGAGTCGATCATGCTCGACACCGGCACGACCACGAGCTTCCTGGCCCGCGAGCTGCTCGGCCACCGGCGGCTGACGGTCGTCACCAATTCCTCCGACATCGCCCGCACGCTGGCCACCGTCAACGGCAACAAGGTCTATATGGCCGGCGGCGAGCTGCGCAGCGATTCCGGTGCTGCTTTCGGCGTCTCAGCCATCGAATTCGTCAGCCGCTTCTCCGTCAGCCACGCGGTGATTTCGACCGGCGCGGTCGATGCCATCACGGGTGTCATGGACTATGACCTCGAAGAGGCTGAGTTCGCCCGCATGGTGCTGTCGCGCGGCCAGCGTTCGCTTGTCGTCACCGACCACAGCAAATTCGGCCGGCAGGGTCTGGTTCAGGTCTGCGGCTTCGACGGCTTTTCCGAACTCGCGACCGACCGTCTGCCGCCGCATGACATCGCCGCCGCCCTTGCCCAGGCCGGCGCGCGGCTCAGCATTGCGGATGGCGGAAGCGAGGACTGAGCTCTATCGGGAGAACGGCACCAGCACCCACTTCCCAGCGCCGCCTCTGCCGTGTTTAGTCCGGCCATGGCTTTCACCATCCGCCAATTGCAGTTCTTCATCGCCGTCGCCGAGCAAGGCACGGTGTCGGGCGCCGCCCAGAATCTGTCGATCTCGCAATCCTCGGTCACCGAGGCGATCAAGGAGCTGGAGCACGATCTCGGCGTCGAGCTGTTCGAGCGCCACCCGCGCGGGCTGAACATCACCCACAAGGGCCACCAGTTCCTGCGCCATGCGAGGAAGATCCTTGCCGACGTTTCCGATGCGCGCCGCGCCTTCTTCGGCGAACAGATCGCGGCAAGCGGGCGGCTGCAACTTGGCGTCACCTCGCTGGTCGCCGGCTATGTGCTGTCCGATCTTCTTGCCCGCTACCGCCGCGCCTATCCGGGTGTCGAGGTCTCGGCGATCGAGGACAATGGCGACTATCTCGAGCACCTGTTGATCGGCGGCAAGCTCGACATTGCGGTCATGGTCACCTCGAACCTGCGCGACCGCACCGCGCTGCAGTCCGAAATCCTCGAAGTCTCGGCCTACCGGCTGTGGCTGCCGCTCGGCCATCCGTTGGCCGGTGCCGACATCATCGGCATCGGCGATATCGCCTCGGAACCGCTGATCATGCTGACCGTCGACGAGATCGAGGAGAATACCGGAAAGCTGCTGACGGCGATCGGCGCCAAACCGCACGTCGCATTCCGCACCCGCTCGGTCGAAGCGGTGCGCAGTCTCGTCGCCACCGGCGCGGGCGTGGCGCTGCTGCCGGACCTCGTCTACCGGCCATGGTCGCTGGAAGGCGACCGCATCGAATCGCGCGATATTTCGGGATCGTTGCCGGTCGTCCAAGTCGGCATGGTCTGGCGGCGCGGCTCCGGCCTGCCGCAGGCGGCGCGCGACTTCATCGGACTTGCCCAGTCGCAGCGCATGGTGCGCCAACGGCCCGAGAAGATCGGCCGGTGATGTATCGGAAAAACCGATATCGGCTTTCTGATAAATGAATTTGCGAAACCGGAAATTTCGCAGCACTTTTGAGCCAGGGAACAAAGCTGCCGCAGGAGCACGGCCCTTAGAGCCGCGCATCCAACGTTTGAACGGGCGCATGACCTTTTCCGAAAACCGAAACCGGTTTCGAGGTCATGCAAAATGGGAGATCGACGATGAATTCATTGCTGAAATCATGCACTGCCTTGACGGTCGCGCTGACCTTCTCCGGCCAGGCCATCGCCCAGGTCAAGGAGCTGGGCAAGGGTGAAGGCGAGGTCAATATCGTCGCCTGGCCGGGCTATATCGAGCGCGGCGAAACCGACAAGGGCTATGATTGGGTCACCTCGTTCGAGAAGGAAACCGGCTGCAAGGTCAACGTCAAGACCGCCAACACCTCCGACGAGATGGTTTCGTTGATGAACGAAGGCGGTTTCGACCTTGTCACTGCCTCCGGCGACGCCTCGCTGCGCCTGGTTGCGGGCAAGCGCGTCCAGCCGATCAACACCGACCTCATCCCGAGCTGGAAGACGGTCGACGACCGGCTGAAGGATGCGCCCTGGTTCACCGTCGGCGGTGTCCATTACGGCGTGCCGTACCAATGGGGGCCGAATGTGCTGATGTACAACACCGAAGTGTTCAAGGAGGTGCCGAAGAGCTGGAACATCGTGTTCGAGGAAATGAAGCTACCCGACGGCAAGTCGAACAAGGGCCGCGTCCAGGCCTATGACGGGCCGATCCACATTGCTGATGCCGCCAACTACCTGATGGCCCACAAGCCGGAGCTCGGCATCAAGGATCCGTACGAACTGACTGAGGACCAGTACAAGGCTGCGCTCGACCTGCTGCGCGTCCAGCGTACGCTGGTCGGACGCTACTGGCATGACGCTGCCATCCAGGTCGACGATTTCCAGAACGAAGGCGTCGTCGCCTCCGGTTCATGGCCCTATCAGGTCAACACGCTGATCGCGGCCAAGAAGCCGGTCGCCTCGACCATTCCCGAGGAGGGCGTCACCGGCTGGGCCGACACCACCATGATGGAGGCCGATGCGGCCCACCCGAACTGCGCCTACATGTGGATTGAGCATTCGCTGTCGCCGAAAGTGCAGGGCGACGTCTCCGCCTGGTTCGGCTCGCTGCCGGTGGTGCCCGCCGCCTGCAAGGGCAACGAACTGCTCGGCGAAGAGGGCTGCAAGACCAACGGCTACGACAATTTCGACAAGATCAAGTTCTGGAAGACGCCGGTCTCGAAATGCGCCACCCAGAACGACCAGTGCGTGCCCTATTACCGCTGGGTGTCGGACTATATCGGCGTCATCGGCGGACGGTGAGTTCGTCTCACCTACGAAGCTCGGCGCTGCCCCTCACCCTTACCCTCTCCCCGTGAAGAACGGGGGGTCGCCAGCGTTGGAGCGCCTCCCTTCTCCCCGTCCACTACGGGAGAAGGTACCGGCAGGCGGATGAGGGGCAGCGCTACCCTGAATTTGATGAGCCTGACAGATCAGGACAACCCATGACCTCCGCCGTTTCTTTCCAAAAAGTCTCCCGCCATTTCGGCAGCGTGCGTGCCGTCGACGCGGTCGATCTCGACATCGTGCCGGGCGAGTTCTTCGCCATGCTCGGGCCTTCCGGCTCGGGCAAGACGACGTGCCTGCGCCTCATCGCCGGGTTCGAGCAGCCGACGGCGGGCTCGATCTCGATCTTCGGCGAACGCGCCGAGGGCGTGCCGCCCTATCGCCGCAACGTCAACACCGTGTTCCAGGATTATGCGCTGTTCCCGCATCTCAACGTGCTCGACAACGTCGCCTATGGGCTGATGGTCAAGGGCGTCGGCAGACCGGAGCGGCAAAAGGCGGCGGAAGAAGCGCTGGCGCTGGTGCGGCTTCCAGGCTACGGCGCGCGTCGCCCTGGCCAGCTTTCCGGCGGCCAGCGCCAGCGCGTCGCGCTCGCCCGTGCGCTGGTCAACCAGCCCAAGGTGCTGTTGCTCGACGAGCCGCTCGGCGCGCTCGACCTCAAGCTTCGCGAGAACATGCAGGAGGAGTTGAAATCGCTGCAGAAGGCGCTCGGCATCACCTTCGTGTTCGTCACCCATGACCAGGGCGAGGCGCTGTCGATGGCCGATCGCGTCGCCGTCTTCAACGACGGCAAGATCATGCAGATCGGCACGCCGGAAGACATCTACCAGCGCCCCAAGACCCGCTTCGTCGCCGATTTCGTCGGCTCGTCCAACGTACTGCCGCCGGATTTCGTCCAGCGCTATGCCGGCCAGCATCGCTGGGGCAGCCTGCGCCCTGAATCCATTCGCATCGGCCGGGCGGCCAAGGGCGACGGCGTTGCGGCTCGCCTGGTGTCGACCAACTATCTCGGCGCGACGATAAGACTGGCGCTCGATGCCGAAGGCTTGCGGCTGCATGCCATCGTGCCGGCGGGTGCTGCCTTGCCCCGGGAAGGCGAGGCGGTGGTGCTCACCTTCAACCGCGAGCATTTGCATCTGATGGACGAGCTGGGATGAGCCTGGACGCCGCCATGCCGCGGGCCACGACCCCCGCCATCCTGCCGGGAAGCGGCGGCATGCGCGGCGCGCTCTCCGACCTCTTCTGGCGCCGGCCCCAACTCCTGCTTCTGCTCATGCTGCTGCCGCCGGTTCTTTGGCTCGGCATCGTCTATATCGGCTCGCTGTTCGCGCTGCTTTTGCAGAGCTTCTTCTCGATCGACGAGTTCTCCGGCCTCATCAACCGCGAGTTCACGCTGAAGACTTATGGCGACCTGCTGCAGGCCGCCAATCTCGACATCATCCTGCGCACGGTGACGATGGCGGCGCTGGTGACGTTTGCGTCGGCGGTCATTGCCTTTCCCATCGCCTATTACGCGGCGCGCTATGCGCGCGGCCGTTGGAAGGCGTTGTTTTATCTCGGCGTCATGCTGCCGCTGTGGTCGAGCTACCTGGTCAAGATCTATGCCTGGAAGCTGATCCTCGCCAAGGAAGGCATCCTGACGTGGCTGCTGGCCAAATTGCATCTTCTGTGGCTGCTTGATGCCTGGCTGTCGCTGCCGATCGTCGGCGGCAACTCGCTGTCGGTATCGTCCACCGGCACCTTCATCGTCTTTGTCTATGTCTGGCTGCCGTTCATGATCCTGCCGGTGCAGGCGGCCCTCGAGCGCGTGCCGGGCAATCTGGTCGAGGCTTCTTCCGATCTCGGCGCGTCACCCGGCCAGACCTTCCGCAACGTGCTGTTCCCGCTGGCATTGCCGGGTATCGTCGCCGGTTCGATCTTCACCTTCTCGCTGACGCTCGGCGACTACATCATTCCGCAGATCATCGGCACCTCGCGGCTGTTCATCGGCCAGGCCGTCTATTCGCAGCAGGGCACCGCCGGCAACATCCCGCTCGCCGCCGCCTTCACTGTGGTGCCGATCGTCATCATGGGCTTCTATCTCTGGGGCGCCAAGCGCATGGGGGCCTTCGATGCGCTCTGACCGCGGCCAATCCGCGCCGATCGGCCTGAAGCTCGCTGCCACCGGGGGCCTGCTTTTCCTGCATTTGCCGATTCTGCTGATCTTCGTCTATGCCTTCACCACCGAGGAGAAGAGCTTCGTCTGGCCGCCGCCGGGCCTGACCACGCAATGGTTCGCCATCACCTGGAACCGCCCCGACGTCTGGCAGGCGCTGTCGCTGTCTGTACGGGTCGCGGCGATCTCGACCGCCATCGCGCTGGTCCTCGGCACGCTGTGCGCCGCCGCCGTGTCCCGCACAAAATTCTTCGGCCGCGAAACCATCTCGCTGCTGGTGATCCTGCCGATCGCGCTGCCCGGCATCATCACCGGCATCGCGCTGCGCTCGGCGTTCGCGCTGGCCGAAATCCCGTTCTCGTTCTGGACGATCGTGCTCGGCCACGCCACCTTCTGCGTGGTCGTCGTCTACAACAATGCGGTCGCCCGTTTCCGCCGCACGTCCGGCTCGATGATCGAGGCGTCGATGGACCTCGGCGCCGACGGTTTCCAGACCTTTCGGCATGTCGTGCTGCCCAACATCGCAACCGCGCTGCTGGCCGGCGGCATGCTGGCCTTTGCGCTGTCCTTCGACGAGGTCATCGTCACCACCTTCACCGCCGGCCAGCAGCAAACGGTGCCGATCTGGATGCTCGAAGAGTTGATCCGTCCGCGCCAGCGTCCGGTCACCAATGTCGTGGCGATGGTCGTGGTGCTGGTGACGCTGCTTCCCATCCTCGCTGCCTATTACCTGACCCGCGACGGCGACCAGATCGCCGGTTCGGGCAAATGATCTCGTTCATAAGGGAGAGACTTCCATGGACACGCAGATGCTGATCGGCTCGAAATTCGAAAAAGGCACCGAGACCGAGGAACCGATCCTCAACCCGAAGACCGGGGCGACCATCGTCAACCTGCCCGAGGCCAGCCCGGCGCAGATCGAGGCAGCAGTGCTTGCCGCGGAAAAAGCGTTCGTCACCTGGTCCCGCACAACACCGGCGCAGCGCGCCGGCTATCTCCTGAAGATCGCCGATCGCATCGAGGCCGCGGCAAAGGATTTCGCGACGCTCGAGGCGCTGAACTGCGGCAAGCCGATCAATGCCGTGCTCAATGACGAGATCCCGGCGATCGTCGACTGCTACCGCTTCTTTGCCGGTGCGGTCCGCTCGATGCCCGGCCAGGTCGCCGGCGAATACATTCCCGGCCACACCTCGATGGTCCGCCGCGACGCCATCGGCGTTGTCGCGTCGATCGCGCCGTGGAACTATCCGCTGATGATGATGGCCTGGAAGCTGGCGCCGGCGATTGCCGGCGGCAACACCGTCGTCTTCAAGCCGTCGGAACAGACGCCGCTGACCGCGCTGAAGCTGGCGAAAATCCTTGCCGATATCCTGCCGGAAGGCGTCGTCAACGTCGTGCTCGGCCGCGGCGACAGTGTCGGCAACACGCTGATCAACCACCCGAAGGTCAACATGATCTCGATCACCGGTGACGTCGCCACCGGCAAGAAGGTGCTGCAGGCCGCCGCCAAATCGGTCAAGCGCACACATCTCGAGCTCGGCGGCAAGGCGCCGGTCATCGTCTTCGATGACGCCGATCTCGGTGCGGTGGTCAACGGCCTGCGCGCCTTCGGCTATTACAATGCCGGCCAGGACTGCACCGCCGCCTGCCGCATCTACGCCGGCAAGAAGATCTACGACAAGCTTGTCGCCGACCTCTCCGCTGCGGTCTCGACCATCAAGTATGATCGCCCCGACGATACCGAGAACGAGATCGGCCCGCTGATTTCGCGTCGCCAGCGTGATCGCGTCTCGAGCTTCGTCGAGCGCGCCTCTGAGCTCAAGCACATCGAGATTACCACGGGCGGCAAGCCGGGCGAGGGCTCCGGCTTCTTCTACCAGCCGACCGTCGTCGCCGGCGCGCTGCAGGAAGACGAGATCGTGCGCCGCGAAGTGTTCGGCCCGGTGGTCTCGGTCACCCGTTTTTCCGAAGTCGACGAGGCGGTGAACTGGGCCAATGACTCTGACTATGGCCTGGCGTCATCGGTGTGGACCAAGGACGTTTCGCGCGCCATGGCGACGGCCGCCCGCCTGCAATATGGCTGCACCTGGATTAACACCCACTTCATGCTGACAAACGAGATGCCGCATGGCGGGTTGAAACAATCCGGCTACGGCAAGGACATGTCGCTCTATGCGCTGGAGGATTACACAGCCGTCCGCCACGTCATGATTGCGCACGGGTAGGGTCCAGATGCGGGAGAAGGTGGCCTGAAGGCCGGAAGTGGCGGCGCGACTATTCTTCCGCCTCGTCCGTCCCGTCCGCCGCCGGCGCCACCAGCAGCACGGTGGCGCCGAGGAGCGCGGCGATGAAGGAGCCGGCGAGGATGCCGACCTTGACCGCGTCCTGCAGAGCGACGTCGCTGGCGAAGGCGAGCAGGCCGATGAACAGGCTCATGGTGAAGCCGATGCCGCAGAGCAGCGAAATGCCGATCATGTGCAGCCAGCCGGCATTGACCGGCAGATCGGCGAAGCCGAGCCGGATGGCAAGCGCAGAAGACCCGAACACGCCGACCAGCTTGCCGGCGACGAGGCCGGCGGCGACGCCGAGCGTCAGCGGCTCGGCCAGGGCGGCAGCGCTGAGACCGCCGAGCGAGACGCCGGCGTTGGCAAAGCCGAAAATCGGGATGACGAAAAAGGCGACGACTTTGTGCAGGCCGTGTTCGAGCCGGTGCAGCGGCGAATGGTCGAGATCGTGGCCGCTGCCCGGCGATATCTTCAATGGAATGGTGAGGGCCAGCGCGACGCCGGCAAGCGTCGCATGGACGCCCGATTTGAGCACCAAAACCCACAGAACGATGCCGAGCAAGACGTACGGCAGCAACGTCAGCACCCGCATGCGGTTGAGCACCACCAGCAGCGCGATGACGGCGAAGGCGGCGCCGAGATAGGCGAGCGACAGCCCGCTGGTATAAAACACCGCGATGATGAGCACGGCGCCGAGATCGTCGATGATGGCGAGCGCGGTGAGGAATATCTTCAGCGAGCCCGGCACGCGGCCGCCAAGCAGCGACAGCACGCCGAGCGCAAAGGCGATATCGGTGGCGGTCGGGATCGCCCAGCCGGACAGAGCGGCTTCATTGTTGCGGTTGATGGCGACGTAGACCAGTGCCGGCACCGCCATGCCGCCGGCGGCGGCGATGCCGGGCAGCACGCGGCGCGGCCAGGTCGAGAGCTGGCCGTCGAGCATCTCGCGCTTGATCTCGAGGCCGACCAGCAGGAAGAACACCGCCATCAGGCCGTCATTGATCCAGTGCGAGACGCTGAGCGGTCCGAGATAGGCGTGGAGGGCGGAGAAATAAGCCTCGCCCAGCGGCGAATTGGCGACGATCAGGGCCAGGGCCGCCGCAGCCATCAGGATGAGGCCGCCGGCCGCCTCGCTGTCGAGGAATTCGCGCAGCATGGAGACCAGCCGCTTTTCGTCCTGCATGTCGCCTCCGTCGTATCAGCGGCAAGGTCCGACACCGCCAAGCGATGATGCGCAAACAGCGCTGGCCGGGCAAGCCTGCAGTCAGAGCCTTTTAGCGCGGCGCGCGCTTGGCGAGGATACGCTGCAGCGTGCGGCGATGCATGTTCAGCCGGCGCGCGGTTTCCGAGACGTTGCGGTCGCACATTTCATAGACGCGCTGGATGTGCTCCCAGCGTACCCGGTCGGCCGACATCGGATTTTCGGGCGGTGCTGCGCGTTCGCCCGCCGTGCGGGTCAGGGCTGCAAAGATGTCGTCGGCGTCGGCCGGCTTCGACAGATAGTCGATAGCGCCGAGCTTCACCGCCGTCACCGCGGTGGCGATGTTGCCGTAGCCAGTGAGGATGATGGCGCGGGCATCGTCGCGCTTCTCGCGGATCGCGGCGACGACGTCGAGGCCGTTGCCGTCGGCCAGCCGCATGTCGACCACCGCATAGGCCGGCGGATTGGCGCGCGCCTTGGCAACCGCTTCCTCGACGCTCTCTGCCGTCTCGACGACAAAACCCCTGGTTTCCATGGCGCGGGCAAGCCGCGTCAGGAACGGCTTGTCGTCGTCGACGATCAGCAGCGAGGTGTCCTCGCCTTCGACCATTGCGCCAATCGTTTCGTCAGTACTCATCGTGCTGAAAATCCTGCTGCCTGATTTTTACGCAAATATAGTTTCGCAACGCTATTGTCCAATTTAGGCCGTGTCGAACATGGTGGCCGAAGCCTGCTCGGGATTGAGGAAGACGCTGCGCGGCCACGATATCTGCACGATAGCGCCCTCGCCGGGCTCGCTCGAATTGCGGAAATCGAGCGTCGCGCCGGAGCGTTCGAGCAAGGTCTTGGCGATGAATAGGCCGAGGCCGAGGCCGCCGCCGGCTTCGGTGCCTTGTCGCGTTGACATATAGGGTTCGCCGATGCGGTCGATGATCTCGGGCGGAAAGCCCGGCCCGTCGTCGATGATCGTGAAGCTGACAACGGCCTCGTTCCAGCTCCAGCGCACGGTGACATTCTTGCGGGCGAAGTCGACGGCGTTCTCGACCAGATTGCCGAGGCCGTAGATGACACCGGGATTGCGCCGGCCCACCGGTTCCGGGCCGATGCGCTCGCCCGGCCGAAGCTTGATCGAAATGCCGAAATCGCGGTGCGGCGCCGTCACCTCCTCGACCAGTGAGGTCAGCGGCAGGCGCGAGAGATGCACCTCGCTCTCGGAGGACAGGCTGGTCAGGCGCTTCAGGATTTCGCGGCAGCGCTCGCTCTGCGAACGCAGCAGCTTCACGTCCTCGCCGTATTTGGGATCTTCGCCAAGCGCCTTCTCCATCTCCTTGGCGACAAGCGCGATCGTGGCGAGCGGCGTGCCGAGCTCGTGCGCGGCGGCGGCGGCGAGGCCGTCGAGGGCCGAGAGATGCTGCTCTCGCTGCAGCACCAGTTCGGTGGCGGCAAGCGCGTTGGCAAGCAGCCGCGCCTCCTCGGCCACCCGGAAGGCATAGATCGCGGTAAAGGCGATGGAGCAGAACACCGCCATCCACATGCCGGCGACATAGATGAACGGCATCGCCAATGGCGCGCCCTCATGCCAGGGCAGCGGCAGGTGGTAAAAGACCAGCAGCGTCGCCGCCACGATCACCAGCGCGCCGAGCATGGCGGTCAGCCGCAGCGGCAGCGACGTCGCCGAGACGACGACGGGCACGGTCATCAGCAGCGAAAACGGATTGGTGAGACCGCCGGTCATGTAGAGCAGGCCGGCAAGCTGCAGGCTGTCGAAGGTCAGGATGGCAAAGGCCGAGAGCGGGGTAAGCCGATGCGCCGCCGGATAGCGGAAGGTCAGCAAAAGGTTCATCCAGGCCGAACAAGCGATCAGCGCAAAACACATGCTGACCGGCAGCGGAAATTTCAGCCCGTAAGCGACGACAAGCACGGTCAGGCTCTGGCCGACGATGGCAAGCCAGCGCAACCTGATCAGCGTGTTGAGGCGCAGCCGCTGGCTTTGCTGGAAGTCGGGTGCGTGCAGGATGTTTATCATGGCCAATGATTATAGAGGGGAAACAGCCGGAGGTCTTTTCCGAAAAGCGCCGAAGCTGGCCTTCCGTTCGGGATAACAGTCCGGGAATCATTAGGTACCGCGCGGTTTGGCGCGGCTCGTGGCGGCGGCGAGAAGCGGGTTCTCCGGCCAGACATGCCTGGGATAGCGGCCGCGCATGTCTGTCCGCACATCGGCCCAGGAGCCGCGCCAGAACCCGGGCAGGTCGCGCGTCGTCTGGATCGGCCGGTGCGCCGGTGACAGCAATTCGAGCGTCAGCGGCACAGTGCCGTTGGCGATCGCGGGATGCCGGTCGAGGCCGAACAGCTCCTGCACGCGGATTGCCAGTACCGGCCATTCGCCTTCATAGCGGATCGGCAGCCGACTGCCCGACGGCGCGTCGAAATGGGTCGGCGCCAATGTGTCGATCTTGCGCTGCAATTCGTGCGGTACCAGCGTCATCAGGCCTTGCGAAAGCAGGCTGGGATCGATCGCGGCAAAGGATGCGGCACCGGAAAGGAACGGCAGCAGCCAGTCGTCGAGGCGCTCGACGAGCGCCGCATCGGAGACATCGGGCCATGGCGCACCGAGGCCGCGATGCAGCCAGCCGAGCCGCTGCCGCAACGTCTCCGCTTCCCTGCTCCACGGCAGCAGCGACAGGCCGTGTTCGCGCAAGGCGTCGAGGATGGCGCTGTCTGCGTCGGCACCGGTCGGCGCCGGCAGCATGCGTTCGGACAACGTGATGGCGCCGAGCCGAGCCGTTTCGCGCACCCGCACCGCGCGCCTATCGCGGTCGAAGCTCACCTCGCGGCGAGTCTCGATCTTTTCCGCCAGCGCGGTGCGGATGTCGGCCTCGTCGAGCGCCGCCGCCGCGGTGATGCGGGCGTTCTGCGCCTTACCCTGCAGATCGGCGACGACGAGCCAGGTCTCGCCGGCCAGCGGGTCGGAGGCGTCGAGCATGGCGCCGGAGCCGTTGGCAAGCACGAAGCGGCCACGCTCGCCGCGCGCTTTAGCGACCCGGTCCGGCCAGGCATGGATGAGGAGAGCGCCGGCGGTGCTGCCCTCTCCCTTGAGGGGAGGGTCGATCCGCGTAGCGGACCGGGGTGGGGTCGGTTCGGGCACGCCATCGGCGACCCCGCCGCGTCTCCCTCGTCTCGCTGCGCTCGGCTCGCTCGCCGACCCTCCCGTCGAGGGGGAGGGTGAAGCCTGCTTTGCCAACCTCTCGGCCAGCTGCCGGGCAGCGGTGGCACGCGGCGATCTTTCGGCATGAAAGCGCATCAGCCGCCGTTCGAGATCGGCACCATCGCCGCCAAGGCCGCGCTCGGTGAGCAGCATGGCCAGCATCGCCGCCTCGAGCGCCTGGCCGGTCCTTGCCGCCTCGGCGACCATGTGGGCGAGCCGGACCGGCAGAGCCAGCTTGCGCATCGCGGCACCGGCCTCCGTCAAGCGCCCTGCCGCATCGACGGCATCGAGCGCGCGCAGCAGCGCCCTTGCCTCGTTGAGCGCCGGAGCCGGCGGGGGGTCGAGGAAGGACAGGCTCGTCGGATCGGCAACGCCGAACGCCGCGCAATCGAGCAACAGGCCGGAGAGATCGGCTTCGAGGATTTCCGGTGGCGTGAAGGCCGGCAGTGCCGCTGTCTGCTCGGCCCGCCACAGCCGGATAGCGACGCCCGGCTGTGTGCGCCCGGCCCGGCCGGCGCGCTGGTCGGCGGAAGCGCGGGAAGCACGCACCGTCTCCAGCCGCGTCAGGCCGCTGGCCGGCTCATAGCGCGGCAGCCGCGACAGGCCGGAATCGATGACGACGCGCACGCCGTCGATGGTGATGGAGGTTTCGGCGATCGACGTCGCCAGCACGACCTTGCGACGGCCGGGCGGCGCCGGCTTGATCGCTGCGTCCTGCGTCCTGTTGTCGAGCATGCCGTAGAGCGGCACGATGTCGGTGTCGGCGCCGACCTTGCCCGCCAGCCGCTCGGCGGTGCGCTCGATCTCGCGCTGGCCGGGCAGGAAGACAAGCACGCTCCCCTCCTCCCCGGCAAGCGCCGAGCGGATCACCCTGGCCATGGCATCCTCGATGGTGACGCCGGCCGGCCGCTCGTCATAGCGGATGTCGACCGGAAAGGCGCGGCCTGCGCTCTCGATCACCGGCGCGCCGGAAAGCAATTTTGCGACACGCGCGCCATCGAGCGTCGCTGACATGACCAGCAATCTGAGGTCGGGCCTCAGCGCACCCTGCACGTCGAGCGCCAGCGCCAGCCCGAAATCACCGTCGAGCGAACGTTCGTGGAACTCGTCGAACAACACCGCCGAGACACCAGGCAGCTCGGGATCGTCGAGGATCATGCGGGACAACACGCCTTCGGTGACGACGACGATCCTGGTCTTCGCGGAAGTCCGGTTTTCCATGCGCATGGCATAGCCGACGGTTTCACCGGGCTCTTCGCCAAGCAGTTCGGCCATGCGGCGGGCGGCAGCGCGGGCGGCGAGGCGGCGCGGCTCGAGCAGGATGATCTTTCCGGCGCCGAGCCATTGCGCATCGAGCAGCGCCAGTGGAACCAGCGTCGTCTTGCCGGCGCCGGGCGGAGCCACCAGCACGGCGCTGTTACCATGGCTCAGCGCTTCATTGAGCGCCGGCAAGACCGCGGAGACCGGCAGGTGCGGCAAAGGTTTTGTCGTCATTGTCCTATGATGTGCAGCCAGTTGGCAGCGATCGCATATCAGCGGTGGCGGTCGCCGCGCAAGCTTGGTACCAGCTCAAAGTCGGGTCCGCGCAAACGGGTTCCAGCGCACTGTGCCGAGCCGCACCTCCTCGCGCACCATCGTCAGCAGACCGGAACCGCCGACCACGGCAAGCCCGACCAGCGACAGAAAATCCGGATATTCCCTGAAGAACAGCGCGCCTAGAACCACCGCCCAGACGATCTGCGAATAATGCGTTGGCGCGATGCGGTTGGCCGGTGCGTATTTGACCGCCAACAGATGCAGCAGCTGGCCGCCGGCGGTGAAGGCGCCGGCCAGCACCAGCCAAGCCCATTGCCTGCCATCCGGCAGCGAGAACGAGGTAGCCGCCGCACCGACGCCGTTGAAGAGCAGGCCGTAGCCGATCAGCACGCCGAGCATCGTCGTGCGCTTTTCCTGCGCGGCAAGCGAACGCATCAGGATGACATTGGTGGCGGCCAGGAAGGCGATGATGAACGCCGCCAGATGACCAAGATGCAACTCGCGAAACCCCGGCCTGACGACCAGCATGACCCCGGCAAAGCCCGCGACCACCGCCAGCCACCGCCATGGGCCGACCTTCTCCTTGAGGACCAGCGTGGCCAGGATGGTGACGAACAGCGGCGCCAGGAAGATCAGCGCATAAACTTCTGCCAGCGGGATGGTGGTGAAGGCGTAGACGCTGAGCACGCCGGAGGCGATGCCGGCCCAGGCCCGGGCCTGCACCGCCCAGGGCCGGGTCGTGCGCCAGAAATCGCGCCAGCGCTCGCCTGGCGGCCTGGCAAAGAGCAGAAAGCAGCCGGCAAACAATGTCGAGAAGAAGCCGATCTCGAAGACGTTGAACTGCCCACCCAGGCTTTTGACAACCGCGTCGCTGCACGAATAGCTTGCATAGGCGATGAGAGCGAGCAGAATTCCGTTGGGCACGTTTTCCAGTTCCGGGAGAGATGAGAGTGAAGATATTGGCGCTTGGCGCGCATCCGGACGACATCGAGATCTTCATGTTCGGTACGATGGCCGCCTATGCCGCGCAAGGCGCAGAACTCTTTTTTGCCATAGCCACGGATGGCGCCAGGGGCGGCTATGGCGATCCGGCCGCGCTTGTCCGCACGCGCCGCAAAGAGGCGACAGTGGCGGTCGGTCTGCTTGGCGTGACGCCGCGCTTCCTCGACTTTCCCGATGGCGCGCTGGTGGCGGACGCCGCCCTGATCGGGGCGCTGAGAGCACTGATCGGCGAGATAGGGCCGGATCTGGCGATTACCCATGCGCCGAACGACTATCATGGCGACCACCGCGCGCTGTCGGACGGCGTGCGCATCGCCGCGTCATTCTCGGTGCCGGTACTGCATGCCGACACGCTCGGCGGCACCGGGTTTTCGCCGACGCATTACGTCGATACCTCCAGGCATTTCGATCTCAAGGCGGAGGCGATCCGGGCGCATCAGTCGCAGGATCCCGAGCGTTTCGTCAATGCGGCGCGCACGCTGAACGCCTTTCGCGCCGGCCAGTGCAACGGCCCAGCCGGAGCGTTCGCGGAGGCCTTCCGCTTCGAGCCGGTCTTCCCCTTCGCCGACATCCGCGCCCTGCTGCCGCCGCCCCCAGCGATCCGTCCGGTGACGGTCAGCAACAAGACGGTGACCTAGGCAGGTCGCCGCAACTTCTCACGTTGCTTTCCTATCCAGCATGCTGCGGTGCAGCAACGAATTCGCTTGCCTTGTTTAGTAAAAATTGCATCACTAAACAAATTACTAAACATCCGACGTGTTGCCGCGCCGTTGTGTTTAGGCCCCGGAGGAGGGGTTTAGCGGGCTCTTGAAACCGTCATCCGGACGCGTTTCGCAAATGGGAGGAAGGCATGAAATCGACCTTGAAACTGGCGTTGGGACTGGCATCGACACTCCTCGCGTCGACAGCCGTTTCGAACGTCGCGCAGGCAGAAGATCTGACGCTTTGCTGGGCAGCCTGGGACCCGGCTAACGCGCTCGTGGAATTGTCCAAGGACTTCACCAAGGAAACCGGAATCGGCATGAAATTCGAATTCGTGCCGTGGACCAACTATGCCGACCGCTTTCTCAACGAGCTGAATTCGCACGGCAAGCTGTGCGACATGATCATCGGCGACAGCCAGTGGATCGGCGGCGCCGCCGAGAACGGCCATTACGTCAAGCTGAACGACTTCTTCGACAAGGAGAAGATCAGCATGGACGATTTCGTGCCGGCGACTGTCGTCGGCTACTCGGAATGGCCGAAGAACTCGCCGAATTACTGGGCGCTGCCGGCTATGGGCGACGTCGTCGGCTGGACCTATCGCAAGGACTGGTTCTCCAAGCCGGAACTGCAGAAGGAATTCAAGGAGAAATACGGTTGGGATCTCGGCCCGCCGACAACCTTCGACCAGCTGAGGCAGATCGCCGAATTCTTCCAGAAGCGCGAGATCGACGGCAAGACCGTCTATGGCGCGTCGATCTACACCGAGCGCGGCTCGGAAGGTATCACCATGGGTGCCATGGACGTCCTCTACAGCTTCGGCTTCCAGTATGAAAATCCGGAAAATCCCTACGAGATGGAAGGTTTCGTCAACTCCGATAAATCGGTGAAGGGCTTGGAGTTCTACAAGGCGCTCTATGATTGCTGCACCCCTCCCGGCGCCTCGAACAGCTACATGGGCGAAGGCGTCGACGCCTTCAAATCCGGCCAGGTGGCGATGCACATGAACTTCGCCTTCACCTGGCCAGGCCTGCAGAAGGACGAAAATGTCGGCGGCGACAAGATCGGCTATTTCGTCAATCCCAAGGGTCCCGACGGCGACCAGTTCGCCCAGCTCGGCGGCCAGGGCATCTCGGTGGTCTCCTATTCCGACAAGCAGGAAGCCGCGCTCAAATACATCAAATGGTTCGCCAACAAGGACGTGCAGTCCAAATGGTGGTCGCTCGGCGGCTATTCCTGCCTCAACGCGGTCGTCAAGGACCCGGGCTTCCCGGCCAGCCAGCCTTATGCGCAGACCTTCCTCGACTCTATGGCCATCGTGAAGGATTTCTGGGCCGAGCCGAGCTACGCACCGCTGCTGCAGGCATCGCAGAAGCGCTTCCACGACTATGTCGTTGCCGGGCAAGGCTCGGCCAAGGACGCGCTCGACGGCCTCGTCAAGGACTGGACCGAGGTCTTCCAGGACGATGGCAAGATGTAATCGGATGTAACCGGCTCCTCCCGAGCCCATGACCGAACCGTCCCGTGCCGCCCTTGGCACGGGACACAGTTCAGATAAATTCCATTCTCGAGACGATCCAAGTGACCGAAGCAGGACTGACTATGCTCAATCGGACGGCGGACAGCGTTGCCCGGGCTACGCCTGAGCCGTTGGCCCGCAAGGTCCGGGGCATCAGCGACAAGGGCCTCGCCTGGCTGTTCATCTCGCCGACGATCCTGTTGCTTCTCGCCATCAATATCTTCCCGCTGTTCTGGGCGATCTATCTGTCCTTCACCAACTTTCGCGCCAATCGCCCCAACGAGGTGGTGAAGAACCTTGGGCTGGCCAACTACAAGCGCATCCTCGCTGACCAGGACATCTGGATCGCCATGCAGACGACGGCGCATTTCGTGTTCTGGACCATCCTGCTGCAGACGCTGATCGGCTTTACGCTGGCCTGGCTGATCGACCGCAAGTTCCGCGGGCACGCCTTCTGGACGACCATCATCCTGGTGCCGATGATGCTGTCGCCGGCGGTGGTCGGTAATTTCTGGCGCTTCCTCTACGAGCCGCAGATCGGGCTGTTCGCCTACGCCGTTTCGTTCGTCACCGGCATTCCGGCAACCGAGATCAGCATGCTGTCCAACGTGTCGCTGGCGCCATGGTCGATCATCATCGTCGATACCTGGATGTGGACGCCTTACGTGATGCTGATCTGCCTCGCCGGCCTGCGCTCGATCCCCGAATACATCTACGAAGCGGCCGAGGTCGACCGCGCCTCCAACTGGCGGCAGTTCTGGTCGATCACGCTGCCGATGGCGCTGCCCTTCATCATGCTGGCGGTGCTGTTTCGCGGAATCGAAAACTTCAAGATGTTCGACATGGTCAATTTGCTCACCGGCGGCGGGCCGGGATCGACCACCGAAGTGGCCTCGATCACGCTGAAGCGGCAGGCCTTCGAAAGCTGGCGGACGGGCTATTCCTCGGCCTTCGCCATCATCCTGTTCGTCGCGGTGTTCGGCTTGGCTAACATCTACGTCAAGGCGCTCAACAAGGTGAAGCAGAGATGAGCCTGACGTCAGCCCATTCCGTTGTCGCACCCTCGGCCACGTCGAAGCGCGTCGCCGGCACGATCATCGTCGCCTACGCGCTGATCTCGATCGTGCCGCTGCTGTGGATCTTCGCCACCAGCTTCAAGACGCCGCCGGATTCGATCGCCTATCCGCCGAAGATCCTGTTCCAGCCCAGCGTTGAGGGCTACTGCAACCTGTTCACGACGCGGACAAGGCAGACGCCGGAATACATCAACTCGCTGGGGCCGGCGACGGGCCTTTGCGACGAGACGGTGCGCAAGCGCAACATGGTGATCGCCGGCCCCTCGAACTTCATGCCGCGCTTCGTCAATTCGCTGATCATCGCCTTCGGCTCAACCTTTTGCGCAGTGTTCCTCGGCACGCTGTCGGCCTACGGTTTTTCGCGCTTCAAGGTGCCGCTCGCCGACGACCTTTTGTTCTTCATCCTGTCGACGCGGATGATGCCGCCGATCGCGGTCGCCATCCCCATCTACCTGATGTATCGCGAGCTTGGCCTGTCGGACACGGCTCTCGGGATGATCCTGCTCTATACGGCGGTTAACGTGTCGTTGGCAGTGTGGCTGCTAAAAGGCTTCATCGACGAGATCCCGCGCGAATATGAAGAAGCGGCGATGATCGACGGCTACACCAGGCTGCAGGCGTTCTGGCGCACGGTACTGCCGCAGGCGACCACCGGTATTGCCGCAACCGCCATTTTCTGTCTGATCTTTGCCTGGAACGAATATGCTTTCGCTGCGCTACTGACCTCGGGCACGGCGCAGACCGCGCCGCCCTTCATCCCGACCATCATCGGCGAAGGCGGCCAGGACTGGCCGGCGGTCGCGGCCGGTACGACGATCTTCCTGGTGCCGATCCTGGTCTTCACTATCCTGCTTCGCAAGCAATTGCTGCGCGGCATCACCTTTGGCGCGGTGCGCAAATGAACCTGACCGCAAAACGCAAATCGCGCTGGCCCGTTTGGGCCAGGCGCGGGCTGATGGAAAACGTCGCCACCGCGATCATCGCGATCGGCTTCCTGATGCTGTTCCAGCCCTTCGCACTGGCGCTCTACACCTATTCCTTCATCACCATGCTTGCCGGCACGGCGATGTTCATCATCGTCTCGAAATTTCCGGAGTAGACGATGGCCGAGATCAGGATCGAACATCTGAGGAAGGCTTTCGGCGATTTCGTCGCCGTGCAGGATTCCAACTTCGTCGTCGAGGACGGCGAGTTCTTCGTCATGCTGGGGCCGTCGGGCTGCGGCAAGACGACGACGCTTCGCATGATCGCCGGGCTCGAACTGCCGACCGGCGGCAAGATCCTGCTTGGCGGCGAGGACGTCACCATGCGGCGTGCCCGCGAGCGCGACATCGCCTTCGTCTTCCAGCTGTTCGCGCTCTATCCGCACATGAATGTGAGAAAGAACATCGGCTTTCCACTTCTGGCGCAAGGCATGCCAGGCGCTGAAATCCGGAGCCGAGTGGAAGAGACGGCGAAGCTCTTGCGGATCGACCATCTGCTCAACAAATCCGTCTCCGGGCTTGCCGGCGGCGACCGCCAGCGCGTGGCGCTCGGCCGCGCCATCGTGCGGCGGCCAAAGTGTTTCCTGATGGACGAGCCGCTCGGCACGCTCGACACCGAATTCCGCGACCTGATGGTCCATGAGCTGCGCGACCTGCACAACCGCATCCACGCCACCACCGTCTATGTCACGCATGACCAGATGGAAGCGATGTCGATGGCCGACAAGATCGCGGTGATGAACCATGGCGTCATCGAGCAGTTCGGCACGCCGCGCGAAATCTACGACCGGCCGGCAACGATGTTCGTCGCCGACTTCATCGGCTCGCCGCCGATGAATTTCCTCGGCTTCGGCGGCGGCCTTTCAAAGGGCGCCAGGGAAATTGTTGTGCAAGGCGCGAAGGTGGCCGTGCCGGAGGTGCGGGAGGATATTGCGCCGGCCGAGATGGCGCTTGGCATCCGGCCGGAGCACATCCGTTTCGATGACGCTTCGAAGCTGCGCGGCGCCATTTATGGCACCGAATATCTCGGCACCACGCAGATTGTGGCGGTGGAGACGGCAGACGGCATCATCAAGGCCAGGGTACCGGCCGAAATACGGCTCAATCCGGGCGATCATGTCGGCCTGGCGCTGAGCAGCGCGCGGCTGTCGCTGTTCGCAAAAGGATCCGGCCGTGCGGTGCGCACCGAAATCCATGAGTCGGCCTCCCAGGGGAGAGCGCATCATGGCTGACGTTCACATCAAAGGCGTGACCAAGGTTTTTGGCGAGCATGTCGCCGTCGACAATCTCGACCTGCATATCGCCGACGGGGAATTCGTCGTGCTGCTCGGGCCGACTGGCGCCGGCAAGACGACGACGCTCAGGCTGATCGCTGGGCTGGAGCGGCCCGAAGCGGGCTCGATCCATATTGCCGGCCACGACACGACGACGCTGTCGCCGGCCGAGCGCGACACCGCTTTCGTGTTCCAGCAATATTCGCTCTATCCGCATCTGTCGGTCTACGACAACCTCGCCTTTCCGCTACGCTCGCCGGCGCGCAAAATGCCGGAGGATCAGATCCGCCGCCGCGTCGAGGACGTGGCCAAGATGGTGCGCATCCACCACAAGCTGAATAATCGCTCGACCAAACTGTCGGGCGGCGAGATGCAGCGCGTCGCCATCGGCCGCGCTCTGGTGCGCAAACCGTCGATCTACCTGATGGACGAGCCGCTGTCGTCGCTCGACGCCAAGCTGCGCGCCGATCTCAGGCTCGAGCTGAAGCGCATCCAGGCCGAACTCGGCGCTACAATGCTCTACGTCACACACGACCAGATCGAAGCGATGACCATGGCCGACCGCATCGGCATCCTCGCCGACGGCGTGCTGGTGCAGATCGGTTCGCCGCGCACGATCTATTCTGAGCCGGCAAACCTTCACGTCGCGGCAAGGCTAGGCCAACCGGCCATCAATTTGTTGCCGGTCGGACTGCTGCCGGATGGCGGCGCGCCGGCGGGAACCAAGACGATCGGAGCGCGCACCGAACATCTTTCGATCGAGAAGGCGGCGAACGGCCATGCCGACGGCGTCGTCGATTGGGTCGAGCATCTCGGCGACCAGAACCATCTGCACGTGACGGTGGGGACCAAGAAGCTGGTGACGCTGACCGACCCCGACACCGACCTGGCGCAGGGCGACAAGATCATGATCCGCTATCGCTCGCCGCTGTATTTCGGCGCCGATGGGCGACGGCTGATGTGAGCGCTGCGCGAGTGTTTTCCTGGCACCTTTCAACCGGCAATTTCGGGCACCGGACTGGACCAATTCGATGAAGCATTTTTTCAATCGCAGGGATACGATCGTAACTGAGGCACTGGACGGCTTTCTCGGCACGACCGGCGCCGGCGATCTCGCTCGCCTCGACGGCTATCCCGAAATCAAGGTCGTCCTCCGTGCGGACTGGGATAAGAGCAAGGTCAGCATCATCTCCGGCGGCGGGGCCGGGCACGAACCCGCGCATGCCGGCTTCGTCGGCGTGGGCATGCTGACGGCGGCAGTATCAGGCGAGATCTTTGCTTCGCCGAGCGTGGAAGCAGTATTGGCCGCCATCCGCGCGGTAACCGGTCCCGCCGGGTGCCTGCTGATCGTCAAGAACTACACCGGTGATCGCCTCAACTTCGGCTTGGCAGCCGAGAAGGCGCGCGCCGAAGGCTTCCGCGTCGAGATGGTGATCGTCGCCGACGACATTGCCCTGCCGGATATTGCCCAGCCGCGTGGCGTTGCCGGCACCTTGTTCGTGCACAAGATCGCCGGCCACCTGTCGGAAGCCGGCAACGATCTGGCGACGGTTGCCGCTACGGCGCGGGCCGCGGCGGTGGACATCGTTTCACTCGGCATATCGCTGTCGTCCTGCTCGATCCCCGGCCAGAGCCATGACGAAAGATTTGGCGCCGACGACGCCGAACTCGGCCTCGGCATTCATGGCGAACCGGGCGTTGAGCGGATTGCGGTGCAAAGTGCCGAAAGGCTGGTTGCGATCATGTCGGAGCGCCTTGCCGCGCGGCTCGATCCCGCCAGTGACTACGCCTTGCTGATCAACAATCTCGGTTCGGTGCCGCCGCTGGAAATGTTGCTTGTCACCAATGCGGTGTTGGCTTCACCGCTGGCACGAAAGGTGACGCTGACGATCGGGCCCGGGCAGCTTATGACGGCGCTCAACATGAACGGCTTTTCCCTGTCGCTGATCCGGCTCGATGCGCCTCGCGAAGTAGCCTTGCGGGCGCCGGTCGGCCCTCACGCCTGGCTGCCGGCAAGAGCCGTTCGCCCAGTGAGCGTCGTGCCGGTGGCCAAAGCCACCGGCCCGAACAACGCGTCAAAAGCCAGCCAGGATGCACGCACCGAGCAGTTGGTTGTCGCGGTCTGCGAACGGCTGATCTCGCTTGAAGGCGCGTTGAACGGACTGGATGCCAAGGCGGGAGACGGCGACACCGGATCGACTGTGGCGGCCGGTGCGCGGAGCGTGCTTAGCCGCCTTGAGACACTGCCGCTCGCCGACGCTGCCGCAACGCTCGCCACCGTCGGCGACATACTGAGTACCAGCATGGGCGGCTCCAGTGGCGTGCTGCTGTCGATCTTCTTAACCGCCGCCGCGCAGGCGTCGAAATCTGGCGAAACGCTTCCCAAGGCGCTTCTCGTCGGCCTGGATCGGATGTCCTTCCATGGCGGAGCGAGGGTCGGCGATCGCACGATGATCGATGCCCTGGAACCCGCCTTGAGGGCGTTGGATAGCGGCAGTCTGGAGGACGCGGCGGTCGCGGCGCGACGCGGCGCCGAGGCCACCGCGGCCATGCGCAAGGCCAAGGCCGGGCGGTCCGCCTATATTGGCAGCCAGCTCGACGGCGTGGTCGACCCCGGCGCCTTTGCCATCGCCGAGGTCTTCACTGCCCTCGCTGCGTTGCTCGAACCCGCTTGACTGGGGAAAAGAATGCTTCAATTGCCGGATATGCAATTTTCTCGTACTGCCGGCAGCGCGGAGGCCAGGAGCATGGGTGATATGGCGGTAGCGGATCTTTCCAGGCTAATCGAGGCGGCGGCAAACACCATCGCCGCCCATGCCGAAGAGCTGACCGGGCTCGACCAGGCGATCGGCGACGGCGACCATGGGCTCAACATGAAACGCGGCTTCGAGGCCGTGCGGGCCGAGGCCGGCGCGTTCGCGGCAAAGCCGTTGCCCGAGGCGCTGAAGGCGATCGGCACCAAACTGGTGATGACTGTCGGCGGAGCCTCCGGACCCCTGTTCGGCACGCTGTTCATGGCGCTCGGCAAGGAGATTTCCGCCGCGCCGGATCGCGCCAATCTGGCTGCGGCCTTCGGCAAGGCGATCGAAGCGGTGGCCGCCAGAGGCAAGTCGCAGGCCGGGCAAAAAACCATGCTCGATGTGCTGCAGCCGGTGCATGAGGCCCTGCTGCAGGGAAGGGCGGCAGCGGACATCGCCGAGGTCGCTGACAACGCAGCCGAGGCGACCGTGCCGATGAAGGCGTTGCGTGGGCGCGCCTCCTTCCTTGGCGACCGTTCGATCGGTCATATGGATGCCGGCGCACGCTCGACCGCGCTTCTGGTGCGGGCCGTAGCCGAGATAATCGAGGGGCGCGCATGAGCAATGTCGGCATCGTCATCGTATCGCATTCGCCGCTGGTCGCCGAAGGCACCGCCGATATGGTGCGGCAGATGGTCGGCGACGAAGTGCCGCTTGCATGGTGCGGCGGAAACGGCCATGGCGGGCTGGGAACCAATGTCGAGGCGATCATGGGCGCCATCGACAAGGCCTGGTCGGAGGCGGGTGTCGCCATCCTCGTCGATCTCGGCGGCGCCGAGACCAATAGCGAGATGGCGGTCGAGATGATCGGCGAACCACGCGCCCAGAAGATCATCGTCTGCAATGCGCCGATCGTCGAAGGCGCGGTGATGGCGGCGACCGAGGCTTCCGGCGGCGCCTCGCTCAGGGAAGTGGTAGCGACGGCGCACGAACTGTCGCCGTCGTGAGTGAACGGGAACTTTGACAAGCATGTCCGCAGCAGCCGAAGCCAGCGTCCTGATCACCCATGAGGTGGGACTGCATGCGCGTCCTTCGGTGAAGTTCACCAAGCTTGCCAAGACGTTTTCGGCCGACGTCGAGATTGCGCTCGCCGCCAACGGGCCATGGTTCGACGCCAAGAGCATCGTCAAGGTGATGGCTGCGAAAGCGCCGAAAGGCACTGTCCTGCATATCAGGGCCAGAGGCGACGGCGCCGGCGAGGCCGTCGGGGCACTGGTCGAGCTGGTGCGGCGCGATTTCGACGAAGGCAAGGACCATGCCCGAACCGCTTAGGCTGCAGGGCATTTCGGCATCGGCCGGCTATGCCGAGGGGCCGCTGTTCGACCTCGACCAGGCTGCTGTGCGTTATGTCCGCAAGGCGACTGCCGCGGACGAGAAAGCGGCGCTTGAGGCCGCCATCTCCATTGCCGCAGGCCGGCTCGCGATATTGATCGAAACCAGCGACAGCGAGGCGGCCGGGATCCTCGAATTCCAGCTCGCCATGCTGGAGGACGACGCGCTGACCGGCCCGGCTTTTTCGCACATCGCCGAGGGCATGGCTGCTGATGTGGCTTGGCGAACAGCGCTCGACGCCGAGATCGCCGGCTACGAAACATCCGAGCAGGACTATTTCCGGGCGCGCGCGGCCGATATGCGCGATATACGCGACCAGGTGCTACGCGCGCTGACCGGGGGCGGCGACATTGCCGCGCCGGCGGGTGCGATCTTGTATGGCGAGGATATCGCACCGACGCGCTTCCTCGAGACCGACTGGAGTGCCGGCGGCGGCATCGCGCTTAAGGCCGGAAGCGCCGCAAGTCATGTCGCAATGCTGGCACGCTCGCGCGGCGTGCCCATGGTGGTGGGGCTTGGGCTCGTGGGGCGTGGGGTAGCCGGGCCTGGTGCTTCGCCGGCTCACCTTGCCGGAATCGCACTGCTCGATGCCGAACATGGCGGCATCGTGTTGGGGCCTTCGAAAGCGGAGATCGACGCGTTCCGGCGATCGTCGTCGTCTTTCGCGGCGCATCGCGGCAAAGCGGCAGCCTATCTGACAAGGCCGGCGGCAACGAAGACCGGCATAGCGATCGGGGTGCAGGTGAATATCGCCGATCCGTCCGATGTAGACAGCATCGATGTCGCGACGTGCGACGGTGTCGGGCTGATGCGGACCGAATTCCTGTTCGGCAAGACGCTGCCGGACGAGGAGACGCAATATCACGCCTACCGCAAAGTGCTGGAATGGGCCAGCGACAGGCCGGTAACAATCCGTACCGTCGATGCCGGCGGCGATAAGCCTGTGCCGGGCCTGACCGTCGAGGAAGGTAATCCATTCCTTGGCCTGCGCGGGATCAGGCTGTCGCTGGCGCGCCCAGAGGTCTTTCGCGTGCAGATCCGCGCCTTGCTCCGCGCCGCCATGCACGGCAATCTGAAGGTGATGTTCCCGATGATCGCCGTTCCGGAAGAGTATGAACGCGCCACCGCGCTGTTCGCTGAGGAGCAGGCTGACCTTTTGGCGCGCGGCATCGCGCAAAAAATGCCGCCACTTGGCATCATGGTCGAGGTGCCTTCGGTGGCGATTGCGCCGGAGGCATTCGCCAGGGCCGCCTTCTTCTCGATCGGCTCGAACGATTTGACCCAATACGTGATGGCCGCCGCTCGCGATAACATTTCGGTCGCACATCTGAATTCCGTCAGGCACCCGGCCGTACTCCGGCTGATCGCGTCGGTTGCCGCCTTCGGGCGCGAGCATAATATCCCGGTCAGCCTGTGTGGCGATGCCGGCGGCGACCCCGCCTCGATCCCGGCGCTGCTCGAAGCCGGCCTGCGTGACCTCTCCGTCGCTCCCGCCCAACTCGCGATGGCCAAGGCGGCCATCGCGGACGTTTGGATCTAGGCCCGGCATGTCAGACAAGGCGTCGCAATCCGGCCCCGAAGAGGCGATCCGCGCCTACAAGACGATCCTGTCGCAGGTGATCGATCAGCGCCCGTCCGGCATGCGCCAGCGCCTCGCCGACGCGCTGGGCAAGCATCGCAGCTTCGTCACGCAGATTTCCAGCCCGGCCTATTCGACGCCGATCCCGTCGAAGCATTTGCCGGCTATCTTCTCCGTCTGCCATTTCAGCCCGGCCGAACGCGATCATTTCCTCGAAGCCTACCATCGGGCGCATCCGGGAAAGATGTCGCTGGCTGCAGGCATGCGCAAGACACGCCATGTCTCGCTGATCGTTCCCGATTTCGGCGACGACAAGCAGAACGCGGCGCTCGACCGGGCGGTCAATGATTTCATCCAGAAGATCACCAGCATCGCCGGCAAGGGCAGCTGACGCTGGGCTATTTCGGGAGGACAGCCATGAAGAAATTTCTGAATTCCGTCGACACGGTGCTGACCGAGAGCCTCGACGGCTTCGTTGCCGCGCATGCCGATATCCTGGCGCTTGGCGAGGAGCACAAATTTGTCCGCCGCAAGGTGCTCAAGCCGGGCAAGGTGGCGCTGATCTCCGGCGGCGGCTCGGGTCACGAACCGCTGCATGGCGGGTTCGTCGGGCACGGCATGCTGGATGCCGCCTGCCCCGGCCAGGTGTTCACCTCGCCGACGCCGGACCAGATGATGGCGGCGGCTGAAGCCGTCAATACGGGCGCCGGCTGCCTGTTCATCGTCAAGAACTACGAGGGCGACGTAATGAATTTCGACATGGCCGCGGAAATGTCGGAAGGCGTGATGCAAATCGTGACCAATGACGACGTCGCGGTCGAAAACTCGTCCTACACCACCGGCCGGCGCGGCGTCGCCGGTACGCTGGTGGTCGAGAAAATCGTCGGCGCGGCGGCCGAACAAGGCATGCCACTGGAGTCTTTGAAGGCGCTGGGCGAGCGCGTCAACGGCGCAACGCGCTCGATGGGCGTGGCGCTGACCAGTTGCACCGTGCCGGCGGCGGGCAAGCCGACCTTCGACATCGGCGACGGCGAGATGGAGTTCGGGGTCGGCATCCATGGCGAGCCCGGAAGGCGGCGCGACACGTTGAAGAGCGCCGACGCTATCGTCGAGGAGATCTGTACCGCGATCCTCGGCGATCTGGGCGACGGCGCCAAAGGCCGGGCGCTGCTCTTCGTCAACGGCTTTGGCGGCACGCCGCTGATGGAGCTTTATCTGATGTACAACAGCGCCCGCAAAACCTTCGAGAAGCACGGCGTGACGGTGACCCGGTCGCTGGTTGGGTCCTATGTGACTTCGCTCGACATGGCCGGCTGCTCGATCACGCTGAGCATGTTCGACGCCGAGACGGCAGTGTTTTGGGATGCGCCTGTGCACACCGCCGCGCTGCGCTGGGGCATGTAGCGGCGGAGAATGCCCCAGAAATAGTCGGTGATAAGACCGACAGCAGCAGCGTGGTGCATCGCCAGACTGTTGTCCTCCTCACCCTAGGTAAGATAAGGGACTCAGCGGGCTTGCGGAGTTGGGGCATGCGTTACAATTGGGATCGGGCGCCGACAGGTTTCGAGCGTCATGGGAAAATGCTGGCAGCCGCCTTGCTGATCGCCGGCGGGGTTGGCCTCATGCTCGCTGCGCTGCCGCTTTAGGAATCAACTCGAGTAGCAGATTATTTCTCAGCGGGTTGTCTCAACGCGCCTGCCCTGTCACGGCTATGAAACGGCGGTCACGCCCTTCAAATCCCTGGCTGAAACGCTGCACGAGTACGACAAGCACGCCTGCTTTGCGGTCGGGGGTGAATGCGTAAGATTCCGACAGGCTGTAAGAAGTCGGGCAATTCCTCGAACCCGGCACCGCCCTGTCCTCATGCAGCAGCTTGATCGGCTTGCCGTCCTGACCCTGCAGCGTCAGGCGAAAGCCGAGCGCCTTGCCGGTCGTTTCGCCTTGCTGCGTCCTGTCGAAACTCGATGAACAATCCGCCGTGCTGTCGGCAAGGATCTGGTCGAGCTGAATGGTCGAGATGCCAAGCTCGTCATAAGTCGGCCAAAGCCATTTCTGCGAAACCTGCTCGAGGCGCGCAATGTCGTTGTAGGCGACCATGTCGTCGGGAAAAGTGAATTTGTCGAAGCCCGTCCGCTCGCCGCGCAGTGCGATGGCATATTTGGCCAGCAAGGGCGCTGCCAGCTCGGCGGCCTGTGCCCTTGCCTGCGCAAGTGTCAACGTAGAATCCTCCGTCTCGTCGACGATGAGGATCGGCTTGCCGCCGACGAATTGATCGGTGCGGGTGTCGATGATTTCGATCTCCGACCAGCCCGAATCCGAAGCACCGGCATCGAGCGTGCCGTACTGCTCGAAGGCGAAATAGTTGCCGTCGGGCGAAAAGCCGATGATGCGCCGTGCCGCCGCATCGCCGGCCTGAGCAGCTGAAGCGAGTGCGAACGCCAGCGTCGCAACGACGGCAAATCCAAGCTCGTATCGCAGTTTCATCGCGCCCTGCCCCCAATGTCGAAAATTCGGCCGTATCAGCCCCGCAGGCCACGACGACCCTGCATTTGCGGCCGAATTAGACCGACGGCAAACGAAAAGCACAAATACATGGTTACAGAAAGCAGCATACGCTATTTCAAGAACAGCAAACATTCCTGGGGAGGAAGCTGGATGGCGTCACGCTACCACGAGGTCTATGATGGCTGGAAACGCGACCCGGAAAAATTCTGGGCCGATGCCGCCGGCGCAATCGACTGGTTCTCGCCCTTCGAGACCGTGTTCGATGCCAATGCCGGCGTCTATGGCCGGTGGTTCAATGGTGCCTCGTGCAACACCTGCTTCAATGCCGTCGATCGTCATGTGGCGGACGGCCGCGCCGACCAAATAGCGCTTATTCATGACAGCGCGATTTCGGGCACAATCAAGAAATTCACCTATGCCGAGTTGAAGCGCGAGGTGGTTGCACTGACCTCGGTACTCAAGAATCGCGGCATCCAAAAAGGCGATCGCGTCATCATCTACATGCCGATGGTGCCGGAAGCAGCCTTCGCCATGCTTGCCTGCGCGCGGATCGGCGCCGTGCATTCAGTGGTCTTCGGCGGTTTTGCCTCACATGAGCTCGCCACGCGCATCGACGATGCCAAGCCGAAGCTGATCATCTCGGCGTCCTGCGGCCTGGAGCCCGCGCGTGTCGTTGCCTATAAGCCGCTGCTCGACAAGGCGATCGAGATGTCGCGGCACAAGCCCGAAGCCTGCCTCATCCTGCAGCGCGACCAATTGCGCTGCGAGCTCAGGGAAAACTACGACATCGACTATGCCGACGCTGTGGCGCGGGAGCGGGCCGCGGGTGCCAATGTCGACTGCGTTCCGGTGCTTGCCACCGATCCGCTCTACATCATCTACACGTCCGGCACGACCGGCCAGCCAAAGGGCATCGTGCGCGACAATGGCGGCCACATGGTCGCGTTGAAATGGTCGATGGAAAACGAGTTCGGTGTGAAACCCGGCGAAGTGTTCTGGGCGGCTTCGGACGTCGGCTGGGTGGTCGGCCATTCCTACATCGTCTACGGCCCGCTGCTGCATGGCTGCACGACGGTGCTGTTCGAAGGCAAGCCGGTCGGCACGCCCGATGCCGGCACCTATTGGCGTGTGATCGCCGAGCATGGCGTGGTCGCACTTTTCACCGCGCCAACCGCCTTCCGCGCCATCAAGGGACAGGACCCGAGGGGCGAGTTCGTCCCGAAACACGATCTGTCCCGGTTCCGCACGCTGTTCCTTGCCGGCGAGCGCGCCGATGCGGAAACCATCAAATGGGCCGAGCAGAAATTGAACGTGCCGGTGATCGACCACTGGTGGCAGACCGAGACCGGTTCGCCGATGACCATCAATCCCGCCGGACTGGGCCTGCTGCCTGTCAAATACGGCTCGCCCGGCATGCCGATGCCCGGCTACGACATTCGCGTGCTCGACGATGCCGGGCATGCGGTCAAGCGCGGCACACTGGGCAACGTTGTGGTCAAACTGCCATTACCGCCCGGCTGTCTGCCGACGCTGTGGAATGCCGACGAGCGGTTTCGCCAAGCCTATCTCGAGGAGTTCCCCGGCTTCTACAAAACGGCGGATGCCGGCATGATGGACGAGGACGGCTATCTCTATGTCATGGCCCGCACCGACGACATCATCAACGTCGCCGGCCACCGGCTGTCGACCGGCGCCATGGAGGAGGTGTTGGCCGCGCATCCCGACGTTGCCGAATGCGCCGTCGTCGGCATCGCCGATGCGATGAAAGGCCAGGTTCCGCTCGGCTTCGTCGTGCTGAATGCCGGCGTCGACCGCGACGCGGGCATCATCGAAAACGAGGTGGTCGCGCTGGTGCGCGAACGGATCGGCCCGGTCGCCGCCTTCAAGACGGTGGTGACGATCAAGCGCCTGCCGAAGACGCGCTCCGGCAAGATCCTGCGCGGCACCATGCAGAAGATCGCCGACAAGGAGAAATGGAGCATGCCGGCGACGATCGACGACCCCGCCATCCTCGACGAGATCACCGCCGCGCTGAACGGCCGTGGCATCGGCCTGTAGGACGCCGAAGCCGAGTTGCGTCCGAAGCTCCGGTATGGAACGACCGGTGCCAGACATGGTATCCACGCGCTGCGTCGCCATGTTGTTTCGAGATCGAGGCGCATTCATAGCCATACGAGACGCCATTCGTGACCTTGTTCCAGCGATCGAGAAAGCCCCGGACCGTGGCGCGCCAGCGGCTCGAGATGGATCTGCAGGACACGGTCGTCTATGCGATCGGCGACGTGCATGGCTGCTATAAGGAGCTTCGCTCCCTGGAGCAGAACATCCTGGTCGATTCTGCGTCTTTCGAAAGGCGCAAGCTCATCATCATGCTCGGCGACTACGTCGATCGTGGCCCCCAGTCGGCGCGCGTGCTCGATCATCTGCTGGCGCCGCCACTCCAAGGCTTCCAGCGCGTCTGCCTTGCCGGCAACCACGAAGTCGTGATGCTGAACTACCTCGACGGGATCATTTCGAGAGAATCGTGGCTGGCGATAGGTGGCCTGCAAACGCTGTTTTCCTACGGCGTTGATCCGTCGCGCATGGCCGATCTCTACGGTTCAAGCGAGGAGGTCGACCGGCGCATCCGGGAGATCATTCCAGCCGGCCATGTCAGCTTCATGCGTGCGCTGCCGGTCATGGTCTATTCGGCCAAATTCGTGTTCGTACACGCCGGCATCAGGCCCGGCATCGAGCTGGCCGCGCAAGACGAGGACGACCTGCTCAACATCCGCTCGGAGTTCTTCGAAGCCGCGCATCTTCTCGAACGTTATGTCGTGCACGGGCATACGCCGGTCGACATTCCGAAGCTTGAGGGACGCCGGCTTGGCATAGACACCGGCGCCTTCCAAACCGGCCAGCTGGCCGCCCTCAGGATCGTCGACAACCGCGCGAGGCTGATATTTTCCTAGAGCGGGAAGGTCTCAAGCCGCCTGCTCATGAGTGGGTGTAAGGCGCTGGGTTGTCTTGCTCGCTCGGACGCCAGCAGCGTCGCATATCCCAACCGTGATGGCTTAAAACACTGCGAGGTACTTCAGCAGCGAAATGATGCCAATAATGATCACGACAATCTGGGCAATCTGACGAGTGCGACCATCAAGCGGCAGCCGATTGACCAGATACAGCACCAGAATGATGACAAGGAAAGTGATCAGAATGCTGATCAACGGAGTGCCGGCCATTGTCCCTCACTGTATGAAACGTAGAAAAAAGCCAGCACACCGCGTCGAGTGAAGATTGCCCATGCTTGTTCGAGCCGTAGCACCTGACAAGTGATTCGAACAGCCTGGCTGGCGGTGTCGAAGGCTGTCTGGCACGCCACAGAACCTTAACCTCTGTAAATCGTTTTAAATCCGAGAAGGGATATCAACCATTCCTTCAAAGGAGATTTATGAACAAGATATGTGGCGACGGTCGACTACAAGCCGTGGATGAAGCGGAAATCCAACCGCAATCGCAATTTTTCGCGCAACGATGGCGTAAACTGGATCGGTCATCGCGGCTATCGTGAATACCATCGCGGTTATCGCCGTCATGGTGACTACTGGTTTCCTCTGGCGGCCTTCGCTGCCGGCGCGGTGATCAGCGGCGTGATCATTAACAACAACCAGAACCCGGTCGATCGCGGCGATTCGCATGTACAGTGGTGCTACGACCGATACCGGAGCTATCGAGCTTCAGACGATACATTCCAGCCTAGCTATGGCCCTCGGCAGCAGTGTAATTCGCCGTACTGAAACGTAAGGTTTTTGACCGCATCAACAACCTCGCATCGCGCGGGGTTTTCGTAGCGGCGCCAAGGCGGCGATGGAAAAGCGAAAGTAGCGTGGATCTCGGCTTGAGTGTCTATTCCAGACGGAATTCGACAGCGTGCGCTTCAGCCTCGGCAATGAGGCCGCCGTCGACGGCGGCTTCGAACGCTTTGGCAAAATACTGATCATCGGAAGTCTGGTGATCCTGGCCCGAAAGATCGATCGGATACGCGCCGATCACCCGGCCCGTAATTTTCTCGATTACTGTCACCGTCCGCTGCATTGGTTTCTTCTTCAATTAAACGGAACCTATAGCACAGAGAATAGGAACATCAGCGGCAGCCGCTCGCGAGCGGCTTCGCAACGTTCGAGCTACACCACCTGAGGGGACACGACCTTCAAGGCGATATTCGGAACAGCCGCTTGAAACGCATGCCAAGCACCAAACTATGCTGCTTTCGGCATCCGCGACGTGAACGTCGCTCTGGTAATGGCAATCGTCGTGCCAGTATTGCCCGTGACCGTGTCAATGCGTGCTTCAAGCTGTTTAACAAGCGCCTCGACGATCGCTGTCCCCAGTCCCGCACCTGGAATGTCGCGAACGGGTTTGCCCCACCCGTTGTCCGATACGGTCAACTTCCAATCCTCAGCATCGGTCTCATAGGTCACCAAGATCAGCGCATCGACCTTTTCTGTCGAGAATGCATACTTGATGGCGTTGAGAACGAGCTCGGTCACGATCAGGCCAAGGCTGACCGCCTTCTGGGAGTCTATCCTTCCATTTTCCGCCATACGTTTACAGCAATAGCCTGTGCTTCCCCGATCATCGAAGCGGCCAAACTACTGCAAAGCTTCGACAGATAAGAACCAACCTCGATTTCGTCGGCACCGGTTGAGGCATGGAGATGCCGCTGCACTTCTGCTACCGACAGCACGCGTTGATGGGCATCCTTCAGGTGCTGCCGCGTTTCATCTGAGGTGACGGACCGGGCCTTCAGCAGCAAAATGCTGGCGATGATCTGCAAGCTGTTGGCGACCCGGTGCTCCATTTCGCGCAGCAGCACATCTCTGCCGCAGCAGGTCTTCGGTGCGGCCGAGAAGTTCTTCCTTTTCCCTTTCTATGGCGCGGCGCGCCGTGATGTCATTGAAGGCGAGCAGGATGGTCGCGGCTGAACTGTGGTCGTAAAGGACCTTCCGCGCGTTGAGCAGCATCGTGCGCCGGCCGATATCGGGGAAATCATGCTCGACCTCGAAGCCGTCCATGGCGGTCTTCTCGGGAATGATCGTCTCCAAGAGCAGGTGAAGCGCTGGAATGTCCCACTGGCCGTCGCCCAGCGCGTAGAGCAGCGAGCCGTGCGTCTGCTCGGGGTCGACCCTGAAGGTCTGATAGAAGGAGTGGTTGGCCGCCAGCACGCGAAAGTTCTCATCGAGAACGAGGAAGGGTTCGACCATCGTATTGACGATGGCCTGTGCCAGCGTCTGCGCGTCTTCGATATTCGCAATGGGATGGAACATAGGCTTCGAGGCCAATCCAGGGGCTGTTTCCCCTTGATTTTCTTTCTACCGGGTCGCCAGGCACCTGTCGCGAATTGAATCGGCCTGACACGAGTGAGCGGCCGGTCCGTGCGCACAATTGTTTTAGGAATGGCCTTAGGACACCCGAGGCACTAACACCGGCTCGATGATTCCAGCACTCGACCTCCCGGAAAATACTCTCGAGCTCGACGATGATGCGCTGTTGGATGTCGTGCAGCGGCAGACGGTGCGCTATTTCTGGGAAGGCGCGCATCCCGTCAGCGGTCTTGCCCGCGACCGGCAAAAGACCACAGGTGATCCTGCCAACGATCTGGTGACGATCGGGGGGGCCGGTTTTGGCATTGCAGCCATCATCGTTGCGGTCGAGCGGGGATGGATCGACCGCACCGTGGCTTTGCTGCGATTGCACGGCATGCTCGATTTCTTGGAGAACTCCCCGCGCTACCACGGCGTTTTTCCGCATTTTATCAACGGGCGAACTGGTGCGACGATCCCGTTTCGTCGCAAGGACGACGGCGCTGATCTCGTCGAAACCACCTTCCTGTTTCAGGGTCTGATTTGCGCCCGTGAGTATTTCGCCGGGATGACAACTGGCGAAGTGCGCCTGCGCCAGCGCGTGGACGCGCTGTTGCTACAGGCCGAATGGAACTGGTTTACACGCGGCGCTCGGCAACTCATGTGGCATTGGAGCCCTAATTTTGGCTGGGCGATGGACAGCCCGATCAGGGGTTGGAACGAATGCCTGCTCACTTTCGTGCTGGCGGCGGGATCGGCGCGCCACCCTATTGATCCGGGAATCTATCACGAGGGTTTTGCTGTAGGACCTGGCTTTCGAAACGGGCGCGACCATGACGGGATCGTGCTGCCGTTGGGAATGAATTCTGGTGGCCCGCTCTTCTTTTCGCACTATTCTTTCTGCGGGCTCGATCCCCGGGGCCTAAGTGACCGCTACGCCGATTACTGGCAACAGAACGTCAGTCATACGCAGATCAATTATCGGCATTGCGTTCGCAATCCCCATAGCCATTTGGGATATGGACCGGACTGCTGGGGTCTGACCGCGAGCCATGGGCCGCGAGGATACGTCGCGCATGCACCCGACAGGGACTTTGGCGTGATCACTCCGTCTGCTGCCCTGTCGAGCTTTCCCTATGCCCCGGCGGAGGCGATGCGCGCACTGCGTGGCTTCCTGGGCAAGCCTCGAAAACGCATATGGGGCCGCTTCGGCTTTGTTGACGCGTTTTGCGAAAGCCGCAACTGGTACTCCCGAACCTATCTGGCGATCAATCAGGGGCCGATCATCGCGATGATCGAGAACCATCGTACAGGGCTGTTGTGGCGGCTTTTCATGAGGGCGCCGGAAGTGCGCAGAGGCTTGGAGAGGCTTAGCTTCATCAGCAAGCATCTCAGAATGTCAACACCCTAATAGATCTTTGCGACGCCGGGTGATTCCGCTTCGGTGCAAAAATGCTCGAAACGCGCGGACCGCACTCAGGCAGCCGCCTTTGTGCGCGCTTCTGATTTTTCCAGATAATAGCTCGAATATTTGTCGAAGAATTTTTCCGAGCCGCCGATCGCGCCATACTTGGCGAGTTTCTTCAGCTCGACCTTGTTCAGGACCGCGCCAATGATCTTCTTCGCGATATAGGGTTCCGAGCTCAGCATCGATTGCACCATCGCACGCGGCGTGCGTCCCCACTCGGTGACCAGCACGAAGCCGTCGACAAGCGGAGCGAAGGCCTTGGCGTCGACGACAGGCCCGAGCGGCGGCAGATCGACGATGATGTACTCGAAGGTTTCCTTGGCGTTGTCGATGAAGCGCCGCATGCCGGCCGAAGACAGAAGCTCGCTGGTATGCGAAAACTGGCCACGCAGGACGGCCGGGATGATCACCAGTTTGGTCTGCCGGTCGATCTTGCCGACCGACTGCCAGGTCTGCCCGCTCACCACCGCTTCCATCAAGCCCTGCTCGGCCTCCATGCCGAGGCTGCGGCTGAGGCCGGGATTGCGCAAGTCGCCGTCGATCAGCAGCGTTTTCGATCCGTTGGCGGCAAGCAGCCCGGCAAGATTGGCCGCCACCGTCGACTTGCCTTCGCCCGGAAGCACCGAGACCACGCCGATGACCCGGCTGCCCTGGCCTTCTATCACGACGTCGAAGGCGATCTTTGCGTTGCGCAGCGTCTCGGAGAACATCGATGCCGGTGCATCGACGGTTACCCGCATGCGCGCACGTTTTTCGGCTGCCGACAATGTTTTGGAGGGCTGGGATTTGGAGGACTTGGCGGTCTTGGATTCAACGACTTTGACGTCAGGCTGACCGCCATTGCGCTGGTCATCCTTGCCAGCCTTGCCGATGACCGGGAGATAGCCGAGGAATTTGAGGCCGACACGGTCGCGCACATCCTCGCCGGTCCTGAAGAAGCGTTCCCTGAATTCATTCAGACCACCAACCCCTGCCCCCATCATTATGCCAAGCGCCAGCGAGAGCCCCAGCACGATGGCCGTTCGCGGGGTTGCGGCCGACTGTGGCATCGTCGCGTCCGAGATGACCCGGATCTTGCCGACTGGGAAGGATTGCTGTTGGGCGGCCTCCTCATAGCGGTTCAGGAATGTCTGGTAGAGTGTCGAGAGCGCCGTCGCCTTCTGGTCCAGTTCACGCAACTTGACCTGCGACTGGTTGTCGATGGAGCTCTTGCCTGCCGCCAGGGCGACATTTGCGCGGAGCGCGGTTTCGCGCGCCAGAGCGACCTCGTATTCGTTGCGGTAGCTTTCGGTCAGTTGCTTCAGCTCGCCGAAAATCTGCGCCGATATGTCGGCCTTCTCCTTGGCGAGCGCGACGGCCTGCGGATGTTGCGGGCCGAAATTGGCTTCGACGTCCTGCTGCCGCTTGGCGACTGTGAGATAGTGGTTCTTCAGCGTCGTGATGACGGAGCTGCTCGGCTGGTCGTTCGATATCGCGGCGTCCTTGAACGCATTGTCCGACCCGCTTTCGACGATCGACTTGTACTGCTGATAGCGGGCGCCGGCACGTGCGGTATCGGCCTGTGCGACGATCAGCTGAGTGTTGAGATCGGACAGTTGCTTGTCGCTGATCAGCTGGCCGTCATTGACGGCCAATCCATGTTCGGCCCTGAACTTTTCGACCGCCAGTGCGGCCGCCTGGGAGCTCTCACGAAGCTCGGTCAGCCGGCCCTGCAGCCAGACAGCCGCCCGCTCGGTCGCGTCGAAGCTGGCATCAAGCTGATCGGCGAGATAGGCGTCGGCATAGGCCTTGGTGATGGCGGTCGCAAGCGCCGGATCCGTCGCCTGAAAGGAGATGCTGATGACAAAGCTTCGGCCGATCCGCTCGGCATCGAGTTGGTTCTGCAGTTTGAAGATTGCGTAGTCGCGGGACGACGACGATGCGGTGATCGCGTCACGCGTCGCGGCATCAAGCTGAGTGACATCGGTTGTGCTCGCGGCGCGCTTGGGGCGGACAGACTGGATGATACCGCGTACAAAGCTTGCGACCTTAGACAGGGCCGATGTCGGAGGGTTCATGAAAGCGTCGTTCTGATCGAGCTTCAGCTTGTCGACGACCACCCCCGCCAGCCTGGCCGACTGTAGAATTTCGATCTGGCTCAGAACGGCGGAGTCGGTCTGCATGCTGACCGACGCCGCCGAAATATCGTCGACGACCTTGTTCAATCCTTCGTCGATCAGCACGCTGCTCGTCGCCACATAGGTAGGAGGCGTGGTCTGCAAATAGAGCACGCCGAGAAAGAGACCGATGATGGCGCAGGCGGCAACCACTTTCGCCTGCCGCGCGGCCATGCCAAGCAGACGCTCGATGTCGATGAAGTCTTCGGCGTTTGCCGCACTCGAAGTCGGCAATGGCGTCCTCTTGTCGACAGGAAAATTGGCATAGTTCATCTTCGGTCCAATTCTAGTTTGCAGGCGCTACCGCCTCGAAGATCGGCACATAGGGTGCAAACCTTGCGCCGGACAGTGCGCGTTACGCGCGGCGCAACGGCCTGTCCTGCGTCATCAGCCGCACCCACAATGCCTCGAAAAAATGGACATTATGCGGCTTCTTCCCGACGCTGATGCGACCGGACGAATTCCTGCAGCATCTCGAAGATCGGACCCTTCATGTCCTCACGCGCCAGCGCGAAAGCGACATTGGCCTGGATGAAGCCCTCCTTCGAACCGCAGTCGAACATGCGGCCGTTGAAAGGCTGGGCGAAGAAGGCCTGCGTCTGTGCGAGACGCACCATTGCGTCGGTCAGTTGGATCTCGTTGCCGGCGCCGCGTTGCTGGCTGCCCAGCAGCGAGAATATCTCGGGCTGCAGGATGTAGCGGCCGTTGATGTAGAAGTTCGACGGCGCGTTGGCCGGTGCCGGCTTTTCGACCATGGCCGTCACCTCGAAGCCGGTGCCGACATCCGCGCCGCGCCCGACAATGCCGTATTTGTTGGTCTCGGTCGGATCGCAACGCTCGACGGCGATAACGTTTGCGCCAGTCTGCGCATAAAGATCGGCGACTTCGGCAAGACACCCTCGCCCGCCAAAGGACACCATATCCGGCAACAGCAACGCGAAAGGTTCGTCGCCGATGACCTCTCGCGCGCACCAGACGGCGTGGCCGAGGCCTTGCGGCGACTGCTGACGGATGAAGCTCGTCGCGCCGGCGACGGGAAGCAGGCTCTCGAGTGATTCGAGCTGCGCCTTCTTGCCGCTCTGCTCCAGGGTTCCGATCAGTTCAGGATGCAGATCGAAATAGTCCTCGATCACCGCCTTGTTGCGGCCGGTGACGAAGACGATGTGCTCGATGCCGGCCTCGAATGCCTCGTCCACCGCATATTGCACCACAGGCTTGTCGACCACCGGCAGCATTTCCTTCGGCATGGATTTGGTCGCCGGCAGGAACCGCGTTCCAAGCCCCGCCACCGGTATGACTGCCTTCCTGACTTTTTTCATTGCATGTTCCTTCTGAGGAGATCGATTTCAACCCTGTCGCAGGCGGCGAAATTTGTCTTCATTCGCCTGCAGCCCTTTACCTCCCCGCCACCACGGCAAACTGTGCCGCTACCCTTCGCAGCCGGACGGCGATCGGCATGCTCATATGCCGAACCGCCGCCGGATCGCTGAGCGCCGTCCATATCGCCTTGAGCGGGGACCGCGCCTTGATGTGCTGAACCAGCGACAGGAATGATGCCGCCCGCCGCAGGCTGCGAGCGCGCCTGGCGAACGCCGCCGCGGCCGCAGCATCCATGGAATGGGTCGCGGCGAAGGTGGCATCGGCCCGGCGCATCGCCTCGACGTGATGAAGTTCGAGCACCCGGGAGATGGAACCGGTGCGAATGTGGTAAATATAGCCCGTCGTCGGCTCGACCACGCATTTGCCGCCTTTGGCCAGAGCACTGGCCAGGAGGATGTAGTCTTCGCCAATGATCAGGCTTTCATCGTAACGAAGCCCGTTCTCGTTCAGGAACCGGCGCTGGAAGATCGGCTTGAGATAGCCGAGATTGAACCTCGATTCGAAGAGGACATTGCCGCCGATGTAATCCGCCAGCGAGATTTCACTGAGCCCTTCCAGATAGTCGGCCGGGAACATCGTCTCTTCCGCAACGCCGTCCTCCCGAACGACCTGCAGATTATCGACCGCGATCTCGGCGCCGGCTTTTTCCGCGCGTTCGATCATGGTGCAGATTCGCCCGGGATAGACCGCGTCGTCGGAATCGAGAACCGCTACCCACCTGCCGCGGGCAAGCTCAAGGCCGGCATTCCTGGCGCCGCCAGGCCCACGGTTTTGCTCAAGCGCGACAACGCGTACGATGTCTTCGGGGTAGGATCTCGCCAGGTCGAGCGTCCGGTCGCGCGACTTGTCGTCGACGACGATGACCTCGAGGCTGACATTGCGCTGGGCGACGGCGCTGGCAATCGCCCGATCGATGGTCGCCTCGGCATTGTAGGCGGCAATCACGAAGCTCACGTCAGGCTGCACGCTTGCCCCCTTGCTGCGGCGAAGACAGGCCGTATTGGCGGATTTCACGAACCCCGACGAGGCCGCTGACGACGCCGACATGCATAATGCCGCGAAGGACGCTGCGGTTCCGTCGGACGGGGTCGATGGCGACCGGAATTGCCGACAGGAAACTATAGCCGGCCTTTGCCGCGGCAATGCCGACCTGCTTGAGCCGGGCAAGGCCGCGCGCGTTGCGCCCCAGGAGGTGGCCATGCGTCTGTCCGACGCGGAACCGGCGGCGGCCGAGCCAGTCGAATGCCGCCCTGGCAGGCGGCACGACTTCATCGACCCAAGCCTCTGGCGAAAAGGCGATACTGCCGCCGGCCTTGACCATCTGGTCGAAGAATTCCGTATCTTCGCCGCCGGTCTGGCCACGTGCCAGGCTGAAGCGCCGGCCGCGCAGGCTCTCAGCGCCAATTCTGAGCAGGACGTTGCAGGTGTAGCCGGTGCGGATCTCGCCGCGCACCCAGACCGGCGAGGTCGAGTGGAAATCGCCTTTGCGCATCCAGTCGGGCGCATCCGGCAGGTAACGGGCTTGCACCGGCCCGAGCACGGCCGCAGCACCAGTTGCTTCCACCGCCGCCACCAGTTCGGCAAGCCAGCCAGCGGTGGCCGTCTCGTCGTCGTCGATAAAGGCGACGAAATCCGCCGCACTGGCATCGAGGCAAGCGTTGCGCGCGATCGAAATGTTGCGGGCCGGGGCGTGCCGGTAGGTCACCGGCAGCTTCAACTCCCCCGCTAGCTTGGCGACCAGCGTTTCGGCCGTCGGCGTATCGTCGTTGTCCGCGATGATGACACCGACATCGAATCCCGCGGGCATATCCATGGCTGCTACGGAGCGGAGCGTGTCGACAAGCTCCGGCCGGCGAAATGTGCAGACGCAAATATCGATGCTTCGATTTTTCTTGACCGGGTCCATCACGCTACCCCGCGCTGCGGTCGCGGTGCTAGCAGCTGCAGCCAGAAGCCGACCGACCAGCCGAAATGCATGACCATTGCCGAGACCCCGGCAAGCGCAATGTCGGGTTTGCGCTGACTGACCGCGGTCCAGAAGCCGTAGCCAAGGCAGACCGAGACCCATAGCAAAAGCGGCACGGCCGCCAGCCAGTGGACGAAGGAAAAGGCGGCGAGAAGAACCACGGGAAACACCAGAAGCGGCACCATCTGCCGGATCTTCGGGATCATGCGGTGCTTGAGAACGTTCTTCGCCCGGCCGCGGCCATAGCCGAGATACTGAAAATAGAGGCCCTTCAGCGAGGAGCGCGGGTAGTAGACCATTTGTGTCTTACCGGTCATCCAGATCCGGTAACCGGCCTGACGGAGCCGATAGTCGAGTTCGGCATCCTCATTGTGGCTGAACGTCTCGTCATAGCCGCCGACCGCGGTGAAGGCCGATATCCGGATCAGCGCATGGTGGCCATGATCGACCCATTCCCCCGCCGAAAGGTGCCGATGCTTGGAGCCGCCGGTGCCGAGCCTGGAATTCTGGGCCGCGGCCGCCGCCTTCTGCACCATGCCGCTGCCACTGGTCAGCATCGAGACGACGACCGAATCCGCCCCGGTGGCCTGCGCTTCTTCGACCAGCCGGTCGCAATAGTCGGCGGGATAGCCGCCATGCGCGTCGATGCGAATGAGATAGTCGACGCCCTCCCCGAACCTGGCAACGGCGAGATTGATCGCCGCGCTCTGCAAGCGCTTTTCATTGTGGAGCAGGACCACCCGCTGATCTTTTGCGGCGATATCCGCGACGATCGTCCTGGTGCCGTCCGTACTGCCGCCATCGGCAACGATGATCACGGCGCCCAGCCTCTTGGCCGCAGGGCGGAGCTCTCGAAGCAACGCGCCGATATGGGGCGCTTCGTTCAGGCACGGAACCACGATCATGCAGGATGGGAGCGTTTCGGTTTGCGTCATCGGCCGTCCTTCTATGCCAATGCTTCGGCAGCATATGGACCGGGCGCCGCGGCAAGGCCGCGGAGTTTTTCGACGAGCGCCCGGCAATCGGCGCGGTCGTAGCTCCAGGTGCGCGGATTGCGGGCGAGAACACGTGCCCTCAATGTCTCGAACCGATGCTGCTCCATGGTGCCGAGGGCAGCTTCGAGCGCCTCGGGCGTGGCTTCTGGCAAAAGAACGCCGATGCCTTGCCGATCGAGGAACCGGCCGGTCTCGGTGTTGCCCATCGAGATCGGCACGGCTCCGAAGCGGCAGCCCTCATAGAGACGGTTGGGCAGCAGCCATTCGGAATTCAGGCCCTGCTCAAAAAAGTCGATGGCCCAGGAAAAGTGAACCTCGCGGTAGATCGCCGCCATATCCTCCGGATTGCGATAGGGTCCGCCAAACGAGAGCCAGGGTTCCGATTCAACAAAACCGTGGAAATCGGGAAATTCGGACAACGCCGGGCGGCCTCTGAGGACGATTTCGAAGCGGCCGTCGAGGCGGCGCGAAAATTCGGCCAGAAGCTCCAGGGAGCGGCGGCAGCGGAGCGCCCCGAACCAGCCGATTCGCCAAGGCGGCGCAACAGGATTCTCCTCCGTCATGCGGTCATCCAGGGAAGCCGCGGCTGGCTCGAAATACTTGTTTTCGAGCAGTTCGACCGGCGCGGCAATCTGTCCGAACGGCTTGAAATAATTGGCGATGAAGGCCGGAGAGCTGGTCACCAGAAGCTTCACATCCCTGGCCAGGAAGCGTTCTGCGCCGCGCATCGCCCAGCCCAGCGGATCGTCGCGAAGCAGCAGACGATGGATGTCGAGGCACTCGTAGACAATCGGCACCGTTGCCTGGAAAGCCGACCTGGCCCGCCGGGCAAGCGCCAGCATTTCCAAATTGCGCGCGATAATGAGGTCGGGCCGTTGCATTGAACCCAGCTTGGAGCCGGTCGAGACCACCGCCTTCATGATCGCCGCCAGACGCTGGGCGAATCGGCCATCACGCGTCGGGCCGAGATCGATCGGCTGCAAGCCCTCGACATCAGCAACCGCGCTTGCCGTTCGACGAAAGCCCGCCAGCGTAACCTGGGCGCCGCCTGCCTTGAGCATTATGATCCGCCGGCGCACTGCCGGGTCGGAGACGTCGTGTACCAAGTACAAGACATGCAGCATGAAAACTCGACCGCTGTTGGCCCGCCCGCGACAATGCTAGTACAGCTCTTGCTGCATCGCAACATTTTTGGTTGCAGCGTAGCAAAGATCCACATTTTTTGTTGCACTGCAAAATCGATGGGTTAATCTCGCTCTGCTTGGGCCGCATGGACCGCGCGTTGGCCCTGCCATTGGGCTGCGCGCCAATAATCACGACGCGAGGACCATCCTTGGCGTGCAGCATTTTCGGCCAACCCGCACCTCGGCATCCGTCGACCGAACCGCGGGACTACTCACGAAATGAGGTCATTCAATGAAGATCGCGGTTGAAAACACCGTCTGCCTGAATACCGGAGACGCAGCGATTCTCCTGGCGATTCGCCATGTTTTCAAGACGATCGTGCAGGACGATATCCAGTTCTACGTCTTCGACAGCCAGCCGGAGGTGGCGGCGAGGCTCTACACGAAGAAGGAGTATCCAGATCTCGAATTCCACAAGCTGCTGTCGGAATCGCTGTTCCGCTACAAATACGGCAGTGGGCTGAAGAACCTGTTCAAGCCGATCTACAATCGGCTCGTACTCAATGCCCTGCGGCGGTTCGGCATCCGCGGCGTTCTCGGGCGTTTGTTCAGCTCAAGCAATCGCCGTGGTCTCGAGATCTACAAAGACGCCGACCTCGTGGTCACGACAGGCGGAACCTATCTCGTCGAGACCTACAATCTGGAACGGCGCCTCAATCAATTCCGGATCGACGCGATTCTGGGCAAGGACCCGGTCTTCTTCACGCAATCGCTCGGCCCGTTCAACAAAAGTTACAATCGCCAGGAGTTGAGCCCGATCTTCGACCGGAGCCCGCTCATCCTGCTGCGCGATGAACGTTCGAGAGGCCACATTGTGGACATGGTGAAAGACCCCGGCAAATGCCACGTCGTGGCCGACGCCGTCTTTGCGCTGGCCGATACCGACAGGATCGGAAGTTTTCTGGCCTCCGGCCAGTCGGCGACTGTCACCGGCCGCGTCGCCATTTCCGTCCGTCACTGGAACTATGTCAGCGACGGCGAGGGCGGCATGCGCCGCTACATCGACTCGATCCGCGAGATTGCGACCATCCTGGTCAGGGACCACGCCAAGCAGGTGACCTTCGTCTCTACCTGCCAGGGCGTGCCGGAATACGCCCATGACGATTCCAAGACGGCGCGGGCGATCGTTGCCGAACTCGATCCGGAGATCGCCAAGCATGTGAGCGTGGACGCTTCGTTCCACACGCCGGAGCAACTGATGGCCCTGGTGAAAGGCTTCGACTTCGTCGTCGCGACGCGCATGCACATGATGATCATGTCGCTCTGCGTCGGCACGCCGGTGCTGCCGATCGCCTATGAATTCAAGACCAAGGAACTCGCCAAGCGGATCGGCGTCGCCGACCTGCTGCTCGACATCGACACGGTAACGCCCGAGGAAGCGAGCGAGAAGCTCGGCAGACTTACCGCCCATCTCGACCTCTATCGCAGGACGAGCCTTCAGGCAGTGCTTGAGGAGCATGCGTCGGCGATGTCGGCAGGTGAGCTTTTGAGGCCGGTTATTGCCTGCCTAGCGGGCGTTGCGCATGGCGCTGGAAAGCGTGGTGAACAACGCACTGCGCGACTGGCGAAGGGCAAGCATGAGGATCAGGCCGATCGAATAATTGAGGGCAACCGCCAGGACCACCGCGAGCAGGTCTGACTGGCCGGTCAGTGATACGGGCAACTCCCGGTAGACGGACCAGGCAAGCAGCGACGACATTATGAAAAGCCCCTGCATGATCAGGAAGTCGGCTGCGGTCACCGGACCGACCCGATGGACAAGAACGGCAAGCACCGGGACGCGCAGCATATAGCCGCTGATCGCGTAGGCCGCGGCGACACCGACGGCGCCCCAGTGCAGGCCGATGATGAAGGCGGCGACCGTCGTCAGCGACGAGTAGATGCCCCAGTGGAACATGGTCTTGGTCTTGCCCTGGCAGATGAATATCCATCCGGTGGTGCTTGAGACGGACTGGATCAGGCTGGCGATGCCCAGCCAGGCGAAGATCGGCGCCACCGCTGTCCAGCGCTCGCCGAAGAGAAGCCCGACGACCTGGTCCGACGTCAGCGTCAGCGCCGCGATGCCGGGCATGGTGATGGCCGCCAGCATCCAATTGGTCCGCACATAGATGTCGCGAAACCGCGCCTTGTCCTCATGGATGCGGCTCAGCAGCGGCACCATCACGCGTGTCAGCGGCTGGTTGATGTTCTGCAGCGGAAACAGCAGGAGCTTATAGGCGCGGTCATAGTAGCCGAGTTCGATCGCGCCCGAATATTTTCCGATCAGGATGTTGTCGAGATTGCGCGAGAAGAAGTTGGCCAGATTGAAGCCGGTCAGATTGGCGCCGAAGGACAATATGTCGGTATCGACCTTCAGGTCCGGCCGCGACGGCGTCCAGCGCGCCACCTGCCATGCCGCGGCCAGCGCGACAACAGCCGAAACCGCCGGGCCGATGACCAGCGACCAGTAGCCCAGTCCCGCATAGGCGGCGATTGCGGTAGTCGCAAGTCCGGCAGCGGCGGTTATCACATCGTTCAGCGCGAGCTGGCCAAAGCGCAAATGACGGTTCATCAGCGCCAGCGGCACCGCGGCGAGGCTGCCAAGAAGCAGCGGCAAGGCAGAGCCGATGGTGATCCCGACCATGCGTTGATCGCCGTAGAAGGCGGCGATGGCGGGCGCCAGGCATGCCACCACCACGGCACTGCCCAGCCCAACCAGCGCACTGATCCAGAATACCTGGTTGAGCTGTTCGGTGCTGATGTCCTTGCGCTGGACCACAGCCTGCTGCAGGCCTAGGTTTTGAAGCAATCCGACAAAGGCCACGATCGGCCCGACGGAAGCCACGAGACCAAAATCCTCGGGGACCAGCAGACGCGCAAGCACGATGACCGAGAGAAACTGGATCGCCATCTTGAAGCCTTGCGCGCCGATCGTCACCACGCCGCCGCGCAGAGCGACGCGACCGAACTGGGGGGGCGGGTTGGCGTTCATGCCGGGCGCCTGGCTTCGGCGAGTTGAGCAACGATCTGCGCAAAACGTTCGTTGAGCAGGTCCGCGTTGAAATCCTGCTCGATCTTGCGGCGCGCCGCACGTGCGATGCGCTCGCATTTGTCCGGGTTCTCGGCCACCCAGACAAGCTTGCGGGCCAACGCCGCAACGTCTCGCTCCGGTGCGAGGAAGCCTGTCTCCTGATCCTCGATCAACTCGGGGATGCCCGAGTGATAGGTGCTGACAACAATCAGCCCGGCGGCCATAGCTTCCATCAGCGCCACCGGAATACCCTCGAGATCGCCGTCCTGTGCAGCAACGCTGGGCAGCAGGAATACGTGGGCATCGCGCAGGCGCTGCTTGACCTCGGCGTGCGGGCGCGGCCCGAGGAAAGTCACCCGGTCGGCAACGCCGAGATTTGCGGCGAGCTTCTTCAACTCTTCCAGCAATTCGCCGCCGCCAATCACCGTATAGACCCAGTCGCGCCGCGGAAGGCCGGCGAGGGCGCGCAGGGCGAATTCGATGCCCTTCTTTTCGGTCAGCCGGCAGACCGAGATGAAGGACAGCGTGTCCCGGTCCCAGGAACGCCAATGATAGCTGATCTCGCCCGGCCGCACGCCCATATGGTGAACCATGACTTGCGCGGCAGGCGCGCCGACGCCGATCAGGGCGTCGCGGAAAAACGCGTTCACCGGCAGCTGGAGAACGCCCTTTTCGAAAACAACCTTGTAGCGCGTGAGCGTGTCGTCATGCAGCGGTTCGCCGACATCGCGGCCGTGGAATATGGTTACCAAAGGAGCGGAAATCCGGCCTCGTTTCATGGCGCGGGCAACGCGCATGCCGTTATTGCCGAAATGCGCGACGATCACATCGGCGTTCTGCAATTTGCGCGCAAAGGCGATGTCGATAACGGTCGAGAGCTTATCCCAGAACCTGCCCGACCATCTCCTGAGCGTCGGGCGAAAGCGCCCCAGTCCGCCCCACCAGCAGACGACCTTGCCAGGCAGCGCCTGCCAGCGGCGATCGTCGATGTTGCTGTCCTTGCCGAACGACGTCTCGTTGCAGACGACGCCGACTTGCATGCCGCGCTCGAGGCACCCTTCTATCTGGTCGAGGACGAAGGTCTCCGACAAAGAGGGGAACTTATCAACTACGAAGCAAATCTTCATCGAATGGACGATCTTTCGAGGCCGGTCGGCGATCTGCTCGCGCGGATGAGGGCTGAAGCCCGTCGCCGCCGTGCGAGGCGCCCCAAGCGTCTGGTGTTGTGCGTGCCGTTGTCCCAAAGCAGCTCCCACCCCGGTCAGGCGCGAGAGCCGGCTTTTGGGCAACGTGTATGGTTTTGGACGAAATGCATCAGGCGGCATGCTCCAGCGCGCCTTGCCTGGCGTTGTCGAGAACGCCGAGGAAGGTCGCGAACTGAATGTCTGGATTCATTTGCGGCCGCTCCGAAAACAGCTGCGCCGCCGCCGACAGCCTGTCGTACTCGGCCTTGTCGCTCCATAGCCGCCTGACCGCGGCGACCCAGTCGTCGAGCGGTGCGTCATAGTCAAGTACAACGCCGCCGGCGCCGATCGCTTCCGGCAGGCCGCCGCGGCGGGACCCGACGACCGGAATGCCGCTGCAATGGGCCTCGGATGCCACGCGCCCCCAGGCCTCTTCCCATTTGCTGGGCGCCAGCAGGATCTTGGTGCGGCCATAGACCGTCTTCATGTCGCTGGTACGGCTTTCCAGCCTGACGTTGCGCAGCGGCGCGATGGTCCGTTCGATCTGCGCCCGGTGGTCGTCGTCGAGCTTCCAGCTTTCGACGAACAGAAACGGGATTTCGGGGCATTGGCCGGCGATGCGCACGGCGAGTTCGAACCCTTTTTCATTGTAAGGGTTGATCAGCGTGACGAATTCGCCGGTCGTCGGGGTGCTGTAGAGCCCGGGATTGATGGTCGGCGGAATCACGGTCGAGTCGATGCCGAACCTTTCCTTATAGGTGCGCGCGGTGAATTCGGAGTTGGCGATATAAAGCGCCGAATGCAATTCGCGCAGGTCGCCGGCCAGCTCGTGGAATTCGACGTTCCGCAGATAGACCACCAGCGGCACGCCGAGCGCCTGCAGCGCCTTTCCGATCGGCACCGATTTGTGGCACTGCACGACGGCGACATCGGGATCGAGCCGTTCGACCGCGAAGCGCGCCGCCTCCCAGGGAAACCATGCCCGCACGACCGGATAGCCGGGATAGCTGTCGATGACCGCACGCTGGCGAAGGAGCTTCATCTTGGCGCGCGCCTTGAAGCCGAACATGCCATCACCGAACAGTGCCGCCAGGACCGAGGCGTCATGACCGTGCTCGCGCAGCTGCTCGACCAGATGGTGCGTGCTCGACTGAACGCCACCGCTGAACTGCGGCGTGTAGCCGTTGCCGCCTGCAAACAGAACTTTCATGGACCTGGCTCCTTGCTGGACCGCCCCTATCGTCACGCCGCCATTCTGCCGATGCTGTGGTATTCGATGCCGTGGCGGGCGATGACCTTGGGGTCGTAGAGGTTGCGTCCGTCGAAGATGACGGGCGTGGTCAGCGCGTCCTTCAATGCATCGAAGGACGGCGCACTGAAGCTCTTCCACTCGGTCACGATCAAGAGCGCGTCGGCGCCTCGCACAGCGGCCTCTTTGGTGCCGCACAGCTGCAGGTCGTCGCGCAACCCGTAGATTGCCTGGCATTCCTGCATCGCCTCGGGATCGTAGGCCTGCACATTGGCACCGGCGGCCCAGAGCGCCTCCATCAGCGTGCGGGCCGGGGCTTCGCGCATGTCGTCGGTATTGGGCTTGAAGGCCAGGCCCCACAGCGCAAAGGTCTTGCCCTTGAGATTGCCCTTGAAATAGCGGTCCACCTTCTCGAACAGGACCGACTTCTGCTGGTTGTTGCGCTCCTCCACTGCACGCAGCAGCTTGGCGTCGAACTTGATGGCTTCGGCGGTCTTGATCAGGGCGCGCACATCCTTCGGGAAGCACGAGCCGCCATAGCCGAGGCCCGGATAGATGAAGTGGTAGCCGATCCGCGGGTCGCTGCCGATGCCCTTGCGGACCTCCTCGATGTCGGCGCCCAGTTGCTCGGCCAGGTTGGCCATTTCGTTCATGAAGCTGATCTTGGTCGCCAGCATGCAATTGGCCGCGTATTTGGTGAATTCGGCACTGCGCACGTCCATCACGATCATCTTTTCGTGGTTGCGGTTGAATGGCGCATAGAGCTCGCGCATTACCGCCTCGGTGTCCTCGTTGCTGGTGCCGACGATGATGCGGTCGGGCTTCATGCAGTCGCTCACGGCGGACCCTTCCTTGAGGAATTCCGGATTGGAGGCGACGTCGAAAGCCAGATCCTCGCGCCCGCGCGCCTTCAGCGTCTCGGCGATCCTGGCCTTTATCCTTTCGCAGGTGCCGACCGGCACGGTCGACTTGCCGACGACGATCTTGGGCGCGTCCATCTCACGACCGATGGCCTCGGCGACGGCCAGCACATATTTCAGGTCTGCCGAACCATCCTCGCCCGGAGGCGTGCCGACCGCGATCATCTGGATCTGGCCATGCTTGATCGCCGCGGCGGCGTCGGTGGTGAACTTGATGCGGCCGGCGGCATGGTTCTCCTTGACCATGTTTTCGAGCCCAGGCTCGAAGATCGGGACATGACCCTGGTTGAGCCGCTCGACCTTTTTTGCATCGATGTCGACGCAGACCACCTGATGGCCGACTTCGGCAAGCACCGCCGCCTGTACAAGACCGACATAGCCGATTCCAAAGACAGTCAAATTCATTCGGTTTCATTCCTGTTCAAGGCTTCGGGGCCTGTTCGAGCTTCGGGCTCGGACCACCTTCGGCCCGGCGGGTTCAGATGCGCTTCTAGTTCGTTTTGCATGCCAGCGATTCCGGGAATTGGCAGGGCTGGCCGAGTGCGGTGAATGCAACGCGGTCCACTTCCATGGCGAGCTTGCGGCCCGGATCCGAGAACGGCCCCATCCAGCCCTTCATCGTATCGCTGCCCCACAGGCTGAAATAGATTCTTTGCGAATGGGTGGGCAGCTTCGCCGGATCGGTGATCTCGTGGACAAGCTTGCCGTTGACGTACCAGCGCAGCCGGTCCTTTTCCCAGACGAAGGCGTAGTCGTTGAAGGCCTTGTCGGTGCCCCCGGCGACGTCGACCAGCTTCTCGTTCTTGCCCTTGCCGGCTATGTAGGCGTTGACCTGGACCTTGGACGTGTCCTTGGTCAGCACCTCGAAGTCGATTTCATCATGCGGCTGCTTGTCGGCATCGCCGACGAAGCTGAAGAATGCCGCGTTGACGCCGGAGCCCGTGTCGGTCTTCATCCGCGCCTCGTAGGTGCCGTAGCCGAAGCGCTGCTTGGTCTGGATCTCGGCGCAGGCGAATTCGCGATCCTTCAGCTTGCGCTTCTCGAAACCGAGCGTCAGCATGCCGTCGGAAAGGCCGATCAGGCTTTTGGACCAGGTGCAGTTCTGATGCTTGCCGTTCGTCCAGCCGTCGGAAATGTACCAGCGCGCGCGACTGAGGCTGGTGAAATCATCGACAAAGGACGGCGCGGTTGGGAGATCCTGGGCGCGGACGGGCACCAGGCCCGCAACCAGGCTGCCGAGAACGATCAGCAGAAACGCGCCGTCTGAACGGAGCCGCCGCAGCTTGCCTGGGATCGGGCGCGTGAACGGGGTGCCGCCGGTTGCCGGGGTGGACGTGCTTTTAGGATCTGCGTTCATATCAAACTCACCTTTGTGCTGTGCGCCCCCAAAGCGATCGTTCGAACCGTGACGAAACAAGCTAATCTTGACCTCTGTCGCTCCTAGGCTCCGTGTAGCGTGCCCAAAACCATTGCGCCGACTCCGGGATATTCGCTCAACCTGTGCCGGGACCGGCGGGTTTCACAAAATCGGTCCTTGTGTCTGGGCCGTTCTGCCGATCCTCCTCGAAGATTTCATCCAGCGAATGACGGAGACCCTTCATCATCTGCTTCTGGCGCGAGAGCGCAGCGATGCGCCGCTCGCAATTCAGGATCGACCTAGTCAGTTCGCCAACTTCGGAAGACCTGCGGGAGGAGACCGCCCCGTTTTCCATGGCCTCGACCAGGAAGGCGGCATTGGTGGCCGTTGTCCTGTAGCGGTTCTCAAGTCCGTTCTTCTCCGCCTCGACCTCGGCCGCGATCTGGTCCAGCAGCTTCGCCAAGCGATCGAGTCGCGCGGTGTCGGTCTGCGTGTCGCGCGCCGGATCTCTCGATCGGAAGCGAAAGATCGAGGCCATGCAGTCAGCGCCCCATCATCGTCGAGATGATGACCGGCCTTGGCGCCCGTCCACGTTCAAAAGACATTTCTCGCATCGTCCAGCTCCTCTGACAGGGGATGTCTCGGGCCAGTTCGGTTGGCCGTCCAAAATTGCTGCACCGCAACATAGATTGCCATTCCCCGCGCGCATAGGCAACCACCTAGATCGTAAACTCATAAATCGCGTCGAAATGGTGCGAGCCGACCGAGGTAAGGCGATCGCCACGTTGACGAGCCTAGCTTTCGCCGGCTGTGCTGGTTCCGGCCATGAGGAAGCGCAGCGGCGGCACATGCTGACGCTTAGCGGCGAAGCCAGCGCGGCGAAACAGCGCATCCAGCTTGTCGGAGGCAACGCCGCGGACGACGGCCGTGAGGTTGGACGAGCCGGCCAAGGCATAGGCCACAGCCGGCGCCAGCCCGCGCTCAGTCTTCACGTCTAAGAACTTCCGCAACCGGTATTTGTCGCGAATGTGCCGCTCGTGCCTTCTCAGCGCAGCCTTCGATGCCTCCGGCAAACTGTCGATCGCAAGCAGTGCCAGGTCGGCATCGGCCAGATGCTTCAGATCCTGGGTGTTGTGCCGTCCGCTCAGCGAATCGGCGCGCACGATCGCGCCGTAGCCACAGGATTTGATGACCTTGAAGCGCGCGCCATGCGCAACCGCGCGCGCATAGAGTTCATAGTCTTCGCCAAGGCGCAGCTTCTCGTCGTAGCGCAGCTCATGCCGATCGAGGAAGGCGCGGCTGATCACGGGTTTGAGGAAGCCCAGTTCCCCTCGTTGCACACGGCGCCTGGAGATGTTGGCGTCGATGAAACCCTCGAAATCGAGGAATTCCGGCTCGGGCGAAAACGGTGGAGCGACGATTTTCGAGACGTCGGTTGCCGCGTCATCCCTGACAAGCATGATGTTGTCTGCCGCGAAATCCCAATCGGTGCTGGCGAACAGTCTGTGAAACCTGCCTTCGAAAAAGAAATCATCAGCGTCCAGGATGCTGATGAACGGCGACCTGGAACCGGCTATCGCGGCGTTGCGGGCAAAGGAGGGGCCGCGATTGACGTCGAAGCGGATGACGGAAAGGCGGCCCGTGCCGTCGTCGGCTGCATGGGCGACTTTCGCGGTATCGTCGGTGGACGCGTCGTCGACGACGACGACTTCCGCAACCTCCGGCTCGCGCAATGCCGATGCAATGGCAGCCGGGATTGTCCGCGCCGCGTTACGGGCAGCGATGATCACGCAGACTTGGGATGATGTCATGGACATGCCTCTCGATTGCAGAAATCGTTGCGGATTTCCTCGCCCTCCCCGCTCAATGCCTCACCGCCCGTCTGACATGCATCGGCCCAAATGCCTATGCTGCAAGTGCGAAGCAAGCATCGCCAAAATCATCGGCGCCGTCCAGTTTTTCATTTGGCTGGGTGTCATGACGCGGCTGGGCAGGCGGCGAGCCGCAATCGGGATAGCTCCCGAAAGGCGCCGCTTGGCAGAGCCGCTCCTGCACGGCCCGGATCAAGCCACTGGCGCGCTCAGTTGGCCAACCAGTCACTGCCGAGTAGGTCGTGGCGATGGAGAGCGGCCGCTTGGTGGAGGCCGGGAGCATCGAGGAAATGAAGAAACGGGATGCCGACTTGCGGCGTGTTGCTGGAGGCCAACGCCCGAAATCAGTGAAGGCCTCTCCTGGCGCTTAATTTCTCGCCTTCGGCCGCTTCGTTCGAACTCAGCTTTCGTTCTGCGTCGCGAATTTTGTCGGCCGAGGTCGGGGCATTTCTTGCGACCATGGCAAAGACCAGCAGAAAATAACCGAGTTGGATGACTATGGCGCAGCCGATGACGCGAAAAAGCGTCGTGCCGAGCGAGGCGCCGCCCAAATAGGACCAGACGACCACGATCGCCAGCGCAAAACACATTCCGATAATGAACTTTGGCAGTGACATACCCGATAGCCCATCAACCGGCTCGGGAAAAAATGTCGACAAGCCCACCCCGAGCACCTCCCTTAAACTCTGCGAGCTTGTTTAGGTTGCCCGCTTCTGGCCGGTTGCTTCCGGCCTTGCCCAATCTGTCCATACTCCGACAGAAACAATTTGCAACTCTATTGAGGCGAGCAATAGGCGGCAAGGGCAGCTACGGAATAATTTTAAGCGAATCCTCAGGATCGCCTCTGCCATGGTGCAATGCACACGTCGGCATCACCACTGATTGACGGATATCGACTCGCTCCAGTAAGATTTATAATATTGACCAGTATCTTATCATAACATCAGTCGATATTTTTAACTTCTAAGTGACGGCAAAGCTCCACAACCGGGTATAAAGAGCGATTCGCCCAAAATCAGCCCCAAAATTGGACTAGATTTTCCAAAATTGCCCATAATCTGTCGCCTTTGCGACATAAAGGCAAAATTTTGTGCAGGACGAGTTCATTATTTAGTCAGTTCATGACGCGACTATTACAGCCGGCTGGGAAATTGTGTGTTGCGCTGCAGCATTTTTTTGGTATCGTGCGCTAAACCATCCGTTCAACGTATGGAGTTTACGCATGAGGGACGTAGCCAAGCCGGCCGACGCGGATTTTTCGCAGGCCGGCGTCGATTTTCCGCCGCCGATCGGCGGCCTGCTCAAACGCAGCTTCGATATTGCCGGTTCGCTGATCGGCCTGATCGCTCTCAGCCCGCTGTTCGTGATGATAGCGCTGCTTGTCAGGTTTTCCGATGGCGGGCCGATTTTCTATGGTCATAGCCGGATCGGCCGCGGAGGACGGATTTTTCCGTGCCTCAAGTTCCGCACTATGGTTCCAGACGGCGAGCGGGTGCTTGCTGCCTATCTCGCCGCGAATCCGGAGGCCAACGCCGAATGGATAGCGACCCGCAAGTTGAAGAACGACCCGCGGATCACGCGCGTCGGAGCGGTGCTGAGGAAGCTCAGCCTCGATGAGTTGCCGCAGATCATCAACATCCTGCAGGGGGATATGAGCCTGGTTGGGCCTCGTCCCGTGGTACGCGATGAGTTGGAGATCTATGGCAATTCGGCCGTCTATTACCTGAAATCGCGCCCCGGCCTGACCGGGCTCTGGCAGGTTAGCGGACGCAACGATGTTTCCTACGACAGCCGCGTCGCGTTCGATCGACACTATGTCGAGAACTGGTCGATGTTCGAAGACATTCGCATCATCATCAAGACCGTACCTGCGGTCTGGATGTCGCGAGGCTGCTACTGACGGCCGCTTGCTGGCCGTGCATCGAGGAGCGACTGTCCAGAATTCGAGCCCGGGACTCAGGCATCGGGACTCAGGCATCGGGCGGGGCAAACCAGATCGGAAACGCTCAGTTGAAAGCAGATATAATCGATATCTTTTGCACCGGCATTCTCTCCAGACGCATGCGGCGAGTACGACTTTTGACGACTTGCCTCACGCTGGCGACCGGCCTGTCGCTGGCCCTGCCGCAGTTTGCCTTCGCCGATGACTATCGGCTTGGAGCACAAGACAAGCTAACCATCCGCGTAGCGGAATGGCAGACCGTCGAAGGCACGTTCCGTGACTGGTCGGCCATCAATGGAGAATACACGGTCGGGCCGGCAGGAACCTTGTCGGTGCCGTTCGTCGGCGAGATGCCCGCATCCGGCAAGACGACCTCGGAGATCGCGGCATCGCTCGGCGAGGCGCTACAGCGTAAGCTCGCCCTGGCTGACAAGCCCGAGGCCTCCGTCGAAATGGCGCAGTACCGGCCGTTCTATATTTCTGGCGAGGTGCAATCGCCCGGACAGTATCCTTGCGTGCCTGGGCTGACGGTGCTGAAAGCGATGAGCATTGCCGGCGGAACGCGGCGGAACTCGGAGAGCGGGCAGCGCTACGACCGCGACCTGATCAATGCCAAGGGCAATTTCGACGTACTTCAAGACCAACAGGTCAGGCTGATCGTCAAGCGCGCCCGCATCGAAGCGGAACTGGCGAACAAACCGTCATTCGAAGTGCCGAAAGAAGTGGCCGACGATCCGAAGCTGCCCAGCATCGTTGCCGATGAGACGGCGATCCTGGCGGCCGACCAGAAGAAACTCAACCTACGCTTGCAGGCGCTCGACGACTTGAAGGCGCTGCTGCAGAGCGAGATCGATTCGCTGCAGAAAAAGATCGTCAACCAGCAGAAGCAGGTCGATCTGGCGAAGGAGCAGCTCAACGGTATCGGCTCGCTGGCGCAAAAAGGCCTGGTCGTCAACACCCGGGTTTTGAATTCCCAGCAAACCATCGCCGACCTCGAAGGCCAGATACTGGATTACGAAACGGCGATTCTCACGGCCAAGCAGTCGATCAGCAAGGCCACTCAGGACGCTATCGATCTGGAGAACACCCAGAACTCCACCCTCGCGACCGACCGGCAACAGACGGAAGCCGACCTCAACGAAGCGACGCTGAAGCTGAATATGGAAAAAGGCTTGATGACCGAAGCCCTGTCGGGCAACCCCATGCCGCAATTCTATGGCAACAACGAACCAGCCGCCATGTCGTTTTCCCTGGTGCGGGTGGTCGACGGCAAGACCAGCGAAATCACCGCCGACGAAGACACGCCGGTGCTGCCCGGGGACGTGATCAAGGTCAAACCGGCGCCCCTGGCCATCCAGTAGCTTCTTTCCACCGGAGCGAAGCACCCACCTCGCAGGCGGCGGCCTGCGGGGTTTTGGGCTTCGTATTTTATGGATCAGAAAACAAGGCGGCCTTTGGGCGACGAACAGCCCGGATCGGCCCGCTCTAGCCTCGCACGGCGTCCGGTTCCTCGAGATGGTTCGCGGCGCTCCACCGGGAACGGGCGACGGACGGCACCTTCACCAGCTTGAAGTAGCTGTAATACAGCAGGAACGATCCCATGATGTAGGGATTGAGGGTCTCGACCTCGACGAAGGAGCGGATGAACAAAAGCACCATGACGCCTGCGAGAATCACAGACTCGGCTTGCCATGTCCTGAATATCAGCGCCGAGACGTGCCCCCAGAGCGTGCGCAGGATGATCAGCGACAGCAGTGTCGCTCCGACGAAGCCGAGTTCCACCAAGGTCTCGATGTAGGTGTTGTGGAAGTGGAAGCCGCTTCGGGCGGCGATGTAGAATTCATTCCACAGCCGCTCGGCCTCGGAGAAGCCCTGCACCCAATACGCCGCGTAGCCGACGCCGAGGATGGGCGATTGCTGCGCGGCATTCCAGCCCTGCTGCCAGAGGTAGGTTCGTCCGGTGAGCGTCGAATCCTTGCCGAAGAGGCCAAGGACAAAGTCCATTAGCCCGAGATTCAGCGCAATCACGGTGCAGGCGACCAGCCCGCCTGCACCGATCACGAAAATGACCCGGCGATGGCGGAGCGAAAGCAGCTTGCCCATGGAAAGCAGCGCGACCAGGGCGAGAACCGCCGGGGTCGATGCCATCGAAGTGGCCGAATGCGACACGACCAGCAGATAGCCCGACAGAAGGACGATTGGTACAATCAACAAAAAACCTATGCGGCCGCGCCTGAGAAAGGCCAGGTAGACAACGCAGAAATAGATGCCAAGCGATGCGACAAAGCCGATCTGGTTCTTGGAGCTGAAAGCGCCGACGAAATTGTATGTCCCGTCGAGAACGTCGTAGGAATAACTCGCGACCTTGAGCGAGTAGAGCAGGACGACGAAAATCCCTATTAGGGCGCCTATGGTCAAGGTCCGGACGCTGACCGTGCGCGCGGCAATGTAGGCGCATGCGATATGGGAACAATATTGCACGGCCGTCCTTGCCGTGGTGCCGGGAGCTGCCGACCAGAACACCGAGAAGCAGACATAGGCTGCAAACGCCAGCGGAAGCCAGGCGCTGGAAGCGTGCCTTAATATTTTCCGGTAGTCGACCAGGATGAGCGGCAGCCAGACTGCATAATAGGCCAGGATCATGGCCTGGCCGAAAATGGTCGAGTAGGAGAACGCCCAGATCGAGACTGCAACGGCAAAGCTGCCATAGACCGTGTTCTTGTCCGGATCGATCAACAGAGATTTTGGAATCTTCATCTCGGTATCGGTTTTCCGCCCTTGCAGCTCAATGCCGATTTCATGGGCCGCTCATGGGTCGATTCATTGGATCGATGGGAGCCTCGCCTGCAGGCGCTCGCATTGTGCAGTGCAATATAGCGCATCCGGCGCTGCATGTCACCCGGATGACAAACTGGGCGAAGTCGTTCCTGCAGTTCTCCCATGCCGGACGAGACGATTTGGCCAGGAGGCAGTGCCGTTCAATTGCCTGGTGCTGGCCCATCACGAAGCTGTTCGGAGGCTGCAAGTCCGCGCTTGAACTTGTCCGCCGTTGACTTCACATTCGCCGCCGATTGGGAGGAAGACCACATGCCGATGAGTTTCGCGGGACGATTTGCCGGACGGTCTGCTGTTATTACCGGCGGCGCCTCAGGCATCGGCCTTGCCGTCGCGCAAAGGATCACTGAGGAAGGCGGGCGTGTTTCGGTCTGGGATCGCGATGCCGCCCAGATCGAGCAGGCCAAGGCCATTGTTCCAGGCCTGCACAGCGTCACCTTAGACGTCGCCGACCCCATAGCGGTCGAAGCCGCCGCCGGAGAGACGATCGAAGCGATTGGCGCAGTCGATGTCCTTGTCACCAGCGCTGCCATCACCGGACCGAACATGACGACCTGGGAGTATTCCGTAGAGGATTGGCGCCGGGTCATCGACATCAATATCAACGGCGTCTTCTTCTGCAACAGGGCGCTGGTCCCGCATATGCTCGAACGCAATTACGGCAGGATCGTCAACATCGCCTCGATTGCCGGCAAGGAAGGTAACCCGAACGCCTCGGCCTACAGCACCTCCAAGGCCGCGGTGATCGGCATGACCAAGTCGCTCGGCAAGGAACTGGCCAAGACCAAGGTGACGGTGAACTGCGTCACGCCGGCAGCCGTGCGCACCGCGATCTTCCAGCAGATGAGCCAGCAGCACATCGACTTCATGCTATCGAAAATACCAATGGCGCGGTTCGGCGAGGTCGAGGAGGTGGCGGCGCTGATTTGCTGGATCGCGTCCGAGGAATGCTCGTTCACGACGGCGGCCGTCTTCGACGTCTCCGGCGGCCGGGCGACCTACTGAGGCCGGCCGGACGCAAACCGCCCGACCGGATCGCGGCGCCTCAGTCGTGAAGCTGCCGCGAGATCGGCGGGCCGATCGAAAAATCGCTGAATGTGACCTCGAAGCCCTCGCGCTGCGGCGAGCAGCACATCATGCCGACATCGACCGTTTTCGATGGCGGGAAATAGGCAAGCCGCACCGGCTTCCACTGCTTGTCGGATGCATCCAGATACTGCACGCGGATCGTCTCGGCATGGCGGGTCAAGCGTATCCTGACGCCGTCCGGGTCGGCGGGAATATTGGCCAGCGACCAGTCGGAAGCATCGTTGGTGACGACGACAGAAAAATACATCAGCCCGTCGGTGTATTCGATGCCGGCCTTGATCCAGTGCGTCTCGCTCAGGCGGACCATAAGCCCGGCTTGGTCGTAAAGCACCTCATAGTGCCCCTTGACCGTGACTTCGGCGCTGAAATCGCCCTCGACCTCACGATAGAGGAAATGGCCGTTGTCGCGCCAGAAGCCGTAGAACGTCTCGCGCCAGAAGTCGGTCTCCTTGCCGGTCCGCACATGCACCGTGCCGTCGCCGAACTCGTGGTGCGGCGGCGGATTAAGCCAGGTCAGGTCCGTATTCTCAGATGCCATCGATTTGCTCGCCTGCCTGGCTGATCCCGGATGAGTGCCGCCTTGATTAGCCGGCAAACGTGTAAGCGGTCTTCACCGTGGTGTAGAACTCCGCGGCGTAACGACCCTGCTCGCGCGGGCCGTAGCTCGATCCCTTGCGCCCGCCGAAAGGCACGTGGAAGTCGACGCCCGCTGTCGGCAGGTTGACCATGACCATGCCGGCTTCCGAATTGCGCTTGAAATGCGTGGCGTGCTTGAGGCTGGATGTGCAGATGCCCGACGTCAGCCCGAACGGTGTGTCGTTGGCCACCGCCAGCGCCTCGTCATAATCCTTGACGCGGATGACGTTGGCGACCGGTCCGAAAATCTCCTCGCGCGAGATGCGCATGGCGTTGGTGGTTTCGGTGAACAGCGCCGGTTGCAGATAGAAGCCGCGGGTCTCGCGATCGAGCCGCTCACCACCGAAGGCGAGATCGGCGCCTTCCTGGCGGCCAATGGCGATATAATCTTCATCCTGTTTCAACTGACTCTGATCGACAACCGGTCCGATCTGGGTCTTCGCATCGAGAGCGTCGCCGACGACCAGCTTGCCCAGGCGGTCCTTGAGCGCCTCGACGAAGCGGTCATGGATGCCGTCCGTCACCACCAGGCGGGACGACGCCGTGCAGCGCTGGCCGGTCGAGAAGTAGGCGCCGTTGATGGCGCAATCGACGGCGACGGCAAGGTCGGCATCGTCGAGCACAACAAACGGGTTCTTGCCGCCCATTTCGAGCTGAAACTTGCGCATGTGCTCGACGCTGGCGGCAGCGACGCGCTTGCCGGTGCCGACCGAGCCGGTGAAGGTGATGGCGTTGAGGTCAGGGCTGTCGAGCATGGCCTGGCCGACCACCGAACCTTTGCCCATCACCAGGTTGAGCACGCCCTTAGGCAGGCCGGCGCGGTGCAGGATGTCGACAATGGTCCAGGCGCTCTCCGGAACGAGTTCCGCCGGCTTGAAGACGATGGTGTTGCCGTAGGCCAGCGCCGGGGCAATTTTCCAGGCCGGGATGGCGACCGGGAAATTCCATGGCGTGATGATGCCGACCACACCGACCGCTTCGCGGGTGATCTCGACGCCGACGCCGGGCCGCACGCTTGGCACCAGCTCGCCCGACAGGCGCAGCGTCTCGCCGGCAAAGAAGTCGAATATCTGGGCTGCCCGCACGGTCTCGCCGATGCCCTCGACCAGCGTCTTGCCTTCCTCGCGCGCCAACGCCCGGCCGATTTCATCCTTCCGCGCGGTGATCTCGTCCGACGCCTTCCTCAGCACAGCATGGCGTGCCAGCAGGCCCGATCGAGACCACGCCGGAAATGCCGCTTTCGCCGCCGCGATGGCCTGCCGGGCCTGCTCGGCGCCCCCCGACGCATATTCGCCGACCACGTCGTCGAGATTGGACGGGTTGATGTTGCGGGAGCCGGCATCGCCCACCCACTCGCCATCGATGAGGTTCTTTCGAAACGGGATCATGTCGCTGTCTTCCTTGTCGTCCTTCGATCGCCGTCTATCTGGACCACCGACCGCCACACCGCAAGGCCGAAGGCGGGCAAACTTCTCCTCCTCGACAGGCATGTGATAGATGTCGAAGCGGGAGAAGATGATTCTAATGTGCTGCGACGCGGATCGCACGGGAGGAAAAATGTCATGTCCGACAGCGCCTTGCCGCTGGTGATCAGCGCACCCCATCCACGCACACTCGACCTGATCTTCACGCCGGCTGCGCTGGCGAAATTTCGATCGAAATACCGCATCGTCGAAACATCGTCCGAAGGTGTCACAGCCTTGCCGGCTGATGTGCTTGCCGAGACCCGCTACATCGTCGGCCAGCCGCCGATCACGCCGGAGACGCTGGAGAAAATGAAGGCGCTGCGCTGCGTCTTCAATGTCGAGAGCAACCTCATCAACAACATGCCGTATGAGACGCTGTTTTCGCGCGGCATCCATGTCGTCACCACCGGCCTGGTGTTTGCCGAGCCGGTGGCCGAGCTCGGCCTTGCCATGGCGCTCAACCTCGCCCGCGACATCGTCGACGCCGACCTCGCTTTCCGTCAGGGCAAGGAGCTGTGGGGCGGCGACGGCAACCGGACGGCGCGGCTTCTTTCCGGCGCGGATGTCGGCATTATCGGCTTCGGCGATCTTGGCCGTGCGCTCAATCGGCTGCTGTCGGGCTTTCGCACGCGGACGAAAGTCTTCGACCCGTGGCTGCCGCCGTCGATCCTGGTCGAGAACGGCGTCGAGCCGGCCTCGCTCGACGACGTTCTGTCGAGCAGCGATTTTGTCTTCGTCGTCGCTTCGGTGACCAGCGAGAACCAGGGTTTCCTCGGCGCCGAAGCCTTTTCCAAGATGCGCAAGGGAGCCGCTTTCATCCTGCTCAGCCGGGCCGGCGTCGTCGATTTTCCGGCGCTGATGAATGCTGGCCGCAGCGGCCATATCGTCGCCGCCAGCGATGTCTTCCCGGAGGAGCCGCTGGCCCGGGACCACCCAGTCCGCACATTGCCGGGGTTCCTGCGCTCCGCCCACCGGGCCGGCGCGCTCGACATCGCCTTCAAGCGCATGGGCGACATGGTGCTGGAGGACATGGACCTGATCGATCGCGGCCTGCCGCCGATGCGTTCGAAACGGGCCGAGCGTGAGACCGTTTCGCGGATGCGTTCAAAGCCGGTCGACAAGAACTAGGCCGTCCCTTCCGGACGACCGCGCACCTGTTCAGACCGTGAAAGACCAAAACAAACAGGCCAGTGTCGCTGCGGCGAAGATGACGAAGAACAGGCTTCTCAACAGGATGTTGCGCCGCAGCTCGTTGATGAAGAGATGGCATCCGACGACGGCTGCGACAAACAGGAAGCGCCAGTTCAGCAGTGCCGAGAGCACATCGCGTTGACCGAAAGCAAATCTGGCGGCGAGACATCCAATGACGGCCGCGAACAACACGATGACCGCCCAGAAGATCGCATCGGCGGCATGCGTCAGGACGATGCCGGCAAGCCTGATCGGCAGTACCATCATCAGCAGTGCGCTGAAAAAGTAGACCGCCGCGAGCGGAATGAATGCCCCTGCATCGGCGACGTCACTCAAGCGCTTGGCGCCGATCGCGCCATAGGGATAGCCATGCCTGGCCACCGCCAGGCTGAGCGCCATCAGCAAAGCCGTCAGCACGGCCGCAAGCGCGAATGAGGTCAGGGCTTTACTCATGGGGCTCCCGTTCCGAACGAATCGAAGTCAGAACGGTGGTAGCCTATGGTTTGTAAATTGCTAGTAAGCATCATGCAGCGGCGCGGCAGAGTTCCTCGGCGCATTCACTCTGCAGCTTGCAGACGCCGCCCGTCGATAATGGTCTTGATCTCGGCGCGGCAGGAGCCGCAATTGGTGCCGGCGTGAAGGGCGGCGCCGATTGCCGCGACGCTGGTGCAGCCGCCGCGCACCGCTTCCGCGATCTGGTTGGCACCGACCCCGAAACAGGCGCAGACGATGGCGCCGCGGTCGACGCTCTTGCCGCCAGGCCGCCCGGCGACGATCGCCAGCCGCGCCGGCCGATCGGCATGGTCGGCACCCAGTTGTTCGGCCGCCCAGCCGCGCGACACCGCTACCGGGGTAGGCGCAAGATAGAGCGCGCCGACCAGCCGACCGCCCGCGAAACGGGCGAAGCGATGGTGCCCGCCGGCGATGTCGTGATAGGCGAGCGCCTCGCCTTCCGGGCCGAACAGCGCGGCGGCAAACCCGGTCCAGTCGCGGCTGTCCTGCAGCGCAATTTCAAGGCGCCAGCCGGCGGGGCAGCGGGCGAGGCTCCAATAATCGGCGTCGATGGATGCGGGCCGTTCCGCAAGCACCGCGAAGCCGAAGGCCGTGGCGGCGAACCGCTCGATTCGGGCGGCAACGTTCTTTGAAGCCGGCTGGCCTGAAATCGCATCAGTCGTCGGCGCGACCAGGGCATCGACGCGCGCGCGCGCGGAAAACTGATCGGTCCAGTGCATCGGCACGAACACAGAGCCTTGGCGTTGGCGCCCTGTCACCAGCGCGCGGACCACGACCTCGCCATAAGCTGTCGAGACGCGCACAATATCGGCATCGCCGATGCCGTAGTGCTGCGCATCAGCCGGGTGAATTTCGACGAAAGGCTCGGCCATGTGCTGCGACAGGCGCGGGCTCTTGCCGGTTCGCGTCATGGTGTGCCAGTGGTCGCGCACGCGCCCGGTGTTGAGCACCAACGGGTAGTCCAGGCTGGTGCGGGTTTGGGCGGTTGGGCGGATGGCAATAAAGCGCGCCTTGCCGTCGGGTGTGTAGAAATTGCCGTTGGCAAAGAAGCGGGTGCTTTTGTCCTCCGGC
>NZ_JAMYNN010000005.1:0-285223 GCF_040319055.1 Mesorhizobium sp. M0960 | reverse complement strand
CGCTACTCGCTACTCGCTACTCGCTACTCGCTACTCGCTACTCGCTACTCGCTACTCGCTACTCGCTACTCGCTACTCGCTACTCACCATTCACCAGTCACCAGTCACCGCCTCACCATGCTCGAAAACTTCAGCTTCCGCACCATCGTCGAATATCTGCCCCTGTTCGGGCAGGGCCTCGTCACGACCGTGTGGCTGTCTGTCCTCTCCTTTGCCGGCGCGCTCGCCGTCGGCATCGTGCTCGCCGCAATGAACCTGCAGCGTGGCCGGCTGTTCCGCGTCCCGGCCAAGGCCTATATCGACGCGGTGCGCGCCACGCCGCTGCTGGCGCAGCTTTACTTCCTCTATTTCGGCCTGCCGCGGCTCGGCTTCGTCCTGCCCGAGCTCGTCGTCGGCATCCTGGCCCTGTCGCTGAACAGCGGCGCCTATGTCGCCGAGATCATCCGCGCCGGCATCCTATCGATCCCGCGCGGCCAGGTCGAGGCCGGCGTCGCCTCGGGCATGACCTATGTCCAGCGCATGCGCCTGGTCATCCTGCCGCAGGCGTTTAAGGTGACGATCCCGCCGCTGCTCGGCCAGGCGATCGTGCTGGTCAAGGATTCCGCGCTGTTGTCGCTGATCTCGGTCGCCGAATTGACGCGCGCCGGACAACTGCTCGCTTCCGACCGCTTCATGCCGGCCGAAGGCTTTATCACCATCGCCGCCTTCTACCTGCTGCTCTATTACGGGCTGAAGGGACTGGCGGCACTCTCCGGGCGCTGGCTCGGCCTGGCGGGGGCACGGACATGATCTGGCAGCAACTGCAAAGCATCGCCGGCAGCTATCCCCTCGCCTTGCGCGGCCTCGGCATGACCGTGGTGCTGTCGTTGATCAGCCTGGTGCTGGGCACCTTGCTCGGCTTCGGCCTCGGCATCCTGCGCACAGGCGGCAACCGGCTGATCAGCAGCGCGATCGGCGGCTGGGTCGACCTGATCCGCGGCACTCCGTTCCTGGTGCAGATTTTCCTGATCTTCTTCATCCTGCCGGAACTCGGCATCGAGCTCGACGCCTTCACCGCCGGCATCATCGCGCTGACCAATCTGGCCGCCTGCTTCATCTGCGAGATCGTCGTTGCCGGCATCCGCTCGGTGCCGACCGGCCAGGTCGAGGCGGCGCTGGCGTCCGGCCTGTCGCGCTGGCAGCGCATGCGCCAGGTGGTGCTGCCGCAAGCGATGCGCATCGTGCTGCCGCCGCTGGTCGGGCAATATGTGCTGCTGATCAAGGATTCCTCGGTCGTTTCGGCGATCGGTCTCACCGATCTCACTCGCGTCGGCTGGCTGGTGGTGCAGCGTGTGCCGAACGGCCTGCTGGTCTTCTTCCTCGTCGGCCTCGGTTATTTCATCGTCTGCTACCCCCTGATCATGCTGGCCCGACGGCTGGAACAGCGCATGGGCGCGGCCCATGGCGAGGTGCAGATATGACGAACCTCAGCAGCAAGAATGGTGCCGGCATGATCGAATTTCGCGGCGTCAACAAATGGTTTGGCCAGCTCAACGTGCTCAGGGATATTACGCTGAGCGTCGAGCCGCGCGAAGTGGTCGTCGTCTGCGGCCCGAGCGGCTCGGGCAAGAGCACCTTGATCCGCTGCATCAACGGGCTGGAGACGATCCGCGACGGCGACCTGACGGTCGACGGCCAGCGCCTCGGCGACCCCGCCACCAACATGACGCGGCTGCGGACCGAGATCGGCTTCGTCTTCCAGTCGTTCAACCTCTATCCGCACAAGACCGCGCTCGAGAACGTCACGCTGGCGCCGATCCATGTGCGCAAGATCCCGCGCACCGAGGCCGAGAAGGCCGGGCGCGAACTGCTCGCCAAGGTCGGCCTCGCCGACAAGGTTGATGCCTATCCGGCGCAACTCTCAGGCGGCCAGCAGCAGCGCGTGGCGATCGCGCGCTGCCTCGGCATGCGCCCCAAGATCATGCTGTTCGACGAGCCGACCTCGGCGCTCGATCCCGAGATGATCTCAGAAGTGCTCGACGTCATGGTCGCGGTCGCCGAGGAAGGCATGACGATGATGGTGGTGACGCACGAGATGGGCTTTGCCCGCAAGGTCGCCCAGCGCGTCGTGTTCATGGACGCCGGCGCCATCGTTGAGAGCGGCACGCCGGACGAGTTCTTCTCCAACCCGAAGACCGATCGCAGCCGCGCCTTCCTGAGCAAGATCCTGCGGCATTAGGGTTCAAACTCAACTCAGCTGGCTGTCGTCGATGGCCGAGATGGATGGAAAGCGGCCATTCGCTGGACGTTCCCTAATACGACAGATGCGCGCTGGGCTTCCTCTTAGGGCGGCCATTGCCGCACTTCCACCAGCCGCTTCCCTTATGCGGGCATCAAATCGATGACCCGCATGATCGCGACCGCACTGCTCGTGTTCTGGGTGCCTTCTGTCGTAGCGCCATTAGCGCAGGCCCAAACATCGCCCTTCTTGACTGTGAACTTTTGTTTGTTGTGAACGACCGAAAGTTCTCCCTCAGTCATGTGGCAGAGCATGTCGTTCTTCATCATGTTGTCAGCCGTCTTCGCTCCGGGCTGAATGACAACATCGCGCAGCTTCACCGTTGCATAGGCTGGTATGACCGACTTGCGCTCACCAAGCGCTACAACTCTGACGCCGGGTGAGACCTCCTTGCCCTCATCGGGGCCGTAAGTCTGGGCGGCTGCTGGTGTCCCCCAAGCGATCAGAGGCGTTGCGGCCAGTGTAAGACCGAGTGCAAGTGTGGATCTACGATTGACGGCTTCCATTGTTTCCTCCCTGTTCAAAAGTTGGTCGGAAAGGCAGGCCAACAATCAAGGATGGGCCGTTGCGGCGAAGTGTCAACTGACCTTCCGAGTTAGTTCAGTCTCGCTCGCGGCTAGCGAGGTTTCACAAACCACCCGAGTCGCCGAGACGGAGAGGGGGAATTGCGCTGACCATGTCATTGCGTGCGACCTTGTCCCGACATCAAAGACATTTCATTCTTGCGAACGCCCTCGCTGCCAAAGACCCCTCTCCGGCCGCTTTGCGGCCACATCTCCCCCCGCTTGGCGGGGGCGAGGAAGCCAAACCTATTGCATATCGGCGTGGGTGCTCAATTCGGCCCTCTTCTCATCCGAGACGACGGCGAGGTCGAGGACCTTCTGCAATTCGGCAGCATGCCGGAACGACGGTTCGGCCTGGACGCCGTTGCGGACTGCATCGATGAAGCGCTGGTAGTTGGTGGGCACCGTTCCGGCGTCCAGAACTTGCCATTTAGCGTTCTCGACGTCTTCGCCGAGGAAGGCATGACCATGATGGTGGTGACGCACGGGATGGGCTTTGCCCGCAAGGTCGCCCAGCGCGTCGTGTTCATGGACGCCGGCGCCATCGTCGAGAGCGGCACCCCGGACGAGTTCTTCTCCAACCCGAAGACCGACCGCAGCCGCGCTTTCCTGAGCAAGATCCTGCGGCATTAGGAGGGCATTAGGACAAAGCGGACCTCAGACGATGCCGTGCTTTCTCAACAGCGCCTGCTCGTCGTCTGATATCCAGCCGAAAACCTTCGGCTCCGCGTCCAATTTCTGCACGAGGTAGTGGACGTCAAAATCTATCGCCACCTTCGATTGATCCCTGCGGGCATAGGTTGCCGTCCAGGCGACATGGGCCACGCAATGATGTTCGTCTATCGGCGAGAGCCTGAGGTTGCGTATCCGCATTTCCTTCGTACCTATCGCGCGATAGTGCGCATAGCCTTGCGCCATGACCTGCTTGAGTTGCCCATCGTTCTTTCCAGTCATGACCCCGGCGGGCGAAGCCGCTATGAAGTCCGAAGCATACAGCGATGCGACTTCATCCATGTCCATGTCGCCGCCGAGGGACTGGTTGAAAAAGCGCTCATATCTCTCGAATAGCTTCCTTACGCTGGTTTCCATCATTTCATCTCCAGGTGAGGCTATGTTGGGTGGGAGCAGGAAACGCTCCGCCGATCTCCGACATCCGCAATGGCCTCAGCCATGATGACTTCGTCCCGGGGGTGGAGCAAGGAGCGAAGCGACGCGGCGCAGACCCTGGGATGACGAATGCGTGGTGCGACCCGATTGTGCACGACTTCGATGCCACCCTTGTCGCCGCAGACGCAACAAGCGAAGCCCTGTTGCTCGGCCCTCGTGATGGCGAGCGCGCGGCTGTCGGAGGCGCGCTCGACCCATTTCAATTTGGGCGATCGGAGCTATAGCCGCGCCCCTAGTCAAGCACGACCACGGCCTCCACCTCGAAGAGCATCGGGTCGATTGCAAGCTTGGGAACGGGAATTAGAGTCTGCGCCGGCAGCGCCTCGCCGAACATCTCCTTGACGTTCTTGGTCAAGACCCCAAGCTTGGACATATCGTGATCGACCACAAAGACCGTGAGCTTGGCGACCTGATCCGGCCTGGCACCGAGCGCATCGAGGGCGGTGCGCAAATTTGCGTAGGCCTGCGCAACCTGGACAGCGAAGTCGGGCGACAAGGCTCCCGTGCTGTCCTGGCCGCCCTGTCCGGAGATGTAGGCCAGCCGGGCTCCGCGGGGCGTGATCACCGCCGTGCTGTAGCCATTCGGCGATGGGTCATAGAGGTTTTGTGGATTGACGATGGTCAGCTTGAGATCATTCGCTGTGGCAGTGGAAACGCCCATGGTCATCACGATTAACCCTCCGATAAGCAGGCGCTTGGCGCGTGGCATGATTTTCTCTTGGCTCTGCCGACTGCGAGCAAGACACCCTCGCGGCCGGCATGATTGATATCGGCGATCGACTCGTACGCCGCACGAGCCAGTCGCACAGTACGTCGTACGAGTCAATCGTTCAGGATCGACATTCGTCGCGTTGCCGGTCAAAATCGACGGCCCGAACAGCGAGGAAGACGGATGGCAGCCAAACGTAGCGGCGCCCGGAGCACGCGATCTCAGCGGACAAGCGGGTCGCTCCAGCCCGTGCAGGAGCCGCGCAGTGAACCGCCTCTCTCGCGGGAACGTATCGTGGCGACCGCGGTAGAACTGCTGGACGCTCAAGGGGTCGACGGATTGACGATGCGTCGGCTGGCCGATCGCCTCGGCTCGGGCGTGATGAGCCTATATTGGCACGTCGACAACAAAGAGGATGTCTTTGATCTGGCGCTCGATTCGGTGCTCGAATATGGCGGACCGCCGCAACTGGTTGAGCCTCGAGACTGGCGCGGAGAAGTCGTCCATATGCTCGAAGACTGGCGCGCCAGCATGCTGCGCCATCCTTGGTCGGCATCGCTGTTGCCGCGCCGGGCGCTCGGCGCGAACATCCTCAGTCGCCTTGAACTGCTGAGCAAGACCTTGTCCAGGGCCGGTGTGGCGGACGCAGATTTGAACGTCGCGGTATGGTCGCTGTGGAACTATGTGATGGGCGCCACCATCAGCCGGGCGAACTTCGACCTCTCGGACGACGGCAGAGCCGACACGCAGCAGCGCCTTACAGGGCTCAGCGAACGCTATCCGACGATCGAACGCTCTCGTCTGCTGTTGGATAACGATTGGGATGGTGCTTTCCGGAAAGGCCTCGGCTTCCTGCTCGATGGCCTCTCTCGAAGACAATGAACTCTGCTTTCAGAGCCGTGACTTCCTGCCGTGAATGGCGGAGATGCAAACTCGGTTTTGTTTTGACCCTGACCGCCCCCGCCCCGCGGCGAGGAACCCAGGCCTATTGCGCATCCGCGTGCGTGCTCAATTCAGCCCGCTTCTCATCCGAGACGACGGCGAGGTCGAGGACCTTCTGCAATTCGGCAGCATGCCGGAACGACGGTTCGGCCTGGACGCCGTTGCGCACTGCATCGACGAAGCGCTGGTAGTTGGTCTGCACCGTTCCGGCGTCCAGAACCTGCCATTTGGCGTTCTCGACATCTTCGCCGATGCAGGCTTTCAGCTCTGAGCCGGTCAGATTGTGCACGACTTCGATGCCGCCCTTGTCGCCGTAGATGCGCAGGCGGAGTTCGTTCAAATGGCCGGTTGCCCAGCGGCTGGCATGGACGACGCCGAAAGCGCCATTGCTGAAATCCAGCGACATGGTGAAACTGTCATTGGCGTCGAGCCCGTACTCGCCGATCCGGTTGCCGGGCGCCTTGTCGAAGGATCTCAGCCGGCAGAACACATGGTCGATGTCGAGCGCCGCGCCATAGCTGGCGAAATCGAGGATATGGATGCCGACGTCGCCCAGCACGCCATTGGAGCCGTGGCCGCGCGACAGCCGCCACAACCATTTCGGATCGGTGCGCCAGTCGCCCCAGAACTTGGACACCAGCCAGCTCTGCAGATAGGACGCCTCGACATGCCTGACCGTGCCGATCTCGCCGGCCAGCACCATGGCGCGCGCTCTCTGCAGCGGCGCGACGTTGCGATAGGTCAGGTTGACCATGTTGATGATGCCGGCCCGCTCGGCGGCATTGGCCATCTCACTGGCCTTCTCGAAATTTTCGGCCAGCGGTTTCTCGCACAGCACCGGCTTGCCTGCCGCGATCAGCATCATGGTGGTCGGATGGTGGATGCGATCCGGCGTCACGTTCGCCACCGCGTCGAACTTGCCCCATGCCAGCGCCTCGTCCAACGACGCGAACCGGTTGGGGATACCGTAGATGTCCGAAAACTTGTCGACACGCGTACGGTCGAGATCGACGGCGCCGATCAGTTCGACGCCCTCGATCTTGCCGAACTGCCTGGCGTGCTCCTCCGCCATCCAACCGGTGCCGAGTATCAAGAGGCGCATGATTCTTATCCTTAGGACAGGGCTTTATCTTCTTGTTCGACCATGGATTTGTGGTCTAGCGAAAGCCGGCTTCGCCGGCGGAATGAAGTTTTCCGCCGCGCTCGACGATCGGCTCGAGCGCCTTTTCCGCCGGCACGTTCGGCGCATCGAGGATGGCCGGATTGGAGCCGAGCGGGTTGTGCGCCCATTTCACCGCATTGCGCAGCACCTTGTGGACGTTGGCATCGTGATAGGTCGGATAGGTCTCGTGGCCGGGCCTGAAATAGAAGATGTTGCCGGCGCCGCGGCGATAGGTCAGCCCCGACCGGAACACTTCGCCGCCCTGGAACCACGAGATGAACACGGTCTCGAGCGGCTCCGGCACGGCGAACTGCTCGCCATACATCTCCTCGTTCTCGAGCTCGAAATACTCGCCGATCCCGGCTGCGATCGGGTGGTTGGGGCTGGTCACCCAAAGCCGCTCGCGCTCGCCCGCCTCGCGCCATTTCAGCGTACAGGGCGTGCCCATCAGCTTCTTGAAAATCTTCGAGAAATGGCCGGAATGGAGAACGATCAGCCCCATGCCCTCCCAGACACGGCGCGCCACGCGCTCGACCACTTCGTCGGCGACGGCGCCATGGTCCTTGTGCCCCCACCACAGCAAGACATCGGTCTCGGCCAGACGGTCGGCCGGCAGCCCATGCTCCGGCTGCTCCAGGGTTGCCCACGACACCGAAATCTCGGGGTCGAGCTTCAGCGCATTGGCAATCGTCGCGTGCATGCCCTCGGGATAGATGCCGGCGACCACCTCATTGGTTCGCTCATGGATATTCTCGCCCCAAACGACAGCGCGTATTGTCATGATGTCCTCTTGATTGTTTGAAGCTGGAGCCGCCCGACCGGTCAGTCATAATATCCCCGGCCGGGAATGAAAACCGTTTCGCGGCCGGCTGCTGACAATCTGTTGGAAATCGGGCGGGAAAGTGCACGCGGCAAAACCAGCGATGCCGGCGCTGTTCCCGCCGACATCTCACATGTTTGCGCTGCCTGCGAATAACCTAAGCGCCGCGGCCCTCTTGGGCGACGCGTGTCAGCGGCTTCGACAGCCGCGGCACCACGACAAGGCGCTTGATCTTGCCTTTCTTGTAGGCGGCGAGGAAGCGGGCATAGTCCTTGAAGACGACGCAGCCATTGGATTCGGCGCGGCCGCCGCGCAGCATGTAGGTGTGGGCGAGCAGGCCGTCGCGGCCATATTTGTTGCTGCCGCTGGCAGGGGTGAGACGCAGTGCCTCGACGCCGTGGAAGCGCGATTCCCGCAGCGTCAGATTGTAGGTGTCGGGCGGCGTCGGACCGACATTCTTCTTGTGAACGTAGCGCGGCTGGTCGACCATCGAACCGTATCCCGAATGTGCCTCCAGCCGCGAGCCGTCGGGCATATAGACGGTCTTGGCCGAGATGTCGTAGACGGCCACGCCGCTGCCCATGCCAGGCGTGGTGAACAGGTTCCTGAAGGCCCCGCCGAGTCCGCCGGAAGGCATGTCGGGCTTGGCATAGGCCAGCATGTCGCCGCCCTGCGTCTTCGACCGTTTGCCCGGCTTGCCCGACACCGCCGGCACTGCCGCTTGTGACGAATTGCGAGGCGACAGGCTGCCGGGTTGCGTCTCGACCGGCGGGGCATCGGCCGTCTGGACCTTGCTCGCCCTGGATGCCTGGGTCTTCGATGCCTGGGCCTTGGATGCCTGGGGCGGCTCCGTTTTTGCTGCCTGATCCTTTGGCGTCCGGTCTTTCGGCGCCCGGTCTTTCGAGGCTTGAGTCTGGGGCGCCGGCTGATCGATGACCGCCCGCGGACGCAGCGTCGGCAGCGGAATGCTGTCGGGCATGTCGTCCTGCGGCGGCAGCGAGGCCAACTGGACCTCAGGTTCTTGCGGCTCTTGTGAAGCCGCGGGCTCGCTTGCCATGACGGCTGCCGGGAGCACGTCGATCATCTGCTCCGGCAACGTATTCGCCAGCGCCAGCGCCAGGCGCGACGAGCGTTCGATCTCCGCCACCGCCGGCCCGAAGCGCACCGATGCCGGGCCGTTCGGGTCGGGTATGCGTACCGGCTCGGCGAACCGGGCATCGGCCGGCAGGCTGGCGAGCATGACGGGTGACCCGGAGGAGGCACGGGCAAAGGCAGCGGCAAGCTTTTGCGGCGACAGCGCGGCTTTGGCCACCACGTCGTCGAAGCTGGATTGCCGCGATGCATCGGCGACAAGCGGCACGGTATTGCGCTTGAGACGCGCCGATTTTCCCTGGTGAACGAAGTTCGACGCCGACCGCAGGCAGTTAGCATCGCACCCGTGCTGCAGCAGCTGGGCCGACAGCGCTGCGTTTGCCGCGGCCCATGTCGGGGCCTGCGCCTTTGCAAGGCTGCGCCGAGGATCGGCGAGCGCGATGGTGCGCGGCGCGAGCAGGCTTTGCGGGAGACCGTTGGAAGCAGCGGTGAGCGAGGTTCCCATCGAATAAAGGCCGGCCAAGGTCGCCACCGACCATAAAGCAATGGCTGCGCCGACGGCCGGAACCGCGACCCAGCGCAGGCCGGGCCTCATCGAAGTCAATCCAGTTGCAGGACTGTCACCCCGGGTTTTCGCACTTACAAACGCCATTCAACCACTCTCAATCGGCCGTTGCCGGCTAGCGGATTTCGCAGCCGTGACATTCACAGTTCGCCTGGTGCCCCCAGCACACTTCGCGTCTGTTGCCGATTGATTCAAAAGATGGACAAAGTTGGTTAACCAATCCCTCTACCGACCGCCGATTGGGCGACGGTCACACCGAAAAACGCCCTCCAAAACCTGCATAGTTGGCAAAACTGCCCTCCAATGATGACTTTGCTGCCCGTTTTTGTCGGCCGAGTCAAGAAAGCGAAATGACTAGACCTTGCTGGGCGGAGTCGGCGACGGCTGCCAAAGTGAAGCCAGGCCGACCGGAATCGCGCCGCCGGCAGCCGCCGCCATCAAGCCCCGGCGATCGGTCGAACTGGCGGTTATCGACCTGCCACTTGTCGACCTGCCACTTGGGCGAATGAACGATTAACGTCTGGGAATTCAGGATAGCGGCAAGACGTTTACTGCTCAGCGCTGGAACGGAATATCCAGCACCTCAAGCAAATTCCAGGAAAAGTGTGAAACGGTTTTCCGCCCGGAAAACGATGAACCGTTCAGACCACAGCCATGATTATGTGAGCCTGGATTTTGGCAGCAACCTCGCCGCTGCCATGCCTGTCTGCAATCGCGGCTGCGGCGTAGTCGGTTGCAGCATCCAGTTTTCCCGCCTCCCTGGCCTCGATTTCGTTGCGAAGCAGAGTGCCCTGGCAATAAGCAACGGCCGGAAGACGCGGCGAGGAGGCACGGCTTTGTTCGGCCCTCGTCTCGATCACCACACCGGAAAAACCTGCGTCCTCCAGTTCGCGACGGATCAGTGCCGTATCGTGGTAGCCATGCGGCGTGCGGGCCAGAAAGCGCGGCGGATCGTTCGGAAAAATCCTTGCGAGAGCATTCGTCACATCGTCGGCAAATACATTCTCCTCGATGCGATCCCATACGCTGAATAGGAAATGTCCGCCAGGCTTCAGAACTCGCCGGGCTTCGCGGTAGGCAGATGAGCGGTTGGGAAAGAACATCGCACCGAACTGACAACAAACGAGATCGAAGGTCGCATTTTCAAACGGCAGCGCCAGAGCATCGGCCTGACGCCATTCGATGCGATCATCGGGAGCTTGCCGCGAAGCGGCGTAGTCGAGCATCGGCTGGTTGAGGTCGGTTACGACATAGCTTGCACTGGGGGCCAGTTTTGGCGCCAATGCGCGGGTGACAACCCCGGTGCCCGCGGCGGTTTCCAGAACGGCCTTGGGCGACAAGGACGCGGCCCGTCGTGCAAGATCTGCGGCGAACGGCTCGAAAATCAACGGCACCATATAGCGGTCGTAGTTTTCCGGAATCGAGCCAGCGAACACCTTGTCCGTTTCCAACATTGCTATCCCCCGCCGTCCGTTTGATGGCTCGCCAGCATAGCATGGAATTGTTTGTTATTCGGTCGCATTCGACCGGGAGGCGGCTCGCTCATGGACCCTCCGAAACGGCGTTCTGCAGTTATCTGCAAATGTGCTAACATAGAGTGGCCATGCACATTGGTGCGTCGCCAACATAATGGTAGGATGCGATGAAAACCATAAATCGCAGGTCTGCAATTGCGCTCGGCGTGACGGCGGCCGCGGTAACGCCTTTGTTCACGCTGGCGGCAGCTGCAAAGGTCAAGAAATACGGCCCGAAGGAAGGCAAGGAAATAGCCCCCGGCGTCAGGGTGGTCGAGGTCGGCACCGGCAATTCCGATATCCCCGCCTACAAGAGCATCTCAATTGTCGATGTGGTCTTTCAGCCGGGAGCAGCCGCTCCCGCAATGGTAATGGACAACGACATGGTATGCACCATTGCCGCCGGTGAATTCACGGTCAAGAAAGCCGACAAGCAATTCAAGCTCAAGGAAGGTGACATGTATACCTGCTCCAAGGGCAAGACCGAGGCGGCAGCCAACACCAGCAAGGTGGTCGGCATCCACCGCATCGCCGTCTTGATGCCTGCCTAGCGCATGCCAACGAAAACCGGCCCGCGTCCTCGTCCGGGACGCGGGCCTTTTTGATGATGTTCGTGGCGGTTTCTCTCTCGGTCCGCTTTGCAAGTGTGCGTTTATATTAGAGATCACGCAAGTTTCTGGATGACTGCCGGCCGGTATGCGGCCTGCATTGGCGGATTAGCAATCCGGCAGCGCGCTGAGCGTTTGGCTTCACGAAACGGCTCGGTGCTCTTCCCGGGCAGCCTCCCAGACCTCGCGCGCCGCGTCTGCATTCAGTGCCGCGATTCCCAGCCCGACGATCAGATCCGGCCATGCCGAGCGCCATAGGAAGGCCGTCACCAGTCCGGCCAGTATGATCGCGATGTTGGCGACGGCGTCGTTGCGGGCCGAGAGGAATGCCGCCCTGGTAAGACTGCCGCTGTGGTGGCGGTAGCGCGCCAGCATGTAGGCGCATGACAGGTTGACCGCCAAGGCGCCCAACCCCGCCAGCGTCAGGGCCGTTGGCTGCGGCGGCACCGGCATGTTGAACTTTTCCCACGCGGTCCACAGCGTCGCCAGGCCCGGCACCAAAAGGATAAGTGCCAGCGCCATGCCGACCCGCGAGCGGGCACGCAGCGACCATCCCATGGCGAGCAGTATCAGGAGATTGACCGAGGCATCTTCCAGAAAATCGACGCTGTCGGCGAACAGCGACACCGAGCCGATCGCCAGCGCCACGGCGAATTCAATGCCGAAATAACCGAGGTTCAGCAGCGCGACGACAAGCACCACCCGGCGAAGGCCGTCCGACGTAATGGCTTGCTGCATGGTCTGTCCCGATGTGATGGTGTTGATGCTCTTACCAGCTGCTCTTCCAGCGCAACAGCCGCATGGCATTGGCTGTCACCAGGACCGTCGCCCCGGTGTCGGCGAGAATGGCCGGCCAAAGGCCGGTGATACCGGTGATCGTCGTCACCAGGAACACTGCCTTCAGCCCCAATGCCATTGTAATGTTCTGTTTGATGTTGGCCATGGTTGCTTGGGACAGCCGGATCATGGCGGCGACGTCACCGACGCGCCCATGCAGCACCGCTGCGTCAGCCGTTTCAAGAGCCACGTCCGTGCCGCCGCCCATGGCGATGCCGACATCGGCCGCGGCAAGTGCCGGCGCATCGTTGATGCCATCGCCGACCTTGGCGATCCTGAACCCCTGCCCCTTCAACTCACCGATAATGCGCTGCTTGTCCTCGGGCAGCAATTCGGCGCGCGCCTCGATGCCGAGATGCTTGCCGATGGCAGCCGCGGTGCGCTTGTTGTCACCGGTCAGCATAACTGTTTTGATGCCCGCATCGGTCAGCGCCTTTAGACCCGCCAATGCGTCCGGCCGTGGTTCGTCGCGCATGGCGATGAAGCCGCCAAGAGCGTCGTCGATGACCAGCACCGACACCGATTTTCCTTCATCGTTGAAGGCCGCGATGCGTGCAGCGTGGTCGGCCGGCAGCGGCGCCTTTTCGCCGGCAGCGGCCGGCGAGCCCAGAAACAGGCTCTTGCCGCCGACGCGACCGACGACGCCCTTGCCGCCAATCGCCCTGGCCTCGGCAGCAGGTGGCACCGGAACCTTGTCAGCATTGGCCCTTTGCAGAATGGCCAGGGCCATCGGATGACTGGAACCGGTCTCGAGCGCTGCCGCCAGGGAAAGAATCTCGCATTCACGGACGCCCACTGCAACGACATCGGTGACCTGCGGCTTGCCGAGCGTCAGCGTGCCGGTCTTGTCGAGCGCCACGGCAGTGATGGTGCCGAGCCCTTCCAGCACCGCGCCGCCCTTCATCAGCAGGCCGCGCCGGGCGCCCGCCGAAAGCGACGCCGCAATTGCCGCCGGCACAGAAATGACCAGCGCGCACGGACAGCCGATGAGCAGCAGCGCCAGACCTTTGTAAATCCATTCGTTCCAATCGCCGCCAAGGAGCAGCGGTGGCATGATCGCGACGAGCGCCGCGACGGCGACCACGCCGGGCATGTACCAGCGTGAGAACCGGTCGATGAAACGCTCGGTGGGCGCCTTGCTTTCCTGCGCCTCCTCGACCAGCTTGACGACTCGTGCGATCGTGTTGTCGGCGGCGGCCGCCGTGACCTTGACGCGCAGCACGCCGTCGCCGTTGATAGTGCCGGCGAAAACCTCGTCGCCAACCTTTTTGCCCACCGGGATGCTTTCACCCGAAACAGGCGATTCATCAATGGCGCTGTCACCCTCGGTGATCTCGCCATCAGCCGGAATCCGATCACCGGGCCGCACCAGAATGATGTCCCCCACGGCCAGGCTTTCGGCCGGCACCTCGCGGCTCCTCCCATCCTCTTCGACCAGCGCGGTCTTGGGAACCAGTGTGGTGAGCGCCTGGATGCTAGAACGTGCCTTCCCAGCGGCCACCCCTTCCAGTAATTCGCCGATCAGGAACAGGAAGACCACTGTCGCCGCTTCCTCGCCGGCGCCGATAATGACGGCGCCGGCGGCCGCCACGGTCATCAGCATTTCGATTGTGAACGGAATGCCGGCGAGTGCGGCCATGACCGCCCGGCGCGCGATCGGCACCAAGCCGAGCAGCGTGGCAGCGATGAAGGCCCATGGGCCAGTCGCGGGCCAGGCGTAATGAACCGCGAAAGCCATCGCCAGGGCAACGCCGCTGGCGATGGTCAGGCGGTCCTTGGCGCCGTTCCACCACGGCCCCGACATCGGCGCATCATCGTTGCCGTGCAACCCCGCTAATTTCTTGTCGTGACTGTGCGTTCTGTGGTCATGGTCGGCCAATTGATCGGAGGCCGGCGCTCCAGACTTGGCGGTCAGCGGAGCAACAGCGTAGCCGAGACCGGTGACTTTCCTCTCGATCGCGTCAAGATTGCTTTCGGAAGTATGAAGGACCGTCAGAGTGCCCGCCGAAATGGACACGTTAACATCCTGCACACCAGGCATCCGCCGCACAGCCGTATCGATTTTGCTGGCACAGCTCGCGCAATCCATGCCTTCAACGCGGTAGCGGGTCTGTTGTTTGGTCGCAGCCAAGGTGAACCTCTTGCATCTTCGATCGCGACGCTACATCCTCTAGTGACTAGAGGAACAAGCGAAAAGATGCCAGCAGGTGTGACCATCGGTGAAGCAGCCCGACGCAGCGGCGTGAAGGTTCCAACCATCCGCTACTATGAGCAGATCGATTTGCTTCCAGCCCCTGCCCGCAGCGAAGCCAATCGCCGGCATTATGAAGCGGCAGATTTGCGCCGGCTCGCCTTCATCAGGCACGCGCGCGAGCTTGGGTTCGAGATCGAGGCCATCAGGACGCTGCTGACGTTGCAGGATAATCCCCACCAGCCCTGTGGAACCGCCGACGCCATCGCCCAAGCCCGTCTGGCCGAGGTCGTCCAGCGAATACGCAGCCTTGCCGCGTTGAAGATCGAGCTGGAGCTGATGGTTGAGGGCTGCCGGCAAGGGAAAGTCTGCGAATGCCGTGTGATCGAGGTGCTGTCAGATCACGATCAATGTGAGCATCCTCATCATTGATTCGCCAGACCAGAGCTCGCACCAGCGCCGATGTCGCAGCATGCCGAGCTTGCAAAAGCCGCGCTTTGCGGTCAACCTGAGCGGATGATGGCACGTCTGTCACCAAAACACCTCCTGACTATGCTGCTCGCGGTCCTCGTGATCGCCGGGTTCAGCCTGTCCGCCGCTCAGGCTGCCGTCATGTCGGCCAGGATGGCGATCGACAGCCGCATGATCATGGCCGCAGATGCCGGCACCACCGACGCCGACATGGCCAAGATGGCCGATGCCAAGGGCGGCGACTGCAGCGCTTGCCTCAAGAGCTCGGCCGACAACGACAAACCGATGCAATGTGCGCCGACCTGCGTCGCACCGGTTCTGGCGGTGCTGCCGGAAGCTCTCCCCGTGACGGGACTGCGGCTGGCCGAGCTGCCGCCGGCGCTTCCCGCCCAGTTCCTGCACGGGCGAAGTCTGTTGCCCGAGCCATTCCCTCCAAGACCCAGCGCTCTCGTCTGACGCCGTTTCTGCCCTTCCGCGGCTGATTGGCGGCGTTTGATCGTCCGGCTGCGCACAATGCGCAGCGGGCGCGGCAGCAATCCAATCGACGTCGCGACGTTCGCCGTCGGTTACCGCAGGGGTCACAAGGGTGAATTCCGTTTCAAGTCCGTTCATAACGCGCCGCAAATTCCTGCTTGCGGCAGCGAGCATTGCTGCCTTCGTGCCGATCCGCCCTGCACTGGCGCTGGCTACCGGCGAACACCGGATCGGGGTGGCGCCGGGCCAGGCACGGCTCACCGGCCCCGATGGTCCGCGCACTCCGGTATGGGCCTATGATGGCACGGTCCCCGGCCCGACACTGCGCTTGCGCCAGGGGCGGCCCGCTCGCATCATCGTCGAGAACGGACTGGGCGAGGACACCACGGTTCACTGGCACGGCATCCGGCTGCCGAACGCGATGGACGGCGTGCCGGGATTGACCCAACCGCCGATCAGGCCCGGCGAAAATTTCGTGTACGAGTTCACCCCGCCCGATGCCGGCACCTTCTGGTACCATCCGCATGCCGACAGCCTGGTTCAGCTTGGCCGTGGCCTTGCAGGCGCACTGATCGTCGAGGAAGCCGAACCGGTCGCGGTCGACCGCGAGCTTCTATGGCTGCTGCAGGACTGGCGGCTCACCAAGGATGGGCAAATCGCTGCCGGCTTCGGCAACATGATGGATGCAGCGATGTCGGGCCGCGTCGGCAATGTCGTCACCGTCAACGGTGCACCGCCGGCCGACCTGACCGTGAAGGCCGGCGAGCGCGTCAGGTTGCGGCTGGCCAATGCGTCACTCGCTCGCATCATGGCTTTGCGTTTCGAAGGCCACCGTCCGGTCATCGTCGCCATCGACGGCCAGCCCTGCGACCCGCATGAGCCGGAGGGCGGACGCTTGGTGCTTGCGCCCGCCATGCGCATCGATGTCGTGCTCGACATGCAGGGCGACCCGGGCAAGCGCTACGCGGTGATCGATGAGTTCTACGACGGCCTTGCCTACTCCCTGACCGCGCTCGCCTATGACGCCGGAGCACCGCTGCGCGATCATCCTCTCGATGCGCCGCTTCGCCTGCCGGCCAATCCGCTGCCGGCCCCCGACCTGGCCAAGGCCGAACGGCATGAGATCGTCCTGCAGGGCGGCATGATGGGCGGCGGCAAGCTGGCCGGCGTCGGCGGCATGATGAGCATGGCGATGCCCGGCATGAACGGCGCCGCCGCCTGGGCAATCAACGGCATGTCGATGACCGGCGACGGCCACGCGGGCATGGCGCCACAGTTCACGCTGGAACGCGGCGCCACCTGCCGTCTCACCATGCGCAACGAAACCGCATGGTGGCACCCCATGCACGTTCACGGCTTCAGCCTGTCGGTGCTTTCGCGCAACGGCTCGCCGGTACCGCACCGGCAATGGCAGGACACGGTGCTGCTCGCCCCCAAGGACACGATCGAATGCGCCTTCGTTGCCGACAATCCCGGTGACTGGATGCTGCACTGCCATGTCGCCGATCACCAGATGGCCGGCCTGATGACAGTGTTCCGCGTGACCTGAAAGTTTTGTCCAACCAAGGAGAACTGCAATGAAACTGACCTACCGCCTAGCCGCACTGTCCCTGCTGATCGCAACGCCGCTGCCTGCCTTCGCCGGCACGATCAACGCCGTCATGTACAAGAACCCGCAATGCAGCTGCTGCGAATCCTACGCCAACTATCTCGAGCACAACGGCTTCAAGGTCGACATCAAGCCGGTCAACAATCTCTCTCAGATCAGCAGCGATGCCGGCGTGCCGGCCGACCTCGAAGGCTGCCACACGCTGATGGTCGACGGCTATGTCGTCGATGGCCTGGTGCCGGTCGAAATCGTCAAGAAGCTTTTGACCGAACGCCCTGCCATCACCGGCATAACGCTGGCCGGCATGCCGACGGGCGCTCCAGGCATGGGTGGTGAGAAGCAAGGCCCCTTCGTCGTCTACGCCTTCACCAAGGACGGCAAGGCACCCACCGTCTACGCGACCGAGTGAGGCTATTGTGAGCAAACTGGCCATGGTCCTGATTGGCATGCTGCTAGCATTTTCGCTGCCGGTATCAGCCGCCGAGCCGACGCAGAACTTTGTCGTTCACGAGGCGCCCGCCCCCGTACCGGAAATCAGCTTCGAGGATGGCAATGGCAAGCCGAAAACGCTTGCGGATTTCCACGGCAAGGTCGTGCTGCTCAACATCTGGGCGACATGGTGCGCGCCCTGCCGCAAGGAGATGCCGACGCTCGATCGTCTGCAAGCCAAACTGGGCGGTCCGGATTTCGAGGTCGTCGCGCTGTCCATGGACCGTGCCGGTCCTGAGATTGTGAAGAAGTTCTTTGCCGAGATCGGCATCAAGCACCTCGCCCTCAACATCGATGCCTCGGGCAAGGCCATGTTCGCCATCGGCTCCGTCGGCCTTCCGGCAACCCTGCTGATCAATCGCGACGGCAAGGAGATCGGCCGGCTGATTGGGCCGGCCGAATGGGACGCGCCCGACATGGTCGACTTCATCGGCAGCCGCATCGCTGCCGAGTGAGAAAGGAACAGATATGTCCGGGTTGAAGGCTCACTGCCTTGCATCGGCTTTGAACGAGTGGAGGTGTTTGCTGCTGGGCGCCATTGCCATTGCGGCGCTGACCGTGGGGTTTCGTATCGGGCGCAAGCCCACTCGCTCGACGAAATCGACACCATGCTTGAGGGCGACGAGAAATATTTCCAAACGATCGACAAGCCGGCGCCTGAATTCACGCTGCGCACCGCCGATGGGCGTGTCGTGCGAACGGCAGATCTGCGCGGCAAGGTGGTCGTCCTCCACTTCATCTACACATCGTGTCCGGATGTATGCCCCCTGCATGCCGAGAAGATCGCCGAGGTCCAGAAAATGGTGAACGGCACGCCGATGAGAGGCCAGGTCAGCTTTGTGACCATCACCACCGACCCCGCCAGGGACACGCCGGACGTGCTGCGCAGCTACGGGCAGACGCACGGGCTCGATCCCGTCAATTGGCTGTTCCTGACCACGACGGCGGATCAGCCGGAGGATGCGACCCGCAGACTGGCGGAGGCCTTCGGCCACAAGTTCACACTGACGGACGATGGTTATCAGATGCACGGCACCGTCACCCATGTGATCGACAAAGAGGGCCGCTGGCGGGCGAATTTCCATGGCCTGAATTTCGCTGCGGTCAATCTCGTCACCTTCGTCAATGCGCTCACCAACAATGTCGAGCGCCCGCACCATGAGCCGGAAACGGGATGGTGGGCGACGATCAAGGGCATGTTCTGAGACACCATTCACATGCCGGCGGTCCGGCGAAACAGAGGGAAGGAGAACCCTGTGATCCACAAATCCAATTCATGGCGCGGAGCCATCGGCAAAATGGCCCGTGCCTTCGTCCTGGCCGGTGCGACGGCCTGGCTCGCGCTCGGTATCCACGGTCAGGCGATCGCCGCGGGCGAGATGTCCCAGGACCAGTTCGACCAGCGCATCCACGATTATATCCTCGCGCATCCCGAGGTCGTCATGGAGGCGCTGCAGAGCCTCGATGCCCGCCAGCGCGAGGCCGCGGCAAAAGAGGCGAAGGCTGCCCTGGCGGCCAAGGCCGACGATATCTTCCGGGACCCGGCGAGCCCGGTCGGCGGCAACGCCGAAGGCGACGTCATCATGGTCGAGTTCTTTGACTACAACTGCCCCTATTGCCGCCAGGTTGCGCCGATCCTGGCGCAAGCCGTGGCCGACGATCCGCAGCTCAAAATCGTCTACAAGGAATTCCCGATCCTCAGCACGGATTCCGTATTTGCTTCCAAGGCGGCTCTCGCCGCAATGCGCCAGGGCAAGTACATGGCATTCCACAAGGCCTTGTATGCGGTGAAGACGCGGGTGACCGAAGCGGTCGTGCTGAAGGTTGCTGCCGACGTCGGTCTCGATGTGGCTAAGCTGAAGACCGACATGCAGCGGCCCGATATCCAGGCGTCGATCGACCGGAATACGCAACTGGCACAGGCGCTGAAGATCAGTGGAACGCCAAGCTTCGTCGTTGGCGAGCAGATTTTCCCCGGCGCGACCGACCTCGCAACGATGAAGAAACTGATCGAGCAAGCGAGGAACAGCAAATGAGCCGGATATGCCATCCAACCCGACGGACGGTTGTTCTGGGCAGCGCCTTTGGCGTCGCTGCGGTCGTCGGCTTGCTCAAGGGGCCGGATTTGACGATCGCCGCGGAGGATTCCGATCTGGTGCGCCGCTTCAAATATCTCAGCCAGAACGGCAACAGCACGTGTTCGGCCAAGTTCACGGAGTCGATTGCGACCATGCCGGCGATGTCGCGGATCACGGGCTCGTGCTGCAGCCCAATGGAGACAAAGCGCTATGCCGAGCAGGTGAACGGTTTGGCCAGGTACCGCGAGATCGCGATGATCCCGAACGATCCGTACGATATTCCGGCCGGCATCGCACAGAAGATGATGCCCTACTACGATGTGAAACTCTCCGGCGACGAGCAGCAGGCCTATGACTATGCGATGGCCAATTCCAACGAGAAAGGCCCTTGCTGCTGCCAATGCTGGCGCTGGAAAGTGTATGGCGGATTGGCGAAGTTCCTGATCCGCGAGCAAGGTTTCACCGGCAAGCAGGTCGTCGACGTCTGGGATCTCTCGGACGGCTGCGGCGGAGGTATGTGAGACGGACAGGACAGGACACTTCCGGTTGGCGGGACAAGGCGACAGGCGGCCGATCGGTTTCCTGGTCGTCTTGACCGAAGTCCCCGGCGAGCTAATTGCCTTCGCAGTCGCCGATGCTTACCGACGAAGGCGGGCCTTCACTGACCGTAAAGGTGATTGCAATGATGAATGGTCCAATGGATACGTGGATGATGGGCGGCATGGCACTCGTCTGGGTCCTGGTGTTCGTCGCCCTCTTGCTCGCGATTGCAGCCTTGGTCAAATACCTGCGAACCTGAAGCCGCGGACGCAGTCAGGTATACGACTATGCGATGACAAATTCCGGGGAGAAGGAGCCAGCTGCTGCCAACTGTGGCGGTGGCATGTAAGGCGACCAGGGCAGCACGACGCCGCGTCACTCGTCAGGCAAAGCCGGGAACCCGCTTGGTCTTGCCGCTCAGTTGCGCGCCCAGTGTCAGTGTCTGCGGGAAATTCCGGACGATCGCCGCCATCAAGGTGGCGCTGCCGGGGCGAAGGGCAATTCCGGCAAGGGCCGCGGCAGCGTAGACCCGTGTCGAAAACAGTCTTTTCCAGGCCGCCTCATAGCGCCTGGCGGCAGCCTCGCGCCCTGCTCGGCCACCTGGCGCGCATGCGAGTTCGCAAGCCAGCAGCCAGCCGGACTGCAGCGCCATCGAGATACCCTCGGCGATAACAGGATGAGACTCTCCGGCTGCGTTGCCGACGCGGAAGATGTCCTCTTCGTAGAACGAGCGAATTCCCGGCCGGATCGGACCTGCGGCAAGCCACGGACCGTCGAGAAGCGCCGGTTCCAGAGCGTCCCGCACGCCCCGGCATGAGTCGACGAGATGGCGGGAGACCGCATCGGCGGCCGGCACATGGCTCCGGTGTTTGGGGCCATGTTGTTTACGCAACCGCGCCAGCATATCGCGGCGAATGCAGCACGAGATCGACAAGCGGCCATGATCGGCCGAGACCATGCCGCCATAGCCGCCGGGGAAGGCCAGCAGAGGCATCAAATCCGGCGCCAGCGACGACCCGGTGAAATGCGCCTTGAAGCCGAGCAGGTCCGACGGGCGATTGGCCTTTGCGAGCTGGCTGGGCAGCGGCCCCGGTTCCCAGGAGCCGTGTGCGGCGACAATCACCGGGGCGCGCAACATCGCCGTTTCGTCCCCGGCTTGAATTCGTACCCTTTGCATCTCGCCGTCCCGGTCGATGGCGACGGCGCGGCAGGGCTGGAAGATTTCGACACCCGCCGATCGCGCCGTCTGCAAAAGCAGAGAGTCGAGAATGTCCCGGCCGAGTGCCCGGCCGAAGCCGTCTTTTGCAGGAGGCCCAGCTCCTGCACGTGGCATTGCCGCCTCGACGCAGGTTTCGCCGGAAAACAAACCGACGCGGCGGATTTCGGGGCCGGCATCGGTACGCCAGGCATCGCCGATCTCCAGCTGGTCGAGAAGCGCAAGATTGCTTGCCGAGATGTATTCGCCGCAGACCTTGCGGCGCGGAAATGCGGTCTTTTCCACAATTGCCACGGCCCATCCGCGCCGGGCCAGCGTGAGCGCGACGGACGTCCCCGCCGGGCCGGCACCGATGACGATCGCGTCATGAGTCGACAATCGCGTCATGAGTCGCTGCCGGCACTGGCGCCGACGAAGATGTGGGAGAAGAGGCCGGCGCGCCGCTCCTCGACCGGTTTGCCGTTGGCCGCAAGCCAGAGACCGGAAAGCTCGCTGCCGCGAAAGCCGGCACGCACGCTTTGCGCCGCATCGTTTCGTGTGACGTCATTGGCGCCGATTGCCGGGAGAAGACGGGTCGCGGCCAGCGCCAGTTTCGCCCGCAACGGCTCAGTCGCCAGCAGCAACGGGGCTTTCGGCCTGATCAGCGAAAACAGACGCACGAGCTGCGCATCGTCGAGATGATGCAGGAACAGATTGACCGTGACGGCGTCGAACCGTGCGCCCTCGATCTTTCCTGCCCAGTCGAAGACATCGGCGGTGATCCCTTCAGCCTTCCATCCCAGCCTGTCAAAATCGCCGCGCAATTGCGCGGTGACGAGGCTGACGCGGTCGAGCATCATCAGTTCGACCCCAGGCCAATGCCTGGCCATGCGCCGCGCCACCGCCAGCATGAAGGAGCCATCGCCGGCGCCGATCTCCAGAATGCGGCGTGGCGGCTTTGGCACAAACCTCCTGAGCAACGACGTCATGATCGGCACCTGAAACATCAGCATATTGATGCGCCGAAGGTCGCGGCGCGCGGTCAGCGCTCGCGGATCGTCGGCCGCAAGGCCGTCAAGGATTTCCGGCGCAAGCTGCCGATGCTCCAGGCCGCTCATGACACCGTTCGAAAGAGCATGGTTTCGGCCGTCAGCCCGGGTCCGAACGACATGCCGCAGCCGAGCAGGCCGGCAGGCGCCTTCAGCATCTCTTTCATCACGAACATGACGGTCGCCGACGACATGTTCCCGTATTGGCGCAACACCGCGCGCGATGGTTCCAGCGCGGTGGGCTCCAGTTCCAGAGCCCTTTCGACGGCATCGAGCACCGAACGCCCACCCGGGTGCACGGCCCAAAGGTCGATCGCCTCGGTCGGCCGGCCACCGAGGATGGCGGCCTGGTTGCTCCGCAACGCTTCATGAATCGCTGCCGGCACTTGGCCGGAAAGAACCATTTCGAATCCGTGGTCGCGAATATTCCAGCGCATCAGATCCCGCCGCTCCCTCGCCACCAGACAGTGAAAGCTATCGAGCTCGATGCCGAGCGGCTCGGAAGTGATGAGCGCAGCCGCACAGCCGTCTCCCCAGAGGCAGAACGACAGCAGTTTTTCCAGTTCGGTGGTTTGACGCAGGTGCATCGTGCAGAGCTCGATATTGACCAGCAGGACCTTGGCCTGCGGGTCGGAGCGGACGATGTGACGCGCCAGCTTGAGGCCGTTGATCGCCGCGTAGCAACCCATGAAACCGATCATCGTGCGTTCGACCCCGTTCGGCAGCCCGCAACGCGCAACCAGCTCGAGATCGATGCCCGGCGCCGAAAAACCGGTGCAGGTAGTGACGATAAGATGGGTGATGCGGGAAGCGTCGCCGCCAAGTTGCAATCCGTCGATGCCCTTTTGCGCCAGAACAGGTGCGGCATCGTCGAACATCGCCATTCTCATGGCCGTTCCGGGAAACGCGCCCCGAATGAAGGTCCCGGCCAGGTCGGCGGATGGTCCTTCGGGATCGGACGCCGGCGCAAAGCAGGAATAGCGGTGCTCGATGCCGGCAAGATCGGCCATGCGTTCGAAGATCCTCCGGCGATCGGCCGCGAGCATCGAGGCCGCAAAACGCAGGTAGAATTGATGAACCTCGTGCTCCGGCACCGCTGTCGCGATCCGGTTGATATAGGCCTTGACGGGCATGTTCTATCTCCTCGGCGTCTGCACGGCGTAACGTGCCGCCGGAGGGTCCTTGCTGATCGGTACCTGGTGCCGGGCGCCGAGTTTGAGCGCTGTTCGATAAACGTTTCCGAAAACTGATTTCTTCCCGAAGGTTCAGTATGCGCTGTTGGCAGGCAAACGGTTGGAGCCGGCGGGCGGTTGCGTCGGGCATCCAAAATCGCCACATCATGTTGACCTTCCATCTACTGGAAGGTCTATTTCCTCCGATAAAGGAGATTTCCGATATGAACATCGGCGTCGCATCCGAAAAATCCGGCCTACCGGCCAAGACGATCCGCTACTACGAGGACATCGGGCTCTTGCACCCGGCCCGGACAGACAATGGCTATCGCGATTACTCGACGGCCGATATTCACCGGCTGCGCTTCCTGCAGCGCTCGCGAAGCCTGGGGTTTTCGGTCGACGAATGCCGCCAGTTGCTCTCGCTGTACCAAGACAGGGAACGTGACAGCGCTGACGTGAAGGCGATCGCGAAAGCCAAGTTGGTGGAGATCGACAGGAAGATCGCCGAACTGGTCGGATTGCGTGGCTTGCTTCACCATCTGGTCAGTCACTGCCACGGCGACGAGCGGCCGGAGTGCCCGATCATCGACGAGTTGGCGGGACAAGGCGTGGCCCAGTGAGGCTCGCAGCCGCTCTAACAGTGCTGTCGCTTGCCTGCGTCTCTGTCGTGCTCGCTGCCGCCCATTCGAGCCGTGATGCGGTCATCGAGGCTCGCCAGGCCTCGATGAAGGAAATGGCTGCGGCGGCAAAGGCGATCGCCGGGATGTTCGACGGCAAGCGGGCGTATGACGCCGCGGCTTTCCAAGCGGCGGCCGAGGCCATCCGCGCCCGCACCGGCCCTTCCCTCATTGCCGAATTCCCCAGCGCGACATTGGGTGCGCCTTCAGGCGCCAAGCTGGATATCGACCCTGCCCGCGCGGAGTTCGAAGGGCTGGCTCGCCACATCGGGACGCTGGCCAGCGCCCTGGCCTCCGACGCCGAGCGGGTGCCGCCGCGCATTACCGACGACATGAGAATGGGTTCCGGCCCGGCGATGGGCGGTGGCAGCCTGCTTGGCAAGCGACCGGGGACGGCGGAAGCCGATCCCGCCAAATTGCCGGCGGAGCACCTCCTGCATCTCATCTTGCAGGATTGCTCGAGCTGCCACTCGAAGTTCCGGCAAAAGGTCGAGTGATGGCGTCAGCTCCGCAGCTGCTGATCCGCCATGAAATTGCGCCAGCCGCCGAAATGCGAAATCTCTTCTGCATCGGTAAGGCCGGCACTTTCAACGAGGAAGCCTTTCGGCGAAGTTCCGTCGTCGAGCAGAAGCGTCCCGATGCCGAGCGGCGGCGGGATCGCCGCGACGAAGCGACCGAAGGCTTGCGGCGACAGCCGCCAGACTTCGACCTCGATGGCTGTGCCCTTGCCATTGCAGGTGCGCTCGAGCCCCGGTCTCGACACCGACTGGCCGGCGAGTGCGTAAAGCCGGTAGAGCGGCGCCGTTCTCGCAGCCCGGGCGAAAATCGCGCCGAGCTGCTGCAACTGGCCGTTCAGCGCCATCCCCGATAGATGCGCGCCGACCACGGCCAGCTCGATCGTGCCTTCATCCACGTCCACGCGGATATCGCCACGCGGCGGCAGCGGCCAGCCGGTAGCGCCCAGCGCAAGGCCGCTTGCCGCATGGACATCGCGCGCAAGCGACGCCGTCAGATGGTCCTTGCCCGCCGCGGCAAGCAAGGTGACGCTCATCGGCAAACCGTCGCTGCGGGTTCCGGTCGGCACGGCGATGCCGCACATGTCGAGCAGATTGACGAAGTTGGTGTAGGTGCCGAGCCGGCTGTTGGTGACGATAGGGTCAGCCAACACCGCTTCGACTGTGTAATGCGTCGGCGCGGTCGGCACACAGAAAAGATCGACCGAGGCGATAACCGGCGCAAGCTTGGCCTTGTAGGCCTGCAAGGCATAGAGCCCGTTGAAGGCGTCCGCTGCGGAAAGTTTTCGCGCACCGCCGATGATCTGCCGCGTCACCGGATGCATGGCCGCCTCGTTGGCATCCATGAAGTCCCTGATCGCGGTGTAACGCTCGGCCACCCAGGCGCCCTCGTAAAGCAGATTGGCGGTGGCGTAGAAATCGCCGAACGGGATTTCGACCAGCCTGCAGCCCAGCGTCTCCAGCGAGGCAAGAGCGGCCTCGAAGCCCGCCTGCATCGCCTGGTCGCCGAAGAACGTCCGATCGGCCTTGGCCGGCACGCCAACCGTCAGCACCGGTGGGCGCGCGGCAAGCGGTTGGATGCCGAGGTCACGTGAATAGGGATCGGCGTCGTCCTTCGCCGCCGCGACCTCGAACACGCTGTAGGCGTCGTCGACGTTGAGTGCGAAGACGGAGACGCAGTCGAGCGTGCGGCAGGCCGGCACGACGCCGGCGGCCGACAGCGCGCCGACGCTCGGCTTCAGCCCGACGATGTTGTTGAGGCCGGCGGGTATGCGGCCCGAACCGGCGGTGTCGGTGCCGAGCGCGAACGAGACGATGCCACGCGCCGTCGCCACGGCCGAGCCGCATGAGGAGCCGCCCGGCACCAGTGTCGGGTCGATCGCATTCCTCGGGATTGGATAGGGCGTGCGCACGCCGACCAGGCCGGTAGCGAACTGGTCGAGATTGGTCTTGCCGACGACCAGCGCGCCGGCGGCCTTGAGCCGCGCGACGACGGTGGCGTCGTTCGCCGGCAAGTAGGCATATTCCGCGCAGGCCGCCGTGGTCGGCATGCCGGCAACATCGATGTTGTCCTTGACCGCGAACGGAACGCCCCACAGTGGCTTTGCCAACGGATCGAACGGGCCGAGCTTTTCCGCCTCGGCAAGCATCTCCGCCCTGCTCGCCAGATGGATGAAGATGCCCGGGTCATCGGCCGCCGCGAGCCGCGCATGGACCGTATCGATCATATCGCCAATACTGAGGCCGGCCTGATAGGCGGCGTGCAGGCTCGCTATGTCGAAGCGGATGTCGCTCATTCGGCCTCGCCCTGAATGACGACCGGCAGGTTCCACTGGATGAGTACGACGCAGCCGTCTTTTGTCCACACCGAATGCTCGGTTCCAACCGGGTTCAGGATCACACTGCCCGCTGCATAATCGCCGTGCTCGTCGCTCTGCGAGCCTTCCAGCACGATGATCGTTTCCAGCCCGGCGTGGCGGTGACGCGGCACGCCGGCGCCCGCCCGGTAGTTGAGAATCGCGACCGACGGTTCCGTCGATCCCCCCTTGAGCAGCCAATGCACCGTGATGCCTTCGCGAAAAGGCTCGAATGGCAGATCACGCCAGCCCCCTTGGATGAGGGCCTGGTATGCAATGTTAGGCATTGGAAATTCCCTCGAGCACCTGGTCCGTTGTCGCCGTCCAGCCGACGATCGCGCCCTGCGCCCTGATCATGGCAAGGGCTGCCGTCTTGAACTCCGGAAAATAGCTCTCCGTCGCATCCTCCGCCAGCAGGCATTCATAGCCGCGGTCGTTGGCCTCGCGCATCGTCGTCTGCACGCAGACCTCCGTCGTCACCCCGGCAAAGACCAGTTGCTGTGCGCCGAGCCGCTTGAGGTCATCGCCGAAGCTGGTGGCATAGAACGCGCCCTTGCCGGGTTTTTCGATGACGATCTCGCCAGGCAATGGTGCAAGTTCATCGAGGATCGCCGTTCCCGGTTCGCCGACGATCAGCACGCGACCCATGGGACCGATATCGCCGATGCGGATCGACGGATTGCCGCGATTGCGCTTGGCCGGCGGCAGATCCGAAAAATCTGCCTTGTGGCACTCCATCGTGTGGATCACCGGCAGGCCAGCGGCGCGAAACCCTTCGAGCAGCCTTTTCACCGTCGGCACGATCGCCGTGATCCGGCTGACGTCGTTGCCGAGGCTGGCGCCGAAGCCGCCGGGCTCGGCGAAATCGCGCTGCATGTCGATGACGACCAGCGCCATCGCCTCAGGCTTGAAGGCAAACGGGAACGGCAGCGCCTCGATCTCCGCCATCAATGATGTCCCGCCATGTGCTCGCCGATCGTCTGCACGCTCGCCTGCGCGATCGGCGTCTCGTAGACCAGCGCGCCATCCGACATGACGAAGATGCGGTCCGAGAGCTCAAGCAGCTCGTCGAGGTCCTCCGACATCAAAAGCACTGCAGCACCGGCATTGCGCGCCTTCATGATGCGGGCGCGTATTTCGGCGACGGCGGAGAAGTCGAGGCCGAAGCAGGGGTTCGACACGATGAGCAAATCGACCTCGCCGGTCAGTTCCCGCGCCAGCACCGCGCGCTGCACATTGCCGCCCGACAATGATGAAATCGGCGAAGCGAGCGAGGCCGTCTTGACCTTGAACTGTTCGACAAGACGGGCCGCGTAGTCCCTGATCGCGCTCATCCTGATCCAGTTGACCGGCTTGCCGGCCTCGTTGAGGTCGAAGGTCCGGAAGGCCATGTTTTCGGCCACCGTCATCCGCGGTGCGCAGGCATTGCGCAATGGCTCCTCCGGAATGAAGCGGACATTGAGCGTGCGCGCCTCGCTGCGGCTGGCACCATAGGGCGAGCCTTTCACCAGAACGTCGCCCGCATTGCGTGCCCGCTGTCCGGCAAGGACTTCGAGAAACTCCTTCTGGCCGTTGCCGGAGATGCCGGCGATGCCGACGATCTCGCCGGACTTCACGTCGAGCTCGCCGATGTCGATGCTTTTCAAGCCGGTGCGGTCAGGCGCCTTCAGCGACTTTACCGTCAGCACCTGCCTGGCGCCGGCCGGCACCGGAGCGCGACTGTCGAGTGCTGCAATCGGTTGGTCGCCGATCATCATCGCCGCCATCTGCTTGTGCGAAAGTTCGGAGACCTTTCCGGTTCCGGTCAGCCTGCCCTTGCGCAACACGGTGATGTCGTCGGCAAAGGCCGTCACCTCGTGGAATTTGTGCGAGATCATCAGCACGGTGAGGTCGCCTGTCCTGGTCATGTCGCGCACCAGGCCAAGCACTTCCTGTGCCTCGCCAGGGGTGAGCACCGAAGTCGGCTCGTCGAGCACCAGGAAACTGCGGCCGAGATAGAGCTGCTTGACGATTTCGAGCTTCTGCTTCTCGCCGGCCGCAAGTTCCGCCACCTTGACGTCGAGCGGCAGCTTGAACGGCATCCGCTGCATGAATTGCGCAAGTGCGGCGCGCTCCTTGCGCCAGTCGATGACGCCCGGCACTTTCTCGCGGGAAATGACCAGGTTTTCCGCACCGGTCAGCGACGGGACGAGGGTAAAATGCTGATAGACCATGCCTAGCCCGAGCGCCGAGGCATCCTTCGGGCTGGCTATCGCGACCTCGCGGGCATCGACCAGCATGTCGCCGGCGGTCGGGCGGTAAAAACCCATCATGCATTTGACCAGCGTCGACTTGCCGGCACCGTTTTCGCCAAGCAGCGCATGGAATGATCCCGCTGGCACCTTGATCGAGACATCGTCCAGCGCGGTGAAGGCGCCGAAGCGCATGGTCATGCCGATAGTCTCGACGCCGACGGCTTTCTTGACGATGGTTCCGCTCAAGATCGCCCCCTCACGGCAGCTGCGCGACGAAGGACGCCGAGCTCGACACCGCGCCGAACACGCCGCCCTGCATCTTGATCATCTTGATCGCGGCGAGATGGTTGCCGTAGTCGGTCGCGCCGCAGCAGTCCTCAAGCATCACGCATTCGAAGCCGCGATCATTGGCCTCGCGCATGGTCGTGTGGACGCAGACATCGGTGGTGATGCCGGTCAGCACGATGTTTTCGATGCCGCGCTGGTGCAGGATCAGCTCCAGATCGGTGGCGCAGAACGAGCCCTTGCCCGGCTTGTCGATGATCGGTTCGCCCGCCGCCGGATAGAGGTCGGGGATGATATCCCAGCCTGGTTCGCCGCGCACCAGGATGCGCCCGCAAGGTCCGGGGTCGCCAATGCCGGCATTGATGCGGCGTGAGCGCCAGCGCTTGTTGGCCGGCAGGTCGGCGAGATCGGGCCGGTGGCCCTCGCGCGTGTGGATGATGGTGTAGCCCTGGGCCCGCATGGCTGCAAGCACCGACTTGATCGGCTCGATCGGCGCCCGCACCAGCGAAAGATCGTAGCCCATATGATCGACATAGCCGCCCGGCCCGCAGAAATCGGTCTGCATATCGATGATGATCAGAGCCGTATTGTCCGACCGCAGCTCGCCATTGTAGGGCCATGGATAAGGGTCGGCGTCGATGTAGCGCTGGGTGATCTCGGCTCTGGCGTTCATCGGGAAAACTCCAGTCATTTGGTGATCGACAACTCGCCCGGCGCGCCGGCAAGCGAGCGGCTCGGCGACGAGGTGGCGATCATGATGATGAGCGTGAGGATGTAAGGTGCGGCGTAGAAGAGATAGTAGCCCTGCGTTACCCCGACCGATTGCAACGCCGGGCCTAGCGCCCCGGCGCCGCCGAACAACAGTGCCGCGGCAAAGCAGCCGAGCGGGTTCCAGCGTGCGAAGATGACCAGCGCCACCGCCATCAGCCCCTGCCCCGACGAGATGCGTTCGGTCCAGCTGCCGGGGTAATAGAGCGACAGATAGGCGCCGCCGATGCCGGCGAGCGCGCCGCCGACGCCTGTCGCAAGCAGGCGCACGGTGTTGGGATTGAGGCCCATGGCGCGCGCCGCATCGGAGCTGTCGCCGACGACGCGTACGATCAGGCCGGCGCGGGTGTTACGGAAGGCCCACCACAGGAACAGCGCAAGTGCGGCCCCGATCAGGAACAGCACGTTGACGTTGAGCGCCGCCTGCACCTGCGGAATATTCGACCAGCCACCGAAGGCGATGGCCGGCAGGTCTGGCGCCGAGGGCTGGATGAACGGCTTGCCGAAGAAGAAGGCGAGACCCGAGCCGAACAGCATCAGCGCGATGCCGATGGCGATGTCGTTAACCCCGCGGAATTTGCAGATCCAGCCATGGAACAGCCCGAAGCAAAGACCGGCACCGGCGGCAGCCAGCACGCCGAGGCATGGCGAGCCGGTCACCACTGCTACCGCATAGGCGGTCATTGCGCCGAAGACCAGCGTGCCTTCGAGGCCGAGATTGATGCGGCCGGAGCGCTCGGTGATGGCTTCGCCGAGCGACACGAAGATGAACGGCGTCGAGACGCGGATGGCGCCGCCGAGAATGGCGAGCGGCACGCCCCACAGGCCGATCTCGGTCGCGTCCATCAGGAGCCCCTCTTCCACAGATCGGGATTGAAAACCTTGAAGCGGCCGTAAAAGGTTTCGCTGAACAGGATGACCACGAAGAGCATGCCTTGCAGCACCAGCACGGTGGCGTCGGGCAGGTCCATGCGGCGCTGGATCAGCCCGCCGGAAGCGCCGATGCCGCCGAGCAGGAAAGCGACCGGGATGATGGCGAGCGGATTGTGGCGGGCGAGGAAGGCGACGAGGATGCCGGTATAGCCGTAGCCGGCGGCGAGAGAGGCGTTGGCGCTGCCTTGCACGGCGCCGACTTCCAGCATGCCGGCCAGTCCGGCAAAGCCGCCGGCGAGCCCGGTAAAGCCGACGATCAGCGGGCCGACGGCAAGCCCTTGCACCTGGGCCGCCCTGACATTGCCGCCGGCAATGCGGGCGGCAAACCCCCAGCGCGTCTTTTCGATCAACAGCCAGGACAGGACGCAGGCGACGATGCCGACGACAAGGCCCCAGTGCACGTCCATGCCTGGAATGTTGCCGATGCGGTAGGCATCCGCCAGCGGCTCGGTCGAGGGTTTGTTGAGCGAGGCCGGATCGCGCAGCGGCCCTTCGACCAGATGGTTCATCAGCGCGATGGCGATATAGGCCATCAGCAGGCTGGATATGGTTTCGTTGACGGCGCGGTAGTGGCGGAGTGCGCCGACGGCACCTATCCAGATGCCGCCGGCGACCACGCCCGCCACGCCCATCAACAGGATGACCACGAAAGCCGGCGCGCCATTCGCCGCGACGCCGATGGCGGCGGCGGCAACGCCGCCCAGCACGATCGCGCCTTCGCCGCCGATGACGACGAGGCCGAGCCGAGCCGGCAGCGCCACGCAGAGCGCTGCCAGCAAAAGCGGTGCGGCCCGCGACAGCGAGTTCTGGATCGAGAACCAGGAGCCGAAGCCGCCGCGCCACATCGTCACGTAGAGTTGCACCGGTGATTTGCCGACCAGCGCGATGAACAGGCTGAACAGCGCCATGCCGACGATCAGCGCCGCGAGCGGTATGACGAAGGCTTCCGCCCGCCGTGCCACCCATTCGAGTGCCGCCGGATAATTCCTGGCGCCAAACAGCGCTGGTGCGCTCGCGGTACTGACCGTGTCTGCCATGGCCCCGTCTCCGATCCGGTTCAGGCGGTCGAACCGACCACGCCCTCGACGAGGTAGTCCATGCTTTCCAGTTCGAGCGCGGTCTCGACGAAGGCCTGGCCTTCGGTCGCGACGACGACGCCCTTGTTGCTCTTCAACGGACCCTTGATGACCGAAAATCCGCCTTTCATCATTTCGGCCAGCGTGCCGTCGAACTGCTTGCGGGCGGCCTCGCCGACGGCGGGGCCGAGCGGGCTCATCTTGACGAAACCGTCGGCCAGGCCGCCGCGCGTGAAATTGGGAAGCGGCGTGCCGGCCACGAGATCGTCGACGAACATCTTGTAGACCTTGGCCCAGTTCCATTCCGCGCCGGTCAGGTATTTCTCCGGCGCCAGCGGGCTCTGGTTGGCATGATAGCCGCAGATGAAGGCGCCACGCCCGGCCGCCGTCTCGACCACCACCTTGGGGCTGTCGACATGACAGGTGATGACGTCGGCGCCCTGGTCGACCAGCGCATTGGTGGCCTCCGCCTCCTTGACCGCCAGCGACCACTCGCCGGTGAAGATCACCTGGCAGGTGATGGTCGGGTCGACCGAGCGCGCGCCGAGCAGGAAGGAATTGATGTTGAGCAGCACCTGCGGGATCGGCTTTGCCGCGACGAAGCCGAGCTTCTTGGTTTTGCTGGTGTGGCCGGCGACGACGCCGTTCAGATACTGGCCCATGCCGATATAGCCGAAATAGGAACCGGCATTCATCGGATGCTTGTCCTTGTTCCACATGCCGCCGCAATGGCGGAACTGCACGTCGGGGAATTTCGCGCACATGGCCAGCATATGCGGATCGAAATAGCCGAACGAGGTCGGGAAGATCAGCGACGCACCGTCGAGATTGATCATCGATTCCATCGTCTTCTGCACGTCGACCGTCTCCGGCACGTTCTCCTCTTCGACGACGGAAATGCCTTCGATCCCCTTCAGCGTGGCGGCGCCTTCGGCATGCGCCTGGTTGTAGCCGTAATCGTCCTTTGGCCCGACATAGATGAAGCCGACGGTTGCGGTCGCGGCGAAGGCCCTGCTGATCGGAAACGATGCGGACGCAAGACCGAGCGCCGCTCCGGCGGCGGAAGTCTTGAGCAGGTCGCGGCGGCTAAGCATGAATCGCTCGGTCATGTGAATGCTCCCTCTATGGGGCCTTTGGGGCCGGTTAACACCTCAATGAAAGAAGTGTATGCAATCAGCGTGCCAGTTTCAGAAATGGGATTTATTAAGCAATATCAACGAGTGTGCCGATGTGGCCTGCACAAAGCCGGAGCTATTGCATACACTTTTTGCCTATAAAACGGCCAATTTGACATGAAGGCTAAAACATAGGCATACAGAGCTGCGGAGGAATCGAAGCCGGTGCGTGGCTTATGGCTGCGCGAAGAGACTGGACGGAGGAGACGTGTCGGCAAAGCGCAATTTGATCAGGTCGGGCACGACCGTCGATCAGATGGTGAGGGCGATCAGCGACCGGATCGTTACCGGTTTCCTGCGTCCCGGCGAAAAACTCGACGAAGCCTCGCTCGCCGCCCGCTTCGACGTCTCACGTACGCCTATCAGGGAAGCGCTCAGCCGACTCAGCGCCATGGGACTGGTCGAAAGGCGGCCGAACCGCGGCGCCACCGTCGCGGTGGTGACGCAGGAGCATCTCGCCTCGATGTTCGAGAGCATGGCCGAGCTCGAAGCGATCTGCGCGCGCTTCTCGGCCGAGCGCATGACAGCCGGCGAACGCCGCACCCTGGAGGCCGAGCACCAGGCCTCGGCGCGCTTCGTGCAGCTCGGTGCCGAAGAAGAGTATGAGCTTTTCAACACCGAATTCCACACCCGGCTCTATCGCGGCGCGCACAGCAAGCACATTTATGAGTTGACCGTCATGACCCGCGGCCGGCTGGCGCCGTTCAGGCGCGCGCAATTCATGCTGCCCGGCCGGCTGGCCCAGTCCTGGCAAGAGCATGACGCCATCGTTACCGCAATCATGCGCGGCGACAGTACGGCCGCCGGAACAGCCGCCAAGGACCATGTCTCGATCGTCAGCGAGGCGAGCGCCGTCTTTGCCATCGGCGACCGCCCTAAAGGCAAGGCCGAGCCGTTTCCGACATCGGCCTCCTAGCCTCAATCGACCAGCACGGCCACCACGGCAGCACAGTCGCCCGCCTTGACCAATCCGGGAAAATGCCGCGCTGCCAACAGACCGGACATTTTGGCCCGGATCTCCTGCGGAGCGCCGCCGGTGCGGCCGATCGAATGGATGCGCGCCAGCACCTGGTTTTCTGCCACCGGCTCGCCGAGATCGATCATGGTTTCGATCATCCCGTCGTCCTCGGCGAACGAGAAGCAATCTCCCGATGGCATGTCGAGCCAGCGGGTCGGCTGCATCTCGACCGCGCCGGCGACGATGCCGGCATGGCGCAGCACATTGAGCACGCCGCGACGCGCGATCCGCACCGTTTCCGCGCGCGAAGTTCCGCCGCCGCCGAGCTCGGTGGTGATGAACAGCTTGCCCATCTCTTCGGCGGCAGTGTCGAACATGCCGACCGCGTCGATCTCCAGCATCTTCATCGACCAGGGTGCCGAGAAAGCTTCAACCGCAGCGAACCCCTTCTCTTCCAGCACCTTGTCGGGCCGGATATGGGCGGCGCAGAACGGCACGAAGTCGAGCGTCTTGCCGCCGGAATGGAAATCGAGCGCGATGTCGGTGCGCGGCAGAAGTTCGCGCTGGAAATAATCGGCGATCTTCTCGGTCACCGTACCGTCGGGCCGGCCGGGAAAGCTGCGGTTGAGATTGCCCTTGTCGATCGGCGAGGTGCGCGTGCCGGCGCGGAACGCCGGATAGTTCATCGCCGGCACGATGATGACCGTGCCGCTGACCTGCTTCGGATCGAGCGTGCGGGCGAGATCGTAAAGCGCCAGCGGCCCCTCATATTCGTCGCCATGATTACCGCCGGTGAGCAATGCACTCGGCCCGTTGCCGTTGCGGATGACGCAGATCGGGATCATCACCGATCCCCAGGCGGAATCGTCACGGCTGTAAGGCAGGCGCAAGAAACCGTGCTGCACGCCGTCGCGCTCGAAATCGACGCTCGGCGTGATCGGTGATGGGCGAAGGCTGGACATCGGGCTCAATTCTTTACCACCAGCTTGCGCGGCACATTGGCCAGGCACTCGACGCCCGTTTCGGTGATCAGGATGGATTCGGTGATCTCCAGCCCCATCGTCTCCAGCCACAGGCCGGTCATGAAATGGAAGGTCATGCCGGGCTTGAGCTCGGTGCGGTCGCCTGGGCGCAGGCTCATCGTGCGTTCGCCCCAGTCCGGCGGATAGGAAAGCCCGATCGGATAGCCGGTACGGTTGTCCTTGACGATGCCGTATCTCTTCAGGACCGCGAAGAAGGCGTTGGCGATGTCCTCGCAGGTGTTGCCGGGCTTGGCCGCGGCAAGTCCCGCCTCCATGCCTTCCAGCGTCGCCTTCTCGGCATCGAGGAATTCCTGCGTCGGTTTGCCGAGGAAGACGGTGCGCGACAGCGGACAATGGTAGCGGTTGTAGCAGCCGGCGATCTCGAAGAAAGTGCCCTCCCCCGATTTCATCGGCCTGTCGTCCCAGGTCAGATGCGGTGCCGATGCATCAGTGCCTGACGGCAGCAGCGGCACGATCGCCGGATAGTCGCCGCCAATGCCGTCGACGCCGCGCGTGCCGGCATCATAGATCTCGGCGACCAGGTCGCATTTGCGCATGCCGACTTCGATCTTGTCGACGATGCGCTGGTGCATCGCTTCGACGATGCGGGCGGCTTTGCGCATGTAGTCGATTTCGGTCGGGCTCTTCACCGCGCGCTGCCAGTTGACCAGTGCCGTGGCATCGACGAAGCGGGCGTTGGGCAAGTGCCTCTGCAGCGATGCGAAGGCAGCGGCCGAGAACCAGTAATTGTCCATCTCGACACCGATGCTGAGCTTGCCCCAGCCGCGATCGGCGAGCACGCTGGACAGAAAATCCATCGGATGGCGCTCGGTCGACTGCACATAGTTGTCGGCATAGCCGACGATGTTGTCGTGCGCGAGATAGGCGGTGCGCTTGGCGCCGTTGGCGTCCTGGCCGCGCCCGTACCACACCGGCTCGCCCGACGGTGGCACGACGACCGCCTGGTGTACGTAGAACGACCAGCCGTCATAGCCGGTCAGCCAGGCCATGTTGGACGGATCGCTGACAACAAGCAGATCGACGCCCTTGGCCGCCATCGCCTTCCGCGTCTTGGCGAGGCGCTCCGCATATTCGCCGCGCGAGAATTTCAAATTAGGCTGCATTGTTCTTGGTCCTCGTTTGTTGGGCCTTGCGGCCGGTATCAGCTTTCGAAAATCGTACCGGTCTTGGCTGCACGCGCACGGTCGCGGGCGAGCGTGGCGATCGCCGTGTCCTGCACGCCGGTGCCGGTCAGATCGGCAATGGTGATGTCGCTGTCCGAACGCCGGCCATGCCTTTCGCCGGCGATGATGTGGCCAAGCTCGGTGATCTCGGCATCGGCCGCCATCACGCCCGCCACGATGGCATGGTGCAGTTCGCCCAGGCGCCGCGTCTGTTTCGCACTGTCGGCGACGTAGAGGTCGGCCATGCGCAGGATCGCCGGCGCGATCTCGTTCTTGTGCTCCGCGTCCGAGCCCATCGCGGTGATGTGCTGGCCGGCGGAGACGAAGCCGGCCTTGATCAGCGGCTCGGTCGACGGCGTCGTGGTGACGATGATGTCGGCATCGGCCGCAGCCTTTGCCGCGTCCGGCTCGGCGTGAACGGCGATGCCCAGTCTTTCGGACAATGCGTCCGCCGCGGCTTCGGCCTTGGCGGCATCCCTTGCCCAGATCCGAGCCTCGGTGATCGACCGCACCAGCATCAGCGCCTCGAGCTGCAGTCCGGCCTGAACACCGGCGCCGAAGATTGCGGCAACGGAGGAGTCCGGACGCGACAGATGTTTGGCGGCGACCGCGCCGGCCGCCGCCGTGCGGATGTCGGTGAGATAGCCATTGTCGAGCAGCAGCGCCTCGACCAGCCCGGTCTTCGCCGACAGCAGCACCATCATGCCGTTGACGCTAGGCAGGCCGAGCTTCGGATTATCGAAAAAGCCGGGGCTGATCTTGATCGCAAAACCGTCGATGCCCGGCACATAGGCGGTCTTGACATCGACCTCGCCGCGATGCTCGGGAATGTCGAGCCGCAGGATCGGCGGCATCGCCACCGGCAAGGTGGCGAGCGCGCGAAACGCGTTCTCGACACAGGCGACGGCATCGAGATCGAGCTTCACGATCTTGCGCAATTCAGCTTCGGTGAGGATCGTCATCCGGCTCATGCTGCGCTCTCCGCAATTGCTTCGCCGCAAATGATCTTGCGGTGAAGTGTCATGTCGATGTTGCGGCCGGACAGCACGAGCACCGTCGGGCCGTTCGCCCCGACCTTGCCGGCAAGCACAGCCGCAATGCCGACCGCGCCGGCGCCTTCGACGATCTCGCGCTCCTGCTCATAAGCATGGCGGATGCCGGCGGCGATCTCGTCCTCGCTGAGCAGGATCACATCATCGAGCAGATCACGGCACATGGCGAAGGTCAGCCGGTTGTCGAGCCCAATGCCGCCGCCGAGCGAGTCGGCCAGCGTCGGCAGTTCCTCGACCGACACCGGATGCCCGGCGTCGAGGCTTGCCTTCATCGCCGCACCGCGCGCCATCGAAACGCCGATGACCCTCGTTGCCGGGCTGACGCCCTTGACGGCAGCGGCAACGCCAGCCGCCAGCCCACCGCCGGAAAGCGGCACCAACACCAGCGCGGCGTCCGCAACTTGTTCCATGATCTCCAGCCCAAGTGTTCCTTGCCCGGCAACGACCGCAGGATGATCGAAAGGCGGCAGCATGATCAGCCCCTCTTCCGCGACCAGCCGTTCGACCTCCCGCTGCGCATCGTCCTGGCTGTTGCCGACGATGCGGATCTCGGCGCCGAGCCGACGGATTTCCTCGAGCTTGTTCTCAGGCACCAGCCGCGACATGCAGATCGTCGCGTGGATGCCTTGCAGTCGAGCGGCATAGGCAAGCGCCCGGCCATGGTTGCCGGTCGAGGCCGCGACGACGCCGCGCGCGCTCTCCTCTTCTGTCAACGAGGCGATAGCGTTCGAGGCACCGCGCAACTTGAAGGCGCCGGTGGTCTGCCGATGTTCGAGCTTGAGATAAACAGGAGCGTCCAAGTGTTGGGAAAGACTCGGGGAAGTGACGGTCGGCGTGCGCTCGACCTTGCCTGCGATGCGCTCGCGTGCGGCGCGGATGTCGGAGAGGCTTATCCTGGACGTGGTCATGGCTCTGCAATCAGTTCAACGGCAGCGTCATCAGGCGGCCGAATTCGGGGCGTGGCTCGTCGTCGCCGCAAAGCCGCAGGCAATTCCAGGCTGTCGCCTGGTTGCTGGTGACGACGGGACGGCCGATGGCTTCTTCCATACCGACAACTGCCAGCGCCGACCGCAGCGCCGTGCAGGACACGAACAGCGCGTCGGCCTGCGGGGCCGTCGCCTCGCGGGCCAGATCGACCAAGGATTTCGGCGCAATCCGCGCCATCTCGCGGTCATCCTCGAAGCCGAGGCAAGTGAAGCTGGCGATCTCGAAACCGTGTGCCGCGAAATAGGCCGCCATTGGCCGGCTCGTCTCGACCGTATAGGGGGTGAGGATGCTGATTGTCCTGGCGCCCAGCGCCTTCAGGCCGCGCACTCCGGCCATCGGCGGCGTCACCACCGGCGCGCCGGGTTTCGCGGCCTTCACCGCCGCCTCGATTTCGGCATCGCCGATCACGACGGAGGCCGAGGTGCAGGAATAGCAGATCGCATCGAGCGGTTCGTCAGGAAGGATCAGGGCCGCGCCCGCCGTCAGTGACGGCTGCATCTTGCGCAAATTCTCCGGCGTCGTCGGGTTGGCGTAGGGAATACGCGCGACATAGACGCCGATACGATCGCTTGCCACCATGCGGTGAAAATCCGGTTCGCTCGTATGGTCGGTGGCAAGGATAATCAGGCCGACCCGCTTTTCCAGCGGACGTGCATCGAGCGCTGGACGGGCCGAGCGCAGGCGGATATCGGGTGCAGCGCTCATCGTTCGATCCGCCCATAACGGTGTTCCAGCCAGCGCAGCAGCACCACCGAGAACAGGCTGATGGCGAGGAAGAAGGCGCCGACCAAGGTGATCGGTTCGATATACCGATAATAGGTATTGGCGACGCTCTTGGCCTGGTTCATCAGTTCCAGCACGGTGATCGCCGACAGCAGCGGCGTCTCTTTGAACATGGCGATGAAATAATTGGCAAGCGCCGGGATCATCGGCGGGATCGCCTGCGGCATGATGATGTGCGTCCAGGTCTGCGTGGCGTTCAGATTGCAGGCCTTGGCCGCTTCCCATTGGCCGCGCGGCACATTATCGATGCCGGCGCGGTAGACCTCGGCTGTGTAGGTGCCGTAATGCAGCCCGAGACCGATGACGCCCGCCACCAGCGGCGGCAACAGGACGCCGAAATCCGGCAGCACGTAGAAGATGAAATAGAGCTGCACCAATAGCGGCGTGCCGCGGATGAACTCGGCAAGGAAGCCGATCGTGCGCGACAGAGCCCTGTTCGGCGAACGGCGCGCCAACGCGATGCCCAGCCCAACGATGGCCGCCAGCACCGAGCCGAGCAGCGTCGCCAGGATGGTGATCTTCACCCCCTGGATCAGCGTCGGCAGGATCTGCCGGACAAAATCCCAATCCCATTCCATTACAGAGCCCGATCCATCAGACGCGCACCCCGTCGAGGCCGCGCGCCATGCGGCGTTCCAGCGACCGCACGCCCCATGAGATGAGTAGCGCCAGCACGAAATAGATGACGAGAATGGTGCTGAACGGCACCAGCGTGTTGCCGGTCTGCGAGCGCACCACCTGCGCCTGGAAGGTCAGGTCGGCAAGCGAGATCAGCGAGACGACGGCGGTGGCCTTGAGCAATTCAATGGCGTTGTTGCCGAAGGTCGGCAGCATCACCAGCAGTGCCTGTGGCAGGATGATATGGCGCATGGCTTGCCAGCGGCCGAGATTGAGCGCGGTGCAGGCCTCGTATTGTTCGCGGCCGATCGACTTGATGGCGCCGCGCACCACTTCCGCCGCATAGGCCCCGACATTCAGGCCCAGCGCCAGCACGCCGGCCTGCAGCGGCGTCAGCGAGATGCCGGCGAAAGGCAGCACGAAATAGGCCCAGAACAGCTGCACGAAGATCGAGGTGCCGCGGAAGAACTCGATATAGGCGGTGGCCAGCGCGCGTAGCACAAAAAACCGCGACAGCCGCCCCAGCCCGGCAAGAAAGGCCATGATCAAGGCCAGCACCGACCCCATCAGCGTCAGCTCGATGGTGACAAGCGCTCCTTGCAAAATCAGGCCGAAATAGCCGGACCATTGGGTCATTGGTCGAAAGGGCTCCGCATTGAATATTTGGCGAGGCGATCACTTCAGCGTCCTTCTCCCCGTTCACGGGGAGAAGATGCCGGCAGGCAGATGAGGGGCAGAGCCAATCTGTCAAAAGCTGGGCGTCGCCCCTCATCCGGCCCTTCGGGCCACCTTCTCCCCGTCAACGGGGAGAAGGAAGAACGCGCCTACTTCGCCGAGCAGAGCTTGTCGCGGCTCGTCGACATCGCCGCCGCCGCCGAGAAGCCGTAGGGTTCGATGATCTTGGCGAACTCGCCGGACTTCTTCAGTTTCGCCAGCTCGACATCATAGGCATCACGTAGCGCTTCGTCGCCCTTTTTGAAGGCCGCGCCATCGCAATAGACCGGCGCACCGACCACCGGCGCGATGACTTCGAGGTTCGGATCATTGGCTTTCTTGACCAGGTCGTTGATCGACAGCACTGGCAGTGAATAGGCATCGATGCGGCCGTCCTGCAGCATCTTCAGGCCGCTCTGGCCGTCCGGCACGACGATGACGCGCTCGCGCGGCACACCTGCGGTGAGCGCCAGCTTTTCCTCTGTGCCGCCACCGGGTGCGCCGATCGTCGCGCTGGTGTCCTTGGCGACGTCCTCGTAGCTCTTGAAGCCCTTCGGGTTGCCCTTCTTCACCAGCATCGCCTCGGCGTCGCACAGCACCGGTTCCGAATAGGCGACCGCAGCACAACGTTCCGGCTTCATGAACAGGCCGGCGGTGACGACGTCGAAACGGCCGGCCTGCAAGCCGGGGATCATGGCACCATATTCCGAGATAGAGGCGACGATGTCGTTGACGCCAAGGCGTTTGAAGATTTCACGGGCAACGTCAGGCGCCGCACCCGAGACCTTGCCGTCGGCGGCAACCGCCGTATAGGGCGGCTCGTTGGCGATGGCGACGCGGGCAAAGCCTTGCGCCTTGAGCTCTTCGAGCTTGCTGTCATCGGCCGAGCCGGTCGTCGAGGCGGCCAGCACCGCCGTCAGCGCAATACCGGCGACGCCGGCCAAAATGGCAAATTTCTTCATTGTTCCCAACTCCTTGTTTGTCTGTCTTCTTGGCTTGCTTGAGGCGTCGCCGCCTCGCATGGCAGTCAGACCCGATGTCCGGCCGCAATGATCTTCTTCAGGAAACCTTGCGTACGCTCCTGTTTGGGATGGCGGAAAATCTCGTCGGGCTTGCCTTCCTCGACTATTCTGCCGCGATCGAAGAACAGCACCCGGTCGGCGAAGTCATGGGCGAAACCCATCTCGTGGGTGACCAGCAGCATGGTCATATCGGTCTCGGCGGCGAGCTTGCGCATGACGTTGAGCACCTCGTCGACGAGTTCCGGGTCGAGCGCCGAGGTGACCTCGTCGAACAGCATGATCTTCGGCGACAGCGCCAGCGCCCGGGCAATCGCGACGCGCTGCTTCTGGCCGCCGGAAAGCTGCGCCGGCATCGCCTTGGCCTTGTCGACCATGCCGACCATGTCGAGCAGCTCCATCGCCCGCTTTTCGGCGGCGGCCCGCGGCATGGCTTTGGTCAGCATCGGTGCCAGCGTCACATTGTCGATGACGCATTTGTGCGGAAACAGATTGAACAGTTGGAAGACCATGCCGATCTTCTGGCGCATCTTTGCCAAATGCCGTTCATCCGCCGTCAGCAGCCGGCCGTTGCGCTCCATATGGTACAACTGCTCGCCGTCGACCTGGATGTGGCCGCTGTCAATGCGCTCGAGCGTCATCAGGATGCGCAGGATCGTCGTCTTGCCCGAACCCGACGGGCCGATCAGCGCCAGCTTCTCGCCGGGCATGACTTGCATCGAGAGGCCATCCAGCACCTTGAAGGTGCCGAAGCTTTTCGAAATGCCGTCGATCTTGATGATGGGCGCCGACAATGAATTTCCCGTGCTGGAGAAGCTGTACCTTTAACGATGCGGATCGCGGCAAATCATGTCAATCAAGAAAATAATATCATGACAATATTTCGGACTCCGCACAATTCCCCGCCAATTGTTGCCTAGATCGCAAGCAGGAGATGCTCGGGATCGCCGAGCAGAAGCTTGGTGACAACGCCGAGACCGGCACGCAGTTCCCCCTCCGTGGTCGAGCCCAGCGAAATCCGCACGGCTGGATGCCAAGGCATCTGCGAAATGCGAAACGACGTGCCGGGCGCGATCGCCACGCCCTGCAGGCGGGCCTGGGAAACAAAGCCTTCCTCGCCGCGATCATCGGGCAGTTGCAGCCAGACATGCAGCCCGTCGCGATGAGCCCGATAGTCCACTCCGGCGAGCGCCTCGGCGGCGATGTCCAGACGCCGCCGCAAAGCCATCCGCTGCCATCGAACGAGTTCCATCGCGGTGCCGTCGGTCACCCATTTGGTGGCGATCTCGGCCACCAGCGGCGTCGCCATCCAGTTCGAGACGAGGTGGCGGTTGGCAACCGCGGCGACATAACGATCGGGTGCCGCGAGATAGCCGATGCGCAGGCCCGGCACCACGATCTTGGTGAAGGAGGTGACGTAGAGCGTGCGCTCGGGTGCAAACGCCGCGACCGGCGGCGGCCGGTCCTCGACCAGCGGGCCGAGGACGTCGTTTTCGATAATGGCGATGTCATGCCTGCGCGCAACGGCGGCAATCTGTTCGCGCCGGGCGGCGTCCATCAGCGTCGCCGTAGGGTTGATCACCGAGGGCTGCACGAACACCGCGCGGATGTCCGACAGCCGGCAGGCCTCGTCCAGCGCTTCCGGGATCAGCCCATTGTCGTCGATCGGCAAACCCTCGAGGTTGAAACCGAGATAACGCGCCAGCGGGATCAGTGTGTGATGGCCGATCGCCTCGGTGGCGACGGTCGAACCGGGCGGCGCCACGCTCATCAGCGCCACTGTCATCCCTGCGGTGGCGCCGTTGGTCAGGCTGATGTTCTGCGGCGACGCGTCGAGGCCGCAGAAGCGTAGCCACTCGACACCCACCGCGCGGTGGCGCGGGAACACCATGTTCGGCCTGAACGACAGCGCCGAGCTCGACGGCAGGTTTTCGGCGAGCCAGCCCAGCGCCTGCTTCAGCCGCTCCAGATGCATCGGTTCGCAGACCGGCTTCAGGATAGAGAGGTCGATGACCTCACCCAGCCGCTCCGGCAAATAGGGCGGCTCCGGCTCGCGGCGCTGCGTCTGCACGAAGCTGCCGCGGCCGACCTCGCCGGACACCAGCCCGCGGCGGATCAGTTCCTCATAGGCGCGGCTGACCGTCTGCACGGAAAGTTTGAGATCGTCGGCCAGCTGCCGGTGCGTCGGCAACCGGGCGCCATTGGCCAGGCGCCCGTCATGGATGGCCCGCGCGAACTGGTCGGCGAGCGATTGGTAGGCCGGCCGCCGGATAAGAGCGGGATCTGGTCGCCATAATGTCATGACTTATTAGAGATCGAAATCAGTGCAATTGACAATCGAAATAATGCGCCATCATGGTGTCCGGCACTGGAAGTGGACGATCATGGCTGCAGCGAAACTCGATCCGATCGACCTGAAAATCCTCGACGCCATCCAGCGCGACGGGCGCATCACCAAGCTGGCGCTGGCCGAGAAGGTCGGCCTGTCGCCGACGCCGTGTTGGATGCGGCTGCGCAAGCTGGAAAAGGCCGGCATCGTCTCCGGCTATCACGCCAGGATCGCCATGCGTGCCATCGCGCCGGTCGCCACCGTGCTGATGGAGGTGACGCTGGCCAGCCACCGCCAAGCCGATTTCGACCGTTTCGAGCGCGTCATCCGCGACATCCCCGAGATCGTCGCCTGCTGGTCTGTCGGTGGCGGCGTCGATTACCTGCTGAAGGTGATGGCGCGCGACATCGACGCCTATCAGCGGCTGGTTGACACTCTGCTCGAACGCGAGATCGGCATAGACCGCTATTTCACCTACATCGTCACCAAGACGGTGAAGGAGGAGAGTGTGCTGCCAGTGGCCGATCTGCTGCCCGCATCTTCCTGATACAGGAGAGATCGTCTGCCCGGGCGATGCAATAGAGACAATCTCTCTACGTGCAGGCACCGAAACAGCCTCTCTGTTTGCGCGGCAGAGATAGTCTTGCGGCGTCACCCGAACCGGGAGCCCGATGATGTCCGCACATTTTGCCCGCTCGCAGCGCCATGAAGCGCTTGATCGCCTCGCCGACCGACGGCTGCTGCGTGAACTCGCCTATGTCGATGGCCACTGGACGGCAAGCGAGACCGCGGAGAGTTTCGAGGTGACCGATCCGGCCACCGGATCCACCGTCGCTTTCGTTGCCGCGCTCGATGCCCGGCAGACGACGTCGGCGATCGATGCGGCATCGCGCGCCTTTCCCGCCTGGCGCGCATTGCTGCCGCAGGAACGTTCGAAAATCTTGCGCAAATGGTTCGATCTGATCATCGCCGCCAAAAATGACCTGGCGCTGCTGATGACGCTAGAACAAGGCAAGCCGCTGAAGGAATCGCTCGGCGAGATAGACTACGCCGCCTCTTTTGTCGAATGGTATGCCGAGGAGACCAAACGCCTCAACGCCGAAAGCGTCACCAGTCATCTGCCGGGCGCGGAGATGATGGTGCGGCGCGAGCCGCTCGGCGTCGTCGGCGTGGTCACGCCGTGGAATTTTCCAGCGGCCATGCTGACCCGCAAGGCGGCAGCCGCTCTTGCCGCCGGCTGTACCATCGCCGCGCACCCTTCCTCGGAAACGCCGCTGTCCGCACTGGCGCTGGCCGAGCTTGGCGAACGTGCCGGCCTGCCGGCTGGCGTGTTCAACGTCCTCACCGGCAAGGCTTCGACCATCGTTGGGCGGATGTGCGAAGACCCGCGCGTTCGCGCCATGAGCTTCACCGGCTCGACCGAGGTCGGCAGGTTGATCGCCGCGCAGAGTGCGCCGACGATGAAGCGTCTGGTGATGGAGCTCGGCGGTCATGCGCCGCTGATCGTCTTCGCCGACGCCGATTTCGACAAGGCTGTGGCCATCGCGGTCGACGCCAAATTCGCCACCTCCGGCCAGGACTGCCTCGCCGCCAACCGCATCTATGTCCAGCGTCCGCTATACGATCGGTTCTGCGCTGCTTTCGCCAAACGCGTCCAGGCATTGCGGGCCGGCAATGGCCTGGCTGACGACACCGAAATCGGACCCTTGATGCATGAACGCGCCGCCAAGAAGGTCGAGGAGCAGGTGGCCGATGCGCTCGCCAAAGGCGCGCGCTGCCTGACCGGCGGCAAGCGCCATCCGGCCGGGCCGCTGTTTTACCAGCCGACCGTGCTTGCCGACGTTGGAGACGACGCTTTGATCATGCGCGAGGAGACCTTCGGTCCGGTTGCGGCAGTGACGCCTTTCGACAGCGAGGACGAGGTCATCGCCCGCGCCAACGCCACCGAATACGGCCTGGTTGCCTATGTCGTGACTGAGAATGGCGGCAGGCAATTGCGCATGGGTCGCGCGCTCGACTATGGCATGGTCGCCATCAACCGCGTCAAGATCACCGGCGCGCCGATCCCCTTCGGCGGCGTCAAGCAGTCCGGCATCGGCCGCGAGGGCTCGCGTCACGGGCTCGAAGCCTTTACCGATCTCAAATATCTCTGCCTCGACGTTGCGTGAGCCGCGCCCGACACATTTTTCTCAGGAGTAAAAAAATGCTCGACCAGTCAAACGAACTCGCCGCCTGGGATCGCGATCACTTCTTCCATCCCTCGACCAATATGGGCACCCATGCGCGTGGCGAGAGCCCGACGCGTGTGATTGCCGGTGGCGAAGGCGTCACCATCTGGGACAATACCGGTAAGAAGAGCATCGACGCCTTCGCCGGGCTCTACTGCGTCAATGTCGGCTATGGCCGCCAGAAGATCGCCGACGCCATCGCCGCACAGGCCAAGAACCTCGCCTATTACCATGCCTATGTCGGCCACGGCACCGAGGCATCGATCACGCTTTCCAAGATGATCATCGACCGCGCGCCGCAAGGCATGTCGAGGGTCTATTTCGGCCTCTCCGGTTCCGACGCCAACGAAACCAACATCAAGCTGATCTGGTACTACAACAACGTGCTCGGCCGGCCCGAGAAGAAGAAGATCATCTCGCGCTGGCGCGGTTATCACGGCTCCGGCATCATGACCGGATCGCTGACCGGCCTCGACCTTTTCCACAACGCCTTCGACCTGCCGCGTGCGCCGGTCCTGCACACCGAGGCGCCCTACTATTTCCGCCGCGCCGACCGCTCGCTGAGCGAGGAGCAGTTTTCGCAATACTGCGCCGACAAGCTCGAGGAGATGATCCTGGCCGAAGGGCCGGAAACGGTCGCCGCCTTCATCGGCGAGCCGATCCTCGGCACCGGCGGCATCGTGCCGCCGCCGGCCGGCTACTGGGAGAAGATCCAGGCGGTGCTGAAGAAGTACGACGTGCTGCTGGTTGCCGACGAGGTCGTCACCGGCTTCGGCCGGCTGGGCACCATGTTCGGCTCCGACCATTACGGCATCAAGCCCGACCTGATTACCATCGCCAAAGGCCTGACCTCGGCCTATGCGCCGCTCTCCGGAGTCATCGTCTCCGACAAGGTCTGGCAGGTGCTGGTGCAGGGTTCCGACAAGCTCGGCTCGCTCGGCCATGGCTGGACCTATTCGGCGCATCCGATCTGCGTCGCCGCCGGCGTCGCCAACCTGGAACTGATCGACGAGATGGACCTGGTACGGAACGCCGGCGAGACCGGCGCCTATTTCCGCGCCGAGCTGACGAAAGCCGTCGGTGGCCACAAAAACGTCGGCGAGGTGCGCGGCGACGGCATGCTGGCGGCAATCGAGTTCGTCGCCGACAAGAACGATCGCGTGTTCTTCGATGCCTCGCAGAAGATCGGTCCGCAGATCGCGACCGCGCTTGCGGCAAGCGGCGTCATCGGCCGCGCCATGCCGCAGGGCGACATTCTCGGTTTTGCGCCGCCGCTCTGCCTGACGCGGGAAGAGGCAGACATCGTCGTCTCCAAGACGGCCGATGCGGTGAAGAGCGTGTTTGCCAACATCTGAAGAACCGACATGCCAACATCTGAAGAACCGACATGAATGCCATGACCAAGACCATCCCCGCCACCATGGCCGCCGTGCAGTTGATCGGGCACGGCGGACCGGAAAAGCTCGTCTACCGCACCGACGTCAAAGTACCCTCGCCCGCCCCGGGTGAGGTGCTGGTCAAGGTCACCGCTTGCGGTATGAACAACACCGATGTCTGGGTGCGACAGGGCGCGTATGGCACTGAGGAGGATGCCGCCGCTGTGTCGACCTGGCGTCGACAGGGCAATACGCTGACCTTCCCGCGCATCCAGGGCACCGACACGGTCGGCAACATCGTTGCCGTCGGCGACGGCGTGTCGCCGGCTCGCATCGGCGAGCGGGTGATGGTCGATTTCTCCATCTACAATCGCGACGACGATTCACTCGCCGACATCGACTATATGGGCCATGGCCGCGACGGCGGCTATGCCGAATACCAGGCAGTACCGTCCGAAAACGCCCATGTCGTCGATACCGATCTGACCGATGTCGAGCTTGCCACTTTCTGCTGCGCCTATCTCACCGGCGAGCAGATGCTGGAACGCGCCGCGTTGAAAGCCGGCGAGCGGGTGCTGGTCACCGGCGCCTCGGGCGGCGTCGGCTCAGGCATCGTGCAGCTGGCGCGGGCACGCGGCGCCATTCCCTATGCCATTGCCGGCAAGGGCAAGGAAAAGGCGGTGCGTGATATCGGCGCCGAGGCGGTGATCACCCGTGGCGTTGCCGATCTGCCGGCCGCCGTTCGCGCGGCGACCGGGGGCCAGCCGATCGACGTCGTCGCCGATCTGGTCGGCGGCGCGATCTTCAACGACCTCCTGCGCATCTTGAGGCCGGAAGGCCGCTACACCACGGCTGGTGCAATTGCCGGCCCCGTCGTGCAGCTAGATCTGCGCACCATGTATCTGAAACAGCTGCAACTGCATGGCTCGAGCCAGGGCACACGGGCGGATTTCCGCCGCATCGTGCGCTACATCGAGGAGAAGAAGATCCGGCCGCTGGTCGGCGGCGTCTACAAGCTGTCCGATTTCCATCGCGCCCAAGCCGATTTCATCGCCAAGGATTTCGTTGGCAAGCTGGTCGTCGTGCCGGATGCGGTCGGCATCGCTAAATAGCGCGATCAGCTTGGCGATCGGACCTGCTTGACGGCAGCCTCGAGCGATCTTTCAAACGCGTCGATCACCTGGTCGACCTGCGGCTCGGTGATGATCAGCGGCGGGCAGAAAGCCAGCGCATCGCCCATATTGCGCGAGATGACGCCGTTCTGCTGCATGAAGCCGTTGACGAGCCCGCCCAGTTCACCGGTCTTCCCCCACGGCGCCTTGTTCGCCTTGTCGCCGACCAGTTCGACCGCCGCGATCAGGCCGATGCCGCGCACCTCGCCGACAAGCGGGTGCGAAGCGAGCGTGCGCAGCCGCTTCTGCATATGCGCGCCGACCGCACGCGCATTGCCGACAAGGTCGCGCTCCTCGATCAGCTTCAGGTTCTCGAGCGCGACCGCTGCCGCAACAGGATGGCCGCCGCCGGTGAAGCCGTGGCCGAAGGTGCCGATACGATTGCTTTCGTCGGCAATCGGCTGGAACACCTTGTCGTTGATCAGCAAGGCCGAGATCGGCAGATAGGACGAAGAGATCTGTTTCGACAGCACCATGATGTCGGGCCTGATGCCGAAGGTCTGCGAGCCGAACATCTCACCTGTCCTGCCGAAGCCGCAGATCACCTCGTCGGCGACCAGCAGGATGTCGTATCTCGACAGCACCGCCTGGATCTTTTCCCAGTAGCCGGAAGGCGGAACAATGACGCCGCCAGCACCCATGATCGGTTCGCCGAAGAAGGCGGCGATGGTTTCCGGTCCTTCGGCCAGGATCAGCTTTTCCAGCTCGTCGGCGAGCCGGCTCGAAAACTGCTCTTCGTTTTCACCCGGCAGCGCCTCGCGCCAATGGTGCGGTGTCGAGGTATGCAGCACATTGGCGATCGGCAGATCGAACGAGATGTGGTTGTTGGGCAGTCCGGTCAGGCTCGCCGAGGCAATGGTGACGCCGTGATAGCCCTTCTTGCGGCTGACGATCTTCTTGCGCGCCGGCTGGCCGAGCGCATTCGACCGGTACCAGATCATCTTCATGGCCGTATCGTTGGCCTCGGAGCCGGAATTGGTGAAATACGCCTTGCTCATCGGCACCGGCGCCATCTGCACCAGTCTCTCGGCGAGATCGATCAGCGGCGAATGCGATTTGGAGCCGAAGTCGTGATAGTAAGGCAGCTTCGACATTTGCCGTACCGCCGCATCGACCAGCCGCCTCTCCGAAAAACCGACCGCGACGCTCCAAAGCCCGGCCATTGCCTCGATATAGCGGTTGCCGGCGAGGTCCTCGACATAGATGCCGTCGCCCTTCTCGATGACGAGCGGCCCTGCCTCCTGATGCTTGCGGGCGTTGGTGTAGCCATGCATGTGATAGCTTATGTCGCGGGCTTCGGGCGAATTCGGTCGTGCGTCCATGACGGCTCCTGTGCTGCACGCAGAAACAGTTCCGCCGCCGGTCCGGCTCGGCAGGTCCCCGTGCATTATGCGGTTTGATGCATCTTTCTCGAACGATATAGTGTCAAGCGCTTTCGACAGGGCCAGCGGATGGATGGACGCATGCAGAACTTCGGCTTGACCTGATCGTGGACCGTGTCGACTGCATTGTCGTCGGCGCCGGCGTCGTTGGCCTGGCGATCGCGCGAGAGATGGCGCAGCGCGGCATCGACACGCTGGTGCTGGAAGCCGAGAGCGCCATCGGCACCGGGACGAGTTCGCGCAATTCCGAGGTCATCCATGCCGGCCTCCACTATCCAGTTGGATCGCTGAAAGCCCGGTTCTGCGTGGCGGGCCGGGAAAGGCTCTATCGCTACTGCGACGAGCGTGCGATCCCGCATTTGCGCTGCGGCAAGCTCATCGTCGCTACGAATGCCGAACAGGAGCCGGTGCTCGCCTCGATCCGGGCCAATGCGCGCGCTTGCGGCGCCGGCGACCTGGTGCCGTTGCGCGAAGCCGAGGCACATGCGCTGGAGCCCAGCCTCAAGTGTACGGCGGCGCTGCTGTCGCCGGCCACCGGGATCGTCGACAGCCATGCCCTGATGCTTGCCTTGCTGGCTGATGCCGAGGAGCACGGGGCGGCACTCAGCCTCAACACCCGCGTCGCCGCCGGCCGCATCGAAGCGGGCCGCGTCGTGCTCGACACGGTGGACGCTACCGGCGGCGAGCGCTTCGAGATCGCTACCACACGCTTCGTCAATGCGGCCGGGCTTAGCGCCGCAGCGCTTGCCCGCTCGCTTGAAGGGCTAGATCAGCAGTTCGTGCCAAAGCTCCATTACGCCAAAGGCAATTATTTTTCGGTGGCCGGCCGGGCGCCCTTCTCGCGGCTGATCTATCCAGTACCCGAACCAGGCGGACTCGGTGTTCATCTGACGCTCGATCTCGACGGCGTCACCCGCTTCGGGCCGGACGTCGAATGGACTGATCAACTCGACTATCGCGTCGATCCAGCTCGTGGCGAGCGCTTCTACAGCGAGATCCGCAAATACTGGCCGGACCTGGCCGATGGCAGCCTGCAGCCCGCCTATAGCGGCATCCGGCCAAAACTGTCCGGTCCCGGTGAGGCCAATGCCGACTTCGTCATCCAGGACGTGGCGGTGCATGGCGTGGACAGCCTGCTCAACCTGTTCGGCATCGAAAGCCCCGGCCTGACCTCCTGCCTGGCGATTGCCGATCATGTCGCGCAGCGCCTCGCGCCGAAGTTGTAGCGTGCGGCGCCCGCGCCACGATCTGAGGCGCATTGCGTGAACTTTCAGGCGCAAGTCGCCTAAGAGGCACATCGCGCACTTGCAGCCCGCTCCGCGCTCTGATTCCCTGCATTCTGGGCTGTTCTGATTCGCACTGCCCGGTTCAAAGTTTTCGCAGTGCGCCCGGGACAAGCTTCCAGCGACCACTCGGCGTATCCAGGGAGAACGGCAATGAACACCGCGACGAGGCCGGTAATCTCGGAGATGAGGCCTAAGATCACCGTCGTCGGGGTCGGCGGCGGCGGCGGCAACGCCGTCAACAACATGATCGCCGAAGGCCTGCAGGGCGCGGAATTCATCGTCGCCAACACCGATGCCCAGGCCCTTGCCATGTCGAAGGCAACGAGGCTGATCCAGTTGGGCGCTCATATCACCGAAGGTCTGGGGGCCGGGTCCCTGCCCGAGGTCGGCCGTGCCGCGGCCGTGGAATCCATCGACGAGATCATGGATCACCTTGCTGGAACGCATATGTGCTTCGTGACCGCCGGCATGGGAGGTGGAACCGGAACAGGTGCCGCGCCTGTTATAGCGCAGGCAGCGCGGGCAGCTGGAATACTGACCGTCGCCGTCGTCACCAAGCCATTCGTCTTCGAAGGCAGGCGCCGCATGCACGCTGCCGATGACGGCATCGAGCGCCTGCGCGAAAGCGCCGATACCGTCATCGTCATCCCCAACCAGAACCTGTTCAGGATCGCCGACGCCAGAACCACGTTCGCCGACGCATTCGCCATGGCCGACCGGGTTCTCTATGCAGGTGTCGGCTGCATCACCGATCTGATCGTCAAGGAAGGGCTGATCAATCTCGACTTCGCCGATGTGAAGTCGGTGATGCGCGACATGGGCCGCGCCATGATGGGAACCGGCGAGGCCGCCGGAGAAGGCCGTGCCAGGAAGGCGGCGGAAGCGGCAATCGCCAACCCGCTGCTCGACGAAGCTTCGATGATGGGCGCCAAGGGCGTCCTTGTCTCGATATCGGGCGGCATGGACATGACGCTGTTCGAGGTCGATGAAGCGGCTACCCGCATCCGCGAGGAGGTCGACAACGATGCCGACATCATCGTCGGCGCCATCTTCGACAAGGCACTCGCCGGAAAATTCAGGGTGTCGGTCGTCGCCACCGGCTTGCGGCGTGGCCTGGAGATTCCGCTGCTGGCGGAACCGGAAGTTCGAATGAACTGAACGCGTATCGCGTGCGGCTCGCTTAGCCGATTGCCAGCCTCTCCTCACCAGGGCCGCGCGCCGTCGATGACTTCCATGGCGCGTGCAGCAAAACGGCCGGCCAGCGGTGCCACGTCGGCCGCATCGGCCGCAACCGCGCTGCCGGCCAGCACGCGGTCGGCGATGCCGACGAAGATCACCGCAAAGCGGAACATGGCAAACACCAGATGGAACCGCTGCAGCGGCGCCGTCGGCACCGCGTGGGCGAAGTAATGATCGAGGAATTCGCGCTGTGTCGGAATGCCGAGCGCTGCCTGATCGAGACCGAAGATGCCGCCATATTCGTCAGGCGAGGAATGCCAGGGCATCGAGCAGAAGCCGAGATCGGCAAGCGGATTGCCAAGCGTCGATAACTCCCAGTCGAGTATGCCGATCACTTCGGGCCGCTCGGGATGGAAGATGAGATTGCCGAAACGGAAGTCGCCATGCGCGATCGAGACGTGGCCGTCATCTGGCGGAAGATGTCGCGGCAGCCATTCGGCGACGGCTTCGAGCGCGGTGATGCGCTCGCTCGGCGATTCCCGCAACTGTCTGGTCCAGCGCGCGATCTGTCGTTCAAAATAGTTCCCGGGACGGCCATAATCGCCGAGCCCGACCTCTTCCGGCCGCACTGCGTGCAGCTTTGCCAGCGCCTCGGCCATGCCAAAATAGATGCCGCGCCGCTCGTCCGGCGCCAGTCCCGGCAACGAGCCATCGTGGAACACCCGGCCGTCAAGCCGCTGCATCAGATAGAACGGCGTGCCGAGCGGCTCGTCGCCGTCGTGAAAGAGCACCGGCCGTGGCACCGGCACCTCTGTCGCCGCTAGCGCTTCGATCACCCGATATTCGCGATCGACGGCATGAGCGCCGCGCAGGATCGGTCCCGGAGGTTTCTTGCGCAGCACCATGCGGCGGCCGCCGTAGTCGACGAAATAGGTCGGGTTGGATTGGCCGCCGACGATCCGCTCAAGCGACATCTGGCCATCGCCAAAATGCGCTCTCAGAAAATCCTGCAGGCTTGCTGGATCGAAATCCGTCCTCATTGCCGGCTCAGCGGTTCCCGCCGCGACCTGTGTCATCTTGCGTGCCGGCTTCGACATGCCAGCGCCAGAAGCCTGTACCTTCCTCGTTGAGGAAGCGGTTGAGCACCATCTTGTGAACCTCGTCGGCGCCGTCGACCAGGCGAGCCTGGCGGGCGTAGCGGTAGATCCATTCGAGTACAGTGTCTTTCGAATAGCCACGGGCGCCGTTGATCTGGATCGCCACGTCGGCAGCGTCATGCAGCACGTTGGCGACCTGGATCTTGGCCATGGAGACCTCCTTGCGGGCAAAGCCGCCGCGATCGAGCTCCCAGGCCGCCTTCATCACCAGCAAGCGACCGATCTCGATGCGCATGGCAAGGTCGCCGAGCATCAGCTGGATACTCTCGCGGTCGGCCAAAAGCTGCCCGAAGCCGCTACGCTCGGCGGCATAAGCGCGCGCGATTTCGATGCAGCGCTTGGAAAGGCCGAGCCAGCGCATGCAATGGGTGAGCCGCGCTGGACCGAGCCGGACCTGGGTAACCCTGAGGCCGCTGCCTTCGCCGGCAAGCACGTCCTCGACCGGGATTTCAAGCCCGTCGAATTCCAGCTCGCAATGGCCGCCATGTTCCTCCGGTCCCATGATCTCGATGCGCCGCAGGATCCGCCAGCCCGGCTGGTCCTTGTGGAACAGCAAGGCCGAAAGGCCGTGACGCGGATCGTGCGAGGTGCGTGCGACAAGGATGAAATGGCTCGCCTCTTGCGCCCCGGTGATAAACCATTTGCGGCCGCTGACGACATATCTGTCGCCGCGCCGCTCGGCTCTGGTCATGATCATCGACGGGTCCGACCCGCCGCCCGGATGCGGTTCCGTCATTGCGAAAGCCGAGCGCACCTTGCCATCGACGATCGGCTTCAGCCATCTCTGTTTCTGCTCCGGCGTCCCCAACCGTTCCAGCACCATCATGTTGCCGTCGTCGGGAGCCGCGGAATTGAACACGACCGGACCGAAGATCGAGCGGTTCATCGCCTCATAGCAGACAGCTATATCCACCTTGGAAAGGCCCGCCCCGCCAGTCTCGGGTTTCAACTGCAGGCACCACAGGCCAGCCGCCTTCGCCTTTGGCCGCAGCGTTTCGAGCAGCGGCAGCGCGATGTTGCCATGGCCGTCATAGGAAGCCTTGTCTGCCTCGAGCGGCAGGATTTCGCGCTCGACGAAATCGGCGATCCGGCTGCGGAAGGCCTCGGTGCGGACGGGGATGTCGAAATTCATGGCGCTCACAACGATGAAACGAGATGCCGCCATCGATCTCGATGGTCGCGCCCGTAGTGTAACTGCCGTCGTTGAATGGGAGCAACAGCAGTGCGCCGGCCGTTCCTTGCGCATGTCTAAGCGCCGGTTCGATGTGGATCGATGCCGGCGTGCTGCCGATGCCGGTCGAATTCCAGGATCAAAAGAGTACTCAGGTTTCGTATGGCTAACGTCCGCGACAACGCTCAGATCAATTCGATGATAGCACAGCCATAGCCGTCCAGGGTCAGCACTCCGGAGACAGGCCTTTTGCCGTCGAGCAGGTTGCTGCCGGCGGGAACGCCGGTTACCGCAACCGGCGTGTCCTTGATGTTTTGCATGAACAGAAGCTGGCGTTCATCATTCTCGCGCATCGTCACCTCGACGCCGTCCGGCAGATCCGGAACCAGAGGCTCCACGTTCGCGTCGGCGAAAGTGCGGGTTGCGAGCTGAGCCGTCAGTTCCGGAGTCAGGTAGGTGCCGACATAGAGCACACGGCCCTTGCCGACGGCGCGGGAAGTGATTGCAGGCGCTCCCACCGCGTAGCGGTTCGACCAAACCCCGATAATTTCGACTTCCGGTTCGACTGCGAGGTTCTCATAGAAATAACCGGCATCGAACTCGTGGTTGCCGAAGGTATAACGACGGATGCGGCGGCTGGATTCGGCCGGTCTGTCAGGGGGAATGACGAGCCCGCCGGAGCGCGACATGGTGTTGAACAGGCCATTGGCCCCAGGTGCCGCCAGCCGCCCGAAATCCTCGACGCGAACACCGGTCAGCTTCGACAGCGACCGGCCCGGCGCTGTCTCGCGGATGACGTGGTTGTTTTCGTCGCGGGTTCCCGTGCGCGCGCCAACGATGACGGTACCGCCATTTTCGGCAAAGACTTGCAGCCGCTCGGTCCAGCTGTCCTTCCAGATCACCCAATGCGGCACGTAGAACACCTTGAGCTTCGACAGATCGTCTTCCGGGTGGATGAAGCCGCAGGCGATGCCGCGGTCATAGCAATACTGATGCAGCAAGGTTGCGTCGTCCTGCGGGCTTGGCAAGCCGATCGGGAAGGTTTTGTGGGCTTCCTGATTGTCGAAGTCCGAGCCGGCGATGCCGACATCCATCCGCACATGGGTGCCTAGGATCTTGTCTTTAAGCGCCATCATCTCGGTGGCGAACTGCCTCGCTTCGTCATAGCGGCGGCGAGCGACATCATCGTGATCGATGATGCCCATCCAGTATATCTCGGCGCCGAAATGCGCGGGACGCCAGCGGAAGAACATGATGCCATCGGCGCCACGCGCAACCGACGACATCGCCATGCGTCGCATTTCGCCCGGCTCCGGCGTCAGCGTGCAGAAGCCCGGCTGGGCGCCAAAACCCGACTGTTGTTCCGGCACTATGTAGTTGCCGGAAAATCCCCTGCAGATGTCGAGATGCAGTGCCTGGATCTTGGCGTGGTTGCCGAGGCGAAAGAACTCGTCATAGAGGAACGGGTAGATATCGTAGCCGACAAAGTCGAGATCGGTGGAGAACTGGCCTCGAAAATCGATATCGCGCAATCCGCCGAGATTGTGGAAGATGAACCAACCGGCATTCGTGGCTCTCAGGATCTCGACCTGGTCGTGCTGGAACCGTGCTGTCGAAAACGCGAGAAAACGGTGGTAGTCCTGGAGGTGACCGGGACCGGGAAAGGACGGGGAAAAATCCAGCGGGAAGACAATTTCCCTGAAATCGCCGTAAGCCGTCGCCCAGAAATCGCCACCCCAGGCGAAGTTCAGCCTGTCTATCGTCTTGTAGGTTTCCTGGAGATAAGCCTGGAATTCCTTCAATGCCGACGGCGAATAGGATTCCGGCATGCTGGTGTTGAGTTCGTTGTCGGTCTGCCAGCCTATGACATTTGCATTGTCGCGGTAGTGGTCCGCCATCGCCCTGGTAATCTTGCGGCTATAGTCGCGAAACACCGGGCTGCTGGTGTCGGCATACTGGCGCGAGCCGTGGCCCATCGACCGGCCATTTCCATCAAGCCGCAGGATTTCCGGATGCTTTGCGGTCAGCCAGCGCGGCGGGGTGGCGGTCGGCGTGCACAGGATCGTGTTGACGCCGCGACGCGCGAGGCCCTCGATTGCCCGGTCGAACAGGTCGAAATCGAAGGTGCCTTCACGCGGTTCGAAAATGTGCCAGGCGAATTCGCCGAGGCGGGCGACGTTGAAGCCGGCCTCGGCCATGCGCCTGGCGTCATTGTCCCAGTAACTCTCGTCCACATGCTCGGGGTAATGCGGCGCGCCGACCAGAAAGCGGTCGGTCTGGATCGTCCGCCAGACCGACAGGGCGCGGCCGTTTGAAGTCTTGTTCACGAAGGATACTCCTGCAGGTCAGTCGGTGATGGTGGGTTTACGGGCACTGATGGTCCGCTCATCGACAGAGGAAAAGAGATAGACGTCACGCGGCTCGACCTTTAAGCCGACGGTCGCGTCGGCAGAGACAGCGCTCGCATGGCCGATCTGGACGGTGAAGTTGCCGCTGCCGCTTTCAGAACTGACGCATTGCAGCGGGCCGGCGTCGGCATAGAGGATGGTCTCGCGGCCGAGATGCTCGACCAGCCGCACCCGTCCTGCAAAACTCGCTGTCCCTTCCGCGGCCAGGCTGATGCTCTCCGGCCGAATCCCCATTGTCACCCTATCGCCGACCTGTACGGATGCCGCTTCCGTCAGTTCGACAGCCAAAGGAGAAAGACCGGCGGTCGACAGCGTGGCGGCGCCGCCGGAGACAGCGGCGACGGTCACTTCGAAAAAATTCATTCGGGGTGCGCCGAGGAAGCCCGCGACGAAGAGATTGGCCGGATTGCGGTAGAGTTCGAGCGGAGCGCCCACCTGCTCGACCGAGCCGCGATTGAGCACGACGATACGGCTCGCCATTGTCATCGCCTCGGTCTGGTCGTGCGTGACATAGACCATGGTGGCGCCGAGCCTGGCGTGCAGATCGGAAAGCTCGACGCGCATCTGCGTGCGCAGCGCTGCGTCAAGGTTGGATAGCGGTTCGTCGAACAGGAACACGTCGGGCGAGCGGGTTATGGCACGGCCAATCGCCACACGCTGACGCTGGCCGCCGGAAAGCTGTTTCGGCCGCTTGTCGAGCTGGTCGGTAATGCGAAGGATCTTGGCGGCTCGCAGCACGGCGGCATCGATCTCGGCCTTGGGGCGATGCGCCATGCGCAGGCCGAAACCCATGTTCTCGGCGACGGTCATATGCGGGTAAAGCGCATAAGACTGAAAAACCATGGCAATGCCGCGCTCACCCGGCTCGGTGGTGGTGACATCACGGTTGTTGATGAGAATTTCACCGGTCGAAACGGTTTCAAGCCCGGCAATGATCTTCAACAGCGTTGACTTGCCACAACCGGACGGCCCGACGGTGACAATGAACTCGCCCTGTTCGACGCTGAGATCAATGCCGCGCAGTGCATGATAGGTGCCATAATTCTTTTGTATCTGCCGGAGTTCAAGACTGGTCATGGAGCCCTGCTTGCAAAATCGGTTTCGAATCGGATGGGCGACGCCTTGAAGCCATTGTCGTTCATCCCTTGACCGCTCCCATTGTGAGGCCGGTGATGAAGTGCTTCTGCATAAGGAAGAACATGGCGACTGGTGGCAAAGCCACGACGATGGTTCCAGCCGAGATCAAGTTCCAGGCCGAGACCCATTCGCCGCGCAGATTGGCAAGGCCGGCGGTGACCGGTTTTACGGTATCGCTGATGGTGAGCACGACCGCCCAGAAATAATCGTTCCAGATGAAGGTGAAGAGCAGGATGGCAAGCGCCGCGAGAGCCGGCCGTACCAGTGGGACGACGACGTGTACCAATGTCTGAAACGGTGTCGCGCCCTCGGCCCTGGCTGCCTGAAACAGCTCTCCCGGCAAGGCGGCGATGAAGTTGCGCATGAACAGTGTTGCAAACCCGGTCTGGAAGGCGATGTGGAAGATGATCAGGGCCGACATCGTGTCGTAGAGGTTGAGCCGCACCATGAGATCGCGGACCGGGATCATCATGATCTGGTGCGGCAGGAAGTTTCCGCCGACGAACAGGGCGAAGACGAGCATGTTGCCGCGAAATCGGTAACGGGCGAGCACGAACCCGGCGAGCGTGCTCAAGATGAGAACGCCGATCACCGAGGGGATGGTGATCGTCAGGCTGTTGAGGAAGTAGCGGGCCATCGGCGTCTGGGTGAAGACTGCCGTGTAGTTGTCGACCAGGCCGAATTGGGTCGGCCAGCCCCACAGATTGCCGCCCATGACATCCTGCGTAGAGCGGAACGAGGTAAGAATGATGGCAAAGAGCGGCGCCAGCCAGACAATCAGGATGCCGACCACCAGCACGACATAGAGGCGACGCTGCCAAATAGCAGTTTCGGGAATCGGGCGGGGAAACATCAGCCGCCCCTTTCATCGGCGCGGATCATCCGCGTCAGGTACCAGGCGATGAAGACCGCCATGATCACGAACAGCACCGAGGCAATGGCCGCGCCATAGCCGAAGCGGTAGGAAAAGATGGACTGCTCGAACATCTGATAGGCAAGCACCTCGGACGAACCGAAGGGGCCGCCGCTGGTCATCACCGAGACCATGTCGAAGGAACGCAGTGCGCCGACGACGGTGACAGCGATGGCGATAAAGGTGACCTGTGTCAGCTGCGGCAACACGATGTGGCGCAGCATGTTCCAGCCCCTGGCGCCGTCGACCCGCCCGGCGCCGATCAGGTCCTCGCTGAGATTGTTGAGGCCGGCGAGATAGAGCACCATGCAGAAGGCGATCTGCGGCCACAACGCTGCGATCACGACGGCGAAGGTGACGAAGTTTTCATCCGACAGCACTGCCGGGGCGGTCGCGCCGAAGGTGCGGAAGATCAGGGCGAGAAGTCCGAATTCCGGCGTATAGACCCAGGTGAAGACAACGCCGACGGCAACCGAAGCCAGCACCAGCGGAATGAAGAACAGCGACTTGAGCAGGCGCATGCCGCGGATTTTCTGGCTGACGAGCAGCGCGATGGCGAGGCCGAGCGGCGGCGCCAGCATGAACATCACCAGCCAGATCAGATTGTTCTTCAGCGAAACATAGAACTGCGGGTCGGCGAACAATTCGCGGTAGTTGCCAAGGCCGATCCAGACCATCGGGCTGAAGCCGTCCCATTCGTGCAGGCTGATCCATAGGCTCTCGACCGCAGAGGCCAGAATGACGACGGAAAACAGCACAGCAGCGGGCAGGATCAGAAGTGTCGGTGTCAGCCACCAGCGATGGCGGCGCCAAAGCTTCGTCATTTTGGGAGACCTCATTCACCGGAACGCATCGGGGAGCGGGCAAGACCCCGCTCCCCTCGGCTGGGAGGCGCTAGATCTTGAAGATCCGGCGACGGGTTCCCTCGAGTCGCTGAAGAATGGCATCCCGGCGCTCCGGCTTGGCCATGAATTCCTGGAAACCGACCAGACCCGCCTGGGCCATGTCGGGATCGGTGTCGCGGTCGTAATATTGCGACGTGCCGGCCACCGTCTTGAGGCTTTCCACAGCCGCGTTGACCAGCGGGTCCTTGCTGGCTGGAAGGTCGTTGCGCGGCGGAACGTTGCCGCCAGGTTCCAGATAGGGGCCGAAATTTTCCGGCTGGTAAAAGAAGGCGAGGAACTCGCGGGCACCCGCCTTGTTCTTGGCGTTGGCCGGGATGTGGACCGAATTGACCGAGAATTCTTCGTAGCGGTCGAGGGCGGCGTCAATCTTCGGGAAAGGCGCGAATGTCAGCTGCTCGAGATCCTGCTCAGGGAAAGTAGCCTTCACGAAGGCACCGAGGTTCATCATGCCGGCCTTCTTCTGGGCGAGGAAGGCGCCGGCCTCCTGCCAGCCGAACGAGGTTTGATCCGGCGTGAAGAAACCCTGCCTGATCAGCTCCTCCCAGTGGTCGAAAACAGGCTTCAGCGCCGGGTCGGTATAGGCCATCTTGCCGTTCATCAAGGCGAAGTGCTTGTCGAGACCATTGATGCGCAGGTTCATCTGATCGAACCATCCGGCCGCCGGCCAGAGTTCCTTGGTGCCGATGCTGACGGGGATTAGGCCGGCGGCCTTGGATTTCTGGCCGTAAGCGAGGAATTCGTCCCAGGTCGCCGGTACCGTAAGTCCGTGCTCGGCAAAGACGTCCTTGCGATAGAACATGCCCCACATCGTGCCGCCGGTCGGCAGTCCATACTGCTTGCCGTCGACCGTGACGGCACCGGTCGTAGCACCCAGCACGTCCTTGTATTTTTCCTTCTCGAACAGATCCGAAATGTCGTCGAACAGGCCGCGGTTGACGAAGGCACGCATGCGGTTTCCGGAGAACCAGAAGCAGACATCCGGCGCGCCGGCCACAAGGTAGTTGCGGATCGCGGTCTTGTGGGCCTCGTGATCCATGTTGTTGATCACAACTTTGGTGCCTGACTGCTTCTCGAAATCGGCCGCGATGCGCCGCAAAATCTGCAGGGCATCGGCATTGTTTTCATCTGAAATGATGGTGACTTCGCTCGACTGGCTGAGTGCCGGCATTGGAAAGCCCGTGAGCACCGCGGCGGAAACGCCACCGGCTCCCTTAAGGAAATTGCGCCGCGTCGACGGCTTTTCGATCCACTTGAACGTCATTGTCACTCCTCCCTTGTTGTTAATTCTGCCCGGCATCGCGGCCGACGCGGTCGTCCCCCTCACCCGGCGCTGTGCGAACCCGACAACGCATCTCCCGGGCAAGACAACATGCTTGCCCGCTCCTTCAGAGCGCGGTGGCTGCCGGTATGAACCGGATTATTTTCGTTAACCCCGGTTCGGGTGTTGAACAGTTGGGCAAACTTACGCATATGTTTGATCGAGAGGCAATAATTAATTTACAAAATTAAGGAATAAATCCGTGAAGCTCAAGGGTGACCCGAGCACGACCCGGGCGATGAACCGGAGACTGATCCTCAATCTCTTGCGGCAGGAGGGTCCGCGCAGCCGGGCCGACATAGCGTCCGTTACCGGCCTCAGTCCGGCGGCCGTCACCTTCGTCGTGGCGGACCTCATCGAGGATGGCCTGCTGATCGAGGGCAAGACAGTCGTGGGCTCGGCCGGGCGCCGCCCTATCCCGGTGGATATCAACTACGCAAACGGCCTCGCCATAGGTTTCAAGCTGATGGTCGGGTCGGTCGAATGCGTGGTCACCGATCTTGCGACCAATCCGCTGGGTTCCATGCGCGTCAAGCTCTCGGACAGCGATCCCGACCGTATTACAAAGGCGTTGGCCAAGGCGGTGCCGGAGCTGATTGCGATTGTCGATCGGCCCGGCGCCAAGCTTGCCGGGATCGGCGTTTCAATGCCTGGCGTTATAGACAACCAGAAGGCCGTGTGTATCCGCAGCAATCGCTATAACTGGGACAACGTTCCCCTTGGCCCGATGCTGGCCGAACGGGTGGACGTCCCCGTGTGGCTTGAGGACGACACCAATGCCTACGCCATTGCCCAGCAACTCTTCGGCCTCGGACGCCAGCACCGCAATATGGCGGTGCTGGCGATCGGCGTCGGGATCGGCTGTGCGCTCGTCTTCGAAGGCAAACTCTATCGCGGTGCGAACGGTGCTGCCGGCAAATTCGGTCACACCTCCTATGAGGAGAACGGCCGCCTTTGCGAGTGCGGAAAACGCGGCTGCCTGATGGCCTATTACGCCGAGCCGGCGATCCTGCGCACATGGCGCGAAGCCACCGGGCACGACGAAGCGGATTGCAAAGCGACCCTTATGGAAGCCTTGGCAGACCGCGAACCGCGAGCCGTCGCCATTCTCGAAGAAGCCGGACGTGGCATCGGCCGGCATCTCGCCAATCTTGTCAACATCACCGACCCGGAGGTCATTGTTGTCGGCGGTGAAGCGGTATCGTTTGGCGACGCGCTGTTTGGCCCGATGCGGGTGATGCTCGGGCAAAACACCTTTCGACAAGCACCGCCAATGCTGCTGGACTGGGAGGACAATTCCTGGGCAAGAGGGGCGGCTGCACTGGTGACGCAGAAGCTCTTCGATTTCGAGACATCGGCCGGCAACGCCGCGCCGCTTTCAAAGCGGGCTTTATGGTCGGCATAGGCGAGTGAAATAGACAGCCCTGCGCCTCAGGCCGCCCGAACGCTGCGCGCTCCGCGCGCCCAGGCCGGCAGCCAATCGCCATGCGCAACCAGCAAATCATCGACCAGCGACCATATCTGGTCGAGGTCGAGCTCAGCCGCCGTGTGCGGGTCCATCATCGCCGCGTGATAGATGTGCTCGCGGTTCTCGGTCATCAGCGCCTGGACCGTCAGCTCCTGGACGTTGATATTGGTGCGGATTAGCGCAGTAAGCTGCACCGGCAGGTCGCCGATGAAGGTGGGTTGAATGCCGGAGGCGTCGACGAGGCACGGCACCTCGGCCGCGCAATTATATGGCAATGACGTGATGCAGCCATTGTTGCGGACATTGCCGTAGATCACCGACGGCTCGCCGGTCCAGACCGAATTCATGATCGAGGACGCATATTCCTTCGACTGCTCCACTTCGATCTTGTCAGCCGAGCGATAGGCTTCCGCTTGCCCCTTCCAGCGTTCGATCTGCTCGATGCAGCGCTTCGGATACTCGTCGAGCGGGATACCGAATTTCTCGATCAGATCTTCGCGCCCGTCCTTGATGAAATAGGGCGTGTATTCCGCGAAATGTTCGGAGCTTTCAGTGACGAAGTAACCGAGGCGCTTCAGCATCTCGTAGCGCACCTTGTTCGGGCAGCGCGGGTTCCACCCCGGCTTCGGCGCCCGCCCTTCGCTATAGGCGCGCAGCAGATCCGGATAGAGGTTGCGATAGGTGCCGTCCGGCTGGCGATGCTCGAACTTCAGGTAGAAGGCCATGTGATTGATGCCGGCCGAGCGATAGCGAATCTCCTCGTAGGGAATGTCGAGATCATGCGCCAGCTCCATTGCCGTGCCTTGCACCGAATGGCAGAGGCCGACCTGCTTGATGTCGGGGTATTTCTCCGCGATCGCCCAGGTGTTGATCGCCATCGGGTTGACATATTGCAGCATGATAGCCTGCGGGCAGACCGCGAGCATGTCTTCGCAGATCTTCCACAGATGCGGCACGGTTCTCAAGCCTCGCATGATGCCGCCGACGCCGAGCGTATCGGCGATGGTCTGGCGCAGCCCGTATTTCTTCGGAACTTCGAAGTCGGTGACCGTGCAGGGCTCGTAGCCGCCGATCTGGAAGGCGACGACGACGAAATCGGCGCCCGCCAGCGCCTTGCGCTGGTCCGAATAGGTTTCGGCTTTGGCCTTTACGCCAAGCGTCGAGATCAACTTGCCAACGACGATTGCACTTTCTTCAAGTCTTTGCGGATTGATGTCCATCAGTGCGATCGTCGCGCCGGATAAAGCCGGACGCTGCAATATGTCACCAACGATGTTCCTCATGAACACCGTCGAGCCAGCTCCGATGAAAGCGACCTTGGGATTTCTTGCCACAATAACCTCCGGCATAACAATCAGGCTACCTCGAAAGCGGCTTTGACCAGCCGTTCGGTGTAAGCGGTTTTGGGATGGGACAGGACTTCGTCGACAGGCCCCTCTTCGACGATCCGGCCGTGCTGCATGACGATGACGCGATGGCACAGCGCCCGCACGACTTTGAGATCGTGCGAGATGAAGATGTAGCTCAGGCCCCGTTCGCGCTGCAGCTTGCGCAGCAGTTCGATGATCTGCGCCTGGACCGAGAGATCCAGCGCCGATGTCGGCTCGTCGAGTACGATGAATTCCGGTTCGAGCGCGACGGCGCGGGCAATCGCAATACGCTGGCGCTGGCCGCCGGAAAACTCGTGCGGGAAGCGCGACAGGATATCGCCCGGCATGCCGGCGCTGATCAGTGCCTCGCGCACCCGCTCGATCCGATCGTTCCTCGTGGCGCCGATGCGGTTGACGACAAGCCCTTCCTCGATGATCTGGCCGATCGTCATGCGCGGGTTGAGCGCCGAGAACGGGTCCTGGAAGACGACCTGCATGCGCGACCGCAGCGGCCGCATCTGCGCCCGCGAACAGCCATGGATCGGCTGGCCATCGAAATAGATCTCGCCGCTGTCCGTGGTGTTGAGCCTGAGCAACGCCTCGCCGAACGTGGTCTTGCCCGATCCGGATTCGCCGACGAGGCCCAGCGTCTCGTGCCGCCGGAGGGTCAGGCTGAGGCTGTCGACGGCGACAAGTTCGCGCAGATCCGGCTTCATGAACGTGCCGTGCCGCAGCATGAAGGAGACGCGCACACCCTTGGCCTCAAGAATGACGTCGGCGCCTTCCGGCAACGGATTTGCCTGGCCGCGCGGCTCGGAGGCAAGCAGGTGGCCTGTGTAGGGATGCTGCGGATTGGCGAACAGCTTCTCCGTCACATTGTGCTCGCGCATCTCCCCATGCTGCATGACGTAGACATAGTCGGAGAACTGCCGCACCACGGTCAGGTCGTGCGTGATCAGGATCACCGCCATGCGCAGTTTCTTCTGCAGGTTGCGGATGAGATTGAGGATTTGCGCCTGAACCGTCACGTCGAGCGCCGTCGTCGGCTCATCGGCGATCAGCACGTCCGGATCGTTGGCCAGCGCCATGGCGATCATCACACGCTGGCGCTGACCGCCGGAAAGCTGGTGCGGATACTGCTTCAGCCGCGCCTGGGGCTCAGGAATTTGCACCTGCTGCAGCAGCTCGAGCGCCCTTGCCTCGGCCTGCCTGCGGCTCATCTTGCGATGCACCCGTATCGCCTCGACGATCTGGCTGCCGATCGTGTAGATCGGGTTGAGCGAACTCATCGGTTCCTGGAAGATCATCGAGATGCGGTCGCCGCGCAGTTTGCGCCGGGCACGCTCGGAAAATTTCAGGATGTTCGCCCCATTGTATTCGACGGTCGATTTCGGCGACACGACCGCACGCTTCGACAACAGTCCCATGACGGTGCGCGCCGTCACCGACTTGCCCGATCCGGACTCGCCGACAATGGCGATCGTCTCGCCGCGATAGAGCTGGAAGGAGATGTCCTTGACCGCTTCCACCATGCCGTGCTCGACCTTGAAATCGACGGCGATGTTGCGGGCATCGATGACCGGGTTTTCCGAACGTCCATCATGGTCGAGCCGGACAGGCGGTGCGAAAGATTTGACGAGCGCGTGTTGCATCATGTCACGTCAATAAGGATCGACTGCATCGCGCAGTCCGTCGCCAAGCGCGTTGAACGCGAAGACGGTGACAAGCACGAAGCCGACCGGCGAGAGGATCCAGGGATAGGTGCCAATGACCGAATAGGTGGCGGTGTCTTGCAGCATCAGCCCCCAGGAGATCAGTGGCGGCTTCACCGCGAAGCCGAGAAAACCGAGGAAGGATTCGAGCAGGACGACACTGGGGATCGCCAATGTGACGGCAACGATCACGTGGCTCATCACGTTTGGGAAAATGTGCTGCATGATGATGCGGCCATCCGTGGCGCCGACCGCCATCGCCGCACGGACGTAGTCGATTCGCGCCAGCGCCAGGGTCTTGCCGCGCACCTCGCGCGACATCTGCGCCCAGCCAAGCGCCGACATGACGACGATCACGAAGGCCAGGAAGACATTTGTCGGCGCCGTCACCGGAACCAGCGACGTTAGCGCCAGATAAAGCGGCAATTGCGGAAATGCGAGCACCAGTTCGACGAAGCGCTGGACCCAGACATCGAATGTGCCGCCGAAATAACCCGACACCATGCCGACCGTCGTGCCGATCACGGTGACGATGAAAACCACGGTCAATGCGATCATCAACGAGATGCGCGAACCATAAATCGCACGAGCCAGCACATCGCGGCCGAATTTGTCGGTGCCAAGGAAGTGCACCGGCTGGCCGTCGGTCGAGCCGAAGAAGTGCCGGTTCGCGGGAAGCAGGCCGAGCAGTCTGTACTCCGCTCCCTTGACGAAGAAGCCGAGCAGCCGCGGATGGTCGTAGTCCGGCCCGACGACGGGTTGGAAGGTAACCGGGTCGAGGTCTTCCGAATCCGCCAGGGCATAGACGCGTGGCTGGAAGACGAAGTTGCCGTCCTTGTCATGGAAGCTCATCATCTGCGGCGGGGCGAAGCCGACATCGGTCACCTTGGGATCCATCGGTGCGAAGAAGTCGGCAAACACCGCCAGCAGCACCAGAAACGCGACCAGGATGAGCCCGGCCATGCCGGTCCAGGACCGTTTCAGGCGGCGCCAGACGAGTGCGATGTAGCTCTCATTGCCGCGCGGCTTGATCTTGGCCGGCTCCTCGGCAAGTGGCGGCAGCGAGGGCTCGAACACAAGCATCTCAGGACCCTGCATATTGGCGCACACGCGGATCGAGCATGACGAGCAGCATGTCGGCGATGATGTTGCCGACGATCAGCGTCGCCGACAGCACCATCATGAAGGTCGCCGTGACATAGACGTCGCCAACCGCCATCGAACCGACGATCGCCGGGCCGACGGTCGGCAGGGCAAAGATGATCGCAGTCTCGATCTCGCCGGTCAGCATATAGGGCAGCACCACGCCCTGATACATGACCAGCGGATGCAGCGCATTGGGCACCGCATGGCGCATCACGACCGCACCACCGCTGAGACCCTTGGCGCGAGCGGTTTCGACATATTGCGCGTTCAGCGTGTCGAGCAAATTGCCGCGCATCACCCGCATGTTGTAGGCGAGCCCGCCAAAGGTGGCGATGGCGACAACCGGCCAGACATGCCGGACGAGATCGACGAACTTCGCCCAGGACCACGGCGCCCCGCCAAATTGCGGCGAAAAGAAGCTGCCGATCTCGGACACATTGAACTGGAAGACCAGCAGGTAGACGATGATCAGCGCCATCAGGAAGCGCGGCACCGTCATGCCGAGGAAGGAAATCGCTGACAGCGTACTGTCGATCCAGCTGTACTGTCTGGTCGCCGCCCAGATGCCAAAGCCGATGCCCAGCACCGAAGCCAAGAGATGGCAGACAAGCGCAAGCAGCAGCGTGCGCGGCAGCCGCTCGCCCACCACGTCGGCGACGGGCTTGTTGTAATACAGGCTGTAGCCGAAGTCGCCGCGGGTGACGATGCCGGCGATCCAGTTCAGGTATTGGAGCGGAACCGGCTTATCGAGGCCATGCTCCACGCTATAAGCCTTCGCCTGCGCATCGGCCTCGGCAAAGGAGGCTCCACCCTGGTTGATGAGCTGCAAGCGGATGTAGTCGGCATAGTTGCCCGGCGGGGCCTGGATGATCGCGAAGGTAACCACGCTCAAAATGGCGAGAACCGGTAATGCGGATGCTATGCGCATAAGCAGAAATCGCAGCATCGGCCGTTTCTCTCCTCGCTCGGTTTCAGTTATCCCCTTGCCGCTGGCTTTGTCCCGGCCGCGCCAGCAGCGCGGCCGGGAATTTTCAAGTCAGGGGAGGAAACTCAGTTCGTCGGACCCTTGTCGCCGGGCTTTCCGGGAAGCTGTTCGGGGAACAGTTCATATTTCTGCTGCTTGTCGACAGCGACCCAGACCCTTTCACGAATGATCGAATCTTCGGCCCAGTTGAACATGAAGATCGGCGTTCCCTGCGGGATATTGGAGAAGCGGTTGTTGATGATCAGCGCGCCGGGATATTCGGTCAGCCCGACGGTATAGACGTGTTGCGTCGAGATCTTCTGGAACTGCTTCATCAGGCTGGCGCGCTCGTCGTTGTCCTGCGCCGAGACGAACTTGTTGACGATGTCGACGAGGTCCTTCTCGAACGGCATCAGATCGACCTGGCCGTTTTCCGGAGCGCGATGGTTCCAGCTTGTGCGTGGGCCGATCGGCGCCAGTTGCTCGGTGTTCTGTACGACCGAGGTGAGCTCCTCATCATTGCGCCTGACCATCCAATCGAAACGGCCAGAATACATGGACGCGTCGCGCTGGACGCCGTTCAACCCGTTCAGGACAACGCGAAGACCTAGCCTCTCCATCTGGCCGACGACGCCCTCCGCGAGGCTCTTGTCGGTGGTGTAGTCATTGTTGACGAGCATCACGATCTCGACATTCTTTCCGCCGGCGGTGCCGGCAGGAAAATTGACGAAGCCGTCGCCGTCGCTGTCCTTCAGGCCTGCCTTGGCGAGTTCCGCCTTGGCGCCTTCGAGATCGAAGGGGTAGTAGACCGTCGACTTCCGGTCGTAGAAGCTCGTACCCGAGGAGAAGCCGCCCGGATAGATGGCGGTGAACGGACCCTTGACCAGCGAGTCGCCGAGCGCCTTGCGGTCGAGCGCCATGGTAACGCCCTTGCGGAAATCCTCGTTGCGGTTCAGCTCGCGAACCGCCTGCCCACGCTCGTCGGGATTGCCCCAGCCGTTGGCGGAGAAGTTCATCCGCAGATTATAGCCGATCAGCCGCGGACCGAAGGCAAGCCGGGCCGGCGCGTCCTTTTGCGCCGCCCGCTTCAGCGAGGCGACGAAATTCTCCGGCTGCTCCAGATTGGAGATGTCGGCCGCCCCCGACACCGCCTGAACGTCGCGGTCGGCCCAGGTCGATAATTTGTAGTGCAGTTCATTGAGATACGGCAGTTGGTTGCCCTTCTCGTCGACCTTCCAATAGTACGGATTACGGCGCATGACGATGATGTCGTCGGGGCGGTATGCCACCGGCACCCAGGCACCCATCACGGGCATGTTCATATATTCCGGCGGGAACGCGTTCTTGAACTGCTCGTAAGTGTTCTTCGAGTATTTCGGATGCTGCGGCTTGAGGATGTGCGACGGTCCGGGGCAGAACTTGCCGTAAGCCATGGCGTAGAGGTGTTGCTTCGGAAAGGCGTCCTTGAAGGTCCACTCGACGGTGTAGTCGTCGATTTTCTTCAGCGTCGTGCCGACGCCGAAGGTCTCCTGCGTGGCGCCGTTCAGCGGCGAGACATTGGGGTCGATCACCTCGTCGTCCCAGTAGAACATCACATCGTCGGCGTTGAACGGAACGCCGTCCGACCATTTCGCGCCCTCGACCAGATGCATCGTCAGCGTGTGGCCGTCCTTCGACCAGTCCCAGCCCCTGGCGAGGTTCGGCAGCGGCTCGGTGTCCTTGGCTTCGACCTGGAAAAGCGGGGCCGTTCGCGTAAGGCATTCGGAGAGGCCGATGTCGATGCCGCCCCAGCCTTGCGTCTGCCCCGCGCCGTAGTTCCAGCCCTCCGGCCGGCCGCCGATGACATGGCGCATCGTGTCACCGTAGACGCCGACGCCGTCCGGCATGTTGCCGGTCTTGAAGACCAGCGGCTCCTTCGGGAGCCGGTCCTTGACCGGCGGCAGCTTGCCTGGCTTGACGTATTTGTCGGTGACCCAATCGGGTTCGTGGTATTCTGGAAGTGCCTTGAACTCCAGGATGGAGTCGCGCGCGACATATTTGATCTTTCCCTCGGCGGGAAATTGCGCGGGCACCGGCGGCACGGTCGGCTCGGATGCATATGCGCTCAGCGCCGAGGCCGAGACGCCAAGCGCCAGCCCTGCGAGAATGCCAATGTTTCGAAAATTCCTCATCGTCTCTCCTCCCTGTTGTTCAGGAGCGCGTTGACGCCGCTCCATTTCTCCTCGAACGCTATGCAGACGGTGCGGCGCCGAAAATCCCTCCGAAACTTTACCGCAATCCGTCCCGATGAAATTCAGACGGCCTGCTTGAGAGCCGTTTTTTCCGCACGCAATTCCTCGATCGAACGGACGTCGCGCCGTGCCGCACCGGCCCATTCTCGGGTCTTGACCCTGGATTTCGAAAGCCGTTCCTTCGCGGCCGGCACCGCATCGGCATATTGCGGCAGCCAGCGGGCCTGGGCGACGACCATCTCGTCCACCATTTGCCAAACCTCTTCCGGGGTCGAAACCGCGCCGACCAGTGGGTCGTGCAGGACCGCGAGCTTCAGCAGGTCGATATCGCCGGAGATTGCCGCATGAACCGACATGCGCTGGACGTTGATCGAGGAAATGCAAGTGGCGGCGCAGCCCTCCGGCAGCGTGATGCCGGCCACCATGTTGATACCGAAGCGATCGACGAAGCCGGGCGACTCGACGATCGCATCCTGCGGCAGGTTGGCGATGATGCCATTGTTCTTGACGTTGAAATGACCGCGATAAACGCGGTTCGTCTCCAGCGCCTCGAGAATATGGCTGGCATGCTCGTTGGAGCGCTTGGCAGGATCGATCGGCCTCGCGGCGGATTCCAGAAATTGCGGGAATTCGGTTTCGAACCAGTTGCGCGTTTCGGTCGAATAGCGAAGGTAGCCGCCGGTCTCGCCGTGGATCCAGTCGGACATGTCGATCCAGCGGGTGATTTCGTCCGGCCGCTTGCGGTACCAGGGCAGGTATTCGGAAAGATGGCCGTTGCTTTCGGTCGAATAAACGCCGAACCGCTTCAGGACGTCGATGCGCAGCTTTTCCTGTTGCGAATAGACCGGATGCGCCTCGAAGGCGGCAACCAGCTCGTCCTTACCGATCTTGCGGCCGTTGAGACGCAGGTCGATGAACCAGGTCTGGTGATTGATGCCGGAGCAGATGTAATCGAGTTCGGTGCGCGACTTGGCGCCGAGCACTTCGGCGATCTGGTCGGCGCCGTGCTGGACGCCGTGGCAGAGGCCGACGGTATCGACCTTGCCATATTCGATCGCCGCCCAGGTGTTCATGGCCATCGGGTTGGCATAGTTCAGGAATTTCGCCCCAGGCTCGGCGACTTCGAGGATATCCTTGCAGAAATCGAGGATCACCGGAATGTTGCGCTGGCCGTAGAGGATGCCGCCGGCGCAAATCGTGTCGCCGACGCATTGGTCGATGCCATACTTCAGCGGAATGCGGATGTCGTCGGCATAGGCTTCGAGACCGCCGACGCGAACGCAGCTGATGACGTAGCGGGCACCCTCGAGGGCAGCACGGCGGTCGGTCGTTGCTGTAACCCTGGTCGGCAGCCTGTTGAATTCGACGACCCTGTCGAGGATCGACTTGATCATCTGGAGATTGCGCTCGCTGAGATCGGTCAGCGCGAATTCGACATCCCTGAATTCAGGAACGCACAAAATGTCGGTGAAGAGCTTCTTGGTGAAGCCGACGCTTCCCGCACCGATGATAGCGATCTTGAAACTCATCAGTCTCACCTCGACCTGATCGAATGTTAGGGCAAAGGCGGCGAAAACAGGCCTGGCCCGCCTGCCATGGCGTGCAGGCTGGACTCCGGCGCTTCCTCCCGTCCGCTCTTTGACCGCGGTTTCTTTTGCTTTTCTCGAGGGATTATGCGCCTAATTCAGCACGCGACCAGAGAAGGATTATGCTTTTAGGGGTAATTTTGTGCTGCGGAACTTGATCGACGCCGGGCCGGCGGGCAGGACGGTATCGCTGCCGCGCGGCCGCCAGCGCCTGCACACCATGCCGACAAGCACGGGCTATGAAGTGCGCGAGAACGAGGTCTACGACTGGGATGGGCGCAGGCGCGGCCAGACGCCGTTTACCGTGCTCCAGCACACGATCAGCGGCATCGGCCGATTGCGCTACGAGAACCGGAACTACCGTCTGCAAAGGGGCGATACGTTGCTGGTTCTCGTGCCGCACAACCACCGTTACTGGCTGGCCAGGGGCGAACGCTGGGAATTCTTCTGGATATCGATGAACGGCGAGGAGGCACTGCGCATTCACAAGTCGATCCTTGCCGCCGTCGGTCCGGTGCTTCGGCTGAAGCCCTCGACGATCGATCATCTCGCGGATTGCAGCGTACGCCTGATCACAGGCGCGGTCTCGCCCGGAGCCGCCTCGGCTGTCGCCTATGAAGCCGCCATGGCGCTCTACGACGATGTCTTCGGCTCGCATGCCGTCACCGACGACAAGAGCGCCATGCAACCGGTCATCGATCACATCAAGGCTAATCTCGACAGGCCGCTCCGCGTTGCCGATCTCGCCGAGATCAGCGGCCTGAGCCGCGCGCATTTCTCGCGCTGCTTCGCCGAGAGTGAAGGTCTTCCGCCCGCCGAATTCGTGCTGCAGCAGCGACTGCAGCGCGCGGCGAAGTTGCTGACGAAGGCCGATTTCCTGCCGGTCAAGGAAGTCGCCATCATGTGCGGCTTCGAGGATGCCAATTATTTTTCGAAGGTCTTCCGCCGCCTCTACGGCATCAACCCGACGCAATTCCGCACCAACGGAATGTATGCCAGCCTGGGAACCGCCCGATAGATTCGCACCGCGCTTGGCGTCGGAATCGGGAACGCTTTTGCTTCCCCTTGGTTTAGGACAAGAGAGCCTGATCGCCGCTGCGACAACCCACTCTGAGCGGAGATCAGGCCACAGATGTCAGGGGAGTGATCGATGGACAATCCCGATCCGAACAACCCGAATCCACTGCCGGACAATCCCAATCCCGAGCCGGCCCGGCCGCCTGCCCCGCCGGAGACTCCGCCGGGAGAACCTCCAGGCGTACCCCCACCCTCGCCGGATCCAATTCCAATGCCGGACCAGGAGCCAATCGGGATTCCTCCTGGCACCCCTTCCGAAATTCCTTCGGAACCGACTTTTCCCGGGCCGACCGCCTGAAGGGCGGTCGGAGTGGAGGATGGCAAGGGTGATTTGGCGGAGCGCTCGAAACGGGTCTTGCCATGGAACGTTTTGCGCTGGCGCTCATTCACCCTTCCATCACGGAATTGGCGGCAGGGCCTGCAACCAACGGAGGTTAAAATGAAAGTTGGCAACTGCATGACAAAGGACGTCGAGATCGCCAGTCCGCAGCAAACCCTACGTGATGCGGCAGAAATGATGGGTCGCCTCGACGCCGGCGCGATGCCGGTGGGCGAGAACGACCGGCTCGTCGGCATGATAACCGATCGCGACATCGCAATCCGCGGCGTCGCCCAAGGCAAGACACCTGACGCCAAGGTACGGGAAGTGATGAGCACCGAGGTCAGGTATTGCTTCGACGACGAAGACGCGGAGGATGTTCTGCGCAACATGGCTGATCTGAAAGTGCGCCGGTTGCCGGTGCTTAATCGCGACAAGCGCCTGGTCGGCATCGTTTCGCTGGGCGACCTCGCCACCAACAGCGAGACGGCGACAGCCGGTGAAGCGCTAAGCGGCATCTCGCAACCCGGCGGCGAGCATTCGCAAACGATACACTGACGGCGCACCGTCGACCGGCCTTGCCACGACCGAACCGCCGGCCGGATAGACGCCAGCCTGCCGGTGAAACTGTTCAGAGGCGAACTGGACCGCAAACCGACGAGGAGCAAGCCATGATTACCATGAAGGCCGTCCGTATCCACGATTTTGGTGGACCGGAGGCTCTTTCGCTGGACGCGGTTCCGTTGCCTCAGCCGCATGACGACGAGGTCACGCTCAAGGTCTACGCGGCAAGCGTCAATCCCGTCGACTACAAGGTTCGCGAGGGCTCTTCGGGCGCGGATCTGCCCGTCACGCTCGGCCGTGACGTATCCGGCGTGGTGGAACTGTGCGGCACGCGGGCCATACGCTAAAGAAGGGCGATCCGCTATATGCCATGCTCGGCAACGACCGCGGCGGCAACGCCGAATATGTCGTCGTCAAGGCAACGGAGGCGGCGGCGAAGCCGCAACGCTTAAACCACGCCGAAAGCCGCCGCCGTGCCGCTTGCGGGCCTTACCGCGTGGCAAGGCCTTTTCGATCACGGCGGCCTCAAATCCGGGCAGCGGGTCCTCATCCATGGTGGCGCCGGCGGCGTCGGTCATCTGGCGGTGCAGTTTGCAAAGGTTGCGGGCGCCTTCGTCGCGACGACCGTTTCCGCGCAGGATTTCAATTTCGTCCGCGCGCTTGGCGCCGACCAGGCGGTCGACTACAAGAACCAGCGCTTCGAGGAGGTTGTCGAGGACGTCAACCTCGTCTTCGACCTAGTAGCAGGTGAAACACAGGACCGCTCGTGGGACGTGCTCAAACCCGGCGGCACGCTCGTCTCAACGCTTTCCGAACCGTCGGCGGAAAAGGCCCGCCAGCATCGGGCTCGCGGCGTCTCCTATCTGACCAAGCCGAACGCAGCACAGCTTGCCGAAATCAGCCGCCTCATCGACGCCGGGAAGGTCAGGCCGTTCGTGCAGGCAATCTATCCTCTCGAGGACGTCGCCAAAGCCGAGGAACGGCTCGAGAAGCAGCATACGCGCGGCAAGATCGTGCTTCAGGTAGCCGCCTAGCGGACGCAGGCCGTTTCTCCTGTTCAGAAGCCCGGCGGCCGAGAGTTTGACACAGGACGGCGCGCCGGGCCTGGCCGGCTTAGACAGGCGCCGGCCGAAGCAGCATGCGTCGGGTTTGCCGGAATACGCAAATCAAACAAATCAGGGAGATGCAACGGAATGTGAGGCACCTCGCGACGGCACCGGCGCACGGCCCGCTGTCAGTGAAATGCGAAGCGAAGGGGCGCAGCGTTTACCGACAGGCGGGTTAGGTTCCTACGGCCCGCAAGCCGCAAAAAACCGCTTCAATCTGTCGGACAGCGGCGATAGGCTCGAACCATGTCTCAATCTGCCAATCCGATCTCCATTGCCCGTCGCGATCAGATGTTTCCCGCGCTGGCTGAACCTGACCTGGACCGCATGGGCCGTTTCGGCGAAGCCGTGTCCTATGCTGCAGGCGAACAGATCGTCAAAGCCGGTGAGCTGGCGCCCGGTCTGATCGTGGTCCTGTCCGGCAAAGTGGATATAATCCAGGGCGGCAGCTTCGGCCGGCGCGAAACGATCGTCACGCACGGTGCGGGCAATTTCGTCGGCGAGCTGGCGCAGCTTTCAGCCCGGCCCTCACTGGTGGATGTGGAGGCGGTCGAGCCGGTCGAGGCGCTCGTCATCGCCTCGCAAAGGCTGCGGGACCTGATGGTACAGGAAGCAAACCTCGGCGAGCGCATCATGCGGGCGCTGATCCTGCGCCGTGTCGGCCTGCTCGAGAGCGGCACAGCCGGACCGATCATTGTCGGACCGGTCGACAGCGGTGACGTATTGCGGCTGCAAGGTTTCCTAGCCCGCAGCGGTCAGCCGCATCGGGTTCTCGATTCCGCTACCGATCCCTGCGCCAAGACGCTGATCGAACGCTTCCATGTCGATATCCACCATTTGCCGATCGTGCTCTGCCCGAACGGCAAGCTGCTGCTCAATCCCGGAGAGAACGAGCTCGCCCGCTGCATCGGCCTGGTGAGGCCGATCGACGCCGACAAGCTGTACGACGTGGCCATTGTCGGCGCCGGACCAGCCGGCCTCGCGGCGGCCGTCTATGCGGCTTCCGAAGGGCTGTCGACGATCGTGCTCGATTGCCGTGCCTTTGGTGGACAGGCGGGCGCCTCCTCGCGCATCGAGAACTATCTCGGCTTCCCGACCGGCATTTCGGGAATGGCGCTGATGGCGCGCGCTTACAATCAGGCGCAGAAATTCGGCGTCGAAATGGTGATACCGGACGAGGCGAAGCGGCTGGGCAGTGCAAGCGACACGCCGGGCGCCCATTACACGCTCGCCGTCGGCGGCGGGGAGACCGTGCGGGCACGGTCGGTGGTGATCGCCAGCGGAGCGCGCTATCGCCGCCTTGATATGGCAAACCTGGCGCAATTCGAGGGAACCTCCGTGCACTATTGGGCTTCGCCGATCGAAGCCCGGCTTTGCGCCGGGCAAGAGGTGGCCCTGGTCGGCGCCGGCAATTCGGCTGGCCAGGCTGCTGTTTATCTGGCGGCGCATGTGAAGAAGGTATGGCTGCTGGCGCGCGGCAGCAGCCTGGATGCGAGCATGTCGCGCTATCTGGTGGAGCGCGTCAGGGCACAGCCGAACATCGAGGTGCTGGCTGAGACGCAGATCACGGCGCTGGAAGGCGACGACGGCAATCTTGGCAATGTACGCTGGCGCAACCGCGACACGGAGACAGCACGTCCGATCCACCATCTCTTCCTGTTCATCGGCGCCGATCCGAACACCGATTGGCTGGCGCAATGCGGCTTGGCGTTGGACGCGAAGGGCTTCGTGCGCACTGGGCCGGACATTGGCCAAGCGGGTGCGCTGGAGACGAACCGCAGCGGCGTGTTCGCCATCGGCGACGTGCGCGCTGGCTCGATCAAGCGCGTCGCCGCTGCCGTCGGTGAAGGTGCCCAGGTGGTTGCGGCGCTGCATGCATATCTCGCGCAAGGCGGCAGTCTCGCCGTGGCGCCTCAACTGGCCAGGAGCGCATGATGGCGGACGAATGCAGGCATGCCGGGGACATTCGCGACGTGACGCCGAGCGCGCTCGGCTGCGAGGAATGCCTGAAGAGCGGTTCGCAGTGGGTGCATCTGCGGCTCTGCCGCACATGCGGCCATGTCGGCTGCTGCGACGACTCGCCCAACCGTCATGCCACCAAGCATTTTCGGGCAACCGGCCATCCCGTCATCGAAGGCTACGATCCGCCGGAAGGCTGGGGATGGTGCTACATCGACGATATCTTCCTCGACCTCGGCGACCGCACCACGCCGCAAAACGGTCCAATACCGCGCTTCATTTGAGCTTTTTTGCCAGCGTCCCGCTAGTCCAAGGCTGCTTCGGCTTGAGCGGGCGTATCGCGTCCCTCTGGTGGTGCCGATGACCGCTCGCGCATATGCCTGACGGTCTGGAGGACACGATCGGCAAGAGATGCAAGCGCGCCCTGTGCCGTGCGCGTCCCGATGACGGATTCCAGCGTAACCGCCTGCGTTGAGAATTTGTGTTTGAACGACTCTGCGCCACAGAGGAAATCGACCGTGCTCAAGCCGTGATCGATCGACCACTGCACGTAATCCATCAACAGGATCACACCCGGCGACGCCCGGCCGAAATCCGGATCGAACGTCGTCACGAAGGCCATCATCACGTCGTGCTGGACGAAGTTGATCGACACCGCGACCATCACGCCATTGCATTCGAGGACGAAGATATGCAGCACGCCGGCGCGCGCCAACGCATCGACGAGCGCGGCGAGTACCGGCACGCCCTCTTCGAAGAGGTCTGATTCACGCATGCGCTCGGTCAGCCATTTCCGCTTCAAGGCCGCGAGGCGCTCCAGTACCGGTTGCAGCGGCTCGTCGGGCGCAAGCAGGCGAAATCTCACCTCTCCGGTTTCTTCCAGCGCCTTGATGCCGCGCCGATAGTTCTGGCGCGTCTTTTTCGACTGGTCCGCCAACCATGCCGCTCCGCTTTCCCATTGTCCGGCAACGCGATAGCTGACTTCCGTTCGGTGAAAGTGACGAAGCCTGATGCCGCCGGAAGCTCCCGGCGTGAAAATTTTGCGGGCCGCCGCATCCGGCGAGAGACGACTGATCAAGGCAAGATCGAAGCCGCCTGCATCGCAGAGTTGGCTCCATAGCTCCTGCAACGCCGACAACGAGCATTCCGGAGCAACGAGAATATCCCCATAGTCGGTATAGCTGCCGGCCGCCCATTCGAGAAACCGCAGCCCCCTGCGCCTGCCGATCGCCAGCGGAACGACAGCAACGAGTCTCTCGCCCTTCCAGACCAGGCCGATCCGCAACGCGCGCTGGTCACGGCGTTGTACGGTACTCCACCATGCCGAAATCCAGGCATGGCTTTGAAAGATCAGCCCGTCGGTACGATGCCAAAGCTCCATCCAAGCGGCTTCGACCGCAGCCAGGCGATCCGCCGAACGGACGATTTCCAGGCGCTCCGCGCCTAGGACGTCGATGGAAACAGCGGTGTTCATGAAGGAGAACTGTCCTGTGGCTGCGCGACCACATTGGGCCGTCTGTGAAACAGTCGCATGACATGCCTTGCCATCTTCTTGAGCGGCAGGATGTAGAGCCCAAAGAGCGACTGGTAATCGCGCACATCGCGATCGACCAGGCCAAATTTCAGGTCTTCATCCGGCTCCGGGACAAATTGCGTTCCGAACAGACGATCCCAGAACGAAAAAAGCAGGCCGAAATTCTTATCGTAGTGACGCGGGTCGATGCTGTGATGCACCTGGTGCCAGTGCGGACACAGGATGATGTTGTTCAACGAGCCGAACGATATCTTGAGATGCGTATGGCGAACAAAGTCCATCATCAGGATGTTGCGGATGACGTAGACGTTGATGCCGAAGATAGCGATCTCTACCGGATCGAGTGCAATGAGGCTCCAGATGCCGAAGCAGATGCCCGGGATGACGCCATCCCACATACGGTTCATCAGATCGTCCAGCGGATGAACCCGGTCCTTGGTGATCCCCACCATCACCTCGGCCGAATGATGCACCTTGTGCAATTCCCACAGGAACGGAAAGCGGTGCTGGGCGACGTGGTAGAGGTAGTAGGAAATATCATAGGCGACCAGCATGGTTGCGGTGAAGATGACGATCGTCATCGGTCCCGCCGGGCCGCCGAGAAGCGGCGCGTGGATGTTAAGGAGCCAGCCGATTGCCTCGCGTGTGCCGTAGCCCACCGCGACGACGAAGGTGACGCCGGCAGGAATGAGCAGGAAAGGCATCATCGCCCGTTTCGTGATCCAGAACAGGGCGTCGGCTCGCGCCGACGGGTGCAGGATGACTTCCGCCGGGAAGGCGAAGTCGAAAAAGTCCCTGAGGGACTTATGTTCGGCAGTTCGCCAGTAGGCGATCACCGCGCTGCCCAGTGCGGTGAGGAGAAGCAGGCCGAGCGTGGTCAGATTGACGTTCGAAAGCTTTTCCACAATCGCTCTGGCAAATTCGGAAAACATCGTTGCAGCGGCTCCTGGGGCGAATTGCAAAGCACGAAATCCCCGCCACACCTGCTACGCCGCCTGCAACCAGTGGCTGTTGCGGGCGCAGCGGGCAAAGCAGGCTGGATGATGCGAGACTAGCAGATCAACGGTAACGAAACCGCTAAATGTCCAAACGTAATTAATGTCGAATACGGCTGGAACTCGCCCGGCAACTCTACGTTGGCGCCGGTTTTTGCCGTTGCGGCGGGTGAATTGGGGCAAGATGGATATGGATTCCAGCTTCGCCCACTTCACCGTGCCAGGCGAGGCGTTCGGCTTGCTGCCTGGTGCCAAAACGCAGTGAAACCCAACCGCCTTGCCCCGGCATGTCACCGCCGGCGCGGATATCGAGCGCGGCATCAGGAAAGCGGATGGCCAATAGCGCCTCGTCGCCGCGCAACACCGTGACCGTGTTTTCATGCCGGTCGGTATAGAGGCCGGCGGCCAGTTGGAAGACGATCTCGGACTGATGCTTGCCGCTGAGCAGTTGGTCGGTGATGAGGATGCCATCGGCCTGGCGCGCCAAAGTGCGCTGATGCATGACGCCGAAGCGGCTTCTATACCCGTCGTGCCGGCCACACAGCCTCCAGTGCGTTCCAGGCTCGCTGTCCACCAGCGTCGCAACTGCCTTGTGCGACCAGTTGAAATTCCCAGCGATGGTGCTTTGGTTTTTACCCTCGATGTTCAGCGTGTTGTGCGCCGGCGTGGAGCGGAACCAGTCGCGCCATGCGCCTCCCGAACCGTAGAGCCAGGTGCCCGGATCGACCAGCACCGGCTCACCGTCGATGCACAGGGTGAGCGACAGCGCGTCGGCATGGCCGTGCGCCGCTATCGAGAGATAGCCGAGCGGCCCATGGTCGAACGTCAGTTCGACATCGCGGCCATTCATTGCTCCGCGCCAGACGGAGAGCCCACCTCGCGCGAATGTCTGCAAGCCATGCACCGCCGGTGCCGGGCCCGACGGCGCACCAAAGAAAAGCGAACGAAAGTCGTCGGGCCCCGGCGCGTTGCCCGGCGTCCCCAGTAAGCTTTGGATGGCGGCCGCGACGGATCGGATATAGTTCGGCTCGTCCCCCAGCTTCAGCACGCGGCCCTCATCGTCGTCGCCGAAGCGGGCGGCTTTCAGTGGCAGCCAGCCGACGAAATTGGCGAAGGCACCCAGACGCGCTTCGACAGCGGGGGGAAACGGCGTTCCCGCCTGGCGTGCCGCGGCGGCGCACAGCAAGATGAGTTCGGCGCTGAAGGCTGCGTAGGTCGGCGTTTGCTCGGCACCGGCGCCGTCGGCGAGTATCTGCTTGTGCGTCTCATTCAGGAGGGCGCCGCGGGCGATTTCGGATTCGGCCCCGAGCGCCAGGCCGACCAGATATTCGCCAGCCAATTCTGCGACGAGATGGTTGTTGGCGGAGGAATATCGCGATGGAAACCGCGGCAGCCAATAGGCGCTTGCCGCGAGTATCTCACCGGCTTTCCGCAGGGTCGTCGGGTCAAGCCGGTCGCCAACGAGGTCCAGGGTGACGATCAGGCTGATGGCTCGCAGCGCTACCTCGATGCCAGACGCCCAGCCAATGCCTCGGAACGGCGGATTGGCGGAATGCCAACTGCCGATTGCCACCTCAATGGCCCTCCGGGACCGATTGTCCTCGCTGAGGAGCAGGTGTGCAGCCAGTGGCGGCAATTGCTGCAGCCGGTTGATTTCCCAGACATATTTTATATCGCCAAGGTCGCCGCCATGGCGAAAATCGATGTCGAAAGTATGAGCCTCGGAGCCAGGCCAAAGCCTGCCGGTCACCGGATCAAGACGCCAAAGCTCAGCAGGAAACAAAACATCGGGCTCGCGCTTTGGCCATGTCCGCCCGAGTGCCGAAAACCGGCCCTGAAGCGTCTCTTGCGCGGCCGCCGCTATGGCTTGCCGCTGAGCGTCGGTCGCTGCCAGCACAGCGTGGCGAAATCCCGGCAGCACCGGGTGCAACTGCGGCGATGGATAGCGCTCCCACCCATCATCGCGGCGGCGCGACGCGATCCTTCGACGTTGCTCGCTCAGCCGGTGCAACACCTCGGCCGGTCCCATGCTGCGCAATCGGTTGATGTACCAGCCGATTCTCATGCACGCCCCGTCAACGTTTCGGTCCTTGTATACCATGCCGTCGAAAAGCTGCGCGCCGGCAATCTTCTTTCCCGTTCGTTGCGGTTAATATCTCCGGCGACCATGCGGAGAGAGCGATGAGAAAAGCGGTGTGTGTTGTTGCCTGGGTGCTCGCCGTGGTTATGGCGGCCGAGGCAGCGCCCATCCCTCTCAAGCGCGGCGTTGGCGTGCATGAGTGGCTCAACTGGTCGCCGGTGGAGAAAGACGGAACCTACGTTTGGCCGCCCTATCGCAGCGAAAAGGAGTGGCTTGCGGGAAGCAGGCCGTTCACCGATTGGCCGGCCGGGGAGGTGTTTGCCCACATCCGATCGATGGGCTTCGACTTCGTCCGGCTGAGCGTCGATCCCGGCCCTCTGCTTGCCAGCGAGGGCGCCAGGCGGCAGCAGGCGCTGGACATACTTGCCGCCGCCGTCGAGCGGATCACGTCGACCGGCCTCAAGGTGGTTTTCGACCTGCATGGCGTCACTCAGGTTCCGGACTACAGCATGGAGATGATCTACGGCGGCGCCGACAGCGAGGGCGTTGCCGGCTACCGCCAGATGGTTGTGGCGGTCGCCGCCATGCTGGTCAAGATAGGCACCGACAAAGTCGCCCTCGAACCTTACAACGAGCCCGCATATTACCCTTGCGATCCAAGCGGCAGCGATGACTGGCAGCGGATCATGGCGGGGACCGTCCACGACATTCGAGCGGTCAGCAGCGAACTCACCATCGTTGCGACCGGCGCCTGCGGCGGCAGCATTGCCGGACTGGTCAACCTCAGCCCCGGCTTCGATGACCCAAACCTCTATTACAGCTTCCATATGTATGAGCCGCACAGCTTCACCCACCAGCGGCCCGATGACACAAACAGCTTTGTTTCGGGACTTCCCTGGCCTGCCGACAGCAGTACACCCGAAGTGGTGACCGAAACCCTTAGGGCGCGGATGGAAGCTGCCGGCTTGAGCAGGGTCGAGCAGATGATGAACATGGCCACCGCGCGCGAAGCAGTAGCGAAATATTTCGAGCAGAACTGGGGGCAGAGCCAACTCGAGACGAGCTTTCGTCAGGCCGTCGACTGGGCTGAAGGCCATGGCATTCCAAGCCGGCGGCTCTTCATGGGCGAATTCGGCGCTATCCTCATGTCAGCGGACGGCCGCATGGGCGCCTTCGAGGCCGACCGTTCGCGCTATCTCAAGGCGGTGCGCCGAGAGGCCGAACGCTTCGCGATCCCATGGTCTGTCTGGGAGTTCTCCAATCGCTATGGGATGAGCCTCATCCGGCCCGATGGCCCCCCGGTGCCCGACCCGGAGATGCTGCAGGCACTGGGCCTGCCCTAATTGCCGTCAGTTCTCGTCGCGGATGAGCAGCCGTCAACTTCGATCCTCTCAACGCCAGGTTGGATCGAGAACGGCCTGTGGCAGTTTTTCCCTCGCGGCTCGATCTGTTAGCCACGAAGTGTTTAATACATTTGTTGTACTGGAGTGAGGAATACGCGCGCCTAGGGGGAACAATGTGTGGAATTGCCGGGTGGATCGGCCGAAGGGCCGAGAATCCACAAGAGCGGGCCGCCAGAATGTCAAATGCATTGCGGCATCGCGGTCCCGATGCCGAAGGCATCGAGTTCTTGGACTTGAATACTGGCGAGGAACAATTGGCATTGGTCCATCGCCGCCTGGCGATTATTGACTTAGCGCCAGAGTCAAATCAGCCGATGCATATCGAGGACGGCCATCTCAGAATAATTTTCAACGGCGAAATATACAACTATATCGAGCTGCGCCAGGAACTGATCGGCCTCGGTCATCATTTTCGAACGCGCTCCGATACCGAGGTGCTGCTCAGAGCTTATGATCAGTGGCACTTGTCCATGTTCGAACGGTTGAGCGGCATGTTCGCTTTTGCGCTCTGGGATGCTCAGAGGCACGAATTGATCCTCGCCCGTGATCCGTTCGGCAAAAAGCCCCTTTACCTCATGCAGAGCGAAAAACTGCTGTCCTTTGCCTCAGAGATCAACGCGTTGTTGTCATCGCAGCCAAATGCGCAGCAACTCGATTTGGACGCTGTGCACGAGTACCTGCGCTGGCGTTACGTGCCTGGACCGCGCACGCTTTTTAAACAAATCCGCAAGCTCAACCCCGGAAGCTATGCCGTTTGGTCGCAAGGGACTGTGACGGAAACGCGCTATTATACGCCTCCAGATCAAACGGACCTGACCGAGGACATCGACCACGAAACCGCCAAGCGACGATTTCTGGAACTGCTCGACCATTCCGTCGAGATCAGAATGCGCAGCGATGCACCTTTCGGCGCCTTTCTCTCCGGAGGCCTCGACTCGTCAGCAATCGTCGCCCTGATGACCAAGCACAGCGACAAGCCCATTCGCACATTTTCGGTCGGTTTCAGCGAACCGGCCTATAGTGAACTTCCATTCGCCCGACGCGTCGCCGATCATTTCAAGACCGATCATTGCGAACTGGTCATAGAAGCGGACGACCTGATTGACCACCTGCCGAAGTTGATTCGCCATCTGGGGGCGCCTGTTTCACAAAGTTCGGACATTCCAATTTACCTGATGTCGGAGCGAGCCTCACAGGACGTCAAGATGGTGCTCACAGGGGAAGGGGCAGACGAGGTTCTCGGCGGGTATCCCAAACATCGCGCAGAGTCACTGGCTGGAATCTACCGGTCGCTCGTTCCAGCCTTGCTCCACAACAACCTCCTCGGCCCTTTGATACGTGCCATGCCTGGCGCATCGGCCAAGTTCGATACATTTGCCCGAAGCGCGGGTGAAAGGGACTTTGCCACCCGGATGATCTCCTGGTTTGGAGCCATGACAGAGCAGGAACACAGTCGCCTCATCGGTGCGCCGGCCAATTGCCGCAATGGACGCAACAACTTACCGTTTTCCTCAAGCGCGACAGCATCCCATCTTCGCCGCGCGCTATTTTTCGATCAGACATCGTGGTTGCCCGACAATCTCCTGGAACGAGGCGACCGGATGATGATGGCCGGTTCAATCGAAGGAAGAATGCCGTTCCTCGATCGCGATCTGGTTGCGTTCGTCAGCAAATTGCCCGATCGCTACAAGGTGGGTTGGCGGAAGGGTAAGCTGATCTTGCGCAGCAGCATGGCCAACATACTTCCGGAGGAAATTCTCAACCGCCGCAAGATCGGATTCAAGGTGCCCGTCGCCGAATGGTTTCGGGGGTCGATGAGGAACTACGTGCACGACCACCTTTGCTCGCCTAACTCCGTCATTCGCAGCTATTTGAGCCCGAAACAGCTTGATCAAATCGTCTCGGAACACACCACGGGTGCCGCAGACCACGAAAAGCTGATATGGGCGCTGTTGAATTTGGAGATATTCCACCGCGAATTCGGGCTTGAGGCGCCGCCGCGATCATCAGCCTCAGCGCTTGACCGGTTGACGGCTTGACGCCGCCGACCGCCAGACATCGCAGATTGCGCCGACAAACGGGGCGAGTTCAAGCCGTTCCCGATGCACGGCCATGGCACCGGCACCAAGCCTCGCCCTCAGTGCTGGGCTCTCCACGAGGCGGCCCAGCGCGTCGGTCAACGCAGTAACATCGCCTGGCGGCACCAGCAGCCCGGATTGCCCGTCGGTAATTATGTCTTCGACCGCGCCAACCGGGGTTGCCACCACCGCCAAACCGGCTGCCATGCCTTCGATCACCGACATAGGCAGGTTTTCGGCGAAGGAGGGAAGAACCAGAATATCCGCGAAAGAGATCAGCGACGCGACATCGTCGGGTCCCACCCAACCCGGAAAGGCGATCCGGTCTGCGATCCCCAGCCCGGCCGATTTTGCCCGTGCCGCATCGATTTCGCCATCGCCGGCAATCGTGGCGCGCCAGTTCTTGACGGGGTTCATGCGATGCAGCGCGTCCAACAATTGCGGTACGCCCTTGCGGTCGCCGATACGACCCAGGAACAGGATATGCACGTGGCCGCCGCCACCGACATGCGCCAGCGACGGGACTTCGGTCGCATTGGGCACGATCACGATATTGCCGGCAGCGCCTGGCGCCCGGTTGGCGACGAAATCGCGCCAAAGCCTGCCCAAAACGATCACCCGATCGGCATGCTCGAACAGAGCTTTGATACGGCGGCTTATGAACCCGTGATCGTCTTTCCAGAATGTCTGATACTGCGCCCCGTGCAAATGCAGGATATAGGGTATCGACAGCAGCCGTGCGCAGGCGGCGATCACCATCTTGCGATAGGTGCTGCCGGAGACTGAGATGTTGATATGAACGACATCGGCGCGTCCAGCCAGACGCGCTTTAAGCATCCGTAAGCAAAAGCCGAGCATATAGAAGATCGAAAGTCCGACATGCCCCGAGCCACGACTGGCAAGGAAGCGCACATCGATGTCGGTGACTTCTTGCCGTTCGAACTCCTGCTTCAGCGCCCCCATGATGCGGTCGATGCCGCCCTGGCCCGAAACGCCCGACGGCGTCGCGACCAGGACATGTATTTTTCGATCGGATATGAGGCGCTGCAACATGATGGTACTCTAAATAACACAGACCGGGTAACTGCAAAGCAAACGTTCCCGATAAGGTTTACGGCAAATCTTTTAGTTCAAACTGAATCTGTTCACCCTTCGCCGTCATCGCGCTGGATTTTCCGCCAATCGGCGGCTAGTCGAAGGTGAATTTTCCAGGGACACGCCTTTGCTGCTCCGTTCCACGCTCATTTATGCTCCGGCGATCCTGCTGACGCGAATCTCGGCGTTGCTCCTGCTGGTCGTCGTGACGCGTTTGATCGACCAGACCGAGTATGGCCTGCTCACTCTGGTGGTGACCGTCGGCGAAATGACCGACATTGCCGTCACCAACTGGCTGCGCATCGCGTTGCTCAGGCTTGGCGGCAAGGGCGAAGTCAGCCGCGGCAGCCTGATGCTGGCCGGGCAGGTGTTGCTTGCCACCACGGCACTGGCGCTGGTCATATCGGTAGGCGCGTCGGCGGTGGTCGTGCCGGAACGCTGGGTCGAGTTCGCGATCGCGGTCTGCGGCTATCTTGTCGCCGGATCCATCAGCCGCTTCGCGTTGACGGTGCTGCAGATGCAGCAGCGCCACTCGGTCTATTCGATGCTCGAAGCCCTGCGTGCCCTGCTGCAACTCGCGCTGCCGATCGGCGCCATCCTTATCTTCCAGGATAGCTTTCTGACGGTATCGCTCGGCTCGAGCCTCGGCGCCTTGATTGCCGGCATCGTGGCGGGCATCATGGCATCCCGACGCGTCGTTACCGGTCCGCCGCGCTTCACCCACAGAGACTTCTTTGCGCTCGGTGTGCCGCTGATCATCATGGCGCTGGTTGGCTTCGGGCTCAACAGCGCGGAGCGTCTGTTCCTCAAGTTCTATTACGATGCCAGCGCTGTGGCGATCTTCGCCGCAGCCTATGCGCTGGCCCGCCAACCGATCGACATGGTCGCTAACGCCATCAACATGGGCGCCTTTCCCGAGGTGGTCAGCCGGTTCGACGAGGACGGGCCCGCCGCATCGGGTCGGTTGCTATCGCAGTTGATGGCCTTGATGATGCGGCTTTGCCTGCCGATTGCAGCTATGCTGGTCGCGCTCAGCAGCGATATCACTGAGCTCATGCTGCCCTCGCAATATCACGGCCGCTTCGGCCTGCTGTTTCCGATCATCGCCTTCAGCGTGCTGTGTGCCAACCTCACCAGCTTCGTCTATGGCGTCGTGGTGCACGCGCACAAACGGCCGTGGCTGCTGATCATCGCCAATCTCTTCGGCTCGGCGGCAACAATCGCATTGTCTCTGCTATTGATCCCTTCGATGGCGGAGATCGGCGCCGCTTTGGCGCTGGCGGGCGGCTCGGTGGTGGGCTCCATAACCTGCATCATCATCAGCGAACGGCTCACGCCGGTGCCGGTGCCGTGGCGCGACATTGGCGTTTCGGCAATCATCTCGCTCAGCACAGGGGTGGCCGCCAAGCTTGCCAGCATGGTGGCCGGCGATGTGCCGGCAATCTTCTCGCTTATCGCCGGCGGCACCGCCGGAGCTGCGGTTTTCTTCGGGCTGACCTCGCTATTCCACCCTGTGGCAGCGACGCAATTCCTCGCCCAGCTGCGGGCGCGGCTACGGATCGCGTAATTTCGCAAGCGATCTGTAAGCGGGTATTTCCGAGGCTTACAACACATGGTGTACCTTGCCGGAGACGGGCTCTTGCATACCGGACATTCAATCTCCGGGTGTTCGGGTCATGAGAGGAGGCGCCATAGTGGTCCGCACGTCGCGCTCGGCGGAAAAACGGACGATTGAAAAGCTGCAATCATCGGCATTTAGTCGAACCCGGCTTTTTTCCAAGTCTGAGGGGGCAGCGTGATTTCCCGATCCAAGAAGGTTGAACAATTTCGCGTTCTTCATAAATCCGGCTGCTTCCTGATCCCAAACCCATGGGACGTAGCCGGCGCGCGAATGATGGCTGGTCTGGGTTTTAGGGCGCTTGCGACAACATCTTCGGGTTACGCCTTCTTGAAGGGAAAGAAGGACGGAGCAAAGGAAGTCGGCCGCGACGAAAGCTTGGCATATGCCGCCGAGATCGCCGCCTCGACGACCGTGCCGGTCACTGCCGATTTGGAAGATTGTTATGAAGACACACCAGAAGGCGTGGCTGAAACCGTCCGGCTTGCCGCCGAAGCGGGATTGGCTGGACTTTCGATCGAAGATCGACAACCAAAGCCTGGCCAGCCAATACGCGATTTTGATGCTGCGGTGGCACGTGTAGCGGCGGCGGTTGCAGCTGCTCGAAAATACGACATCGTGCTCACCGCCCGCGCCGATGGGGTGGGTAAAGGCGTGTATGGTCTCGACGAGGCGACTCGCCGCCTAAAGGCCTTCGAAGCTCTTGGCGCTGAGGTGCTGTATGCGCCGGGTGTCCCGGATCTGGCGTCTCTCGAGCAGATTTGCAGCTCTGTCAGCGTGCCGGTCAATCATGTCCTCGGCCAAGGTGTTTCCGGTCTCACGTTTGAGCAGATTGCCGGGGCGGGCGTACGGCGGATAAGCGCGGGCGGGTCACTTGCGCGCGCGGCTGGCGGAGCACTAATGAAAATAGTCCAGGAGATCGCAATGGGGAACTATGCGGCGTTGGAAAGCGCTCCGGCCTGGAACAGCCTTCGCGATCCTAAACCCGTAATCTAAGTCCGAAAGGGTGACGCGCCCCCGGCTGCAACATGCCGCAAGGCGGGCGCTTACCTTGATATTTGAGAGGCCATGATTCGGAGACCGGCATCTACGATCGTGACACTCAGATAACCCAATGTTAAGCGCCGTTTTCCAAGTCACGGCCTTAGTCTCGGGAGTTCGAACGTCGCTCCCACGGCCAACGCCTGTTTTATGGGTGAACGCGAACCTATAAACCGGCGTTTCGGCGCCAGCGACGCTCCCAGAACTCCCGGCACAGCAGCCCGGCATAGGCAGTGTTGGTGTCGTAGTAGCGGCGCCACAAGCGTCGCGGCTCCTGGACCACGCGGAACAGCCACTCCAGGCCGGCTGCTTGTATCAGCCTCGGCGCACGGGCAACCTTGCCGCCATAGACATCGAAACTGCCGCCCACGCCCATCACGAAGCTTGCGGCGAGTTCGTCGCGGTAGCGCTTGAGAAATCGCTCCTTACGCGGTGTCGGCATGGCCACCAGCAGGCAGTCGGCGCCCGACGCGTTGATCGCCGCGACGATCCCGGCCTCATCCTCCGGCTTGAAATAGCCGTTGCGCATCCCCGCTATGACCAGGCTCGGATGGTCCTTGGCAAGTCTCGCTACAACCGCATCGAGAACGTGCTGTTCGGCCCCCAGCAGATAGGGCCTGAACCCACGCTTCGCGCAGAGGCTCAGCAGATTGATCATGATGTCGACGCCCGCCACCCGCTCGGGCAGCGCGACGCCACACAGACGTGCGCCCCAAAGCACGCCGATCCCGTCGACATTGACCACGTCCGCCCCTGCAACATCCTCGCGCAGTTCGGCATTCTGGCGCATGGTCACCAGCTTGGCGACATTCACGACCACATGATGCAGCGGCCGCCGCACGGTCATCGCCTCGTCGGCGATGGCCAGCGTCTCGGCCATGGTCAGCGCATGGATCGGTGCGCCAAGGAACTCCCGGCGCCGTGATGCCAACAGGGAATGCTGCGCCCAAGCCGGGTCGTGCGCGTTCATGCAGCCTGCTCCCTTGCGAGCGTCACTTGTGCGACTTCTGGTTTCTTGCCTTCGATACGGGCGTCGGGCTTGCGTGCCTTGCGCCAGGTCCATAGGCCCCTTGTATCGACGAGCTTCTTGTCCTTGAGCGCTTCGGGGTCGACCAGATTGAACTGCCGATGGTCGACCAGGAGGACGACGATATCGGACTTGTCGATGGCCGAAAGTGCGTCGGTGAACACGATGCCCCTGCCCTCGAGTTCCTGCGGCAGCGCATTTGTGTTGGGTTCAGCCGCAATGATCTTCACATTGGGGTTATCGGACAGAAGCTTCACCACCTCGACGGCCGGGCTCTCGCGCAAATCGTCGATATTGGCTTTGAAGCTGAGGCCAAGACAGGCGATCGTTTGCTTGCGGGAGGGGTCGAGCAAAGCCTCGATATCCCTGACCACCGACATGGGCCGCTCGGAATTGATCCGGCGTGCGGAAGCCATCAGCCGCGTGCTGTTGGGTGCGGCGTCGATGATAAAATATGGATCGACCGCAATGCAGTGACCGCCAACGCCCGGGCTCGGCTGGAGGATGTTCACGCGAGGGTGCCGATTGGCGAGATCGATCACTTCCCAGACATTGAGCGACAGGTCCTGACACACTGCGGCAAGCTCATTGGCGAAGGCGATGTTGACGTCGCGGAACGCGTTCTCGGTAAGTTTCACCAGCTCAGCGCTTTCGGCCGTCGTCATGAACAGGTCGCCGGTGACGAAGGTTGAATAGAGTGCCGCGGTCCGTTCCGACGATTTGCGGGACAATCCGCCGATCGAGCGATCGTTATTGATCAGCTCGGTCAGCACCTTTCCCGGCAGCACGCGCTCGGGCGAATAGGCGACCAGCACATCGGCGTCTTCGTCATGCAGGACAGGAAATTTGAGGTCAGGCCGCAACTCGGCAAGCAGCCCGTTCATGATGCGTGTCGTGCCGACCGGCGATGTCGATTCCAACACCACAAGGTCTCCCCGCTTCAGCACCGGGGCGATGCTTCGTGCCGCCGCCAGTACGTAGGTCACGTCCGGCCTATGGTCGTGGGTCATCGGGGTCGGCACGGCGATGATATACGCATCCGCCGGCTGCGGCGTGCTGTAGGCCTTGAGCTTGCCGTTCGCCACGACCTTCTGGATCAGGCCGTCAAGGTCCGGCTCGACGATGTGGATTTCGCCGCGATTGACTTTCTCGACGACCGCTCCGTTCACATCGACGCCAATGACGTCGAGCCCTCGGCTGGCGAAAATGGCGCAGGTCGGCAGGCCGATATAGCCCATGCCGATTACGGAAACGGTTTTGATTTCAGCCATGATGCAGCAGTTCCTCAACAATCCGGTTACTGGCCCGGCCATCGCCATATGGGTTGTGTCGTTCCGCCATGCCGCGATAGGCAGCCTGATCGTCGAGCAGGCGATTGGCGTTGAACAGGATTTTCTCGACATCGGTGCCGACGAGGCGGGCGGTGCCGGCCACGATCCCCTCGGGTCGCTCGGTATTCTCGCGCATCACCAGCACCGGCTTGCCGAGCGAAGGCGCTTCTTCCTGCACGCCGCCGCTATCGGTAAGCACCAGATAGCTCTGCTTCTGCAGATACAGGAACGGCAGATAGTCCTGCGGCTCGACCAGATGGATGTTCGGCACGCCTTCCAGCTCTGCGTTGACCACCGAGCGCACATTGGGGTTTGGATGGACAGGGTAGACGATCTGCACGTCTCCGCGCGCCGCCAATCCTTTCAACGCCGTACAGATGCGCTGGATGCCGCCGTCGAAATTCTCGCGGCGATGGCCGGTGACGAGGATCATTTTCTTCGTAGGGTCGAGGAAGGGGAAACGGGCGGCGAGCTTCGCGTTCATCAACCTGTCGGCATCGATCGCGCTTGAAAAATGCAACAGCGTGTCGATCACGGTGTTACCGGTCACGAAGATAGTGCTTTCGGCTTTTCCTTCGGCGATGAGGTTGTCGCGCGCCTGAACGGTCGGCGCAAAATGCCAGGTGGCGATGTCGCCGGCAATCTTGCGATTCAGTTCTTCAGGAAACGGCGAGTTGATGTTGTGGCTGCGCAATCCTGCTTCGACATGAGCGACCGGGATGCGCTTGTAGAAGGCAGCCAGAGCCGCGGCCATCGCCGTGGTGGTGTCGCCCTGTACCATGACGATATCGGGCTTCGCCTTGTCCAGCACCTCGGCCATGCCCAAGAGCACGCGCGAGGTCACGTCGAACAGCGACTGGCCGGGTTGCATGATGTTGAGATCGTGATGCACCGGCAGGCCGGTCAGTTCGACAACCTGGTCGACCATCTCGCGATGCTGGGCGGTGATGCATATTTCGGTGATGAAGCCTGGATGAGCAAGGGCGGCGCGCGCCACCGGAAAGCATTTGAGCGCCTCCGGCCTCGTGCCGAACACGATCAGCAGTTTCCGCCTGGACGGCAGTTTTGGACGTGAAAGGACGTTCATTGCTGATCCTGGCCGCCTGCAGCACTCGAAACATGCCGACTATTGTCCGCAACAGCCATAATAGCGCCGGAAAACGCCTTCGTGATCTCAATTCTTAATATATGATTAACAACCAAGGCCGCGTTCTCCCGGGTTAACTCTTGTGAAAGGTCGGGCTGACAAATAGTCTATGGTAGTAGTCTTGAAAAAGAATATATTGGATTGACTAATATTTTAATCATCGGCCACGCCGACGCATCCCGGCGCTGGGAAAATGAGCTTCTGGTGCGGTTGAGCGCGGCTGGACACGTTGTCTCGAGTTGCCGCGCGCCGACGCCTGAAGCCAACGCGCGCGGGATGGATAATGTGCTGGCGCTCGAGGGCCGACGCTTCGGCCCCTCACTGGCAAGCCGTTCCGAGCCGTTGCCGTCCGGCGATACCGGCCCCGCCGACCTTATAGTCGATCTCACCGCTACCGCCGCACGACGGGGCACGCCTGTCCTGACGCTCGAATTTTGTGGCCGCAGCAGCTTTGCCGCGGGCATGACCGAGATACTGGCGAGCGGGCGGCTACCCGAACTCACCGCCCGCTTCGACGGCGTTGCCATCGCCAGGGCGCGGCCGATGATCAGCGATCGGCTCTGGCTGTCCCGCAGCAGCAACGACCTGCTCGCCGGCGCCATCTCCCTGATTGCCCAATGTGTCGCCCGCTTTTCCACGGGCAAACTTGCGCCGATTGCCGAGAGCCCGGCGCCACCCCTGCAGAAAGGCGGATTTATCCGGCACTATCTGCCCTTTTTCGGCAGGGGATTGGTCGACCGTGCCGTGCAAAAACTGCGACGTGGCCGGCGCCCCTTCTATTGGCAGGTTGCTTACCGGCTGATCGACGGTCCAGGCGTCGCCGAAACCGGACAGCTGGATGGCAAGCCGTTCACCGTGCTTGCCGATGACGGGCAGCGATTCTACGCCGATCCGTTCGTTCTCGAACGCGACGGCCGCCACTATCTTTTTGTCGAGGAGTTCCCCTACGCCACCGGCCGCGGCGTGATTTCCGTCGCTGAACTTGGCGACGACGGCGTTTTCGGCGTGCCGAGGTTGGTGCTGGAGGAAGCGCATCACCTGTCATATCCGCAGGTGTTCGCCCACTCCGGCGAAATTTTCATGATTCCTGAAAGCGCTACGGCACGCGAACTGGTGCTCTACCGTGCCGTGCAGTTTCCGGATCGCTGGGTACGCGATACGGTGCTGATCGCGGACAGGGATTTCAACGACGCCACGCTGCTAGAATCCGACGGCCGCTTCTGGTTGCTGGGGACGGAGAGGTTCGGTCACGGCAGCGCGTCGGACACGATGACCGTCTATTCCGCCACGGCGCTGCGTGGGCCTTGGGTAGCGCATGCGCTCAATCCCGTCGCCGTCGATCACTCGGCCACTCGGCCGGGCGGCGCTTTCATCCGTCAGGGCGACGCCTTGCTGCTGCCGGTGCAAAACGGCTCGAGAGCCTATGGCGGTGGCCTGGGGTTGATGCGGCTGGATCGGCTTAATGATTTCGACGTCCGTTTTGAACTGCCCCGCCCAATCGATCCGGGGCCGGCATGGGCGCGGGCGGGTATCCACACGCTCAATCGCGCCGGCGATGTCGAGGTCGTGGATAGCGCCGGCTGACCGGATCCGAGGTCCGTGCTTAACGAGACCCGGCCGGGTTTGGGTGGGATGCAGCGGCCGAAGGCATGCTCTCGAGCTGGCCTCTATCGGGCTGCTTCCTATAGGCAAGCAGCAACACCACAATAATCGCGATTTCAGGCGATTTTGATGAGAGCGCGTTGTTCGACAGCGCAGCAAGCAGGAAGGTGATGATGCCTATCCATGCGGGCAGCGGCGCCCCGCGCAGCAGCCGAAAAACGAACCAGAATATCAGCACCGTAAAGAGCACGGCTATGGGCAGGCCGAAGAGCATGACGATGACCACCGGCGCGCTCTCGATGAACGGCAGATGCAGCTTCTCGTTGACGATCGCCAGGAGTTCGTCGCCGTTCATGCCAAACAGGATGTCTTTCCAGCTGACAAGTCCGAACACCTGGTAGATCGTCACCCGCGCCATAAAATTTTGGTCGAAAATGGTGTTGCTGAACCGGTTCAGCAGACCGCCAGCAAACAGCATCGCAACAAGCACCGCGCCGCCTGTCATAGTGAACATCAGCACGACAAATTTGGCCTGCCGCTCATACTTGAGCGACAGGCCCGGCCAAGGCACGAACAGCAGCAGAATGAGGATTTCTCCGGCAGCGAGCAGAAGCGCGGCGCGAGCGCCCGATGCAGCACAACCGACGACCAATACGAAAATCGCCACCACCCGCACCCATATGCGCCAGCGCGTCAGCGGTACGAATCCGATGACAGTGGCGCAGAGCGCGCCTAGTGACAGCGGATGGGCCGCTAGGCCGATCGGCCTGAACTGCAGTTCGTTGATGCCGTAAGGCAGGAATCGATGTTGAGTCACCGCTTCGATAGTGCCGATCACGGCGCTCAGGATGGCCATTCCAAGCACTACGTCGCCCAGCGCCCGCCGCGACTCCGCGTTTAATGCCAGCATCAACAGGCCTGTGGCGCCGGCCACCAGATAGGTATCGATGATGAACCCGGAGGAGCCCGCACGGCCGGTAATGAACAGATAAGGCACCAGCGCGAACATCAGCACCGAATAGCGCATCAACGCCTTGAATAATCCAATTTCGTCGCCCTGCAGCAGAAACGGTCGGCTGAAAAGAACGACAGCAAGCAGCAGGAAGATCGCGTAAGTGCCGAAATGCAGCTTCTCGTAGAACGAGCCTCCCTGGGCCGTATAGTCGACGACCATGTTCATCACCTGCGGCGACACCGTAAAGCGCAGCAGGAACGCGAATGCGGCGCATAGGAAAAACAGCAGCGACAACGCGTTTTGACGGCGCGCCTGGCTGGACAACAATCGTTCCGATGCGGCAGCAGGATAGCTCATGGCCCATCCAAGTGAAGGTATTCAAACGGCATTCCGGCCACGAGATCCATTCAAGAGACTGCCGAACGGATGCGGCGTGTGTGTTGTCAAAATATGCCGGGCCATGCGTTTGCCACAACCGTTAAGTTCGATGCCCGGACGTTTGCACGGTCTCCTTATTTGTTCCCCGTGGCAGCGTAAGGAAGCGATGTGGCTCTAACCTTCCTTCTGCCGTTCAGAATGAGAAGAATCGGCTTCTCGATCATCTGGTGGATCACCAGGCTGGCTATGCAGGCAGTCACGATGCTGACCACCGAGACCAGCAACACTGTTGCCGGATGGTCGTAGCCGATGGTGCGCCTGGCCAGGTAGGCTACGGCGCCGATCACGAAGATATGCGACAGGTAAAGCGCATAGGAGGCGTTGCCGAGCTCTTCGAGCAGGCTCCAGTGCTTCAGTTTCGGTTCCAGAATGAGGCCAAGGTGAAGCAGGCTGGCGGCCCACATTACCTGCCCCGCGAAGCTGATCTGGCTCATCAGCGGCGTGCCGTCATCGACGAATGCAAGCAACACGCCTGCAGCGGCCATAGGGCCGAGTAGCCAGACATGGCGTGTGTCGGAAGCAAAGCCGCCGTCCAGATAGCGCCGGCCTATCCACATGCCGACGACGAAGGCCACCGGCGAAGCGTTCAGATAGAACTGGAGAACAGGGTTGGTGGGAGCTATCAACAGCCCGGCCAGCCACATCGCAATGAAAAAGACCGTCAACACAAATGCGCGCGCGGTCACCGATAGGAATGCGAGCACCGCGAATGCGATATAGAAATAGGCCTCATAATTGAGCGTCCAGCCGAGTGACAAAATTGGGCTGACGCCATCTCGTTCGGGCGCTTGGTGGACAACGAAGAACAGCGACTGGAGATAATGGGGCCACGTAAAGACGGTCTTCTGGAAGAGACTTGGTGCAAGAGCTGCCAGAAGTGCGGCGACGCTTGTGAAAAGCCAGTAGAGGGGGATGATCCGGATCGCTCGGCGTTTCAGGAAGGTTGGAGCAGAGAAGGGACCGCTCCCCGTAATATAGACCATTATGAATCCGCTAATGACGAAGAACAGAATGACACCAAGGCGGCCCGCAGTCACGATAATCGGATTATCTATGCCGATCTGGTAGGAAAAAGCGTGCGCGAACAGAACCAACAAAGCGGCGCAGGCGCGAAGATACTGGACCGAATAGAATTTCGTCACGTTCCTCTCCTGCAATTGCAGGCGACTGACGCCATCCTGCAGGTCGCGGTCAGTGCTTCAGATGTCATTCAAAAGGCATTGCCATCTTTTCAATACAACCGCGCCGTTAAGTGCGCGTTACCGATTTCATGAAAATCACTCACCGGTTGCGGACGCAAATCGGGCGACGGCAAGAATGCGCGCCAAATTCTGGGCAACGAATCCCTTCAACGTCCGCCGGACGGAAGGGGGGATGAACGGCAAAATGGGCCAGCTTGGAAAATAAGATATTAACGATGTTTCTGTAGAGCAGGCCAAGCGTAACGATTTAACAAGGGTTGTCACCATGTCTGCCGGTTCCGGCACACCCCCGATCTCCGCGACGGCTTCCAATAACAGTGCGTTCGAGCGTATCGCCAATGCGCGGCGCAGGGCGATGCTGCAACAGCATGACCCAGTCGCGGCGCGCAGCTCCGCACCGGTGACGCCGCAACCATCCGAGCCTGTCGCGACGGTGACCCTGGACAAGATCGGCGATTTCCTCGAGCTCGATTTTCGACGCCTGTTCGTCTGGCTGCGGGCCGGTCTCGCCCTGGCGTTCATGCTGGCGGTAATCGGCGGCATTGTCGGCGGCGCCTATGCATTGCTGAGCAAGCAGCGTTACACCGTCACGACAGAGGTACTCATCAACCCCTCCAATTTGCAGGTTGTGGAAAACGACCTCTACTCACAACCGGGCCAGGTCGATAGCCAGCTGCTCAACACACGCAGCAAGCAGCGCATCTTGACCTCGGGCAACGTGCTTTCCCGTGTGGTGGACGAACTGAATCTGACTCACGATCCAGAGTTTTTCGATCCAGACCGGAGCACGTCTACGTCTGGCGCGGTGGCGAAGCCCGACCCGAAGCTTATCGCCTTGAAGAACCTGGCGGACCGGGTAAACGCCGCTGCGGACCCAACCTCGTTTGTCACAACCCTCTCGGTATCCGCGGAAACCACTGCCAAAGCGATCCTGATCTCGCAGGCCATAGTCAAAAACTTCCAGGAAGAACTGGCCAAGGCCGAAGCTGCCGGTGCCGGCCGTGCCGCGGCTGCCCTCGACAGCCGGCTTGGCCAACTCAAGAGCGACGTCCAGGCAGCCGAAGAGAAGGTCGAGAGCTACAGGCGCAGCCACAACCTGTCCTCCAGCAATGGCCAGCTCGTCAGTTCGCAGACGATGACGCAGCTCAACGGCGAAATCGTCGATGCGCAATCGCGCGTGATCGCCGCGCAGGCAAGCTACGACGCCCTGGTTGCCTCCGGTATAAATGGGGCCAATCCCGACCCCACGGTTTCGGAAGCGCTCGCGGCGCTGCGCGACAGGTCAAACAGCCTGCGACAGCAGATCGACTCACAGTCGATGACCTTCGGTCCGCGCCACCCGACGATTGTCAGGCTGAGGACGGAGCTCGAGACCGTCAACTCGCAACTCCGAGCCGAGTTCTCCCGCACCGTCGGAACGGCAAAGTCCAGCCTGGACAAGGCCAGGGCCTCGTTGGCCTCTCTCAACGCCAGGATGAACGATCTGAAGAGCAACGTTTTCACCGACAGCGAGTCCGAAGTCGCCCTGCGTGAGCTTGAACGCGATGCGGCCTCGAAGAGAGCGGTCTATGAGAGCTTTCTGTCACGTGCGCGCCAAATCAGTGAGCGCGAGCAGATCGACACCACAAACGTACAGGTGATTTCGACCGCGGTGCCCCCGCCAGGGCGCTCATGGCCCCCGCGCACTGCCCTGGTGGCAGGCGCAGGAGCGTTCGCAGGCTTTGCCCTGGGCATGCTGCTGGCCATTGGCATGGGCATTATCCGCGACATGCGCCGGCCGCCGAACAGATCAGACCTTGCTGCCAGCCGAGCCTGAAGCAAGGCATGGCGAAGCGCATCGTTTTCCACATCGCCAGCCTGCGAGGCGGCGGCGCCGAGCGTGTCTTCGTCCTGATGGCAAATGAAATGGCGTCGCGTGGCCACGAGGTCACGCTTTTTACCTGGAACGCGCAAGGGCCTAACGCGGCGCTGCGCTCCGCCGCCGTGCATCTGGTCGACTTCGGCCTTCTCTTGCGCGGCGAGGGTTACGCCAAGTCGGCGACGCTAAAAGGCATCGTGCGAAGCGCAAATTTGTTCCGCCGCCTTGATCCTGATGCGGTCTATAGTGCCCCGGAATTCGCCAATCTGGTCATGGCGCTGTCACTCATGTTGGCCAGAAGCCGCGCAAAATTCTTTCCAAGCTTCCACGCCGCCGCCTCGCTGCCTGCGAGCGGCCTCGGCGCGAGGCTGGCGATCTGGCTTTCCGCGCTGGTTGCAGCGCGCGCGACCAAAGCCATCGCCGTTTCGGCGGGTGTCGGCCGTGACATCATCGCCCGCGGCTTCCCCGAATCCAAGGTCGTGGTCATCAGCAACCCGCTGCCGCCGGCTGAAGCACCGCAGGGGACTTCCTATGCCTGGCAGGCAAAATTGGCAGCGATGGGATATGGCCCGGTCATCGCCACCGCCGGGCGCCTGGTGCCGGTCAAGGACCACCGGACTTTGCTGCGGGCCTTCGCTGCCCTGCGCGCCGGCCGCCCTGCCCGGCTTGTCATCTTCGGCGAAGGTCCGCTGGCTGCCGAATTGCACGCCTATGCCGAAGGTACCGGCATAGGCGGGGAAGTGCTCTTTGCCGGCTACGTCAACGATCCGGCAGCCTGTTATGCCGCAGCCGATCTGTTCGTCCTTACATCCACCAGCGAAGGCTTTGGCAACGTGTTGGTCGAGGCCATGGCTGCCGGTGTCCCGGTAATCTCCACCGATGCTCCGCATGGCCCGCGCGAGATACTCGGTGACGGCCGTTTCGGCACCTTGGTGCCGGTCGGTGACGCCGCAGCCCTGGCGAAGGCGATGGCCGAGATGCTGGACCACCCCACCCCTGCTGCCGTCCTGAAAAGCCGGGCGGCGGATTTCACAGTCGACACGATTGGCGATCGGTACGAAGCCTTGCTCTAGTTGTCGCGCCCGGCCAACAGATCGCGGTGGCATCCAGCCGCAGCTGATGGCCGGCACGGAAGTCCTGGCTGATTTCGGCGCAAGCAAGTCACATCAAGCCAGAAAACCGGTTGCGCAAACGTTTCGATGGCGCTAGCTTTCGGAAAGTCACAACGGCCGCCCAGGCGGATTCAAAGATTGTGAGACTGGGAAACGCAAGATTCGAGGAGGAGCGTGCGTGCGCTTGCCCGTCACCACGTCGAGCGCGACAGCTCCGCGATGACGACGATCGTCGAGGTCGCTCGCAGGGCAGGCGTGTCGGTGTCGACCGTTTCACACGTCGTCAATCAAACCCGCTATGTCTCCCCGGCCACTGCCAGATCGGTGAGCGAGGCGATCGCTGCTCTCGGCTATATGCCCAACAGTGTCGCACGCTCGCTAAAGCTGGCCTCGACGAGCAGTGTCGGCCTGGCGATTTCGGCGATCTCAAACCCCTATTTCAGCGACATCATCTGCGCCGTCGAGACCGAGTGCGCGCGCCTTGGCCTCATGGTGTTCCTGTCGGATACGCAGGACGATCCCGACAAGGAACTGGCTGTCGTCCAGGCACTGCACCAGCGACGCGTCGACGGGATCATCCTGGCGCCCTCTGCCGCGCCGCAAGCTGCATTGCGATATCTCTCGGAACGGTCCCTGCCCTGCGTCTTGATCGACCGACTACCTGACGATCGCTTTGATCAGGTCGGTGTCGAGAATTTCGAGGCCATCCGCGCGCTGATCGACCACGTCGTGTCCTTCGGACATCGCCGCATCGGTTTTGTTGCCGGACAGCGGGGATTTGCCACCACGCTGGAGCGCATGAACGGATTTCGCGCGGCACTGGAGGCCAACGGCCTGGAGTTTGTGCCGGACTACGTCGTGACGGGAAACGCGACCACCGCCAGTGCGAGCACCGCCGCCCATGCGCTGTTGTCGCTGCTGGTGCCTCCGACTGCCCTGGTGACCGGCAACAATCTGTCGACGATAGGCGTGATGCGCGCGGTCCGTGAGCGAGGGCTCGCTGTCCCCAGGGACATATCGGTGGTCGGCTTCGACGATTTCGAATGGGCCGATTACTTCGAGCCGCGACTGACGCTGGTCGAACAGCCCTGCGAGGATTTGGGCCGGCAGGCAGCCGCGTTGCTGATTGAGCGGATTGGACTTCCAGATGGCCAACGACGCACGGTTCGCCTTGAGCCGACGCTGCGCCTGCGCGCATCCTGCGGAAGACCGGCATGACTTCGCCGCTTCTGACCATGAATGGCGTCGTTAAACGTTTCGGTGGCGTTCACGCTTTGCGCGGCGTCGATTTCGAACTGCGCGTGGGCGAGATCCATGCCCTGCTGGGCGAGAACGGCGCTGGCAAGTCGACATTGATGAACATCCTGTCCGGTGTGCACGCCCCTGACGAAGGAACGATCACGATCGATGGCGCACCGGTGCATTTTGCCAATCCGCGCGAAGCGCAGGCCGCCGGCATCGCCACGATCTTCCAGGAACTCGATCTCGTGCCTGGCCTCGATGTCGCGGCCAATCTTTTCCTCGGTCGCGAGTTGGTGAAGCCCGGCGGTTTTCTCGATGTCGCAAGGATGCGCGAAGAAGCCCGCACCCGGCTGACCGCCATCGAGTTGGACATCGATGTCGAACGGCCCGTCGGCGAACTGTCGATCGGGCATCGTCAGGTCGTGGCGATCGTCAAGGCACTGTCCTATGCATCGCGTGTCCTGATCATGGACGAGCCGACGGCGGCCCTGACGGTCAGCGAGGTGGACAGGCTCTTCACCATCATGCGCAAGCTCAGTGCCACCGGCGTGGGCATCATCTACATCTCGCATCGGCTTGAGGAGGTTCCCCAAGTTGCGGACCGGGTAACGGTGATGCGCGATGGCCGCGTGGCCGGGACGACAGCCCCGGACGCACCACAGGCCGAACTGGTCAGCCTTCTCGTCGGCCGGCCTCTGGAGGACCTTTACCCGAAACGCACACGCACGGTAGGTCGCCGGCTCCTTCATCTCAAGGACGCCCGTTTCCATCCCGCTCGAGCCAGCGCCGGCTGGCAGGTTCCCCAAAACGTTTCGCTCGACGTGCATGAGGGCGAAATTGTCGGGCTGGCGGGCGTCATGGGTGCCGGCCGTACCGAGTTGCTCAGCGCGCTCTATGGCACCGGCCTGGCAGGCCGTTGGGCCGGCACCGTCGAGGTCGACGATCGCCCGGTGCGCCTCGAGTCCATCAGAGCTGCGCGCAGGGCCGGCGTCGCCTTCGTCACCGACGACAGGCGAGGAAGCGGACTGATGCTGCGTACGACGGTCGGCCGCAACCTGGTCATGTCGGTGCTGCGACGAATCTCACCGCGCGGCTTCATGTCGATTGCACGCGAAGCAGCCGCTGTGGCGCGCTCGTTCGGCCAATTCGACATACGACCGCGCAATGCGGCCATCCCGGTCGGCGCGCTGTCGGGCGGCAACCAGCAGAAGGTGGTGCTCGCCAAGGAGATCCTCGGCAATCCGCGGCTGCTGTTGCTGGATGAACCGACGCGTGGCGTCGACGTCGGCGCCAAGGCGGAAATCTATGCCAGGCTTCGCGATCTGGCATCGCAAGGCCTCGGCATACTCGTCGCCTCGAGCGAAATGCCTGAGCTGATTGGCCTATGCGATCGCATCGTGGTTCTTCGGGAGGGCCGCAACGTGGCGGAATTCGAGCGCGGCGTCGATGAACACACGGTGCTTGCCGCCGCAACCGGAAAGGCCTCCTGATGTCCGACACCAGCACGGCGGATACCGAACTGCCGAGCGGCAAGACAGCTCAGAAGCGGCGCGATCCGCTTGCACTCATCGTCCGCTTCCAGAGCCTGATCGGCTTGGTGGTCGTCGTGATCGGCGGCATCATCTTCTCGCCGCGCCGGCACGGACAGATACTGTTCATCGCCCCGGACAACATCGCCAACATCGTACGCGCCGTGTCCGAGACCGGCATCATCGCGATCGGCATGACTTTCGTCATCATCACTGCGGGGATCGACCTCTCGGTTGGCGCTTTGCTTGGCCTGGCCAGTGTCGTCACGGCTACGATGATGATCAATGGCGGTGTTGGCCTCGTGCCGACGATTCTTGCCGTGCTTCTTGCCGGCGTGGTCTTCGGTGCCGTTCAGGGCTCGATCTCGACGCGCTTCCGCCTTGAGCCCTTCATCGTCACCCTCGCGGGCCTTCAGGCCGCGCGCGGTCTGGCCCTGGTCGTCTCGGGCAACGAGTACATCAACATCTCCTATGGCGACGGACCCGGGCTTGCCCCTCCGGTATTTGCCATTCTGGGCGAGCGCTTGTTCAACAATGTGGTGCCGGTGGCAACCATCGTCTTCATCGCTTTTGCGGCGATCGCCACAGTGGTTCTCAACACGACCCGCTTTGGCCGCTATGTCTTTGCCGTCGGCGGCAATGAGCGGGCGGCGCGCCTCTCGGGCGTTCCGGTGTCCGCCGTCAAGATCACCGTCTATGCGATCACCGGCTTCGCGGCCGCTCTCGCCGGCATCGTCCATGCAGGGCAGTTCAACTTCGGCAGTGCCAATGACGGCGCCGGGTACGAACTTACCGCCATCGCCGCGGTCGTCATCGGCGGTACCAGCCTGTTCGGTGGAGCCGGATCGATGGTCGGCACGGTCGCCGGCACGATCATGCTCGGCGCGCTCGCCAACGTCCTGCAACTCAACAACATCACACCCGCCCTGCAATTGCTCGCGACAGCCGCGATCATCATCCTGGCGGCGGTTCTTCAGTCCCTCGTCCGTCGCCGCGAAGGTCTGGTCCGTTAAGTGGGCGACATTGGAAGACCCCTGAACGCCAGCTTACCCGGCGTCGGGAGAGTGAAGCTCAGCAAACCAACAGTCGAGCCAAGGGCATCGACAGGAAGGAAACAACCATGGTTATCAGGAGCACACGCAATAGCAGACAAAGGGCCTGGCAAACGTGTCTGCTTGCCGGGACCTTTCTCGCAGCCGCCGGAGGGGCTCAAGCTGCGGAACCATTGGTCAAGGCTTGCTCCAAGACCGGCGAATTCGTAATCGGCTTTTCTCAGGCCAACAATGCCGAGCCGTATCGCCAGCACGTCAATGACGAACTCACCGCCGCCGCCAAGGCAGTGTCCCAGTTCACCTTGCAGATCGCCGACGGCGCCGGCAGCGTGAACACCCAGACCTCACAGGTCGACAATTTCATCACCCAGAAGGTCGACCTGCTGCTGATATCGCCCTTCGAAGCATCGCCGCTGACGCCGGCGGTGAAGCGGGCCATGGAGGCCGGCATCCCCGTCATCGAGCTCGACCGCAAGACGGTTGGCGATCCGGGCAAGGACTACACGGCTTTTATTGGCGGCGACAATTACAAGATCGCCTTCGAAGCCGGCAAATACACCGCCACGAAACTGCTTCCTGACGGCGGTGAAGTTGCCGTTCTGGAAGGGCTGCCCAGTTCGACCCCTGCCGTGGAACGGCTCAACGGCTTCAAGGACGGCGTCAAGGAGAACGACAAGATCAAGGTCGTCGCTGAGCAGGCGGCGGACTGGCTGCCGGACAAGGCACAGACGGCGTTCGCAGCCATGCTGCAGGCCAATCCCGATATCAAGATGGTCTACGCCAGCAACGACATGATGGCCGCCGGAGCGCGCCTTGCCGCCAAGGGCGCCGGCAAGGAAGGGCAGATCAAGATCATCGGCACCGACGGATTGCCAGGTCCTGCCGGCGGCATCCGGGCCGTTGCCGAAGGCGAATGGGCTGCAACCTTCACTTATCCGACGGGCGCCAAGGAGGCGATCGATATGGCAAAGTCGGTTCTTCTCGATTGCGCCACATCCGTCGAGCCGACGGTCACCGTTGCAACGACGGCGATCACGCCGGAAAACGCCAAGCAGATGATGGGTAACTGACAAAAGTGCCATGGCGATTGCGGTGCGGAGGTCGAATGGCACCTCCGCACCGTCGCAACGCCTCATTTCCGCCCTTCGGCCGGTCTTCGGCAAGGGCGAGGGTCTCCAGGGCCCAATCAGATCGACCGTTGGTGCTCCGAAACAGCAAGAATGGAAGCCTCGGAAAGCCGCCATTAACTTTTCGTTAACCATGCCGGGCTAGCCTTAACCAATCAGTAAGGACTCGCCTCTGTGACCTGCGTCGCTCCCATCCAAAACAAGTCCATACGCTTTCGAGCGCGCTCGTTTGTAGCCTTCACCCTCACCCCTGAGGCCCCGTTGGGGGAATGGCTGCAAAGCCTGGATCACTGGACCGAAAACTCTCCCGGCTTCTTTGCCGGTCGCCCGGTCGTGCTCGACCTGAATATACTCAAGCCCGAGGCGGGCGAGATCGGAGATCTGGTCTCACAGCTCGCGGAGCGCGGGATTCGCATCTACGCGATCGAGGCGGACGGCAATGTTGGTCTCGACGCTGATCTGCCGCCGCTCCTCGTTGGCGCCAAGGAGGCCACCGCTGACGCGCTTTACGTGCAGCCGGACCCGAAAGCCGCCGCTGAGGCCAACACGGAAGAGCCGCAGGCGCCGAACTCATTGATGATCAAGGCACCGATCCGCTCCGGCCAGTCGATCTTTCACCCCGATGGCGATGTGGTCATTGTCGGCTCCGTCAGTTCCGGATCCGAGATCATCGCCGGAGGATCGATCCACGTCTACGGCACGCTGCGTGGACGTGCGTTCGCCGGCGCCACCGGAAATTCCGCGGCTCGTATCTTTTGCCGGAAAAATGAAGCCGAACTTCTGGCGGTAGACGGCTGGTACCGCACCGCCGAGGAGATGGACGCCTCCTCGCGAGGAAGGCCGGTACAGGCCTTTCTCGAGGACGGCGCACTTTGCGTCGCACCGCTCAACTAACAACATTGGAGGCACAAATATGGGCAAGGTAGTGGTTATCACGTCCGGCAAAGGGGGTGTCGGCAAGACGACCTCGACGGCCGCTCTCGGCGCCGCGGTCGCGAAAACCGGCAAGCGGGTGGCCCTCGTCGACTTCGATGTCGGCCTGCGCAACCTCGATCTGATCATGGGCGCCGAGCGGCGTGTTGTTTTCGATATCGTCAACGTCATTCAGGGAACCGCCAAGCTCTCGCAGGCGCTGATCCGTGACAAGCGGCTCGACACGCTGTTCCTGCTGCCGGCCTCGCAAACGCGCGACAAGGATGCTCTCACCGAGGAAGGCGTCGCCGATGTCATCGACAAGCTGCGCTCGGTTTTCGACTATGTCTTCTGCGACAGCCCGGCCGGCATAGAGCGCGGCGCGCAGCTTGCGATGCGCTTTGCCGACGAGGCGGTTATCGTGACCAACCCGGAAGTGAGCTCGGTCCGCGACTCCGATCGCATCATCGGCCTGCTCGACTCCAGGACGATGAAAGCCGAGCAAGGTGAATCGATTGCCAAACACGTCCTCGTCACGCGCTACGACGCTGCCCGCGCTGCCCGCGGCGAGATGCTCAGCATCGATGACGTGCTCGAGATCCTGTCCACGCCTCTGCTGGGAATAATTCCCGAGAGCCAGGACGTGCTGCGCGCATCCAATGTGGGCGCGCCGGTTACGCTCAGCGAAAACACCAACCCCGCCGCACGCGCCTATATCGACGCGGCAAGAAGACTCGAGGGCGAGGACCTGCCGGTCGTTCTGCCTTTCGAGCGGAGGGGCCTCCTCGACCGGCTGTTGGGAAGGAGGGCAGCATGAACCTGCTCGATATCTTCAAGCGCCGCGGCAGCGCGCCCGTGGCGCGCGAGCGCTTGCAACTGCTGTTGGCTTACGAGCGTCGAAGCCGCAACCAGCCCGATCTCGTCTCCGTGTTGCGCGAGGAGATCATGGCGGTGATCGCCCGGCATGTTCAGGTCGACCAGGATTTCCTGCAGGTGAGCATGGATCACGGCGAAACGACGTCGAGATTGGAGATCGACATCCAGATCCCCAACAAGATCGCAATGCCCATGGCCGCGGCGTTCTAGCGGAATCCTCCAGTCAGGGCTCGCGTCGGCTGCTGCCGAGGTTGCGGCGCCGTGATTGGCGTGTTCGACCCGGTCGCCACGGGCAAGTCACGCAATAACCACTGCAACCACCGCCTCACCAAAACCCCGCGGCCGTTTCCAGCCGCGGGGGCGCCTTGGGAGGGCCTTTCGAAACCCGTGGTCAAATGTTGGCGAGCAATTCGTTGACGCGGCTTTCCATGTCGGCAAGGGCGGTGTCGACGTCCTTCTGGCCACTGATTGCTGCACTCATCTCTTCGCCGATAATGTCCTGGATCGCAAACTGGCGCTGTACGGCCGACGGCAGCGGCTTGCCGAGGTCGGCGACCGCAGAGATCGTGTTGCGATGCGGCAGGGCCTTGAAGGCGTCCGAGGTGATGACGGCCTTGTAGGCGGGCAGGTGACCGGTGCGCGACCACTCAAAGTCGTTGTCGGCGAAGAACTTCAGGAATTTGCCGATGGCCGCGATCTGTTCAGGCGTGCGGTCTTTCTGCGACACGGCCCAGGTGTGGCCGTCGGCATATTGCGCGTGGGTGCCGCCAAACAGCTGCGGATACGGATAAACCGCATAGCCGCCCTTGTTGAGCGCCGTACCCTTGGTTTCGGACTGGGCGTTGTAATCGCCGACCACCCAGGTGCCGTTGAGGTGGACGCCACCCTCGCCGGCAAGGAAGGCATTGATCGAGCCGCCATAATCGAGGTCCTTGGTGGTGTAGCCCTTCTCGAAGATCGCCTTGTACATCTCGACGACCTTCTTGGCTTCCGGCGTATTCAACTTCACATGCTTCGGATCGGCAAAGAAATCGGAATCCTGCTGGAAAAGATAAGTGTAGAGATTGCGTGTGTAGAGCGCAGTCTCATTGGTCAGGTTCTGGACGAAATAAGGCTTGCCCGTCTTCTGCTTGAACTGTTCGGCCTGGGCGAGCAGTTCCTCGGGCGACTTTGGAAAAATCGGCGTGCCGTCGGCACTGACGAGGCCGGCTTGTTTGAAAAGATCCATGTTGACATGATAGAGCATCGTCCAGCTGTCGATCGGCAGGCCATAGATCTTGCTGTCTTTGGTGGCGCCATTGCGCGCCGCGTCGGTGAAGGCGTCGGGTGTCACGCCGACTGACTTCAAGAGATCGTCGAGCGGCATCAACAGGCCCTTCGACTGATAATCCGACAGTACGGATTCATGGATCGTGACGATGTCCGGAGCGTCGCCTGAAGCGAACTGCGCGGTCAGCTGATCGTAGCCGGGCCATTCCACGGTGGTGACGTTGACGTGGACATCGGGATTGTCGGCGTTGAACTTGTTGATCAGCGAGGTGATGATTCCGCATTCGCCAACGGCTTTGGTGGGATCGGTGTTGGTGCCGAAATCGGCATCGCAGGCGCCGAAAAAGCGCTGCACGCTCAGTTCCGTGGCCGCGAAGCTTGGATTTGCGAGCATCATTGCGCCCGCAGAGACTGCGGCAAACAGCATTTTCTTCAGTTTCATATCAGTTCCTCCTACTGAGTTTCCGCCGCTCCACCCTGGATTGGCCTTCGTGCTTCAATCGCTGCGCATTCCCCCCGGCCGTCAGGCAATCTTCGTTATCTCACCGCAGCGCCGGAGACCGCCGTGACGATGTATTTCTGGAAAAACAGGTAGACGATCAGGATCGGTGCACCGGCAAACACCGCCTGCGCCATCAGGAAGCCGATGCCTTCGGACTGGGCGAAGTTGGTCTGCGTCGAGGCCATGCCGACCGTCAGCGTGAACATGTCCTTCCTCGTTGCCGAAATCAGCGGCCAGAAATAATCGTTCCACGCGCCGAGAAAGGTAAAGATGCCGAGCGTTGCCTGCGCAGGCAGCGTGAGCGGCAGAAGCACCTTCCAGAAAATCCTGAGCCGGCTGGCGTTATCGAGCATGGCGGCTTCGTCCAACTCCTTCGGGATGGCTTTGAAATACTGGGTCATCAGGAAGACGCCGAACGGAGCCGAAAGGCCCGGCAGAATGAGCCCTTGATAGGTGTTGTGGAACTTCAGCATGCTGAAGATCTGGTGACGGGCGACGAGCACGGCCTGCTCCGGGACCGCCAGGCCGAACAGCACGATCACGAACAGCACGTCTCGGCCGGGGAAATTCAGCCGTGCAAAGCCGTAGCCGGCGAGCGACGACAGGATCAAGGTGCCGAGCGTCAATCCGCCCGAGACGATGATGCTGTTGCGCACCCAGATGAACACCGACGAGGTGCCGACCGTGTTGATGTAGTTCTTCAGCGTATAGGGCGCGTGAAACACCGAATTCGGATCTGCCATCAGCTCCGCATTGTCCTTGAGTGACAGGCCGATGACCCACAGAACCGGCGCGATCATGACGATCGAAAGCAGGAGGACCAGGGCCAATAACAAATGGTCGCCAAATGCCCGTCCCTTGATGGAAGCGGCTGGAGCGCTCATGCCTGGTCTCCCCTGCTGCGTGTCACCAGGTACTGGGCCATGGCCGCGATCAGGATGAGGATGAACAGGATTTCCGATGCAGCGGCGCCCAGGCCGAGATCCCAGCGGCGGAATGCGGTGTCGTAGATGTAGAGCACGATCGGCTTGGTCAGGTTGTTCGGACCGCCCCGCGTCATCAGCCAAGCCTGGCCGAACAGCTGGAATTGCAGCACGATCTGGATAATGATCACCAGGATGAAGGTCCGCTTGATCGACGGCAGCGTGATCGAGCGTAGCGTCTGCCAGCGATTGGCATTGTCCAGCGCCGCCGCCTCGTAGATATCCTGCGGAATCTGCTGGAGCGCCGAGAGAAAGAGCATCATCGGCAGGCCGATGCACCACCAGATGGTGGCAATGGCGATGCCGACCATCGCCAGGTTGGGATCGGAAATGAAAGCCGGCGCGGTCGCGCCGAACCATCCGTAGATCGTCGACAACAGGCCGACATTCGGAATGAAGACGATGCGCCAGATCAGCGTGACGATGGTGACCGACAGCACCGACGAGGAAAAGAACAGCGTCCGCAAAACCGCAGCAGTGCGCGTCCGGCGATTGAGGCAAAGCGCCAGGAAAAGACCGATCAGCGCCAGCGTCGGCACCGTCAGCAGCACGAAGTAGAAGGTGTTCCAGATCGATTGCAGGAAGACCTTGTCGTGATACAGCCTGACGTAATTGCCGAAACCGACAAAATTTCCGGACGAGAACGTGTCGGCCTTGTGGAAACTCAGCCACATCCCCCAGAGCAGCGGGAAGAGCAGCAGCGTCGTGAAGAAGAACAAGAATGGCGCAACGAAAATGAAGTTTCGCCATTGCGGCGCATAGATGTCGGCGGTCGGCGTTCTGGCGCCGACAGCAAGCGTCGCGGTCGGGGACATCGCCAGCCGGTCAACCATCTCAGGCCTCCCTCGCATGCCAGGCGCGGCCGGTCTCATTGAACAGATGCGATTTCTGGCCGTCGAAGGCGAGCCCGATCCTGTCGCCGACGGCGACGCGACTGTTGCCGGCATCGGAACCGACTATCTGCTGGCCATCGCCCAGCCGCGCGTAGATCAGGGTGCGTTCGCCGAGCCGCTCGAGCACATCGACCACGCCATCGGCATTGCCCTGTCCGGCGGCAACGATACGGACGTCTTCCGAACGGATGCCGAAAGTGTACTTGCCATCGGTCAATTGGCTGGAGGCGATCTCGGTCTGCACCGAGATGCCGTCCGCAAACCTGGCCGTGGCGTTCTCGCCGGATTTGTTGAGCGTCGCATGAACGAAGTTCATCGCCGGCGCACCGACGAACCCTGCGACGAATTTGGTCGCCGGACGCTCGTAGATCTCCATCGGAGTGCCGATCTGATCGATCTTGCGATTGTTCATGACGACGATGCGGTCGGCGAGCGTCATTGCCTCGACCTGGTCGTGGGTGACGAAGATCATCGTCGACTGCAGGCGCTGATGAAGCTGGGCAAGTTCGATGCGGGTGCGGGTGCGCAACGCCGCATCGAGATTGGAGAGCGGCTCGTCGAACAGGAACGCCTTCGGCTCCTTGACGATCGCACGGCCGATGGCGACGCGCTGGCGCTGACCGCCGGAGAGCTGGCCCGGCTTGCGATCGAGCAAATGCGGCATTTCGAGGATGCGGGCGGCTTCGTTGATGCGCGCCTCGATGACCTTGCCTGGAACGCCGATATTCGCAAGCCCGAAGGCCATGTTGGCGCGCACCGTCATATGCGGATAAAGCGCATAGGACTGGAACACCATGGCAATGCCGCGCTTGCCCGGCGGCAGATGATCGATGCGCTCATTGTTGATGGCAATCTCGCCGCTATCGACAGCTTCGAGACCGGCAATCATTCGAAGAAGCGTCGATTTTCCGCAACCGGACGGCCCCAGGAACACGATGAATTCGCGTGCCCTTATGGAGAGCGACAGATGATCCAGCACCGTCATGGCACCGAACTGCTTGCTCACGTTTCTGATCTCGATATCGGCCGTCACGTCGACGCTCCTCCTCAGCGCTTGCGCTTGTCTCGATGATCCGCCTGAACTCAGAGCCTCAGGCGAATGACCTGGTAGGAATAGGCCGGCAGCGACAGGCTCAGCTTGCCGCCGGCGAGTGAGGCGCCCTCACCCTTCCTTGGGCCGACATTGCCTGGGTTCTCGGCCGAATTGACGGCTTTCAGATCGGCGTGCGCCACGACCCGGTGATCGACGATTTCCGCTTCGCCGAAGCCGGTGAGGTCGACCACTGTTTCGATTGCCTCGCTCGAATGGCGGTTGACGGCGAAGAAGGTGACGTGGCCGGTCTTCGTGTCGTGCACGCCGGCAATGTCGACGTAGGCGACGTCGCCCGCAACGGTGGATTTATAGGTCGGGCTTTCCACCTTGAGATCCAGCGCATTGCCGCGGCCGTAGTTAGAAGCAAACAGATAGGGATAAAAAATCGTCTGCCGCCATGCCGGGCCATTCGGAACGGTCATGATCGGCGCGATGACGTTGACCAGTTGTGCCAGGCAGGCGATCTTGACGACATCGGAACGGCGGATGAACGTGTTGAGGATCAGGCCGACCTGCAGCACATCCTCGAAATTATAGATGTCTTCGAGCAACGGCGGGGCGAATGGCCAGCCGTCGCTGCCGCCGAGGATTTTCTTGTCCTGCTCCTTGGAATGGTACCAGACGTTCCATTCGTCGAACGAGATGTAGACCTGCTTGTTGGAGCGCTTCTTGGCCTTGATATAGTCGATGACGCCGGCGACCGAGACAATGTAGTCGTCGAGCTTTTCGCTCATGGCGAGATAGTTCGAAGCGTCGTTGGCTTCGTTGTCGAAATACATGTGCAGCGAGATGTAGTCGACCTCGTTGTAGGTATGGTCGAGAACCGTCGCTTCCCATTCAGGGTAGGTCGGCATCTTGGCATTCGAAGAGCCGCAGACCACCAACTCGAGCGACTTGGAGAAGGCGCGCATTGCCTTGGCCGTCTCATGCGCTAAGCGGCCATACTCGTCCGCGGTCTTGTGGCCGATCTGCCAGGGGCCGTCCATTTCATTGCCGAGGCACCAGAGCTTGACGTCGAAGGGCTCCTTGCGGCCATTGGCGATGCGCTTGTCGCTCCATGTACTGCCGCCGGGATGGTTGGCGTACTCCAGAAGGTTGCGGGCTTCGTCAAGGCCGCGCGAGCCGAGATTGACGGCAAGCATCATCTCGGTGTTGGCGGAGGTGCACCAATCGGCAAATTCGTGCAGGCCGACTTCGTTGCTTTCCGACGTATGCCAGGCGAGGTCGAGCCGCACCGGGCGCTCTTCCTTGGGGCCGATGCCGTCTTCCCAATTGTAGGCGGAGACGAAATTGCCGCCGGGATAGCGGACGATCGGAACATTAAGTTCTCTGACGAGATCGATGACGTCCTGACGCATGCCATTGGCATCCGCCGTCGGATGGCCTGGCTCGTAGATGCCGGTATAAACTGCCCGCCCGAGATGCTCGATGAAGGATCCGTAGAGCCTCGGATCGATTTCCGAGACAACATAATGCGGATGTGCCGTAACGGCTGCCTTCATGCATTCCTCCCATCGATATCACAAACGATGATTTAAATCATCTTGCCCGATATCAAAGAGGAATTGGCAGCTCTTCGTCAAGCCAAAATAGCCAAAAGTAGGACAATTAGACGAAGGTTTTGGCTCAGCAGAAAGCCAGTTCATTGAAATTGCTGCGTTATCTTCAGAACCCGGTTTCATGATATCAACCAGTTTTGATCCGGAGCAGGATGTCCTGATCGTAATTTCCAAAGCCCTTGCCGAAAATGTTGATCCCGCCGGGGCGCTTGGCGTCGTCCTTGACGCCGATACGGACGCGGATTGAATGATGGCTCTTCAGATCGAGTGCGGCGAGGCCGGTTTCGGAAATCCTGAGGCCGTCGACATAGGTGCCGTCATTGGCAATTCGCCAGTTCTTGAGCTTGCCGTATTGCGAACCCTTGAGTTTCCACCAGGACGGCGTGAAGACGCCGCGCTTGTCGCCGAAATCCCCCGGCGACGTCCAGGTGCCGACATCGACGCCATTGATCGTCAGCGTGATGTCCGAGGGCCAATCGGCGCTGGTGCCCGGCACTTCCGAAGACAGCTCTATCGCCACTTCGAGCTCGGTGATCTCGGCATTGGCGAGCTTGGCATTATTGGGAAACTGGTATTCGACAAAACCGCGGGTGAACCACAACAGCCCGGCTTTCATACGATCCGGATCGAGGAAAGTGTTCGGTACATCGAGCAAGCCGATGATGCCGTCCGGCGAACAAAGGCCGCAGGGCGCGGTAACCTCGAAGCCGGTGTAAAGCCCGATCGGCATCGACACTTCGATCGCGTCGTTCTTGACCGCACGATATTCGCTCTTGAACACGACGAGCACTTCTTCGGCCGTCGGATAACAGATTTTCTGGCTGCCTTTCTTCGCTTTCAGGTTCTCGGTGCGGATCAGCCCCGCATCCTCCAGCACCTGGATGTTGGTCGAGACGGTCGACTGCGGCAGCGACAGCACGGCGGCGATTTCGTTGACATTCATCGGCCCCTTCTCATGCAGCAGTTTCAGCATCGAGATACGCGCCGAGGAGGCAAGCCCCTTGAGCACGGCAATGCCTTCCTCAGGTTCAATCACCAGAAAATTGCGACTCATGAAATGCCCGGGCCCATGCCAAATCTATATCCGAAATTATCCTGTATATCGGGATATCTGATTTAATCAATGCGCAGGCGAACCCGAGCAATTTGTTAAATCCAGCAGGGCGACGGTCGCGCGGTGGCCCTGCACAGAATTTGTGCAGGAGCCATATGCAGAGTGGACACCTGAACGCCGATCGCCCAATCTAGTCCGGAGCCGAGCCCGGTGATGGCGGCTTGGACATGAAGTGGTTGGACGGGTCGTGACCAAAGGGTGGAAATTATATGATCAGCGACTGGCCTGGGTCCTCGTCGCGCCCGTGCTTTTGCTGCTTACCCTGCTTCTGCTGCTGCCGATCGCGATGATGACTGTCTACACGTTTTTCACCTTCGTTACCGCTGGGGTGGAGTCGGCGGTGCTGACCTTCGACAACTGGAAGGAATTCCTCACCGACAGCTACTATCACGGCTTTCTTTGGAAGACCGTTCGCGTCGGCGCCATCACCGCTGTGATCTGCGCGATCCTTGGCTATTTCCCCGCCTATTTCATCTGGGCCACGACTTTCAAGCACAAATGGCTGCTGCTGTTGCTGCTCATCGTGCCGTTCTGGATCAGCTTCACCATCCGGACATTCTCGTGGATCCACATTCTCGGCGAACAGGGGCTGATCAACGTCGTGCTCATCCGGCTGGGGGTCATCAACGAGCCGTTGCCGATGCTCTACACCGAGGGCGCCGTCATCATGGGGCTGCTGCATTTTCTGCTGCCCTACATGATCCTGAACGTCTATGTCAGCCTGGAGGGCATCGACCGCACCTTGATCGCCGCCGCCCGCTCGATGGGCTGCACCAGCGCACAGGCGTTCCGCGAAGTGACCCTGCCGCTGTCGATTCCGGGGCTGGGCGCCGGACTGTTGCTCTGCTTCGTGCTGGCGGCCGGCTCCTATGTGACGCCGCAATTGCTCGGGGGAAGCCGCGACGCGCTGTTCGGCAACCTGATCTACGACACCATCATGGGGCAGCTCAACTGGCCGATGGGCGCCACGCTTTCCATCGTCCTGTTCGTTCTGCTCGGTGCGGCCGCGGCCGCCTACAGCCGCTATATGGGCCTGTCGCAGATCATGAAGGGTCTCAGTGCATGAGAGCGGAGCATCCCGATCGCGAAGGCAGATGGGCGTGGCGGCTAACCGGCGCGATCACGGTGTGCGTCTATGTCTTCATGTTCGCGCCGATCCTCGCCACGGTCGTGCTTTCCTTCAACGCCTCGATGTTTGGCGGCTTTCCCCTCACCGGCTTCAGCCTGCGCTGGTACGAGAAGCTGCTCACCAACGGGCCGGTCCTCGATGCCTTCCGGACATCGATGTGGATTGCCCTGGTGACGGCAACGGTGACGACGCTGCTCGGCATCATGGCGGCATTGGCGCTGGTGCGCTTCGAGTTCCGTGGCAAGCAGGCGATCAACACGCTTGTCATTCTTCCCGCGCTGGTCCCCGAGACGATACTGGGCGTCGGCCTGCTGGTCATGATCAAAGCCGTCGACCAACCGCGCAGCATGACGCTTCTGGTGCTCGGCCACATTCTGCTCACGCTCCCCTACGTGGTGCTGATCGTTCAGGCGCGCATGGTCGGCATTAAACGTTCCTATGAGGAGGCGGCACTGTCGCTCGGGGCGCCGCGTGTGTCGACATTCCGCGAGATCACGCTGCCGCTGCTCATTCCCGCAGTGCTTGCCAGCGTGCTGCTCGCCTTCACCATCTCGTTCGACAACACCTCGGCCAGCCTGTTCTGGCGACCGGCGGGCGTCGAGACCATGCCGACGCAAATCCTCTCGATGCTGAAGATCTCGATCAGCCCCGAGGTGAACGCGCTGGGCACTGTCATGATCCTTTTGACGGTCGGCATTCCCTTGGCTGGTGGGCTCATCCTGCAAAGCCTCACCTGGTTCAAGGCAGGCAAGTGAAAATGAAAATGGGAGAATGAAAATGAAACTGACAACCACCAAACGACTGGAACGGCTCAACGAACGCTATGCCAATGGCGACATCAGCCGGCGATCATTCCTGACGCTGACGGCCGCCGCTGCCGCCGCCACCGGGCTTTCCATGCCCTGGATGGGACGCGCGCTGGCCGCGGTTTCGGAAGTGCGCTTCGACGGATGGGGCGGCGTGGTGCAGGAGGCGATCGATAAGTACGCGTTCCAGCCCTACACCGCCAAGTCCAAGGTCAAGGTCGTCCAGGGCACCTTTGGCGACGAGAACGAGATCATCACCAAGATCAAGACGTCGAAGCCGGGCGACTTCCAGATCGTCCATTCTTCCGGCGTCAACTACTACATCAAATACGTCAATGGCGGCTTCAACTCGGAGATCAACGAGGCGAACATTCCGAACATGGCGAATGTGCTGACCGCCATGATCGAGCCGTTCCGCAAGATCACGCCGAAGCTGTCGGCAGTGCCATATGATTACGGCACCACCGGCATCGCCTACAACAACAAGGTTATCTCGCCGGAGGAAGCCAAGGAAAAGGGCGCCAACCTGCTTACCGACAAGAAATATGCCGGCAAGGTCGGCGGCTACGCCGATATGACGACGCGCGTCTGGTATGCGGCGCTGCAGACGAAACAGGACCCCAACAACATCCAGGACATGGATGCGGTCTGGGCCAAGGTTCGCGAGACCCGCGACCTGGCCAAGAAGTTCTGGAGTTCCGGCGCGGAACTGATGGACCTCCTGTCGCGCAACGAAATCGTCGTTACCGATGCCTGGTCCGGACGCGTCGCCGCCCTGCAGCAGCAGGGCCAGCCGATCGGCTATCTCGACCCCGCCGGCTCATACGCATGGATGGAGGACATGCTGGTGCTCAAGGGATCGCCGATGGCCGAATGCGAGGAACTGATCAACTTCATGCTGGATCCGGCCACGTCGATCGCTGTCGCCGAAGGCCAGAATTATCCACCCTCGCTTGATCCGACCAAGGTGAAGCTGACCGACAAGATCGCAGCGCTTCCGGCCTTCGACCCGACCGGATCGATGAAGTCGCTGACCTTCGCCGATCCGCTCTACTGGGCGAAGAACGAAGACGCCTGGACCAAGCAATGGGACAGGGTGTCGAAAGGTGCATGACGATAACAGCCACGATCAGCCCCGGCCGGCATCGGCCGGGGCTGATCGCGACCCGCTCGCTCGGGGCGAAAGCCAGCCGACAGGAAAGCCTGCGGTCGAGTTTCGCGACATCGATATTTTCTACGGCAAGTTCGCCGCCGTGCGCGATTTTTCACTGGCGATCCGCAAGGGCAGTTTCGTCACCTTGCTGGGGCCGTCCGGATGCGGCAAGACCACGATCCTGCGATCGATCGCCGGCCTGGTGGATATCACCAGCGGGCAGATCTCGATCGGCGGAAAGCGCGTCGACGACATCCCGATCTACAAGCGCAACATCGGCCTGGTGTTCCAGAACTACGCGCTCTTTCCACACAAGAACGTCTTCGACAACGTCGCATTCGGGCTGAAATACCGGAACGTGCCGAAACCGGAAATCGTGCGCCGGGTCAAGAAGGCGCTGGATATGGTGCGGCTGCCCGGCAGTGAGACAAAGCTGCCGTCACAGCTCTCGGGCGGCCAGCAGCAACGCATCGCACTGGCCCGCGCCATCGTCTTCGAACCGGAAGTGCTGCTGCTAGACGAGCCCTTGTCGGCGCTCGACGCCAATATGCGCGAGGACATGCGCGTCGAGATCAAGAAAATCCAGCGGGAGACGGGCATCACCGCCATCTTTGTGACGCACGACCAGGAAGAAGCCTTGTCGATGTCCGACCGCATCGTCGTGATGAACGCCGGCCTGATCGAGCAGATCGGTTCCCCGGCGCAGGTCTACGACCAGCCGGCCACCGCATTCGTCGCCAATTTCCTGGGTAAGGCCAACATGCTGCCCGGCAGCGTGACGGCGATGGACGGCAACATGGCAACGATCGCGCTGGCCAGCGGCCATGTCGTAAAGGCGGCCGCACCGAAGGCGCTCACGGCCGGCAGCGCGATCACCGTCGTCGTTCGCCCGCAGAAGCTTACCGTCGGCACCGCCGGTGCTGCCAACAGGCTGTCGGGACGAATAGTCTCGACCTCCTATCTCGGCGGCAATGCGGTCTACGAGATCGACATCGGCGCTGGCACGCCGTTGCGCGCCAACACGCTGATCGACGGCCAGCCGCTGCGTGAAGGCGAAACGGTCGATGTCTGCTTCGACCCGCTGGGTTGCGTGCTTCTCGACGCGCAAGGCGTACGTATCGCGTAGCGACGAGGCGCTGAGCCGTTCAGTCTTTCGCGTCACCCCTTGGCCCGAGAAACCGCGCATAGACCTCACCGACAATACCGCGCCGGAAAACCAGCACGCAGACCATGAAGGTCAGGCCGGTGGCGATGGTCACCGGAAAATTCGAGGTAGCGAGCGTGTTTTCCAGGCCGACGACCAGACTGGCGCCGATGATCGGCCCGACCATGGTGCCGATGCCGCCGAGGAGCGTCATCAGGATCACCTCGCCCGACATCTGCCAGGTGACGTCGGTGAGCGTGGCAAACTGAAAAACGATCGCCTTGAGCGCGCCCGCCAGCCCGGCCAATGTTGCCGACATGACGAAAGCCGCCAGCTTGTAGTTGGCGACGGAATAGCCAAGCGAAATTGCCCGGCTCTCGTTTTCGCGGATGGAACGCAGGATCATGCCGAAAGGCGAGTTGATGATGCGCCAGATGGCGAACACGCCGATCAGGAAGACCGCCAGAACGAAATAGTAGATGTTCATCGAGACGTTCAGGTCGAGCATTCCAAACAGCCTGCCGCGCGGCACGCCCTGGATGCCGTCCTCACCTCCGGTGAACGGCGCCTGCACGCAGAAGAAGAAGAACATCTGCGACAGCGCCAGCGTGATCATGGCGAAATAGATGCCTTGCCGGCGGATGGCAAAGAAGCCCATCACAAGGCCAAGCAGCGCGGCACCCAGGACGCCGAGCAGGATGCCCGCTTCCGGCGGCCAGCCCCAGACCTTGACCGCATATGCGCTGAAGTAGGCTGCCCCGCCGAAGAACGTCGCATGGCCGAAGGACAACAACCCGGTGTAGCCGAGCAGAAGGTTGAACGCGCAGGCAAACAGCGCAAAGCACAGCATTTTCATCAGGAAGATCGGATAGACGAAGAAAGGCGCCACCAGCAGCGCTAGGATGCCGAGCCCCACCAGCGTCCATTCAAGCCATACCGAACTTTTGGCGCGCGTCCCGCGAAGTGAGAGTTCGGCCATCTCAGACGTCCCTTCCGAAAAGACCGGCGGGCCGGACCAGAAGCACGATCGCCATGATGACGAAGACCACCAGATTGGAGGCTTCGGGATAGAAAACCTTGGTCAGGCCTTCGGCGAGCCCAAGCATGTAACCGGTAACGATCGCCCCGAGGATCGATCCCATGCCGCCGACCACGACAACGGCGAACACGACGATGATGAGGTCAGATCCCATCAGCGGGCTTACCTGATAGATCGGCGCGGCGAGAACGCCGGCGAGACCGGCAAGAGCGCAGCCGAGGCCGTAGGTAAGGGTCAGCAGCAACGGCACGTTGACGCCGAAAGCCTGGACCAGGCGGGGGTTCTCCGTTGCCGCGCGCAGATAGGAGCCCAGCTTGGTCTTCTCGATCAGCACCCAGGTGCCGAAACAGACGATCATCGAGGCGACCACCACCCAGCCGCGGTAATTTGGCAGGAACATGAAGCCGAGATTGGTGCCGCCGGACAGCAGCGGCGGCACGGAATAAGGACTTCCCGATACCCCATAGTAGTACCGGAACACGCCTTCGAGCACGAGCGCGAGGCCAAAGGTGAAAAGTAGACCGTAAAGCGGGTCGATATCGTAAAGCCGCGACAGCGCCAGGCGCTCGACCACGACACCGAAGCCGCCGACGATCAGCGGCGACAGGATCAGAGCCGGCCAATAGCCGATGCCGAACCGGGTGAGCAGCAGATAGCCGATGAAGGCGCCGAGCATATAGAGCGCGCCGTGAGCGAAATTGATGACGCGCAACAGGCCGAATATGACAGCCAGGCCGAGGCTCAACATGGCGTAGAAAGAGCCGTTGATGAGGCCGACCAGCAATTGGCCGAGGAATGCCTGAACGGGTATTCCGAAGATCATCGTCATGGCGCCATCATACACCCAGCACTTCATGCAGCAGCGTCATGCGATCAGGCAGTTCGCCGACCGGAAAGCCCGACACTACCTTGCCGTGCTCCATCAGATAGAAACGATCGGTGACACGGCTGGCAAAGCGGAAATTCTGCTCGACCAGCAGGATTGTCATGCCGCGCTTTTTCATCGTCGCCAGCAGATCGCCGATGCGCTGCACGATAACGGGAGCCAGTCCCTCGGTCGGTTCATCGAGAAGCAGCATTTTCACGCCGGTCCGCAGCATGCGCGCGATCGCCAGCATCTGCTGTTCGCCGCCCGACAGCCTGGTGCCGGGGCTGTTGCGGCGCTCCTTCAGATTGGGGAAGAGATCGAATATTTCCTCCACGCTCATGCCGCCCTCGGCTACGATCGGCGGCAGGACCAGATTCTCGTCCACGGTCAGCGTCGCGAAGATGCCGCGTTCCTCCGGCACCAGGCCAATGCCTTGATGCGCCGTCCGGTGCAGTGGCAGGGGCATCAGATCCTTGCCGTCGAAAGCGATCTGGCCGGTCCGCTGGCGGATCAGCCCGATGATGGCGCGCAATGTCGTGGTCTTGCCGACGCCGTTGCGGCCCAGCAATGTCACCGTTTCACCTGGAAAGACCTCCAGATCGACGCCGTGAAGCGCGTGGCTTTCGCCATACCAGGCGTTGAGGCCGCGGACTGCAAGAAGAGGCGCGGCGTCACTCATCGGCGGTGCCCATATAGGCGATCCTCACCCGTTCGTCGCGACTGACCGTGGCATAGTCGCCGGCGGCAAGGATTTCGCCGCGCTGCATGACGGTTATCCAGTCGCAAAGATCGGCTACAACAGTCAGATTGTGCTCGACCATCAGCACGGCGCGATCCCTGGCGACCGAGCGGATGATGTCTGAAACCGTGCGCACATCCTCTTGCCCCATGCCGGCCATCGGTTCGTCGAGCAGCAGCACTTTCGGATCGAGGGCCAGCGTCGTGGCGATCTCGAGCACGCGTTTCCTGCCATAGGAGAGATCGGCGGCGGGCCTGTTCTTGGCATCGTCGAGGCCGACAGACCGCAAAAGCTCCTCGGCGCGCGGCGTCAATCGATCGAGCGCTGCCAGCGAGCGCCAGAACTGAACGCTGAGCCCGCCCGGCCGCTGCAATGCAACGCGCACATTGTCGAGCACGCTGAGATGCGGAAACACCGCCGATATCTGGAACGAGCGCACCAGGCCCATCCGCGCGACCTTGGCCGGCGACGTGCGGGTGATGTCGTGGCCGAGCAGTTCGATCCTGCCGCTCGTCGGCGGCAGGAACTTGGTAAGCAGGTTGAAGACGGTGGTCTTGCCGGCGCCGTTGGGCCCGATCAGCGCGTGGATGTTGCCATGGTAGAGGTCGAGATCGACATTCCTGACCGCGACGAAACCGGCGAAGTCGCGCCGCAGGCCCCGGGCGGAAAGCACCACCCGCGGCCCATTCGGTTCGGGCGGCGCCATCGGCCCGCCAATCACTCGCTGGCCGTAGGACAGCCGCTTTCCTTGGGGCTCAGGAACGCCTCGTTACCGGGGATCGTGGCAAGGGGTTTGTAATAGTCCCATTCCTTGGTGCTCTCGCTCGGCGACTTGACCTGATAAAGATACATATCGTGGACCATGTTGCCGTCGGACTGCACTTTGCCGTTCGCCGTAAAGACGTCGTTCACCGGCATCGAATGCAATTCCTTGGCGACGGCTTCAGTCGCGTCGGTGCCGGCCTTGTCGATCGCCTTCAGATACTGCGTCACTGCCGAGTAGGTGGCGACCTGGATCATGTTCGGCATGCGGTTGGTGCGCTTGAAAAACTGCTGGGCGAACTCGCGGCTCTTGTCATCGCGATCCCAGTAGAAGCCTTCGGTCAGCACCACGCCTTGCGCTGCCTCGAGGCCGAGCCCATGCACCTCGGCCAGCGTGAACAGAAGCGCTGCAAGCCGCTGACCGCCCTGCACGATACCGAACTCGGCCGCCTGCTTGATCGAGTTGGAGGTGTCGAGGCCGGCGTTCGCCAGCCCGACGACCTTGGCGCCCGACGATTGCGCCTGCAGCAGGAAGGATGAATAATCGGTCGAGCCGAGCGGATAGCGCACCTCGCCAACCACCTTGCCGCCATGGCTCTCGACGAACTTGGCGGTCTGCTCCTTGAGCGAATAGCCGAATGCATAATCGACGGTGACGAAGAACCAGCTGTCGCCGCCTTGCTGGACAAGAGCGCCACCGGTTCCTACCGCCTGCGAATGCGTGTCATAGGCCCAGTGGAAGCCATAGGGCGAGCATTGTTTGCCGGTCAGCTCGGTGGTTGCGGCGCCGGTGACGATGTCGATTTTCTTCTTTTCCTTGGAAATCCCCTGGACGGCCAGCGCCACCGAGGAGGTGGTCAGTTCCATGATGGAATCGACCTGTTCGGTATCATACCACTGCCGCGCAATGTTGGAGGCGATGTCCGGCTTGTTCTGGTGGTCGGCGCTGACGATCTCGATCGGCGCGCCTTGTGCCTTGCCGCCGAAATCCTCGACCGCCATCTTGGCGGCCTCGACCGACCACTTGCCGCCGAAATCGGCATAGACGCCCGACTGGTCGTTGAGAATGCCGATCTTGACCTTGCCGTCAGAAATCTCGGCGGCTGCGGCAGGCATCGCAGTCGCTGCAAGAAGCGCGGCCGAGGCCAGGTACGATATCTTCATTGGTGACTTCCTCCCTTATGGTCGACAACCGAGCAACATGTCGGCGGCTGCCTGCTGCGGCACGAAGAGTGGCCTCCCATATTCCGTCCTCTCCGGCGGAAAATCGCAGCGCTGTACGGCCGCCTATGCCCGTCCCTCAAATCGTAGCATCGCGCGGCAACGCGAGAACAGTTACTTTAGTATTAGGCTCGCGGTGCCCATGCCGCGGACGTCGAAGCGCAACATAGGGCCGGATCGTGCAGGGTCCAGATGGCGTCTGATCTCTCTGAAGCCGACGTGCCGTGATGAAATCCCGGCCCGAGCGGTCGTGATCAGATGATGCAGCTGAACGAGAAACGTGTGTTCTCAACCGCCGGCTGGATGATGGCATGCAACCAGGCGGCCATCGCCGATGCTTTGAAGAAGCGGACGCTCGCTGCGGCAGAGGGAGGTGGCGGCTGGGCAGCGGGTGTGGAACCGGCATCCCGAAGGTGGGTTCATCGGGCCGGGCAGGTCGCCCTTGAGTACCAACCGCCCGCGCCGCGCCCGGTCGATGCTGGGTATCGGAACGGCGGAACGCAGCGCCGCGGTGTAATGGTGTCTGGGCGCCGCAAAGACCTCGTCGGTCGGCCCACTCTCCACGATCGATCCCAGATACATTACCGCCACACGGCTCGAGATCTGACGCACCACGGAAAGGTCGTGAGCGATGAACACATAGGTCAGGTTGAACTCCTCGCGCAGATCGGCGAGCAGATTGACGATCTGCGCCTGGATCGACACGTCGAGCGCCGAGACCGGCTCGTCGGCCACGATAAGTCGTGGCCGCAGCGCCAGCGCACGGGCGATGCCGATACGCTGGCGCTGGCCGCCGGAGAATTCGTGCGGATAGCGCGATGCGTGCTGGGGCGACAAGTCGACCCGGCGCAGAAGGTCGGCCACGCGATCCGCCATTTCCGATGCCGAGAGGCGTTCATGGATACGGAATGGATCGGCCAGCAGATCGCCGACCCGCCGGCGCGGATTGAGCGAAGCGCTGGGATCCTGAAAGACCATCTGCATCTGCCGCCGCAACGGACGAAGCTGGCGCTGGGAGGCATCGCTGATGTCGCGGCCCTCGAATTCCAGCGACCCCGAGCTGATTTCGGTCAGACGCACCAGACACCGGCCAAGCGTCGATTTGCCGCAACCGGACTCACCGACGATGCCGAGCGTTTCCCCGGGCCAGATGTCGAGAGACACCTTATCGACCGCATGTACGGTCCGGCGCTGTGCCGGGAAGATCGAGCGGCCGACGCTATAACGTTTCGACAGATCGCCGGCGCGAAGCAGCGGGCGCGGCACGGCATTCATCGTTGCATCTCCACGCCGCCAGCCTTCTAGACAGCGAATTGTCTGCGCGTGGACTCCGGCAACACGCAGGCGGCGCGATGGCTCTCGCCTTGCATGATCGGCAGCTGGACCAGACAGGCGTCGTGGCGAAAGGCACACCGGGGGCCGAAGGCGCAGCCTTTCGGCAGGTTGGAGAGCGAGGGCGGAATCCCCGGGATAGCGGCAAGCCGGGCCGGACGTGGTCCCTCCATCGGCGGGATCGAGCCGAACAAGCCCCATGTGTAGGGATGCAGCGGCGCCCGGAACACGCTGCTCTTGCCGCCCTCCTCGACAAAGCGTCCGCCATACATCACCAGCACCCGGTCCGCGACTTCGGCAACGACGCCAAGATCATGCGTGACCAGGATCACCGCCGAGCCGAACTGGTCGCGCAATCGTCCGATCAGCTCGAGGATCTGCGCCTGCACGGTAACATCGAGGGCTGTGGTCGGTTCATCCGCGACGAGCAGCGCCGGGTTGCAGGAGAGTGCCATGGCAATCACCGCGCGCTGGCGCATGCCGCCGGAAAGCTGGTGCGGGTAGCTGTCGACGACCCGATCCGGATTTGCGATGCCGACCGCATCCAGCAATTGCACGGCCCGCGCCCGCGCGGCTTCCGCCGACACTTTTTCATGCGCGCGCACCTGCTCGCCGATCTGGTTGCCGATCGTATGCACAGGAGTGAGCGCCGACATCGGATCCTGGAAGATCATCGCGATCTGGCGGCCGCGAATGGCATCGAACGCACGCCGGCTGAGCCCGATCAGCTCCTGTCCCATGAAACGGATGGAACCGGAGACGATAGCGTTGGGGCTGTCGATCAGCCCCATGATGGCGAGCAAGGTCTGGCTTTTGCCCGAACCGGATTCGCCGACCACCCCGATGATCTCGCGCTGCTCGACGGCAAACGAGACGCCTCCCACCGCCCGCACCAGGCCCTCGTCGCTGCGGAAGGAGACGGTGAGGTCCTTGACCACCAGAAGAGGAGCATCAGCCGACATTGCGTGCCCTCGGGTCGATGATGACGAAGACGACGTCGACGATGAAGTTTGCCATCACCACGAAGAAGGCGGCGTAGATCACCGTGGCCAGGATCATCGGCAGATCGAGGGTCTGCAGTGCCTCATAGGTCAGTTTCCCGACACCCTGCAATCCGAAGACCACTTCGGTCAACAGTGCGCCGCCGCCGACCAGGGCACCAAAATCGAGGCCGAACATGGTAACGAACGCGACCAGCGAGGTCCTGAGGCCATGATGCAGCAACACCCGGCGCTCGCCGATCCCCTTGGCCCGGGCGGTGCGGATGAAATCCTCCTGCATCATCTCGATCAGGCTTGCGCGCAGCACCCGTCCATAGAGGCCGATATAGAGGGTTGCCAGCGTGAACCACGGAATGACGAGCGCCTTGAACCAGCCCCAGGGATTCTCGGTCAGGGGGATGTAGCCGAGCGGAGGAACCCAGGAAAACAGCCAGCTGTCGTGCCAGCGGCTTTGTGTCAGCAGGTTGGCGACCTCGCCCAGCCAGAAGACCGGGATCGACACGCCGACCAGGCTCAGGATCATCAGCGCGCGATCAACGAATGTACCGCGCGTTGCGCCTGCGATCACCCCGACAATCAGTCCACCCAGCACCCACAGCACTGCCGCGCCGCCGACCAGCGACAGCGTCACCGGAATGGCGCTTATCACGGTCGGGATGACGCGCTGCCCGCGATTGACGAAGGAGGTGAGATCACGGCTGACAAAAAGCCGGTTCATCATCAGCCCATATTGCACAGGCAATGGCCGGTCGAGACCGAAATCGTGGCGCACCTGGATCAACGTCTCTTGCGAAGCATTGCGGCCGGCAATGCGCGCCGACGGATCGGCGCCCGGCGTCGCAAAGAAAATCAGGAAAGCAACGACACTTATGCCGAACATGACCAGCACCATCTGGCCAAGCCGGAAGCCGAGCGCGGCAACCACTAGACGCCCCTCGGGGAGGATTTCGGATCGAGCGCGTCGCGTACGCTGTCGCCCAGAATGTTGAGGGCCAGGACCGTGATGACGATGGCCAGCCCCGGCGCCAGTGCAACGACCGGCCGCGAATAGAGCAGGCCCTGGCCGTCCTGGATGATGGTGCCCCAGCTGGCATCCGGCGGCTGCACGCCGATCGACAGGAACGACAGCGAGGATTCCGTCATCATGTTGAGCGCCAGGATCAACGGCACGAAAACGATGATCCGGGTCACCACATTGGGCATGATGTCGCGCAAAAGGATGCGCCAGGGCGACGCGCCCAGGCCGATCGCAGCGGTCACGAATTCGGCATGCATCAAGGTCAGGACATGGCCACGGATCGGCCGCGCCACATAGGGCACATAGACGATGCCGATGATGAAGACCGGTAGCCACAGGCTGCCGGAGCGGATTTCGAATGGACCGATCTGGATACTCTGCGCAATCAGCACGATCGACAGCGAGATCGCCAGCAGGAAAATCGGGAAGGCCCAGAGCACGTCGAGAATGCGCGACAGGCCGATGTCGACGATGCCACCGAAGAACCCGGAGACGACCCCCAGAAACGTCGCGAGGACGAGACACAGCGCGGCTGCAGCACCCGAGATCAACAGCGAATCCCGTCCGCCGTAAAGCAGCCGCGCCGCGACGTCGCGGCCCTGGTTGTCGGCTCCGAGCAGGTAGGGACCGATGCGCCACGTCGGCCCGATCGGCGTCATGCCGAGGCCAAGGCCTTCTGTGGAGGGCTGCAGCACCGGCTGGGTCACCCCATCGACGACGACCTCGCCATTGAGATTGGTCACAAATGGATCGGTGCCGGAGACGTACCGCGCATAAAGCGGCGCCGCGAGCGAGGCGATCACGACGACGACGAGCACGGCGAATGCCGATATTGCCGAACGATCGCCTTTCAGCTTGCGCCATGCCGTGCGCCACGGGCCATCGGTGGCCCGGCGAACCGAGATGGCGGGCTGATCCGCAATGACATTGACCATGAACAGGATTGCCTAGGAAAAATCTCGGCCTGAAAGATGCGCTGATCCGCCGGAAAAGGAAATGCGACGGAGAGCCGGCGGCGCTCCGTCGCATTGGCTCCGGGAGGTTATTCCACCCAAGACTGGCTGACGATCCAGTAGAATTGTGGGCTGAAGGTGAAGTTCTTCAGCCTGGACGAGATGACATCGACCCGCTTCGGCGTGAACAGGACGGCGACCGGCGCCTTGTCCGTCACCGCCTTGTCGATGGCGGTCCAGAGTGTCGCGCCCTTGGCCGGATCGGCGATGGTGGCTGCCTCTGCCTCGTCCATCGATGCGTCGATCGACTTGTCGCAGAACCCCGAAATATTGACCGAGGCGTCGGAACCTGGCGTAAACGAGGCACAGCTGAACAAGACCTGCAGGAAATTCGATGGCGCCGGGTAATCCTGGAACCATTGCGAGATCGAAATCTGCACCTTGTTGTTGGTGTTCTGGATGTAGGTGAACTGGATGTTCTGCGAAATCGGCTTGACCGACGTCTTGTAGCCAAGCTGGTTGAGCACGTCCTGCAGATAGACGCCGATCGCCTTGGAGACAGTGGTGTCCTCGGTGATGATCGTCACCTCCTGACCTGCGGTTCCCGATTCAGCAACCAATTGCTTGGCCTTATCCATATCCGGCGCGGACCACTTCTCACCCGGATTGGCGGTGAACGGGCAATAGGCTGCGAATGACGGGAAGCCCGGCGGCAGGATCTGACAGGCCGGCTGCGCCAGATTGCTGCCGCCGAAAAGCTTGACGATCGCGGCGCGGTCGATGGCGAAGTTCACCGCCTGGCGAACGCGGATGTCGTTGAACGGCGCCAGATTGGTGTTCATCGGCGCGTACCACATCGCCGTCAGCGGGTGAACCGTGACCTGCTTGGCATATTTGGTGCCGAGTTCGGCGAGACGGTCGGACGGCGGCGGATCGAACATCCAGTCCGCCTGGCCATTCTCGACCGCCGTCACCGCCGCCTCGTCGGTAAGGCCGAATTCATAGTCGATCTCGTCCGGATATCCGGCCGGCTGCGCTTCCTTGCTCCATTCCTTGAAGTGAGGGTTGCGCACAATCTTCATCAGCTTGTTGGGGTCGTAGCTGGCGATCATATAGGGTCCGGTGCCCGGAATCGGATCGGTGCCGACGTCCTTGAGCGGCGCGCTCGCCGGCAGGATCGACGCGTGTGGAACGGCAAGCTTCTGCAGGAACTCGGCATCCGGCTGGACCAAGTTGAAGGTAATGGTTCCGGCCGCATCGTCGACAGACAGGCCACCTTCGAGGGAGCATGTCGCGGGCGCCTTCAAGCATGCATCCGCGCCGATGATGCCTTTGTAGAAGGTCCCGGCCGTCGGCCCGCTGATCTTGAAGATGCGCTGGAACGAAGCGACCACGTCTTTGGTCGTGACGTCCGAGCCATCGGCGAACTTGATGCCCTTGCGCAGCTTGAAGACATAGGTCTTGCCGCCGTTCTCGACCTGCGGGAGGCTTTCCGCCAGGTCCGCGACGACCTCGAAGCCGGTCTTGTCTCCGGCCTTCCTGTAGGTCACCAGGCCATCGTAGAGGACATAATTGATCTGGAAATACTGCAGCGTGTAATTGATGTGCGGATCGGCGGTGCCTGCCGCGGCATTGGCCAGCAATCGGAGCGTGCCGCCTGGCTTGCCCTCGGCGGCCAAGGCACCGCTTGCCGGCGACATCATCGTCACGCCGAGCAGAGCCAGCCCGGGTATCAACGCTGCAAATGCTTTTTGGGGTCGCATATTTGTTCCCTCATGGAGGCGTGTCGGCTTTTGCCGCGCTGAATCCGGTCGATCGACCGCCGCGCGGCTGAAAACAGTCCTGGGTTTGCGAACGGCGTTCGCTACTTCGCCCAATCGCAAAAGACTACGGCGAGCGAAGCCGGACGGGATAGCTATTAAGATAGATAGGGTCGGACAGGCTTATTCCCGCCTATATTGTTGAGCAGTCGCCCGACATGGCTATTTGACAAGCAATCATCAGCGGGTAAGCTTGCCGGATGCAAAGCCTTCCAGGCGATCTAGAGAGCCGGTTCCGAACTGGAATGAGCATCGACGCTGCCATGGCGATGGCGACGGAGGTGCTGGAGCCCATCGGTTTCACCGCATTCATCTACGACTATACGCCGGTGCCGGTCAGCCACAAGGGCGAGCTTATCACGCCCTCGCTGATGGCTCTGCGCAACGTGCCGCGCGACATGCAGGATCTCTGGTGCAAGGGCGGATATTATCAGCTCGACCCGGTGCAGGAGGCCGCGCTCGCGGTATCGAGACCGTTTCTCTGGTCGCACAACGGCGTTCAGAGCAACGTCATGCAGCGTGTGCTTCAGTCCAAGCACGATCCTGTGGTCAGCTATCTGCTTGACACGAGGATGACCTGCGGCGTCACCGTACCCATTCGCCTTGCCGGCGGCGATCTCGCCACCTTCACCGCTATCCGTGCCGATCCGGAGGCCGGGTTCGAGGCCGAAGCCAGACCCTTCATCGCCGAGATCGGCGATCTGGGTCATCTGCTGCATGATTCCGTCTATGCCGGTTTCGATGCTGGAATCCGCACCTGCCAACATGTCCATCTGACGTCGCGCGAACGCCAGTGCCTGCGCCTGGCCGCTGCCGGACTGACGGCCAAGCAGGTCGCGCGTGAGATTGGCCGCGCGGTGCCTACCGCAACGCTGCACCTCAACGCGGCGACGCGAAAGCTTGGCGCGCGCAACCGCTTCCATGCCATCGCGCTCGCCGCCCATTACCGGCTGCTTGAACCGGAGCATTGAGGCTCTCGACCTGCGGGCGATCGGCCTTGCCTCGGGCAAACTCATAACCGGCAAACCTATAAATAGTGCTAGCTGTAAATGCGCCGGGCCGCTTAGTACCGTCGGCCGCAAAACAAGGCTTGGGAGGGTCCACACTTCGGCTCCTGCCGCGCCATGATGCGGAGCTTTGATTGTGACGGCGCATGCGATCACCGAAAGATTTAGCCAATACCAGGGCTATCGCACCTGGTACCGAGTGACCGGAAACCTCACCTCGGGCAAGCTGCCCCTGATCGTCGCTCATGGTGGACCGGGCTGCACGCACGACTATGTGGATTCATTCAAGGAGCTTGCCGAAACCGGACGAGCCGTCATCCACTACGACCAGATCGGCAATGGCAAATCGACCCATCTGCCGGATAAGGGCGGTGACTTCTGGACCGTCGATTTCTTCCTGGGCGAACTCGATGCGCTGCTCGCCCATCTCGGCATTGCCAGCCGCTACGCCCTGCTGGGCCAATCCTGGGGCGGCATACTTTCGGCCGAGCACGCGGTGCGCCGCCCGGAGGGGCTCAAGGCATTGATCCTGGCCAATTCGCTGGCCTCGATGGTGCTGTGGGTGAAAGGAGCCCGGCAATTGCGCGCCGGGCTGCCAGCCGATGTGCAAAGCGCGCTCGACCGGCACGAAGCGGCAGGAACCACCGATCATCCGGAATATGTTGCGGCGACGAAGGCTTTCTACGACCGCCATGTCTGTCGCGTCGTTCCGATGCCGCCAGAGGTCGCCCGGACATTTGCGGCAATCGAGGAAGATCCGACCGTCTATCACACCATGAATGGTCCCAATGAGTTCCACGTCATCGGCACGATGCGGAACTGGACCATCGTCGACCGCCTGCATCAGATCGAGGCGCCGACCCTGGTTTTCCGCGGCTTCTACGACGAAGCGACCGAGGCCTGCGTCCAGCCCTTTCTGGATCTTATCCCGCACGTCGAAGGTTTGGTCTTCCCGAATTCCAGCCACATGCCGCATGTCGAGGAAAAGCACGACTGCCTCGCCGCCGTCGGGCGCTTCCTGGCCAAATACGACTGACGTTCCAGCACGCCCTTCAGCCTGCGGTGGCCGAAGACGAGTGACAGTCCGCTCTCGGCGAGGTCGGCGAGCAACTCCTCGTTGCCGCCGCCGGTGCCATGACGATGCCGTCGATGCGGCGCTCCAGCACCCGGTCGATCTCGCGCGCTTCGCGTGCCGTGTTTCTCCTCGGTGCTGAACAGCAGAATATTATAGCGCTCGGCGCGCTGGTGGGCTGCGTCTCCAGTCCGCGTACGAACTCGGCGAAAAAGGGATTGGTGACGTCCGAAATCGGCGCGGCGATGGTGCCGGTCTGGGCGGCGCGCAGGCTGCGCGCTCAGCCATCCGGCCGATATCTCAGCCCGCTGAGCTGTCTTGAGCTTCTTTTGGTCTCGACGCTCAGGGCGCGCGAACCGTTGCCGACAGGCGAGACCATCGCGGCCGACGCCGAGTGCGAAGGTGCCTGCAGGTATGGAACGTGTCCACCCCAAGTTTCGCCAAGCACGTTGCAACCGAATCTATTAGCCGGCGTTAAAGTGCGGGTGGTTTAGCGGGAGGCTTTCATGCAGACGTATCTCGTCGAGCGTATGGACGGCGACGATGTGATCTCGGTGCGCGTCGTCAACGCGCCGAGTCCGTTCAAGGCTGCGGCCATGGTGACCGATGGACATATTACCTTCCGAAAGTGGGAAAAAGACTGGATCCGCGTGACTGACGAAAATCGGGGACAGATCTATGCATATTGTTTTGTCGCCGGCAGCTACTCCGATACTGAACCATTGCCGGTATCGCCCGGGAGAACCACAGAATAGGCAATGTGCCTGAATAGCGGCGATTCCGTCTTCGATCCCACCTTGGCAGATGTGTAACAGGCGTTGCCAACTTGGCACGAACGCCAGTGCTCGCTGCGTCAAGCGCACCACGCGAGCCCGGCATGATTGGCTCTGCCGGCGGCTTGCGAAACAGGCGAAAGTGACTAACCAAGCGTCCTTGGGCGAAGATCGGGGCATCATCAGAATGATCGATGAAAAGATTGGGGCGGGAGGCGATAAGTGATCCTAATCTTAGCGTGGGCAACTCATGTCTTCGGCATATTTGGGATCAGAAGTCGCGGATCAGGATCTAGCGGTGGATTGTCAGACAACGACCTCCAATAAATGGTCAAGTGTTCCACAATACGCACTGGATCAGGGTGGTCCGGTACTGCGCCCATTTCAAGGATTGGGCACCGATTTTACCAACGTTGCCGTATTCGATCACCTGAGAAATATGGTCCGCCAGTACCCCGACAAGCTTGCAATCAGCGACGGCGCCAATCGTCTGACTTATTCCCAGCTTCTCCGGTCAGTTGAGACGCTGTCCTACCAGATCGCTGCCGCCGTCCCAGACGGACAGGCGATAGGGATTCTTCAGGCCAACTCGGCCTGGTATCCCATCGCCATGCTGGCAAGCATGACGGCTGGGCGACTTTCGGTGCCACTCAACGCGCGAGATCCCAGCTCGCGGATCCTGGAAATCGTGGCGGGGGCGCGGCTCTCGGCCATCCTGGGCGAGGGCAATGTCCGACCCGCCGGTTTGCCTCACCAAGTCAGTTGGATCGATGTGCCCACCAGTGCGGCCTCGCAATCGGTACAAGTGCCTCAGCCTTACCCCGTCTCGGTCGATGCGCCCGCCATCGTGCTTTATACGTCAGGGAGCACAGGCCGCCCCAAAGGCATCGTTAACAGCCAGCGCAGCTTGCTGTGCCGGGTCCAGCAATATGTCGATGCATGCCACATCAACTCGGATGATGTTTTCCTGCCATTGACCGGACCCGCCACAATCGCCGGGTACCGGGAGATTCTTGCAGCCCTTCTCACCGGGGCCACTTTGCATCTGGTCGAAGTCGAAGCGGTCGGCTTGCGCGCCGTTCAGCGCCTAGTGCGATCCGAAGGCGTGACAATCACCTATCTGGTGCCGGCGCTGCTTCGCGCGCTCATGGCCGACGGACCTGCTGAAGCGTTCCATTCGCTTAGAGTCGCCCGGATCGGTGGCGAGAAGGTGCCCTGGACCGACATCGCACTGCTGCGCAAGGCCGTCTCCGATACGTGCCTCATCCAGATCGGTTACTCGTCAACCGAGACCACCGGCTCACAATGGTTCTTGCCGCGAGACTGGCCGGAGCATGGAGATTCGGTTCCAGTTGGTTGGCTGCTGCCTGGAATCACCTTCGCAATTGTCGACGAAGCGGGCCGCTGCGTTCAATCGGGCCGCAGCGGAGAGCTTCTGATCAGGAGCCCGTATGTCTTGCTTGGCCATTGGGAGGACGGGGCGGTTATGCCGGCGACATCAGATCCGGACGATCCAGGCCTTCGGATTTTCGCGACAGGTGACCTCGTCCGACTTGATAATCAAGGCTTACTGCACATCGTCGGTCGCAAGGGACGGCAGGTAAAGATAAACGGTCGACGCGTCGAGCCAGCCGAACTCGAACGGGTGCTGCGTTGCGCGCCTGCTGTTGCGGATGCCGTGGCAATCGTGACTGCGGCCAATGAGCTTGTCGCCTTTGCCGTTCCTCGGCGCTCGGCCGAAGCGAGCTTTTCGGACGAGCTTCGCCAGCTTGTGAGGACCAATCTGCCACCGCCGCTGCGTCCCTTGCGGTTACACACGATCGCCGAGATCCCGCGTCTGCCAAGCGGCAAGGTGGACATCTCGACACTTGCAGAGATGGATCTTTCAGCCAGAGGGACGGCAGCGACGGCGCGTCCGCTCGAGCCGCGAGGCAAGCTGACGGCGCAGCAGATCGTCCAGCGGGCGTGGACCAGCATCCTCAATACGCGCGTAGCGGCGGGACGCTGGGATGACGCCGGAGGAGACTCGCTGAAGCTGCTGCACTGCGTCATGGAAATCGAAAGCGCCATCGGGCAGGAACTCGGCCTTGAGGCGTTCACCGTTGGAATGAGCCTGGACGAGATGGTCAAGGCGGTCGCGTCTGCACAGGCAGGCGACCAAAGCGCGCGCGCCCAGAAGCATGATCCTCCAATTCTTTTTCTGTTCCCGGGATCCGTCGGCTACGGCCCGAGCCTTGCTGCCTTTGCAGCAGCGATGGGCAAGATCACCCGCGTTGCCCCGATCAGGTACCCAGCCCTGACCATGATCCTGCGCGGGCAAAACAGCCTCTCCGACATGGCCGATGCCGCCGTCGAGCAGATCCGCCGCGCTCAACCCGCGGGTCATATACGACTTCTCGGTCATTCGCTCGGCGGTGCTGTCGCTTTCGAAGTTGCGGCGCGGCTGCTGGCCGCGGGGCGGACCGTAAGGTTCCTTGGCATTCTCGACACCAGTCTCGTCGGCGAGCGAAGCGCTCGCTGGGAGACGTTTACGCGCACATTCAATCGAATCCGAACCAACCGCGTATCCGCTTATCGGATGGCTTGCCGGGCCCTCGCGAAAGTCGCCGTGGCAATGCGGCGCGAGGCGCAACTGGTCCGGTTTCTCGATCGTTTCGCTCAGGGACAGTTCAACGCGACGAGTTTTAGAACCAAACTGGAACTGCAAGAGGTTTTGCGCGCGCGAGCCTTCTTCCAGTGGGTGGCCGAGCCAAAGCCGGCGCTGCCGATCACAGGCACCCTGTTCCGCTGTGCTCGACCCGGAATGCCTCTGGCCATCGGCTGGGATCGCGCTTTCGGACATCTGGACGTGATTCCGATCGTCGGCAGCCACATCGATCTGGTCGTAGAACCTCACCTCGCCACCAACCGCCCGCTTATCGAAAAAGCGGTGGCGCAAACCTATTCGCCAACCGAGTCTCGCAAACTGGAGTACAAGCTATCGACCTGATCTCAACATTCAGCAAGGACGCGCTTGTGCTCGACGCTGCTGCGGAGGTCGATCGCATCGTCCAGATCCTGCGCCAGCAGGTCCTTGGCACGCTGCGACGTCGAGGCGCGGTTGTCGGCCTCTCAGGCGGCATCGACAGCTCCGTCGTCGCGGCGTTGTGTGTTCGCGCCTTTGGGAAAGACAAGGTCCTCGGAATATTCATGCCGGAGCGCCACTCCTCCGGTGACTCGCTAAGGCTTGGCCGCACTGTCGCCGCACAGCTTGGCATCGATGCGATCCTGGAGGACATAACACCGGCCCTCGAAGCGATCGGCGCCTATTGTCGGCAGACCGAGGCAATCCAGACTGTCGTTCCCGACTATGGGGACGGCTGGAAATGCAAGCTGGTGCTGGCCTCAGTTCTCGAGAGCAATGGTCTCAACATCACGCGCCTCACGGTTCAGGACCCTGAGGGCAGGACCGACACGGTGCGTCTGCCGTCGGCAGCCTATCTGCAGATCGTCGCCGCAACCAATTACAAGCAGCGCCTGCGCAAGATGACCGAGTACTATCATGCCGACCGCCTCAACTACGCGGTAGCGGGCACGCCGAACCGCCTGGAATACGACCAGGGCTTCTTCGTCAAGCAGGGCGACGGAATCGCCGACCTGATGCCAATCGTTCACCTCTACAAGACCCAGGTCTACCAGTTGGCCGAATATCTTGGGGTGGAGGAAGAGGTCCGGCGCAGACCGCCCACCACGGACACCTTCTCGATGGCGCAGAGCCAGGAGGAGTTCTACTTCGCACTGCCTTATTATCTGATGGATTTGTGCCTCTACGGGTTAAACCACGGGATCGCTAGCGAAGACGTCGCCGAGGCCACCGGTCTCACCGTGGTGCAGGTTCAGAAAGTTTTCAAGGATATCGACAGCAAACGGCGCGCCGCACGCTATCTTCACGCGCGGCCGTTGGTGTCCTCTTCAATGGGCGAGGGCTAGGCGATGTGCGGCATCGCCGGAATTGTGTCGCTGAGCGCCGCCGCGGCGCCCCCTTCCCGTGATGCGCTGATGCGCATGGTAGGCACACTGGCGCATCGCGGCCCGGACGAGCGCGGTCTTTACCGGGACAAACGTGCGGGATTGGCGCATGCCCGTCTGTCCGTCATCGATCTCGCCAGTGGCCAGCAGCCACTCGCTGGCGCGGGCGACACAATGTGGATCGTCTTTAACGGCGAGATCTTCAATTACATCGAGCTGCGACAAGACCTGGTCGCGCTCGGTTATCGCTTCCGCACACGCAGCGACACGGAGGTCATCGTCCATGCCTATCATGCCTGGGGCGAGGCCGCCTTCGAGCGGATGAATGGGCAATGGGCAGTCGCCATTTGGGACTCCGTGGCGGGTCGACTCGTCTTGTCGCGGGATCGGTTCGGCATCTGTCCGCTGCATTTTTGCGAGCACGGCGGACGGCTTTACTTCGCCAGCGAGGTGAAGGCCATTTTCGCGGCCGATGCGGATATACCCCGCGCCTTCGATCCAGCCGGCATCGATCAGACTTTCACGCTCTGGACCGTCGTGCCGCCACAAGGCGTGTTTGGAGGAGTAAGCGAACTCACTCCAGGGCACATTCGCATTTATGACAGTGGCATCGTTCGCGAGCGGGCTTTTTGGAAGCCAAGCTATCCAGAGGTTGACGGACCCGGCGATGACGAATTCGCCGGTTCACTTGATGACGCGGTGGAGGAAGTGCGCGGCGCCCTGGAAGCCGCTACGGCGCTCAGGATAGTACGCGCCGACGTGCCGGTCGGCTGCTATTTGTCCGGCGGGCTCGACAGCTCGCTGGTCGCCGCGCTTGGAAGACGCTTCGCCGGCGGGCGCTTCCAGACTTTCTCCCTGCGTTTTGCCGACGCCGAGTATGACGAGACTCATTTCCAGCGCCTGGTTGCCGGCGTGGCGGGAAGCGAGCACCATGAGGTGGTTGTTTCGCGCAGCGATATCGCTGGCATCTTCCCTGAGGTGATCTACCACACCGAGCGGCCAATCCTCAGGACCGCGCCGGCGCCGCTGTTCCTGCTATCGAGACTGGTGCGTCAGCATGGCATCAAGGTCGTGCTGACCGGCGAAGGGGCCGACGAAATGTTCGCCGGCTACGATCTGTTCCGCGAGGGCAAGGTCCGCCGTTTCTGGGGACGCCAGCCCGCCTCGACGCGACGCTCCCGGCTGCTGGAGCGCCTCTATCCCTATCTCAGCCGCTCGCCGGTGCAACAGCAGGCGATGGCACGCCAGTTCTTCGGGCGCGACATCCACGCCCATGACGCGCCTGGTTTTGCGCATGGCACGCGCTGGCGTACCACGAGCGCTATCAAGCGGCTGTTTTCGGCAGACATGCGGGCCCAAACGGAGCGCCGCAACGCCGTGTCCGAGCTGCTTGCCCGCCTGCCGGCGGAGTTTTCGCGATGGGGCTCCCTTGCGCAGGACCAGCATATCGAGATCCAGACGCTGATGTCGGGATACCTGCTTTCATCGCAAGGGGACAGGATGCTCTTGGCCCATTCCGTCGAGGGGCGCTTCCCATTCCTCGATCATGAACTCGTGAGGCTCGCGAATTCGCTTCCGGCCGCCTATAAGCTGCGCGTGCTCGATGAAAAGCATGTTCTGAAGCGTGTGGCGCAACCGATTGTGCCGTCGGAAATCGTCACTCGCAAGAAGCAGCCCTACCGGGCCCCCAACGCGCTTTGCTTCGTCGCCGATGGCGCTCCGGCCTATATTCGCGAAGCACTTTCGGAGGCGGCGCTGCGCGAGGCAAACGTCTTCGATCCTAAGTCGGTTGCCCGTCTCCTGAGCAAGTGCCAGGCCAGCGCCGGCGGCGCCGACCTGTCCAACTCCGACAATATGGCGCTGGTCGGGGTGCTGTCGACGCAGCTTCTTCATGAGCAATTTATCGCGAGCCGACCAAGTGGAGCTCGCACGCTCAAGCTCAGCGTCGATATCGACCGCGAGCATCGCGCAGAGGTGCTCGCATGATGCATGGCGCCGTACCGCTCCTGCACGACTATCTCATCCACTCTGCCAGCCGGCTCGGCGGGAAGGTGGCCCTGGTGTGCGGTAATCAACGTGTCACCTACGGCGATCTCGATATGCGCTCGAACGCCATAGCGCATCATTTGAGCCAGGCCGGAATCGCGCGCGGCGATCGGGTGGTGATCTTCGCCGACAACACTGTCGAGGCCGTCGTCGCTTTCTGGGCCGTGCTCAAGGCCAACGCCGTGGTGTGCATCGTCAATCCACTCACCAAAAGCGACAAGCTTGGTTATCTGCTCAACGATTGCCGCCCGACGGCACTGATCACCGACAACCACCTGCATTCGATTTTCAGGGAGCCGGCGCGGAATTGCCCATCGTTGCGCTGCATGATCGTCTCCGGGCCGATCGAACGCGACGACCTGCAAGAACTGCCGCATGCTGTGCGCTGGGAAACTGCGGTCGCGGCAGCCCGCAGCACGCCGCCCGCGCGCCGCTGCATCGATATCGATCTTGCTGCAATCATTTATACGTCCGGCTCGACGGGCGAGCCCAAGGGCGTGATGCTGACGCACCGAAACATGGTTGCCGCGTGCGCCTCGATTTCCTCATACCTGGCGCTTGCTGAAGACGAGGTGATCCTCAACGTCCTGCCGCTCGCCTTCGACTACGGCCTGTACCAGATGATCATGGCATTCGGCGCGGGCGCCCGGCTGGTGCTTGAACGCTCGTTCGCCTTCCCCGCGCAGATCCTTGGGCTGATCAAGCAAGAAAGGGTGACGGGCTTTCCCGGCGTACCGACCATCTTCGCCGCACTCGGGGAGCTCAAGTCTCTCAGGGATCAGGATTTTTCGAGTATTCGCTATGTCACGAACACTGCGGCCGCTCTGCCGCTCAAGCACATTCTCCTGCTTCAGGAGCTATTTTCTCGTGCCCGTATCTATTCGATGTACGGCCTTACCGAATGCAAGCGCTGTACCTACCTGCCGCCGGAGGATCTCGAGCGAAAGCCGTTGAGCGTCGGGATCGCCATCCCCAATACGGAAATGTGGATTGTCGACGAGCATGACAGGCGGGTCGGCCACGGTGTCGTTGGCCAGCTCGTCATCCGCGGAGCGACGGTGATGAAGGGTTACTGGGGCAAGCCGGAGGCGACGGCCAGGAAGCTCAAGCCCGGACCGCTGCCGGGCGAGCAGGTCCTGTACACCGGCGATTACTGCCGGATGGACGCCGAGGGCTACCTCTACTTTGTCGGTCGCGGCGACGAGATCATAAAATCGCGGGGCGAGAAGATAGCGCCGAAGGAGGTGGAAAACGTGTTGATGGAGATTGCGGGCGTACGGGAAGCCGCGGTCATCGGCGTTCCGGACGAGTTGCTTGGACAAGCAGTGAAGGCATTTGTCGTGATGGAGCAAGGAAGCATGATCGGTGAAAAGCAGTTGCAGAAAGAGTGCCAGAGACGACTGGAAAACTTCATGGTTCCAAAGTCGATCGTCATCGTACCCAGTCTGCCGATGACCGACACGGGCAAACTCAAAAAAACCGCCCTGTCATGAGTCGGTATCAGGGCGAAGTTGATCAGCATTCATTTTTTGTACCGGAGGCGAAATCAATGTTGTCTACCAAGGATAGAACCGATACCTGCAGCGATCAAATTCGCGCTTTCCTGGCGTCGAATTTCTATATAGCCGATCCAGAGAGCCTGGAGAGCGACACCTCGCTTCTCGACCAAGGCATCGTGGACTCGACGGGGGTGCTCGAGGTTATCGGCTTCATCGAGGAGACCTTCGGCATCACGGTCGAAGACAGCGAGCTGCTGCCCGAGAATCTCGATTCCATCGAGGGAATTGCGCAATATGTCATGCGCAAGAGAAACTGATTTGCCGACATCTCGCGCAACTCTGTTTCAAGTCCCCGACCGTTTCCGGTTGCGACAGCGCGTCTAGGCCTGTCGCGACGGCGGTGCTTACGCCTGCGCCTTCGTATGCCCCACAACCACCCTGCCCTCGCCGGCCTGGTTGGTGACAGCCCGGATACTCTCATAAGCCTTGGAACGCTCGAGCAAACTCATGACCTGCCGGTCCTGGCCAAGCCCAACCTCGAAAAGCAGGATGCCTCCGCGCCGCAAATAACGCGGCGCGTCCTTGAGCACTCGCATATGGATGCTCAGACCGTAGGGTCCGGCTGCGAACGCTTCACGCGGCTCGAGCTCGACCAAATGCGAACGATCGCCCTCGAGCCGTTTTTCCGAAATATAGGGCGGGTTGCAAACGATCACGTCGATCGTGCCGTCAAGCTCCAAGCCGGAGAAGGCGCCGAACAAGTCGCCCTGAAGCACCGTTACCCGCTCCTCCATATCAAGATGGGTGACGTTGCGGCGCGCGACCTCCACGCATCCGTCGGTAAGATCGCTTGCCCACACGCGCGCGGTGGGAGCGTGGTGCGCGATGGCGCACGCCAGATTGCCCGCCCCACAGCACATGTCGACAACGCGAGGCACCGGCAAGTTCAGTTGGCTCAGAACATCGAGAGCGGCGTTGCCGAGCAGTTCCGTTTCCGGCCGAGGAACAAGCGCACCGGGCGAGACCAGCAGCTGCAATCCCATGAAGGTGCTGCGGCCCCTGCCGTAGGCGTCGGCAACATTGATCTCTTCGCTCACGACACTCGCCTCCCCGTTTTAGCCGGCGTTGGTGGCCGACAATTGCGTTCCGATGAAGTGTATCTCAAAACCGTTTAACTCTCGATCGACAAAATCAAAACCCATCCGTCCCCAGACGCTTCGACGCCTTGATGCTACAAAGATGACCATAAGCTTCTGCGCTGTGTCATGATTAGGAATATCTCCTTACCAGACCCGGTTATCCCCAGCCTGGCGAGCCAGTTGCCGAATTCTCAGCCTGGCGTCACGATTTTGCTACATTTTAATCAAAGAAGGCACATATGTAAGCAATTCGTAATGTTCCAGCAGCGAAGGGCGGAGCTGCTGCTTCCCGGAAGGTTAAAGTTTGTCCCTCATCGAAAGAACCGACGAGATTGCGCGGCAATTTCGCGTCAAAGAGCGCATATCATGAAGTCAACCAAAGGGCGCTCGCTCGATCTACGATCCGCGATGTTCGGCTGTGTGCACGGCCTCGTTGGCGTAGGCGTTTTCTCCGCATTGATAAATATCCTCGCCTTGACCGGCTCCGTCTACATGCTCCAGGTCTACGATCGCGTGCTGCCTTCGCAGAGCGTGCCGACTCTTGTCGGATTTACAGTCGGGATGCTGGGACTTTACGCGGCCTACGGGCTCCTCGATTTCGTGAGGCTTCGCCTGTTGGTCCGCATCGGCAGCCGCCTGCATAGAAATCTGCAGCAAAAGGCGTTCGCAGCCTCGCTTTCCCTGCCCCTCGTTGCCGGGCCGGATGCGAACCGGGTACATCCGCTTCGTGATCTGGACCAGCTACGTGGCTTTCTTTCCGGACTGGGCCCGACAGTCTTATTCGACGCTCCCTGGATACCATTTTATATGGTGGTCATCTATCTGCTGCACCCTGCGCTTGGCGTGCTGGCAACGCTCGGCGCATGCGCCGTTGTGCTTTTGACGGTGGCTGCGGAGATCATCGGCCGCAAACCTGCGGCTCGTGCGTCTGAAACACTCGTTGCGCAGCGGCTTCTGGCCGATTCCGGCCGCCGCAACGCAGAGGTTGTTCAGGCTATGGGCCTGTCCGCCCCGCTTAGCCGGCGCTGGAACGAGGTCAGTCATCTTTATCTGAAGAACCAGGAACGGCTCTCCGACGTCGTTGGCGCAGCGAGCTCACTGTCGAAGACGCTCCGAATGGCCTTGCAATCATGCGTGCTGGGGCTTGGTGCCTACCTCGTGATCGGGGGCGAGGCCTCGCCGGGTGTGATCATAGCGTCGTCCATATTGCTGGGCCGCTCACTGGCGCCGGTCGATGTGGCGATCGCAAATTGGAGAGGGTTTCTGGCAACCCGCAAAAGCTATTCCGAGCTGGCGGCAGCGCTGGATGCTTTTGATAGCCAGCAAGAGCCAATGGAACTGCCACGCCCCAAGGCGGAGCTTGCGGTCGAGGAATTGACGGTCGCGCCACCAAGTCTGCAGAAGCCAACAATCTTCAATGTAAGCTTCCGCTTGGCGAGGGGCGCAGGGTTGGCGGTCGTCGGCCCGAGCGGCTCCGGCAAGACCACGCTCGTGCGCGCTTTGGTCGGGGCATGGAAGCCGCTTCGAGGAACGGTAAGATTGGACGGCGCCTCGCTCGATCAGTGGAATTCAGAGCTGCTCGGCATTCATATTGGCTACCTGCCGCAGGACGTTGAGCTGTTCGACGGCACGATCGCCGACAACATTTCAAGGTTCGGCGGCAAAAGCGACGCAAGGGGCGTGTTGGCAGCTGCCAAAGCTGCGGGCGTGGACAAGATGATCATGCGTCTTCCGCAGGGTTTTCAAACACGCATCGGAGAAGGCGGCGCAGCCCTGTCGGCTGGGCAGAGGCAGCTCGTCGGACTTGCCAGGGCACTTTACGGTGATCCATTCCTCGTCGTTCTTGACGAACCAAATTCCAATCTGGATGCAGACGGCGATGCTGCTTTGGCCGGCGCGATCCTGGCAGTGCGTCAGCGCGGCGGTATCGTGATCGTCGTTGCGCATCGCCCCTCCGCTCTCGTCAACATCGATCAGGTACTCGTCCTGTCGAACGGGATGCTCCATTCGTTCGGTTCGCGCGAAGACGTTCTGGCAAATGTGATCCGGCCCTTCCCGCGTCCGGACAAGCCAAACATTGTCGTTCCGCTGCAGCACGGTGCAAGCGGGCATGCGTGAGGTATTGCTTAGTGTCTAACGTGACCATGTCGTCATATGCTGCGGTCGCTGGCGAAGGCCAGCCGACCGGGGCGAAGCCAGAGCCGGATGGCATTCGAGCCAATTTACCCTGGGGCAATCTGCTCCGGAGCCTGGCAGAACATTCTCGTTCCGCTGCACAGAGGTGCAGCCGGGCATATGTGAGGTATCGCTCTACTGTTACCGTGTCGCCATACGCCGCGCCCGGTGGCGAAAGCCGTTCGTTGGAAACGAAGCCGGATCCGGATGGCATCCGGGCCAATCTGCTCTTGGGCTTGGCAACCAGCTTGCTGTTGATCTTTGGCGGAGGGCTGTGGTTGGGATTGACCAAGATTGCCGGCGCGGTGATTGCGCCTGCAACTGTGGTGGTCGAAAGCAACATAAAAAAAGTCCAGCATCAAACCGGCGGCACCATCGGCGGAATCTTCGCGCAGGACGGCGATCACGTGAAGGCCGGCGACGTGTTGGTCAGGCTGGACAACACATTGACCCGAGCAAACCTGCAGATAATCACCGAGGACCTCAATCGAGCCACCATTCGTCTGGCCCGGCTGGAAGCCGAGCGCCAGGGTCTGCCGGAAATGCAGATCCCGCCTGGCCTTCGGGTTCAAATGGGTGACCCGCAAGTGGCGGCGCTTGTCAGTGGCGAACGTGCCTTGTTCGAAAGCCGTGCTGCGGCGCTGGCTGGCCAGAAGGCACAATTGCAAAGCCGCGCGAAGCAGCTGGAACGTCAGATCGATGGCCTCAAATCGCAGCAGTCTGCGACGGATGAGTCTCTGGATCTGCTGACCAAGAACCTTGCTGACGTTGAATCTCTCTACGCAAAGAAGTTGGTCTCCAAGGAGAGGTTGAGCACTGTCAGCCTGGAGAAGACCCGGACTCGCGGCGAATCGGGACGCCTTGTCGCAGCGATAGCGGAGGTACAAGCTCACATCAGTGAAACGGACCTGCAGGTGCTTCAGCTCGACGAACAAATGCGGAGCGACGTGACCAACGAACTTCGCGAAACGGAAGCCAAGCAGACCGAACTCAGTGAGCGCAAGGTGGTGGCCGAAGACGAGCTCGGCAGGACAGACATTCGCGCCCCGCAATCAGGCACGGTACAAGAATCCTCGGTCCACACCGTCGGAGGCGTGATTGGCGCCGGAGAGGTGCTCATGATGATTGTGCCCGATTCCGACAACCTTGTCGTAGACGCTTCCATTCCTCCGTCGCGCATTGATGAGATCCATCCCGGACAGCAGGTGTCGATCCGCTTTCCGGCGTTCGACGCCGGCACTACACCGGCTTGCGAAGGCTCGGTCAACCGCGTCTCCGCAGATCTGATCAAGGATCAGCAACGTCAGCTTTCCTATTTTTCGGCGCGCATCGATGTCAAGAACGAAGCGACCTGCCTGACAGGAGAGAAAATCCTCAAACCGGGCATGCCCGCCGAAGTCCATATAAGAACCGACGAGCGCAGTGTCTGGTCCTACTTGATGAAACCTCTTACCGACCAATTTTCCAGAGCTTTCAGGCAGTAAGCGGCTGCCAACCCAGTGGCGGCCGCTTGGCTCGAGGCGCAGCCGATCTATCGGATCGCCGCGCTCTCGAGAGCGCTGCTGAACCTTACCTCGATCGTGTCTCCCGGCATGACCTCGGTGTCTTCTTGGGCCGGCTGTTTCCGCCATTCTTCGCCGACCCTGCGAACGATCGTGACCTCGGCTTGGATCGTCTCACCGGCAACCGGCAACGGCAGGGCGGCAGCTCCCGTGGGCTGCAACTTCTGGCTGGCGGCGCGAAGTCTTGCATTGATGTCGGCAAGACGCACATTGGTATCTTTCAACTCAGTCAGCAGACCTATCCTTCTTTGGTTGTCATTGCGTTCGTGCTGTCTGGCAAAATCAGCCTGCTGACGTCGTGCTCTCATAAGTTCAACCGACGTTTCGAGTGCCCGGCTGGAAGAGAGTACCAAAGCGCGCCGGACGTCGGCGAGCCGGTTATTGGTGAGATTTCCGGACTCAAACGCTTTCCTTACGCGCGCCAGCTCGTCTTCGTCCGCCTTCACGCCATCCGCTTCGGCCTGCTCGCGTTTGAGCAAGGTCTCGGTTTGTGCAGCGGCATCCTTGCCACTTTTATCGAGAAAGCTCTGCTCTTGCTGGAAGTTGTCCAACGAGAGCTTCAGCCCTTCTGCTTCGGCCTGGGCGATCGCCGATGCAAAAACTGCCGGCAAGGGCGATCCTTGTGGTGGCTGCATGTCGAAGCTCGATTTGCCCTGAAGTTCGGCGCGAATGCGGGCGCTGTGATAGTAGTCTCTCGTGTATTCCCCCCAAAGCGATTCGTAATCGCGCCGCAGATCCACCGGATCGGGGCCAACCTGGTTTGCCCGGGACCGCAAAAGGCTGAAACCACCTGACACGGCAATCGCCTGCCGCACGGTCATCAGCGGCCGGTAGGCCTGCTGTCCGGGAGTGAGCACATCCCCTGTCACATAGATCGGCCGATATTCTGCGACCACGGCGGTCACGTCTGTCGGCTTGATGACGATCATTTGCTCCCGCCCGTCAGGCAGACGATGGTGGAATATCTTGGTTGGCAGGATCGTCTGCATGCGTGTTTGCAGTTCGGCCGGGCTTAGGCCGCCCACCGAAACCATCCCGACTTCGGGAAGCGCGATCGTGCCGTCCATCTGGACCACGGCACGTTGCGTTCGCTCCGGGATGGAGGCAATTCCTATCTCGACGGTGTCGCCGGCGGAAAGTCGATAGGCGACCTGCGCTTCCGCTGCAGCGGCCGTATCCATGGCAGCCAGCATGCCGAGCACGACAAGAAGGATTCGGTTAACAAGGACCATTGGTGACAATCTCCTTCTGGTTCGAATCCAGCGACAACGGCGGAGCCAATCCACCCAGGCGAAAGCTCATGTCATGTAACCCATCTCATGGCGCACCCGGCCTTCGCTGAGGCGTCCCTGCCACCATCCGATGGTCCGCTCCAACCCTTCGCGCAGGCTGGTCTGGGCGCGCCATCCAGTCTTGCTTTCGAGGAGCGAAGAATCAGCCAGCAAGGCACGCACCTCTGAATTCTGCGGCCGCAGGCGGCGCTCGTCGCGGTGAATTGGTTTCTTGCAGCCACTCAACTCGACCACCAGATCCAATATGTCCGAGATCGTCACGGCGCGCTGGCTTCCGGCATTGTAGGCATGGCCAAATTCGAGCTCGGCCGAACCTGCGGTCAAAAACGCCGCCGCAGTGTCTTCCACGAAAGTAAGATCGCGGATCGGGCTGGTGTCTCCCACCATGATCGCCGAGCATTTCTTGTCGAGAGCCTGACGTATGATGGTCGGTACGATGGCCCGCTCGCTCTGGCGTGGGCCATACGTATTGAAGGGCCGCATGATGACCACGGGGACGTCGAACGATCTGGCGTACGACTCCGCCATCATGTCCGCACCGATCTTGGATGCCGAATATGGTGACTGTCCCTGCAACGGGTGTGATTCGCTGATGGGCATTGTCAGCGCGGTGCCATAAACCTCGCTTGTCGAGGTGTGCACCACCCGCTCCGTCTCCCATTGCCGCGCCGCTTCGAGGACGTTGACCGTGCCCAGGATGTTGGTTTCTACATAGGACTGGGCCGCGGCATACGAATATGGGATCGCGATCAGTGCGGCGAGATGAAACACCACCGCCTGGCCACGCACGATCCGGTTAAGGAACGCGCTGTCACGAACATCACCGCGGATCAGGTTCAGCTGGCTTCGAATGGTGTCCGGCAAATCGTCCAGCCAGCCGTGGCTGTCGAACGAATTGTAGAGAGCCAGCGCAGTGACGTCCGCGCCGCTACGGACGAGTGCTTCGGTGAGATGCGACCCGATGAACCCATCGGCACCGGTAACCAGAACTTTCCTGCCCTTGTATGCCATGACCCAAGCGTTCCCCCTATGACGTGAGGCACTGACTTTGCAAATCCACGAGAGCGCGGGTATTCCACCTGCTCTCACGTTCCGATCGGAGGCGGCGAAACGACGCCAAGCACCGCCAGCAAGCCGCGCACCATCCAGACGACATCAGAGACGATCGTGCGCTGCGGATAATAGGAAAGGTCGAGCCTGGCCTTGGCAGGAAACAGAACCTGGCGGTAGAACAATAGCGGGTCCACGGATCGCGGATAAAAATGCGCTTCATTCCGGAAGAGAACCTGGGCCGGACCCAACAAGCCTGGCTTGTATTGTAAAATGTCCTCAAAGCCCCCGCGAAAACAATCGGCAAAGGCAAGGCTCTCCGGGCGTGGACCGATGATTGCCATCTCGCCTCTGAAGACATTCCATAGCTGCGGCAGCTCGTCGAATTTGGTGGCGGCGAGGAACCGCCCGATTGGCGTCATGCGGCTGTCATCGGCCATGGTCAGCGCCAGGCCACCGGGATCGCATCGCACTCTGAATTTGCGGAATTTGTACATGCGGAATGGGCGAGCACCGGCCCCGACGCGGGTCTGCGTAAAGAAGATTGGCCGACCGCCTTCCAGCAGCAGCGCCAGGGCAATCAGCAGCATCAGCGGAGCGAAGACGATCGCCGCGGCTGCAGCAATGACGAGATCGATTGCTCGTCTCACAGCCCCATGGGCGGCGCTCGAGACGTTAGGCCGGTGAATGGCTAGGTCCAGGGCATTCATGCGGCTGTTCCTGTCTGAGCGCAGTTATTGACCGCCGCGGCAAGAGCGACCACTACCGTTTCGACCAAAGGTGCGGTGATCTGCGGATGCAGCGGTACAGTGAGTTCGCGCTGGGCGAAATCTTCCGTGCGCGGTAAATGAGTACCGGGAATGAGCTCACGATAGAGCGTCATCTGGTGCACCGGCGGGTAGTGGATAGTGGTTTGTATCCCTTGCGCGCGCAGTGCGTCGATGACGTCTTGCCTGTCGGCGTAACGCGGCAAAAGGATAGGCATGATGTGGTAGGCCGACGTCCGCGGCTCGTGGAACGGGATGGTCACGGCCGGGCAATGCTTCGCGATGAGACGGCGATACAGCATCACTAGGATACGCCTGATCTCATTCCACTCCTGCAGATTTTGCAGCTGGACCAATCCGATCGCAGCCCGCAATTCATCCATGCGATAATTGAATCCGAGCATGGTGACATCATACTGCGGGGTGCGGCTGTTCAGCCTTTGACGTGTCCCGGTGGTCATCCCATGTCCACGCGCCTGGCGGATCGTCTCGAGCAGACCGGCATCCCTGGCAATCACCGCCCCGCCTTCCGCCGTGGTCATGTTCTTGTTGCCGTAGAAGCTGAAGGCGGCCGCGGCACCAAATGTCCCCACCTCCTTCAGGCCGGGCGCATGCGCCGCGTCCTCGACGATATGCAGCCCACGGGCACGGGCGAACTTCTGCCATTGTTCCCGATCGGCGAGGTAGCCGGCGAAATGGACGAGAATGACTGCCTTGGTGCGGGCCGTGCATTTCGCTTCGGCTTCCGCGATGGACATCAGCGGCACATCGACCGACTCGATGTCGACGAAAACGGGGGTCGCACCAACATAGAGGACCGCATTTGCGGTCGCCACGAAAGTCAAGGATGGGACCAGCACCTCGTCGCCCGGGCCGATACCAAGTGCGTGCAAAATGAGATGAAGCGCTGCGGTACAAGAACTGACCGCGACGCAATCCTCCGCACCATGCACGTCGGCAAAGGCTTGTTCGAAGGCTCGTACCTGCTCCCCCATGGTCAGCCAGCCGCTGTCGATGACCTTGGTCAAAGCAGTCTTCTCCGGCACACCCAAGATCGGGGCACTGACCAAGAGCATCACAACCTCCTAGACTGATAACTGTGGGAACCGCGCTGGTGACTTCATCATGCAGCCGTCGCAGTGACCTCGATCGAGGCCGACTGGTCTTCCCAGGAAATGGTCTGTGCGTTCTGAAAGTCGTCGACGCGCCCGATATCGAGCCAGAGACCTTCATGCTTGTACACGTGCACGGTTGTGCCGTTCTGCATCATCTGGAGCATCAGGTCGTCGAACCCAAAGGGTATGCCGGACGGGATGAACTGCAGAACGTCTGGATTCATGCAGTAAATCCCCATGCTGACCAGATGCGACAGCGTCGGTTTCTCGCGAAAGGTCTGCACGGTATTGTCGACTTCGTCGATGACGCCGAAATCCATCTTGATCAGGCGACAGGCTGTTGCGATCGTCACTGGATCGGTGTGCTTACGGTGCGCTGCTACAAATCGACTGAGGCTTAGATCCGTAAGGACATCGCCATTGAGAACGATGAATGGCTCCGTCAGTTCGTCCCTGATCAAAGACAATGGCCCGATGGTGCCCAGCGGCTCCATCTCCTGCGTGTATCGAATTTTCAGGTTCCACTGCGAGCCATCTCCACACACGGTGCGGATCAAGTGGCCGAGATACCCGGTTGTAATATAGACTTCCTGAATACCGTTGCGTCGCAACCATTTCAGAAGCATCTCGAGAACCGGCCGTGCGCCAATCGGCATGAGCGGCTTCGGCAAGATCGAAGTGAAGGGGCGGAGGCGTGTTCCCATTCCACCACATTGAATCACCGCTTTCATCCTGGTCCTCCCTTGTTCATTCGGCCTGAACGCCATCGTCACGGGCCGGTTATCCTACCCTGGTCAGCACCCGGGAAACGCGTTCTTGTCCCCTCAGAAGAACCGGTGAGATTTCCCGTAGAAGACCGGTGAGATTTCCCCACCGATCCCTGATCCGGACATTGCATCTGGATGGTATGTGGCCGTCGGGGTGGATGTCGTCGTGCATTCGAATGGTAACAATTCAGCCGTTTTGCTGTTCTATACCTACAGACCTATGGCAGTGCTGAACGACCAGCCGGTCTGTCAGCTTTCCAAGAGGTCAGAACACATGTTCGACGACGTTCGGCGGGTTTCGCTCATAAGGGGCAAAAAAAGAGGAGCGTTTCCCGTCATTTAAGATTATATTAGAAATCTGGCGTTTGCGGCGTTGGGGTGCCGCGGCGTCGGCTGGATGAATCGACGAGTGAATGGCTACGACTTTCAGGCCCATCACCGTTCAATCCATTCAGATACGCGTTGGGGTAGTTCAATGTATCGAATCGTCATCGCCGACGATCACGGCTTGTATCGTCGTGGCTTGCGATTGGCACTGACCGCAGGCATTCCAGGTGTGGAGATATTTGAAGCGTCTTGTTTCGACGCGGTGCTCAGTTTGCTGGCAGAGCAATCGTTCGTGGATCTTGCGATCCTGGACCTGAATATGCCGGGCCTGTTCAATCAGGAGGTGCTCGGCGGGATCCTGTCCGCCTATCCGGACACGCGATTTGCGATCGTTTCCGGAAACGATTCACGCTCGGAAATACTCACGGCTCTTTCGATCGGGCTTCACGGCTACATCGTAAAGTCGCAGACGGACGAAGAGGTCGTTTTGGCTGTCAATGAAATCCTCTCCGGCCGCATCTATGTTCCTGCACTTCTGTCACGCCCGGGTGCAACGCAAACAACCCACGCGCATACACACTCCGAGAAAGGCCCACAGCGACGTACCACAGGCCTCAACCTTGGCAGGCTGACCTCGAGGCAAAAGGAAGTCCTCAAGCTGATGGCGGAAGGCTATTCAAACAAGGAAATTGCTCGCGACCTGGAAATCGCAGAGGCGACCACGAAAATCCACGCTGCTGCGGTCCTGCGTGAGTTGGGGGTACGCAATCGGACAGAAGCTGCGGTTATGCTGAAGACATGGCTTTCGAGACATGCCAGCTAGAGCGCCGCGCGTCCTTTTGGACATGCAAACGGCGCCCAAGGTTTCATGCATATACTGCATATACCGAAACTGCGCTGCGGCCTTTGGCCAACGACATCCCTGGAAAAGAACCTAAGCGCATCTCCAAGGCCATTCAGCGCGACGCGTCTTTTAGGTATCTGCTTTTCGATCGGAGCACTGCACTAGGATCCGATTTCCTTGCGTGACAGCCGCAGCGAATACCGCAACCCGTGGTCAGTCATTTCCAGTTTGGGAGAGTGACCGACAAGCGGCGCTCCATCTACTCCGATTATCATGGAACCGAAGCCATGACGGACTACGCTCGAGGTCCGCCGCCGTCCCGATTCCACCCACTCGAACACGATCTCACTGCCTGTGTCTTCAGGTGCAAATGTCCAGCTTACGTCGATCCGGCCTTTTGGATCGCCAAGCGCTCCATATTTCATGGAATTGGTGGCAAGCTCGTGGACGATCATTGCAAAACTCTCGGCGGCCCCTCCCGACATCACCACGGAAGGACCGCTGACCGATATGGCGCGTGTTCCCATATATGGTTGCAACTCTTGAGCAACGAGATCGTTTAGCGCCCCCGATACGCTGCCGTTGCGTGAAAGAAGCAGATGGGTTGCCTCGAGCGCGCGTATCCGGTCGATCAGCATTTCCTTGTATTTGGCAACATTGTTTCCAGGAACATCGACCATTTTCACGAGCGCCGTGATCACCGCGAAAACGTTGCCGAACCTGTGGCGTTGTTCGAGCATAATGCGCTCCCGCTTCTTTGCCGCGGCGCGCAGCAGCGTGGTTTGTCGTCTCTCGCTCAGGTCGGCAGCCACTCCAAGCCGCTGTCCTCCATCACCCTGTCTTTCCTCCCTTCCGCGCAGGGCAACCCAGCGGATATGCCCGTCGGGTCGGCGGACGCGTATCTCAACATCGTAATTCATGACCGATGATGCGGACTTGCTCGATGCCGCCAGCTTTGGCCAGTCCGCCGGATGAACGACAGCTGATAGTTCCTCCAAACTGCGGCTATTGGCCTGGGCCAAGCCGAGAACGTCCCAGAACGTGTCCGAGCCTGTGACTGTCCCGTCTTTAAGGTCGATCCGCCACGTGGCCAAGCGTCCAGCAGACAGAGCGAGGTCTAGCCATTCCTTCTGAGCCCGAAGCGCTTCGTGAACAGCTCGTCGTTCCGAAATATCGTCGACCACCACGAAGATGCTCTCCGAGAGTCCCCCCTCGGGCACGGACGAAGAAAGCGTTAGCCTGGCCCAGAATGCCGTACCGTCCTTTCTTAAAAGACGGACCTCCGAAACGAACGAAGCAATGTCGTTGCCTAGGCTCGCCAACAATTGCGCCAAGGTGTCCCGGTCGTTCGGGTGGGCGAGCGTATCGAGCTGCAATTGGGCAAGCTCCTCCTCCTTGTACCCGGTCATCTCACAAAGGCGTCTGTTGGATTGCAGCAACTCACCTTTCTCGTTGGTGTTCGCGAATCCCATGGCAGCACGTTCGAAGGCCCAACGATAGCGGCTTTCGGTCGCCTCGACGGCAGCGAGCCTGGCCTCCGCGACTTCTAGCAGCTCACGCAAGTCCTGCCGCAGGCGATGGAACGTCATGGCAATCACCCCACCCGAAACCAGAAGCAGGATTGCGCGTGCCCAATCGCCATTTGAAATCTGATCGTATCCTCGCGCCCAAAGGCCGACCGCCACCATCAGAATGGTCGCAGCGAGCGCAGGCACACGATCTTCGAGATAAGCGATAATAATAATAGCCGGAACAAATTCCAGAAAACTGGCGCCTTGCCCAATATAGGCTGACGATTTTATTTCAAATATCAGCGTGGCAGCTAGTACGGATGCAGAGGCAATATGAGTTAGCAATCTGCCCGACGGGTTCGAATTCGACCTGCGCGACTGCGAGCTCATGGACACAGACTACAACCTTCTGACTAGCCCGTCGAGACTAGAGCAAAAAACGTACAGCTTAGTACCACTGCCGGATTGCCATACCGCTATCATAGCGCGCATTTTATCGGATGCAGCAGGGGCTATGAGCTGCCTTAGAACTGTCAGATCATATTGAGTTTTCAAGGTGGTGATGAACACGTTATCCGTCAGCGCATAGAAGACTAGAATCCATCTAAACATAAAAGATTATCCGAATCCCGAATACTTATTTTCGGGCCTGTGTGAAACTTTGGGTTAGGGGTAGAAAATGAATCTGATCGATAGACATGTTGATGCTTCTTCGGGCGGTAGGTACATTGCTACGAGGACCAAGTACGATTTTGACGCGCGGAATACGCGACCCTCTTCTGGTCACCTTCCCGATCGCGCATCGGATCCATTGGACGCAAGGCTCGGGGAACCAAAAGGCCGCAGTCTGGAATCCATAACCGGCGTGCTTGATCGCATTGGCTGTGGCTATCTCGTGCTGAATCGCGAAAGAAAAGTAGTCGAGTGGAACGCAGCCGCCCAAACCACGCTTGAGCGCCAGGGCGAAGCGGCTGACACGGCGAGCGGGCTTACGGCCGCCCTAAGGCGGCTGATCGCGAATGTTCCGGGCCAATTCCTGCCGGGCTCGTTATCCTGGGTGGTAATCCGCAGCAGGGGCGACCGGCCGGTGATACTGAACGAGAACGGAGTTATTGCTCCCGACGGAACGAGCATCGTGGCGTTGCTGGACCGGGACAACAGGTCGGGGCCAAATCCTCGCACGTTGCAAAGAATGTTTGGCTTGACGAGCGCAGAAACGCACCTCGCCTTGCGTTTGGCTCAGGGCGACGCACCTTTGGAGATCGCTCGCAGCTGGCGTCTCAGCCGCACCACGATCCGTTCCCAGCTTGCCTCGCTGTTCGCCAAGACCGAAACGAAACGCCAGGCGGAACTGGTGGCCCTTCTTGGGCGTATTTCGGTCCTGCCATAAGGGCCCGCCACTTAAATGCAATCGCCGGACGTCGGCGTCCGCCCGGGATCCAGACGACGCAATTTGGAGTGTCATGATTTGGCAGGTCGTGCATCGCGTTGCGCGGTTCGTGGCACCGACGTTGCCTGAACTCCACCAGGTTCGATGCGCTGACGTAAATATCGGAAGCTGGAATCTCGGACCGGCAATTCGGTACTGTCGAATGGAATTCGAAAGGCGACAAGTTGGACAACGATCTATGCAGCGAGTCTGTCCTTGCCGCAACGGAGAAGGTGGAAATCGCCCGATCGCGTTCGGATCAAGCGGTGAAGAGACTTGCACGGACAGGACCGATCGTCGTCACCGGCGCAGCAGGTTTCATTGGTTTTCACGTGGCCTCGCGGCTTTTGCGTCTGGGTGTCAAAGTCGTGGGCGTCGACAATTTCACACCCTATTACGATCTGCGGCTCAAGGAAGCGCGGTTTGCACGCCTCTGTAGCGAGGCGGAGTTCACGCCGATACGAATGGATCTGGCGGATGCCGCGCGCGTTCAGTTGCTGTTTTCAAACGTTCGCCCCTCACACTTTGTCCATCTCGCGGCTCAGGCCGGCGTGCGTCATTCAATTGTTGACCCGCACGCCTACGTGCAATCGAACATAGTGGGGTTTCTAAACGTCCTTGAGGGCTGCCGGCATTACGGCGTCAGTCATCTCGTCTACGCCTCCTCGAGCTCCGTCTACGGCTTAAATCGAACCATACCGTTTTCCGAGCACCACGGCGCCGATCATCCCGTCAGCTTCTACGCCGCCACCAAGCGTTCGAATGAATTCATGGCGCATTCCTACAGCCATTTGTTCGACCTGCCCGTGACGGGACTGCGCTTCTTTACCGTTTATGGCCCCTGGGGCAGGCCCGACATGGCAGTCTATTTGTTCACGCGCGCGATCATCGAGGGCAAGCCAATCGAAGTAGCCAATGCCGGCCGCGTCTGGCGAGACTTCACCTATATCGACGATATCGCTGAGGGCGTGGTTCGGGCACTCGCTGCACCGCCGCGGCCCGATCCGAATTGGGACCCTTGCACCGCCGACCCTGCTACAAGTTCCGCGCCGTGTCGCGTCTACAATATCGGCAACGACCGGCCCGAGGAAATCAACCGGCTGATTTCGATCATCGAGACCGCCCTTGACAGCCGGGCGCTTCGCGTGGATGTGCCGTTGCCGCCTGGCGACGTTCTGGAGACGCGCGCCGACGTCAGCGATCTCCGCAAGGCCGTCGGCTTCGCCCCGGCGACACCGCTTGAGGACGGAGTGCAACGCTTTGTCGAATGGTACCGGGACTTTCATGGAACGGATGCCGCGGTCAGCATACGGCAACAAACGTCGGTGAATGATGAGGCCACAGTGTAGGCCGCGCCTTGTCGGGCAACGATCTGCCACTCGGCAAATTTGAGATTTCGCATTTTTTTCGGACAGAGAATAAAGCGAGTGTCGGCCCCAAAGCCGCCCCCGCCAGCCTCTATCCGACACAATCTTGGACTCGAAATTCCTGAACGCTGATGCCGTCGAGTATCGGGCGCGATAACATCAGATCAGCGCAGGAACCAATGAGGCGGCTGGCCTTCGACTGCGCGCGTTCTGAGCGACGCCAGCGCAAAGATCAGCCCAGGGATAATTTTCAGCCGTTTGCTGATATAAATCGACATCGCCACATTCCAAATCGCCAACGCAAGCGCGAGGCCCACTGCGGCGCCCGGCGCGCCGTAGAGTGCAATTCCTGCGGCACAGCCCATGATGCTGGCCGCGGCGCCGGCGATCATGGTTGCGGCTGCCGCCCATTCGTTTCCAGTCATCATCAAGAGGAGCATCTGGGGTCCGCATAGCGCGACAAAGACATATCCGAGAATGAGTATCCGCGCGACGGGTGCCGCTGTACTGAAATCTCCGCCGAACCAGCTCAACAGAGGTTCAATAATCGCAAGCATCGGGATGGCCATCGCTATGGCGCCGCCAGAGGAAAGTAGGGCGGCCCGTGAAAAAAGCTGCTGCAGAGCCATCCGATCGCCTCGGGCATGAAGGGCGGCCGCTGTCGGCGCAAACATCGTCGAGACAGCGACCAGGGAAAGGCTCACAAGCAATGCGACGTTCAATCCCAAGGCGAAAATGCCCGCTTCGCGAATGTGATGCGTCCAGCCCAGCACCATGACCCCGGCCCGGCTGATGAAAACATCGAGCCCGGCCATGAGCATCATTGGCGGAACCGCGGACCACCATTCCCGCGACTCGTTGCCTGGCTGAACCTGCCGCAAGCCGGGCGGCTGAAATTTTGCCGCCATGATGAACACCAGGCCGACCGTGATGGCTGAACTTGCCAGCACCGCCTGCATCACCAGCGGTGCGTTGGGGGTCCATGATCCGGATAAGACCGCCATTCCCAGCAACGTCAACAATAGGCCGTCGCGCACGATGCGTTCCGGCATGAGGGCCGAGACACCGCCGCCGAAAGCACGAACAAGTGTTGCGCCCAACGCGTAGGCGGTGACCAAAGGCACTGCTGCCATGCCTAGCAGCTGGCTGGTTTGAAGCTCCTTGTGAGAAGAATCCGAAAAGAACAAGACCAAGGCGGCGCCAATGATGCCGAATAGTGTCGCTGCCGCCAGCGACCTTTGCAGAGCAAACCTGATTACCCCGTGTACCAGGTCAAGCCGCCCTTTGGCACTGTAGGCGGAGACGAAACGCAGCAAGGATACATGGAACCCAAGCGTTGCAAGATAGGCAAGCACCGAGGTCCAGGCCAGAACATAGGAGTAGATGCCATAGCTGGTGGAGCCAACGATGCGCGCAATCAATAACTGCGCCAAGCTGGTCAAGCCCGCACCCCCGATATAGACCAAAAGAGCGAAGATGCTGGCATAGCCGAGACCCCGGCCCGTGTCCTCCTTGTGCGGCAAAACCATATTTGTTGGAGCAACGGAGGCCGCAGGGAAGCGGGCGAGCTTCGGATCGCTGCAATCGTCGATGTCTCTTGCGCCGGCGGGCCCAGCTCCGGTCTGCGAACTCTTCGATATTATCTTCCGCTCGACAGACTGACTGCCGCGACGGTCGTTACGCGGAAGCCCGCATGTGACACTCATGATGTTCTCTCGAGCAAGAGATCTGCGCTGTCCCCAAACCGATAGCCAGCGTGTTTCTGTAGATTGACGTGCGTGAGAACGCTGCCTACGGGGACCTGAGCCGTCTCGTCCTCCGTCAGCAGCTGCAGAACACCGCGCGCGATGCTGCGACGCGTCCTGCCCCAGCGAACGGCGAACAGAACCGCGTCAGCCCAGCCCGTCAGTAGCCTGGCCTCAGGTCCTCCAAGTCCCAGCGGTCCATTTATAATGACGACGCTGTAGATTGAGCGCAGCTCATCTGTGACCAGGGATCCGTCGATCATGGACAGCTGCGGCAGCAGATCCTCTGATGGTGCCAGCGCCATGAAGTCGATTCCAATTTCAGGCATTCCCGTGACCGCGTCGTGCAGGGGACAACGGTCGTTCATATAGTCTCCAAAGGATTTATGCGGCCGGAGCGCGCCGAATTCGTTCAGGAACTCGTTCGTGAGGCGGGCCCCCGTGCTGCCAAGATCGAGAAAAAGCACTCGTCCCCCAAGTCGGGTAGCTGCCAACGCCAGGCTCCATGCAAGCTCGGTCTTGCCATCATGCCGGATACTGGACGTTACGAGGATGACGTGCGAAGCGCGGCCCCTCGCCTTGTTGAGTGTCACGGTGACGAGGAGGGAAGTGATGGCTCGGCTGTAGCTGGACTTTCGTTGGCCAAGAACCAGCTGCTGAAGTCGTTTCGCGTGTATTGTGGGCGCTTCCGGTATCAGCCCCAGGCATGGGACCCTGAGCGCGGCTTCAGCTTCGGCCTCGCCGCACAAGGTCTGATTGAGGCGGCTGCGGACCATCACGAAGATCCCGCCAATGAGACCAAACACGATCATGCCGGGCGGAATAAGGAAGATGGGCGGCAGGGTTTTTGGATTCGTCGGCGGCCACGCCGCTGAAAGGATCGAGACTCCGGGCAAGGGGGTTGCGATACGCTGCACCAGATCCTGTTGTTGCGTGAGTAGCTGGTTGTATCGCTGCGTCAAGATGCTGACCTGCGGCTCGAGCGCACGCAAGCCGGAAAGCCGGCCGGCTGTGTCGGCCACCACCGCATCAAGCACATTCTTGCGCCCCTCCAGAGCCGCAATCTGGGCACGGTAGATGTTCGCCTCCGCAGCAATGCGACCAGTGCCTTGTTCGATCTCGCGGTTGATTGCAGTACTCAGGCCCGCATCCGCATTGTCGTTGGCTTGGCGAGCCGCCATGTCGGCCAGTACCGGTGACCCGATCGCTTCGGCGAGCGCCGCGACCGATGCTCCTTCCTTTCGCAAAGCCTCGATGTGTTGAAGGCGAGATTCCGTTGCGGAGAGATCCGCCTTCGACAAAGATATCTGCTGGCTGAGCTCGGCTGTCTCCTTGGCAGCGTTGTCCGCCGCACCTTGATCGACCGCGCCATGGCTCAGCCGATACTTTTCCAGGCGGTCGGTTGCTTTCGCCAAGTCGCTTTGTACGACCGGTAGGCTAGCGACGATCGAGGCGAGTTCCAGTCTGTCTGACGCCCTGCGCTTCTGTGCGAGATCGTCGATGTATACTTGGACGAACGTATTGGCCACAAGGGCGGCTCGCGCCGGATCGTTGTCGGTGAAGCCGACCGTGATCACTCTTGATCGCAGTTCCTGTCCAACCCTCATGCCCTTCCGTAATGCCTTGAGTTCGTCTTCATCGGCGGCCGCCGGCTTGCCCTGCGGCCAAATGCTTTCCAGCAGACCGGCTGCGAAGGTGCGTATGTTCTGCAAGTCGCCGCCGGCCGGAGCGGGGCGTGAATTTCCGGTTACGACATCCCCTTGCTCAGCAATGTTACCAACCTCCGTCTTGCGCAGGGCTGCCACCACGCGACGCAGATGCCCCTGCGAAGAGAGCATGGTTAAGTGGTCATCAATGCTCGCATCCAGCATCTCCTGCGCAGAATCTGCGCCTCCGGGAGCCGCATTCCTGCCAGGAGCATCGACAATCACCTGTGCGGTCGACTCGAACAGGACGGGACGCGCAAAACCCGCAAGCCCAGCCAACACACCGCCCAAAATCACCATTGCAAGCAGGAACCATTTTCTCCTCGCGACGGTAATAAGGAGTTGATGGAAGGGGGTCTGCGCGTCGATCTGTTCGCGCAGGAATGGCCTCATGCGCGGGTTGATCTCGCGCGTCGGCACGTGCATTTCAGTGGCGCGCGGAAGGTGAATGCGGCTGACTATGGAACCTTCCATCTTATACTCCTGTCAGTTCGAGCACTGTAGACATGCCCGTTGCCGGCCCTGGGGGCCGCCCGGCCTCGTTGCGCCAGGCCTGGAACATCAATGCGGGCCACAAATCACGAGAATGGTCCTGTGTTCCGTCAAGGTGGTCGCGCCAGCACATCGCGACCTTCGCAAAGTCGAAGATCCCATCTCCGGAGAGGCGCATATCGGCGACCAGATCGCTGGCCCAGTCGCGCAACGGGCCTCTCAGCCAGACCGCTATGGGAACATCGAAACCCTGCTTCGGCCGGTCGATCAGCCGTTGCGGAAGATAGCGGCTCAGCAACTGACGAAGTATCCACTTGCCTTTGCCATTGCGAACCTTCGCATGTGCGGGCAGCCGCCAAGCGAATTCGACAACCCGATGGTCGAGAAGCGGGCACCGGCCCTCGAGGCTGTTGGCCATGCTGGCACGGTCCAACTTCACCAGTATATCGTCGGGCAGGTAGCCGGCCATGTCGTCGTACAAGAGACGGGACAGCAGGCCATCAAGCCGGGGTGACTCTTGAATTGATGTGGGCGGCTTGTGGAGTGTGAGGCTCTCGGTCGATACTCCGGTCAGCCGTTGATACAATTCGTCCTCATCTGCTGCGGCGAGCAGCCGAGCGAGGCGGTGCAGCCGATCGCTCCGCAGCGCGAGCCGTGCACTCGCCGAAAGCGGCAGCTTGCTGACGAGATCGTAGCGCGCCGCACGGGCCAGCAATTCGACCCCTGCAGCAAGCGTGTGACGCAGCGGCGACGGCAGCGCATGCTGTCGTTTCAACCGCGCCGCCATGAAGTGGCGGGCGTAACCGGCGAAGCATTCATCGCCACCGTCGCCTGACAGGGCCACGGTAACATGCTGGCGGGCGAGCCGCGCCACCAGCAAAGTTGGTATCTGCGATTCGTCGGCGAACGGCTCGTCCCAGATCTGCGGCAATTCTGGAATGACCTCGCGCGCAGCGGCGGCCGAAAGGTGTAGTTCAGTATGATTGGTGCCCAGATGCCGCGCAACCTCCGCGGCGTGGGGAGCCTCATCAAACCCGCCTTCTCCGAAAGCAATCGTGAATGTGCGCACCGGCTTCGGCGACTGAGCCTGCATCAGCGCCACAACGGCGGAGCTGTCGATGCCACCAGACAGAAAGGCACCCAGCGGCACATCGGCTACCATGCGTTCCCGAACGGCAAGTCGCAGCAGGTCGTCGAGTTCGTCGGTCAGTTCTTCGTCGGTGCCGGCGATTGGATTCAGTCGACCGTTCGCGGCGACTTCAGGCAGCGACCACCAGTGTCGGACGCGTTGCGAAAGGGATGCGGCACTGCGCGCCTCGGCAAAATCTGCCGCCGTCACAGACAGAACCGAGCCAGGAGGTAACTTGAATACGCCTTGCCAGATGCAACTGTTACCCGGCACCCATCCCTTCGAAAGCATCGTCGCAGCCGCGTCGAGATCGAGCTCCTGACAGAACCCTGGAAAACGATTGATCGCCTTCAACTCGGAGGCAAAAACAAGCGCATCGCGTGTTGCAGCAACATAGAGCGGCTTTTTGCCCATTCGGTCGCGGGCGAGATGGAGGGTCCTGGTCTTCAGATCCCACAATCCAAATGCGAACATGCCAGCGAGGCGCGTCAGTGCGGTGTCGAGACCCCAACTCTCGATTGCGCACAGCATGACTTCGGTATCGCTGGCGCCACGGAACCGATGGCCAGCGCCTTCAAGTTCGCGGCGCAGATCGCGGAAATTGTAGATCTCGCCGTTGAACGTAATGGCATATCGGCCACTTGCCGAATGCATTGGTTGGCGTCCCGCCTCCGATAGATCGACGATAGCCAAACGCCTGTGGCCGAAGGCGATGCCGGCTTCACGGTTGACCCAGAAGCCTTCACCATCAGGCCCGCGATGACGAAGGCCCGTCGTCATCTGCCCTATGGCCGTGAGCGGCCTGGCACTGGCTGCATCGGGTGCAAGGAGAATTCCGGCAATCCCACACATGCCATCACCTCCGGTCGCTCGAGGTTGCCGAAACCGTTTGCGGCGTTCCGGCAACAAGGCAAATGGTCAGCGCAAACCACACGATTGGATGGCGGATGATCAGATGTGGCATCCCGAAGATAACGATCGACACGACGAGCACGAACAGGGCATCGAGCTTTGCACGCCATGCGCATAAAGCCGCCGCGCCGACAATCCAGGCCAGGGCTAGGACCGCAATCAAACCACCTTGAGTGTATAGATCGAGAATCGTGTTGTGAGCCTCGAAAGGCCGGGGCAGAAACTGGCTGTAGGAAATGGGCGGGCGCTCCAGATGCGGCCCAGGACCAAGGCCCAGGGATCCTGACGTCAGGCCCTTGCCCAATGCATCTCCCCAGAGATGGAGGCGAAGTGCGGCGGTTTCGGCGGTTGCGTCGCCGCCCTTGTCCTTGGTGAGACTTAAGGCGAACTGTTCGACGCTGCCCGCTTCCGTGAGAATGTAGGGCGTCATCGACAAGGCCAACGGAAGGAAGCCAATCATCAACAGGAGGGTAACTTGCCGGGAAAAGCTGGCCTTGCCGTCACCGGTTGCGAGCCATGTCCGAACCCGCAGCCCAAGAAATATCAAGCAGGCCAGGACCGTCGTGTACAGATAGGTATCACTCTTCGTCAGCCTTCCGATATAGATGGTCAGGATAAGGCTGCTGAGCCCGGCCAATCTCGCCCACGGATTGCTTGTGGTCGTCGCAAGATGCAAGGCGAATGGGCCAAAGAGTGCACAATAGAGCGCGAGCTGGTTCGGGTTCTCGGACCAGCCGCGGAAGCGATCCCAGTACCACGGATCGACGCCGGATTGGTGGATCCAACCCCATCCAAGTGCCAGCTGAACAATAAAGCCTGCATTCGCGATCGCGACCACCCACCAGGCAGTACTGCGCAGATGACGATCAGCCTCGGGCTCCGCGGCGGCTAGGCAGGTGACGCAGATCAGCAGCAGGTAGGCTATCATATCGTGCATCACCACCGACAGGTACAGCACCGTGGTCAGATAGCCGACGATGGTGCCAATCCCCAGAGCAAGCGTCATGATCAGCCAGAAGCCCGCGACACGGATCAGGGCGGGCCTGACTACCAAATGACCGCCGGCGAGCACCCGGCCGATCGACAGCATGATCCAAAGCGCGAGAAACAGCTCGCCATAGCCGAGTGGCACTCCCGGAATGGTGAGCTGCGCCGCATAGGACATCGCAACGCCGCAGGCCAGCAACGCGTCGCGGATCATCGGCGCGCTCCACCCAATGCGCGGTTTGCAGCAGCCTCTTCAAGCAACGCGGGCGACGCCGGTCGAGCGAAGCCGCCATGGGATTTGGCGCTAAGGACATTGTCGTAGAGATCGCAATATTGCTCGACCACCCAGGGCAGCGAGAACTGCGTCCGGACCAGCTCGACAGAGCGAGCGCCCATGGTCCTTCCTTTCCGGCGGTCGGACAAGAGGTCTATAATTCGAGATGCAAGGCTGTTCGGATCGTGCGGTGGGACGAGATGGCCGTTCCATCCGTCTTCGACCACCTCATTGCAGCCAGGCATCCTTGAGGCGACGATAGGCAATCCTGCAAGCCCTGCCTCCAGCAGGACGCGCGGAATCCCTTCGCGATATTGTGTCGGAAAGGCGAACAGATCGGCCATGCCAAGCAGGGCAGGAACGTCGCGTCGTGGGCCCAAGGCGATGACATGGGGCGCATGTCGATCAATCTCCGCCTTGTCCACCGCAAATGGGCCCTCGGATTCCAATGGCCCGACAAGCACGAAACGGGCATCGGGCCTTTCAGCCAAAATGCGAGGGACTGCCTTGAGGAGTGTCGGGATGCCTTTCTGGCGAGTTAGCCGGCCGACAAAAATTACGATCTCGGCGGATTGGAGCCCAAGCTCCTCGCGCATTTTCATCGCCGACGGGGCAAGATGCCTTGCCATGGCGAACGCATCGACGTCGATTCCAGAACTGCGGATCACTCGTCCGCTGCCACGTATGATCAGTCGGTAGCGTTCAAAGAATGACTGATCGTCCCGATTTTGGAACACCGTAGCGGCCGTCCATAAGGACGAAAGCCATTGCAGTCCGCAAAAGATTGGGCGCAGGGCCAGGGCGCGCGGTTCCAGGGACGAGAACGTCCAGCCCAGACCGTTGATTGTGCGCACGACTGGAACGCTCCCGCGCACCGCAAGTGGCGTCACCAGGTTGGGCTTGGTGTCGAAGCTTTGGATAATATCCGGCCGGAGTTCCGCCATCAGCTTTCGAATGGTTTTGATGGCGGCCCATTCCCCGCTGCTGCTGGAAAAGCGGTCGAAACCGTAGCTGCGATGCGGAATGCCATGCCGCAGGAATGCGGCTTCACCGCCGCTCGAAACCGCAGTAACCTGGAATCCCTTCTCTCGCAGCGACATCAGGAAGGGGATTCGCAGGGCGTGATCCTCGCCTCCAACACACACGAGGTGCGGATTCATCCTGCGTCTCCTGACCGTTCGCCGTAGCCCGATCGCGCGAAGTGGCCGGCCGTTGAATTTGCTTTCATAGTGTTGGTTTCGTTACCCATCACGCCCAAGATCACGGTAGGGGCAGGCCTTGCCACTGTCCTCGTCTGTTTGAATGACACACACCGTGTCCCGGAAACGGATCGCCGTGCCCAGCCGGTTCAGGTAGCCGCGCGTTGCATCAAAAAGGTCGGCACTGCCCAGATGCCCGAGCACGGAGTGGTCCGTTGACAAACGGCTCGCGCTCCGCGGCACTTTCCTGTCTTGGTGCTGGTTGCCGTCGGAATGCCGCCTAATTTGCGCGGCTAGCTCATCCTCTGGATGCGCGAAGTTTGACCACGCGGGAGATGATCGCCCGTGCCTCCGATGCTAGCAGGATCGGAATGCCGTCGCGTACCGGGTAGGCAAGTCCTGCGCTCTTCGATACGAGTTCGTCGCGATCCCCATCCCAGGCAAGTGAGCCTTTGGTCACTGGGCATACTAACCGTTTCAACAACTCAGGATTGAAAGAGGCATTCTCTTCGGCTCGCCTATCCGCATCCATCTGCTATTCCTTTCTCGGCTCCGACGCGAGCGTCTTTCGCACAAAAGCCATCACCCGACGTTCGAGTCATTTCTGTAAATCGTAGAGTTCCGGCAAGTGTCATAAGCCTTGCAAACTGCACTTTCACGGTAGGTGCAGGCTTGGCCACCTGTCGTCGTCTGTTTGAATGAATTGACATTGAACGGAGCTGCGTGGCGGCGAAGTTGGAGGTGAGGTGTTGAACGCACAATGGGTAAGCACGATCGGAGACAACCGTGATAGGTGACCGGAAGGTTTCGTTATTGAAGACCGCTCGCGGTTAATGCTCTCGAGCCAGTGTTTGACCGTTCCGGCCAGTCAATACGGGCGACGAAATCGTAAACCGGACCGCCGGGTACTCCCCAATTGCTTGACCAGACCACCTGTGAACCGTCTGGGGACGGCGAGGCGTGGGTCTCACTCCAGTAGTCGAATGGAGCGTTCTTCGTCTGCACAATACGTCGAACCTCTCCGCTGCCGTCGATGCGCAGCGCGATGACTTCCCGCGCATACGGCGCCCAATTCGGATATTTCGATACTTCGTCCGGGTCGCCGGAATAGCTAAGGAACACCCAACCCGGCCTGTCCAGTGACCTGAGCGATGCATGCTGTGCTTCGCCATATCTCATCAGCGAGGTGACTTTCCCATCTGACAGCCTTCGCTTGATCACCTGGAATATGTCCGGATCGGATTTACTGATCCCCACATAGATTTCGCTGCCGTCGGCATCGACCGTCATGTCCCCATGGCCAGGCCGATGATGCTCGGTCCATTTTTGGCGCAGAACGCCGTCAACCGAAAAGATGAACGTCTGTTCAGTTTCGTCTTTTAGGTACTGAATGCATAAGATGTTGACGCCTAGCGGCGAGATTGAGCAGGCGCTGTTGGTCCCGACAAGCTGTGCGAGATCGATTTCCGGAAACTTCCGCCGCTGTTTGAGATCGTAGGCAAAGACGACCGCTTTGCCGTCCCCGCGAACCGCGCGCACGGCTATACGGCTGCCGTCACGGCTCGGATTCCCTTTATAAGGGCCGAACTGGAGATCACTACTGTCAGTCGAAACAAACAGGACCTCCTCATGATTGGTGCGTGGCGCCCACGTCGAGATTTTCCGACCACCGACGCAGATCATCAGGTCGGGATCGCGAGGGTGCCATTCGCATTCGATCGATCGAACACGGCGAAAAAGCGGAGCGTAGGTGCGCCCATCCAGGAAGCATAAGCCGCCGCAGCCGTTGCTGATGACAAGAAGGCTCTGATCCGAATTCCAGGCCTGAGCGCTCGAATAGCGGTGGCTGCAATATTTGCTCCCGCATGCGATGCCGGCGCCGAGGATTCCGGGTTTGGTTATTCGCGTGAAAGTTGTGCCAAATGCCGCATCCTTCGCCGGGTGCAGGTAATCAGGCAGGTCCATGGCCACCGGCGCGACGAACTTTGTCGATGCCACATCCTCTTCACTCACCGCTCCGCGCAGATCTATGGATGTCGCGCTGGCAGCTAGCGTCAACGCCAAGACAATTTGGTAGCGAAAAAAGCGCATGTCGTGTCAACTCACGCGGTTCCGTCTCAATAGTTCGATTTCCGTTTTTATTGGACACCTTCTTCTCGACGCTTCAAAACCGTATCTCTCTAAGCTTCAACCCTTTTAAATTTCGCCCGCGCCGCGCCAAACTTGTCAATTACTCCACGCGCTATTATTTCGGTGGCGGCAGCGAGCCCGTCTGAATCTAAGCTTTCAACGCAAGTTGTCGGTACCGGGAACGATCCAAGTTGTTCCTCGATAAGATTAACGTGGTCGATATGATCAAGACTGCTCTGCAGATCAACTTCGAGGAACTTCTGAATGATGCCGAGATTACGCCGGCGTTCCCTCAACCGCGCCTCTAGAATCTCTCGTGGCGCCTGCAATCGGACAAGCAGGTCCGGTTTGGGTAGAAGCTCGAGGGCGCACGACACCCTTTCACGATCCGTTATGCCGCTGAACAAAACCAGCGAGCACACGAATTGCACCATACCCTGGTCAAAAATTGAGATCGTGTCCTTGGACGCTATTGCCGCGCGCCAGGCTTGTAGAAGAGCTTCAAGATGCCAGTTCAGACGAGCCGCCCACAGCTCATTCTTGGGTGGAAGGATCTTAAGCACTTCTGCACCGAGAGAACGCTGTCCAATCCACTTTGAATGCAAGCCGGAGACTAGTTTGAAGGCGGCTCTTCTAACCGGGTGTCGACGGTCGCCGGTCTGCAAAACAACAGAGTAGCCCTGAGCTCGCAGAACGTGCACCAGCTCGCACGCCAACGTCGTCTTACCAGCACCGGACGGCCCAAATAGCTCCAAGATCATCTTTCAATCCAGACTGAGGGAAGCCTTCCGGCAGTGATGTTATGTCCATTTGCTGAAGCGAACGCCCATCTCTTCCCGGGATGTCTAGCCGACGAGCCAGGAATTCGCGCCATCCGTATGAATGACGGTGTGGTCACGTTAGGATATCGACGAAGGCCATAATCGTGAACGGAAGGAGTGCGTTTCGGTCACTATCCTTCCCGATTGCCTTCCATCCGTTTGCCGTTCCGTCCCCGACAGGGCTGTGCAGTAGCCCAATGCCCCAGCGCACCTCCACGGGGCTCAGTAGTCATAAGTTCGGCATGTCTCATCCGTTCGGGGGATGCGAGATACCCAGCCATCTGGAAACCTTACCTCTGCGATGGCCCCACCCAGAACTGATCTTTTGCCGCCTCTATCGCCAATAGAACAGCTTGGGGGCATCCAATGAATATGTTGGACAAAAAATCTTCGATTCCATCTCAGGAGAAATCGTATGAAAGCGGGCAGATGAGCGAGGACCTCAAGTCATATCCGTCAGCAGGGGCTACAGCCGCTATGCCTACTAGTTACGACGCCGAAGTCGCGGCCGCGGCCTATGATCTCCCAACAAAGCAGAGATATCAGGATCCGAGCTTTGCGAGCTGGTACCTGGACGGATATGCAGGCCGCTTGAAGCTGTCTACAATTGCATCCTACGTCATTGCGCGACGGGAGCAGCGCTGCATCGCCAAGGCGCTGGAGAGGTGCAGCCCGCCTCCATCCCAGGTGCTCGATATCCCATGCGGAACCGGGAAGCTGGCTGGCGTGCTGGGCCGGCATGATTGTCAGGTGCTGGCTGCAGACATTTCAATGGAAATGATGGCCCTGGCTAAGTCAGCATATGAAGGTCAGCCCGGATTTCGGGGATTCATCCGATGTGACGTGACGCAACTGCCGTTCGCCGACGAAAGCTTTGACACGGTGGTCTGTCTTCGCCTCATCCATCTTATCCCGCCACATCTCAGGCGCGACATTATCATGGAGCTCGCGCGCGTTGCCAGCCGCCGTCTGATCGTATCCTACGGCGTTGGCACCCGCCTCCAGAGAATGCGACTAAGGCTGCGGAAGATAATCACCGGAAGGCTGTCGGCGCCTCATCCCGTCAATCTTAACGTTGCACGACAGGATTTCGCAGAGGCGGGGCTCGAACTGGTACGCTCTTTCAGCGTCCTCCGGTTCCTGTCCTGCGAGCAGCTGTTCGTACTTGAGAAGGTAAAGGCGTGGCCTGCCGCCGGTTTGCAGCCTTTGCGTTAGCACTGGCATTGCGGATCAAGCCGCTGATGGGTGTCAAAAGCTGAAACGGCGACGGGAGGTGGCTGTGGAACCGGCAGGCAAGGCCATTCCGGCGCGCATGGCATCACTCGACCTGCTGCGCTTGGCCGCAGCCCTCGCGGTCGTGCTCTATCATTATCTTTTTGGCGGCGCGATCGCCGGAAGTCTCGATGTGGAATATCCTGCCGCAGCACCTTACGCCATCTATGGCTATCTCGGCGTCAATCTGTTTTTCCTGATCAGCGGTTTCGTCATCGCGTGGTCGGCCGAAGGTCGAACCTGGCAGGAATTCGCGGTCGCCCGCTTCGCCCGGCTTTATCCCGGATTCCTCGTCTGCATGACCGCAACTTTTGTTGTTCTCGTCGTCGCCAAAGACCAGCGTTTTCCGACCGATATTGCGACCTATGTAGCCAATCTCTCTATGTTCGCCCGCCTCTTCGGCAGACCATCCATGGATGGGGCCTACTGGTCGATCATGCTCGAGATCCTGTTCTACGGCTGGGTTGCAGTGCTGATCTTTGCGGGTGCCTTTCAGCGCTGGAAAATACCTATCGCTGCCATCTGGCTCGCAATTTCGGCAAGCAACGAGTTCTTCTTTGAGAACGCGGTGATACGCATTCTCTTTATTACAAACTATGCGCCTTTGTTTGCCGCCGGCATCCTCGCGGAAGACATCGTTGCAAGGGGCCGTTCGCCGGCTGCGTTCCTGCTTCTTGCCGTCGCATTCCTGGTGTCTTGCCAGACCATAATCTTCTCTCACAACTGGATGCATGAGCACTTTGGCGCTGCCATTTCGTATCCTGCTCTCCTCGCTGCCAATATAGTGGTCTACGGAGTCTTCTCTGGCGCGATACTGCTCCGCTCCGTGATTGCTCCATCCAAGGTTGTCATGATGCTCGGAGGATTGACTTATCCGCTGTATCTTTTGCATCAGTATATTGGCTACATCTCGCTTAACGCGCTGGCGCCGCATGTCGGAAAGAACGCCGCATTCTTCGTTGTCTTTGCCGGGATTCTTCTTGCCTCTTTTCTCGTCTGGCGCTTCATCGAGACGCCGGTACGCAAGCCGCTCGTTCGCGCTCTGGTGTCTGGGATATATCGCCTTGCACCAGCGTCGCAGCCAATCCGGCCAACCTCGTCCGCACGAACATCGTGATCAGAAGCGCTCGGCGGGTGTGCCAGAAAGATTCGCGTTAATCGCGAAACACCGGGGTATCCAGGCTTGGCACGCTGTACGGCACACTGGATGTGTCCCGCTTCCGGTTTCATTGACGGCTCAGCCGATTCCCCAGCACCCCGCATGACGAGGCTTCAAGAGCAGCGAAGCGCACTCCAAATAGCGCACGCCAGGTCCGGCACATGGCGCAAGACTCTCTTGCGATCTGGCACCGCATCGAAGGGCTTATCGGGGAGAAGGTCGCACTGTGTGTATCAACTTACGATCAAAGTTTCTCTCACGGGGTGCCGGTATGTGATTTGGCGCTAATATACGCAGTCTGTAGGTAGGGCGCTGTCGAAACAGAAAAAGGAATATTGGATGACAACTCTGCATTACACGTCAGGTGGATCGGGCACGGAAATTGCTCAAGCCGGATTCAATCTGGCTGACGTTTCATCCGTTGACCAACTCAATGCGCTGCCGGACGGTATGAAAGGCATGGTCTATCTGAACGAAACCGACGGAGTAACCTCCTCCTTTGTCGACAAGGTCACGCCCTTCATCGGTAATCCAAAGCTGTTCGGATTCTTCCTGGTTGACGAGCCGGATCCCACCGGCCAATGGGGTACCTACGCCTCTGCCGCAAATCTGAAGGCAGAATCCGACTGGATTCATTCCAATGTGCCGGATGCCAAGACCTATATCACGATGATGAGCCTGGGGACGTCGGCGAATCCAGATTTTTCGAACACCTACAATCCCGCCAGTACGGGTATCGATTACTACGGCGTGGATGTCTATCCTGTCCGCACGGATGGCGCGGTCGACTACAACATGATCGACAAATTCGTCGCCGCCGCTCAGGCATCGGGCATCCCGACGAGCCAGATCATTCCAGGCTACCAGACGTTTGGAGGTGGCGACTATAACACCGACATGGGTGGCAAATATGTCGTGCCCACCGCCACCCAGATGGAAACCATGATGGACCACTGGGCCAAGCTGGTTCCGTCACCCGCCTTCGACTACGCATACGCCTGGGGTTCGCAGCGAGGCGACACAGCGTTGGAGAGCTCTTCGGAACTGCAGGCCGTTTTCCGGGAACACAATCTCAACACTGGAGGGACTGCTCCTTCCGAAGCCGCCGCTACTGATCCCAGTTCTACGGCGAGCATCCCTTCCGAAGCCACCACCGGCGATAGCGCCTCGACTGCCACGGCTCCGTCCGAGGCCACCCCCAACGATAGCGCCTCGACTGCCACCGCCCCGTCCGAGGCCACCCCCAGCGATAGCGCCTCGACTGCCACGGCCCCGTCCGAGGCCACCACCGGCGATAGCGCCTCGACTGCCCCTGCCGAGGCCACCACCGGCGATGGCACCCCGACTGCCACGGCCCCGTCCGAGGCTACCCCCAGCGACAGCACCTCGACTGCCACCGCCCCTTCCGGGGCCACCCCCAGCGACAGCACCTCGACTGCCACCGCCCCTTCCGGGGTCATCACCGGCGATAGCAGTTCGACTGCGACTGCCCCTGCCGAGACCACTACCGGCGATAGCAATCATAGCAAGACCGCGCTTTCGCACCTCCTCGCTGGCAATAGCAGTTCGACCGACACCGCCGCCTCCACAAGCGATGGCAGTCATGGCAAGACCGCGCTTTCGCACCTCCTCGCCAGCGACGGCAGTTCCACGGCGGCCGCCGCTTCCGGCGCTACCACAAGCGATGGCAGTGATAGCAAGACCGCGCTTTCGCACCTCCTCGCCGGCAATGGCAGTTCGACTGACACCACCGCTTCCGGCGCCACCATCAGCGATAGCAGTCATGGCAAGACCGCGCTCTCGCACCTCCTCGCTGGCAATGGCAGTTCGACTGATACCGCCGCTTCCGGCGCCACCACAAGCGATGGCAGTGATAGCAAGACCGCGCTTTCGCACCTCCTTGCCAGCGACGGCAGTTCGACTGACACCACCCACGATAGTGCCGGCGACAAGGTAAGCGAGGGCAGCAGCGTTGACCGCATATTGGCTGCGTTGAACCATTCTCTTTGGGCCGGCTCGGAGCTTCTCCCGACCAACGACCCGTCCGACACAACGGCAACCAGCCTGGTTCGCCACGGGTTCGCGCAGACCGTCCAGCCCGATGAAAATGTCGGCGCCCAGGCAAAAAATGGCGCCGCCGAGATCATGTCCGGCCACGGAGGCAACGACGCCTTCGACTTCAGCAAGCTCCAGGACAAGCTCCACCTCGATCAACCCGCTCTTACCGAGCTTAAGTCGGGCGGGCTTTCATTGCATGCTTCCTCTGCTGATACGGCCGCCGATGATGGTTCCCACCACATCATCTTTGACAGTACAACCGGATCGCTCTCTATCGACAGCGATGAAGTCGGCGGCGCAGCTCAAGCGCAGCTCGCTACCCATTTCCCGTGGCAGCATCAGTCTTTGTGATCTGAAAACCCGGAGCGGCGGACCTTCAAATGGAGTCGGGTCCGCCGCTCCGTCTTTGTTCAATTGCGCCACGGAAGCTTGGCCAAGGGAAGATAAGATACCGGCGGACATCGGAGAGATCGAAGTTGGTCGGCATCATCACCAATGCGAATTTCGGATTCGCAACACTAAGCGGTCTCGGCAATTTTCAGCACGGCGTCGATCTCGGCCATCACCGCTGCCGGCAGCGGCCCTTTTTCCAGCGCACCGAGATTGTCCGCGACCTGCTCGGGCCGCGTGAAGCCGGGAACCGGCAAGGCGATTGCCGACTTGGCGAGGATCCAGCCGAGCGCGCCCTGCGCAAGCGAGCGTCCGCCCGAGGTGAGCAGGTCGCGGATTGCCGCGAGCCTTGACAGATAGTGCGGGTTGGCGGCGCCATCCCTGAAAAACACCATCCAATCGGCATTCCCGCCGCGCACGTCATCGGTGGGCAGCCTTATGGCCGGCGTGTATTTGCCGGTGAGCAGTCCCATTGCCAGCGGCAGCCTGCTGAACGAGACGAGGTGCTCGCGCGCCGCAACGGCCATCAGCTCGTTCGCCGGGGTAAACACATTGAAGTCGTTCTCTACGGCGACGAAACCCTCGCGCGGCGCGTAGGCCGCAAGCCGTTCGCAGTGATCGGTGCTCCAGCCGAAGCCGCCTATCTTGCCCTCCTGGCGCAACAGGCCGAGCGTATCGAACACCTCGCCGGCGCGTTCGATCGGATATTCGTTGATGTGTAGCAGCACGACGTCGATAAAATCGCGCTGCAGGCGCTGCCGCGAATTGTCGATCGATGTCCGGATCGCCGCGGCAGAGGCATCCTCGGGAGCGATCTTGCGCGTTTCGGGATCGCCGAAATAGCCGACCTTGGTTACGATGACGGCTTCGTCCTTACCCTTCAACGCCCGCCCGAGGATTAGTTCGGCATTGCCGGCGCCATAGGCGGCAGCCGTGTCGAACACCCGCGCGCCGATGTCATAGGCCATCGCCAGCGCGGCTTGCGACCTGATATCGTCGACCTCGCCATAGATTGTCGCCGTGTCGCGCCAGCGCGCGGCACCCCCCGCTGCCCAGGTGCCGATCCCGATGCGCGGCACCGATCGGCCATCCCAAAGCTCCATCATCTCCATGCCCGTTTCCTCAATGACGCAGGCTGGCATGGCGGGCACACTCGCGGATCTCATCGCGGGAAATGCCAGCATCCACCAGTGTGCTGTCCGGGGCCTGCCTCAAGCTCGCAAGCGTCTGGCGATAGGCAATCCAGCGGGTGAAACGGTATCGAAGTTCATACAACATGGTCGTCTCCTTTGGCGCGCAGAATGCCCGCGCGCCTGGGTTGATCGAAAGCGCAAAGCATCTGCGCGAATCGCATGCTCGATCGAAAAGATGGCGCTCGCTTCTTGGCCAGCCGAGGCGCTTATCCCTGTCCCGTCAGGCAAGATTATCCAACGCCTCCAATTCCTGCATACTTGCGCGCGATGCCCGCTTCGCGCTACAGCCACGGTCGCAAGGAGTTTTTCATTTCTGCAAAATGGATATTGTCTGGGACGATCTGAGATTGTTTCTCGACGTTGCGCGGCTGGGTGGCTTGAGCGCAGCGACGGGAACCACGCGCCTCAGCGCAGCCACCCTTGGACGACGCGTCACCGCGCTCGAAAAGCAGATTGGCGAACCGCTGTTCGTGCGCCAGCAGACCGGCTACCGGCTGACCCCGGTCGGGGAAGAACTGCTGCGGCGCGCCGAAGACGTCGAGGCAGCAATGCAGTCGCTGACCCGCTGGCGCGAGGGAAACCTGCCCGACCGCATTGTCCGCGTCTCGGCTGGGCCATGGACCTCGGCCTTCGTTTCCGCCCATATCGGCGAGATCTGGACGGTCGATGATGGCATAAGGGTGGAACTCGTCACCACCACCGACCGGGTCGACATCGGCCGCCGCGCCGCCGACATCGGCATCCGCAGCGAGCGCCCGACCGAGCAGTGGCTGGCCGGCCGTCTGAGCGGCAAGGTCGCCCACGCCATTTATTCCGGACGCCACCTGATCAACGGCATCGCCGCCGGATTGTTCGTCGGCGTCACCGGCGAAGGGGCAAACATTGCCTCGGCGCGCTGGCTGCAAGCCCACCACGGCGACCGCATCGCCGTTCGCGGCAACAACACCCATTCGGTGCGCGAACTGGTAGCCGCCGGCGCCGGCCTTTCGATCTTTCCGTGCTTCGTCGGTGACGGTGATCCGCGGCTGGTTCGCGTCGCTCAGCCTATCCCCGAACTCGAAACCGACCAATGGATCGTCACCCATCACGAGGAACGTCACTCGCCGCCGGTACGAAAAGTCGCCGACCGGATTGTCGCCTTGATGCGGGCGCACCAGCCGCTGTTTCGTGGCGAGACGCCGTTCCGGTAAGCCTCAGGTGTCGATCGGCCGCAGTGGATCAAGAATACTTTGGTGGGCCGGACGAGATGCCGCTGCCGTTGATTTAATTGATCTTTTCGTGTGCCAAAATGAAGGTGACGCAAGAGCTTTCGGCGGCGGTGCATCGGGCGTTGGTTACTTATGCTGAAGTCCTGCGCTGGAGCCAGGCAAACACGTCTCCCGTCCCATAAAGCGCATTCCTCCGTGATAGAGCATTTCATGGCCAGGGATCGAGGTTTAGCCAAGGCACAGCGCGACGGGAAAGATGCGGTATCACTTTGAACGCGGCGGCATCGCTCGAGCCGGCTCATAGCCGTATGCTTCACCCTTACGCACCACGCGACCGATGCCCGGCCAGCCAAGGTGCGCGCCGGCGATCCACGTCCCCGCCTCGGCCGCGTCACTGAAAACCTTTAGACGGGTTGCGCGCGCGGTCAGCTGATCGTCGTCATAGCTCCAACTGAACGCGGGATTGCCGAACTGCAAGGCCGGCACATGAACGATGTCCCCGAAGAATAGGAAACGGTCCTCGTCCGCGTCGAACGCGTAGCCGGTATGGCCGGCAGCATGACCGGGCAGGGCGACCGCCCTCAATCGCTCACCCACCTGGTCGCCATTCTGGACGGGCTTCAGCAGGGGCCGGAACTGCGCAAGGTGCGCGTAAGCGAAAAAGCTCTCCACAGCCGCCTCGGGAATTACGATCGCCTTCAAGTTTGGAAAGAGCGCTCGGCCGTCGGGGGTCAAAAGTCCGTGCACATGATCCTGATGGGCGTGGGTGAGCGCCAAGACCGTGATCGAAGCCGGGTCAATCCTGGCTTCCGCCATGGCCTGCTCAAGACGCCCCACTGTCGGGGCCCAGCCCCCTCCTCCGCTGTCGATAAGAACGCCGTCAACGCCTGGACCTGCAAGGGCGAAGCAATTGACAGACAGGCGAAGCGCCCCTGCCTGCGCAGCTTGCGGCACCGGATTATCCTGCGGATCCCGCAGAAGGTCCGCCGGCATCTCGATGTAACCGTCCGAGAGCGACCAGACGCGCCACCTTCCCGACGTGCTGCCAAGCACGTTGCTGCTTTGCGATGTCACGATCATTAAGGCCACCTGCCGCAAACGAAAATGGAGGATAGGTTCGATTGTCACTATTGGCTCTCTGCACCCTCTACGCAAAGTCGTCGGGAAACCGGTGAAGATCAATCCGGAAAGCATCAGATCTCGATAAGCGACGGATTGGAAAATGATCGTTGACCGACCTGCTAGCTTCGTGGCGATGCCAGCTCTTATTGCATGCCCATGTAGATTCCTCCCTTCGTAAGCTCTTCAATCATCTGATTTATGCGCTTTCGGCGTGTTTCCGGGTGACGGGCGCGCGCGATCCAGTGCAAGTAATCATTGCGCTGATAGGGAGGCCGTTGCTTGAAAGCAGGCATCAGATTTGCGGCCTCGAGCTCTGCACGCAAACTGTCGGGCATTTTAGCCAACGGACGTTTCAGCAAATCACGTCTCCGCTATTCGAATTCTGATGATGGAATAGATCACAAGTCAGCCCTCGCGCCTGCGAGACCGCAGCCGGCCTGGCGACAGCCCTTTCAATCGGGTCACGACGCGATTCATATGGGCCTGGTGAGTGAAACCCGCATGTTGAGCAATCTCGGCCAGCGGCAGATCGCTATTTTCCAAAAGCTCGACCGCGCGATCAACGCGGCGGCGTAAAATGAATTGATGTACCGGCAATTGCGTCGCCTCGCGAAAGGCGGCGGTGAAGACGCGTCGTGGCATTCCCGAGATTCCGGCAAGATGGTCGATCGAGATCCCCTTTTCCAGATCGCCGTCAATCGCAGCGAGGACCCGGTCGAACCGCTGCGAGGTCAGGAGCGGAGATTTCTGCCGCCGCTGGCGTGCATGCCCGAGACGGAGCAGGTTCACGAAAATCAGGCCCAGCGTCCATTCACGGACGATGGCATTGGCTGGCGGGTCGCCTTCGAGGCGTCGGCACAACTCGGCCACCAGCGAATCGCGTATCGGTCGATCGGTCAGGATCACCAGGTCCTCAAGGGTCCCGGCTGCGGATACCAGGAGCCTTGACGCCAGCGCGGAGTCAACGGTGATCATCGTCAGCTCTCGCGGCTCCTCGATCTTGAACCGCGTGGCCCGCTCGGGAAGACTGAGCAGCAGATCACCGGGGCGCGTGAAGACGCGCCGCAGCCCGCGGCCAAGATCGATCTCTGCATAGGATGAACCGCTGCGAATCACACGCAGCTGAACGACTCCGGCCGGTGCATGGCGATAGTCGCCGGCAGGAAAGAACAACCTCTTTGCACTTGCCGCGGTCACCATCGTTGTACCGGGCGTCCGGACGCAAGTTCCTCCAGGACTTCGATGATCGATCGCCGCATCCTCGATCCTTGACGCCTACACTTTTGCCCGTTTGACTGGTCCACCAGGGGCATCATTTGCCAGGGCAGTCAGGTCACCGATCCGGGGCACAAAGATGTTGTGCAGTGTCTGGGTCATAATGGTCATTTCACGCTGAATTTGCAGTTCCTGTGCGGCGGGAAACAATGTGTCCTGCAAGAAGAGTTCCAGGCCTGCCTTGTCGTCCCATATCTCGATGATGCGATAGCCATCGTCGGTGGCATGCGCGATGTGCTGGTAGATGCCGCCAGCGGGCCGTTTCTCCACGCCGATCCGATCGAGGATGCGGCTATAATCTTCGGCCGTCAGGCCGGCAATATCAAGTGTCGTCACTACGGCCATGGTTCATCCTCGCTGCTGATAGTGGTTGTTTGAAGTGGAGTTCTTGGACGGGCCCCGAATCTATTGGGCCGATGTCGTTTGGCATCGCTGTCCTGACCGCGAGTTTGACTCCCGAAGTTCACCCACAGGAGCGGCCTTTGGTCCTCAGCCACCGAGCGCCTCGATGACAAGACGGGCGGTCGCAGCTCCGGAGAAGTTCTGCTGGCCGGTGATCAAATTGCCGTCGCGCACGGCAAAATCGCGCCACAGCCCGGCCTGAATATAGTTCGCGCCGAGCGCACGCATCTCATCCTCGATCCGCCATGGCATCAGATGCGTACCGTGCGGCAGCGCGCCCATCTCCCAGACGGCATTATCGGCGAAGTCTTCCTCGACATTGGCGAAACCTGTGACAGTGCGCCCTTTGGCCAGCAGCTCGCCGGTTGAGAGGCGCGCGTAGCGCAGCAGCGCGACGCCATGACACAAGGCGGCCGCGACCTTGCCGGCCGCAAGAAAGGCGACGAACAGCCGCTGCAACTCAGTCGCGCCTTGGAAGGTGAACATCGGCGCCTGGCCGCCAGCGACGACGATCGCGTCGAACGCGTCGAACGACAGCTCTGCGATGGGCCGGGTCGTCTCCACCAGCGCCGCCAGTTTCGGCGTCGACAGGAAACCGAGCGAGATCAGATCCGTATCCGAATAGCCGGACGGATCACGCGGGTCGCTCAACACATCCGCCTCGCATTTGCCGCCCTCAGGCGAGAAGATCGCGACTTCGTATCCGCGCTCCGTGAAGGCGAGCCAGGGATGAGTTAACTCGCTCCACCAAAACCCGACCGGCCAGCCTGTGGTGGTTGATACAGCCGGGTTTGAAAGGACCATCGCGACCCGCTTTGGATGCAGCGGGTCGAGTGGGTTGGGATCACGCACGCTCATCGCGCCATCTCGACTGGTTCGCCAAGATTCGCCCAAATCGTCTTGTATTGGGTGTAGCTTTCCCACGCCTCGCGGCCCTGCTCGCGGCCATAGCCGCTCATCTTGAAGCCTCCGAACGGCGCATTAGTATGGTACTTGTGCCAGCAGTTCAGCCAGACCGTGCCTGCCTTGATCCGGTCGGCGAGCCGCAAGGCGCGGCCGAGATCGCTGGTCTGGATGCCCGAGGCGAGCCCGTAGCTCGTGTCGTTTGCGATCCGGATCGCGTCCTCCTCGCTGTCGAATGGAATCACCGGCAGGACGGGGCCGAAAATCTCTTCGCGCGATATCCTTAGGTCGTTGGTCGCATCGGCGAAGATAGTCGGCTCGACGAAAAGGCCCTTGCCGTTGACCTGGCGGGTGCCGCCGCCCGCGGTCAGTCGCGCGGTGCGCTTGCCCTCTTCGATATAGCTCAAGACCTTGTCATACTCGCCGCGCGACGCGATCGGCCCGATCATCGTCGCAGGGTCCAGCGGATCGCCGAGCGTCGCCGACTTCGCCATGGCGCTCAGCTTCTCGACGACCTCGTCATAGCAGGCGCGTTCGACCAGCAGGCGCGATCCGGCCACGCAGACTTCGCCCTTGTTCCAGAAGATGCCCCAGAAGGCTGCCTGTATCGCGGCATCGATATCGGCATCGGCGAAAACGATATTGGGACTCTTGCCGCCGAGCTCCATGGTCAGGTGTTTCATCGTCCCGGCACCGTTGCGCATGATGCCCTGGCCAACGGCGGTCGACCCGGTGAAGGCGATCTTGTCGACGCGGGCATCGTTGACCAGCGCGTCGCCGATGGTGCCGCCTGGGCCGGTGACGAGATTGTAGACGCCTGGCGGCACGCCTGCGTCGAGGATGACTTGCGCCAAGGCGAGGGCCGTCAGGGGCGTGTCGGTCGCAGGCTTGTGAACGACCGTGTTACCCGCCGCGAATGCCGGCGCGATCTTCGAACAGGACAGCGCGAGGGGAAAATTGAACGGGGTGATCGCAGCGACCACGCCGAGCGGCTCACGCCGCGTCAGGATCCTGATATTTGGTTCGTAGCTGGTACGATAGGCGCCGTCCATTGCGCTCATGGCGAGCCCGCCATGAAAGCGGAACAGTCCCGAGCAGTGCGGCATGATGATATCGCGGAAATCGCGATAGGGCATACCCATGTCCATCGCCTCGCGCACCGCGAAATCCTCGGCGCGCTCGTCCAACAGATCGGCGATGCGGAACAGGACCTTCGCGCGCTCCTCATGATGCATCCGCGCCCAGGGTCCTTGCTCGAAAGCCCGCCGCGCGGCCGCGACGGCATCGCTTGTGTCGGTGACGCCAGCCTTCGCAATATTGGTGATCGCCGCCTCCGTGGTCGGATCAAAAGTCGTCGACGTCTCGCCACTGACAGCATCGCGCCATTGGCCATCGATCAGCAGACGTCCTACTGGAATCGCCTTGCGCCGCGCGGGTAGATAATCAGTCATGAACCGGTCCGTCCTGTCGAATGAGATTGAAGGAAATTCTCGGCCCCATCCCGCGCCGATAGGCGAGTTGGACCAATAGCAGCATCATCGGCTCGATCAGGCGCGAGGCCGTGAGATCGCCGACATCGACCGGCATTGTCGGTAGATCGGCGAGAAGCCGGCAAATCGCCGCCTTGGCATCTGCGTCATTGCCGGCGACATAGCTCGTTACCGGATCGCCGTTGAGACGCGGATCATCCCTGTCAAGCAATTCGGCAAAGGTCGGAATGCACTTGACGACAAGCGCGCCCGGCGCGCGCCTCTGAACCTCCTCGCCTACCGACGTCGTAGTGCCGACCAGCATCGTGGAAAGATCCGGCGCGACCGCATTGGTATTGTCCCAGACGATCTTGCCCGACAAATCGCCAAGCGCATCCATTGCCAACTCGAGAGCCGGCCATGGCGTCGCCAGGGCAATTACGTCGGCCCATCTCGCTACTTCGTCAGGGGCACCGAAGCCGACACGGAGGGTTGCCGCGATTGCGCGCAACTTGCCTTCGTCACGACTGAAGCTGAGGCGAATTTCGTGCCCGGCGAGGCCAAGACATTTCGCCAAGGCCTTCCCGAGCGAGCCTGGTCCGATGATCGCAACTTTCACAACTGCCTCCCGACACGCGATCGGGCTTGCCTAGCACCATTGCAGTCGTGCTTATTTCACGAATTGCCCTTGCACGATCGGGCGCACTCGTCACATGGATCGGCCGCGGAACTGGATGTTTGGACCAGTTCATCAACCTGGTCCCGCGTGAGAATCCTCTTCCGGCGCCTTGCAGCAGACGTTAGCGGTTTCCTCCAGTTCCTCGGCTCCGTCGACGGCGCGCTCCAGGTCTTGGGCTGCAATACCGAGCCGTGATTTGCCAGAAGACCGCGGCATAGTTGCCAGGAAGATCACGGATCATCTCGCCCATCTTCTGATCGCCTGGCCGCACGTATCCGCGACCGTCAGCTCCTGCAGTGCGAGCTCCCTGCGATGCACCTGTGCGACCGCATCGGCCAGAGCGGTCACGAAACGGTCCAGATCGCGCTTGAGCCTGTAGATATGCGGCCAGACCCGCAATCGCTCAGCGCTCTTTGCTGCCGCTACGCGGCAAAATTGCATCAGAAGTCGCCAACTTCAATTTTCGATCTGTCCGTGAAGCGCGACAGGCAGAATGGAGTCGGGTCGACGCTTGCCGCGTCACCTGCGACCAGATCCGCCGCCAGATGGCCAATTCCAGGGCCGACGCCGAAGCCGTGTCCGGAACAGCCTGCGGCGACGAACACTCCACCGATGCTGTCCACCGGTGAAATCACGGGTACGGCGTCCGGTGTGGAGTCGATATATCCACCCCAGGAGGACACGACGCCGGCATCGGCAACGGTGGGGAACAGGGCTTTTACCCGCGTCATGATGGTTGCCACCATTCGCTTGTCCGGCGCAGGATCGAGGACGCGGATTCGCTCAAAGGGGGTCGGCCTGTCGAGATGCCAGCGACGGAGTGTTTCCGGGCCCTGGAAGAACGAGCGGCCTATGCCGATCTCGACGGCCTTCAGCCGTTTCATGAACATCGGCAGAAACGGGCGGACATAGCGGATCCCCTGCGGCGTGATCTCGAGGGTCGCCCTGCCGCTGACCGCGATCGTGTAGCTGCCATCGAGCCGGCGCGTCATGGCAAAGTCGGAAGTATAGACAGCCTCGCCAAAATCCGGTGCAGGAGCGGTCCGTAAGGCGGTCTGACGGACGCTGGCCTGCGGCAGCGAAACCGCATGCATGCGCAGGAAAGCAGAAGCCCAGGCGCCGGCGGCACATAGCACCGCGCTGGTGCGGATAAGGCCTTTCTCGGTGACGACGCCGCTCACTTGCCCATTGGTGATATCCAGGCCGCGTGCCGCGCAGTTCTGATGAATAGTCGCGCCATGCTTGCGCGCGCCCTCGGCGATCCGAGGGGCGGCAAGCCAGGGTTCGGCCTTGCCATCGTCTGCTGCGTAGACGCCGCCCAGCCATTTGCCGCCCGCCGCTGGAACGGCGGCAGCAGCCTCGTCGGCGGTAAGCATCCGCGTATCGACGTCGAACCGCCGCGCAACCTCGCGCCACTTGTCCCATTCGGCGAGCCGCTTCGGATCGTTTGTCGCATAGGTGAGCCCGCAACGGCGGAAGCCAAGGTCGTGCCCAATCTCTTTGGTGAGCTCTTCCCACAGGCGCATCGACAGATTGGCAAGCGGCAACTCACGTGCATCGCGGTTCTGCCGACGGCACCAGCCCCAGTTCCGGCTCGACTGTTCGCAGCCGACATACCCCTTTTCGACAAGCGCCACCGACAGGCCGCGCCGCGCCAGGAAATAGGCTGCGCTGGCGCCGACAATCCCGCCGCCGACCACCACGACGTCTCCTGACTCGGGTAGCGCTTTATCGCTACTGATTTGGTGGATAACAGGGGACATGGCGGCCTCGGCGATCAATGGAGCTAGCAGTATCGGCGATTGGTGCCGCAGAAATGCTCCAACTGGCGCCGATTTTCGGTATTTTTCGCCGAATATCGTGACACGGAACGCGCGCTTCTTTCGTAGTGTCAGTTTTTCCCACTCGAACTGTCCTGGTGCTCCGTGGACTGCCGAAAAATCGCTGCGCCTCGTGTCTTTCCCACGGTCCTTGGCAGGCTCAATGGGGAAATCGTGGACTCCAGCAAGATGCCGCCAGCTGCGGCGCTGCCGCGATTGTGTTGCCCCGGCCCGGCAGCGCGACGGCGACCTTTTCGCAACGGTAGGCCCGCCTGACGTCGCCGGCTGCATTTTGTCCGGTCACACGGATGTGGTCCCGACGACAGAGCCAGACTGGTCGTCCGATCCGGTTCCTGAGCCGATACATCGCCGGGTTGAGCCCGGATTGCCCATGTTGCTCGGCATCCCGCCGTCTGCGCTGGGTGAAGATGTCGCCTAGAAATAGCCGAGGATGGATTTGACCTCGAGATACTCCAACATGCCCTCGATGCCATATTCGCGTCCGTTTCCGGACTGCTTGAAACCGCCAAACGGGGCGTGCGGATCCCAGGCCGGGTAGTTGAGATGCACCTGACCGGAGCGAATCCGTGAGGCCACGTCCCTGACGGCGTTCACATCTTCGCCCTGCACATGGCCCCCCAGGCCGTACACCGTGTCGTTGGCGATGGTGACGGCCTCCTCGATTGTGGCGTAGGGGATGATGCAGAGAACTGGCCCGAAGACCTCTTCCTGGGCAATGCGCATGCTCGTACGCACGTCGGAAAAAATGGTCGGCTTCACATAGAACCCGACGTTCAGATCATGCGCACGACCCGGTCCTCCGGTGAGGAGCCTGGCGCCCTCAGAAATGCCGACGCCGATCATGGTTTGGATGCGATCGAATTGGGCGCGGTTGGCGATTGCACCATGAGTTGTGGCTTCCGAAAGAGGATCGCCGACGACGATCTTGGCCGCGGCCCCCTTGGCGATTTCCTCGATCTCGGAGAGCAGCACGCGTGGCACAATCATGCGCGTCGGGGCGCTGCATGACTGGCCGAGATTGCGGAAGGCGGCGACTACGCCCAGAGAAACGGCGCGATCGAGATCGGCGTCCGGCAGGATCACGTTCGGCGACTTGCCGCCGAGTTCCTGCGCGACACGCTTGACCGTTGGCGCTGCCGCCTGGGCCACAGCAATGCCCGCGCGGGTGGACCCGGTAATGGAGATCATGTCGACATCTGGATGGGAGGCGAGACCCATACCCACGCCTGGACCGTCACCTTGCACGAGGTTGAAAACCCCGGCAGGGAAGCCGGCTTCCTCGATCGACTCGGCGAACAGCAGGGCGTCCAAGGGAGAAAGCTCACTCGGCTTCAGCACGATCGTGCAGCCTGCCGCGAGCGCCGGCGAAACCTTGGCGGTGATCTGGTAAAGTGGCCAGTTCCACGGAGTGATCAAGGCGCAGACACCGATCGGTTCGTGGGTGACGGCAGTTTGCCCCCGCTGCTTGACGAAGCGAAAGTCTGTCAGCACATCGCGAGCGACCTTAACATGCGCGATCGCCAGCGGCACCTGCGAGCTGCGCGCATAGCCGATCGCCGCGCCCATTTCGAGGCTCAGGCATTGAGCCAGCAGTTCGCCGCGCGCCTCGAGCAGCGCTTGCAGGCGATCGAGCAGACCCGCGCGGTCTTCTGGCGTGGTCCGAGCCCAGGGGGCGAATGCCCTGCGAGCCGCTGCAACGGCCGCGTCCACGTCCTCACTATTGCCAAGCGGAAACTGGCTTACGACCTCTTCTGTGGCGGGATTGACGACGACGCCCGTCGCGGTGCCGCTCGGCTCGACCCATTGACCGTCGATGAAAAACCTATCCAGGTGGCCGTTGCGGGACAGGTGTTCGAGGGGCGTCATCACCCTAGATCCTTCATGCGGTAATAGGCGCCGAGAATCGGCAGGAACCAGGGACGCCCGAAATAACCGGGGATCGCTGGCCAGTCGAAATTCTTCCAGGGATTGAGCTCGGGGTGCCCGTCCATGACGTCGGCCATGATGGTGCCCATCAACGTCGACATCTGGGTCCCGTGTCCGCTATAGCCCATTGAGTAATAGATGCCATCGCGCTCTCCGGCGCGCGGCAGGCGGTCGCGGGTCATATCGACCATGCCGCCCCAGCAGTAATCGATCCGGGTGCCGGCCAGTTCCGGAAAAACCTCGACCATCGCCGCCTTCAGTATCCGGCCGCTTTTTTCGTCGGATTGAGGATTGGACACGGCAAAGCGCGCCCTCCCGCCGAACAGAAGGCGATTGTCCGGCGTGAGCCGCCAGTAGACAACGAGATTGCGCGTGTCGACGACCATGCGCCCGGTCGGCATGAGGCGCTTAAGGTGGTCGGGCGATAGCGGCTCGGTCACGATCAGAAATGCGCCGACCGGGATCATGCGCCGGCGGATCCAGCCGAGCGGACCAACCTGGGAAATGCCGCTCGCCAACAGGACCTGCCGCGCAACGATCTTGCCCTTTGGCGTCGTTACCTCATGCTCGCCTGAAACCTTGCGCATCGCCATTACGGGCGAGCGTTCATGGACGTCTGCGCCACGCCGGGCAGCGGCGGTCGCGAGGCCCCGGACGAACCGGCCGACATGCATGCCCGCGCTCTTGGGAAAGAGCAGCCCGCCATGGTAGCGGTTGGTGCCGACTTCGGTTCGCAGGTCGTCGCGCGCGATCATCCTCGTTTCGGGATCGACATTGGCCGCCAGCAGTTCCTGGCTGCGCGCCAGCATGTCGTAATGCTCGGGCTTGGCGGCAAGCTTGAGCTTGCCGACGCGGGAGAAGCTGCAGTCGATCTTTTCTTCCTGCACCAACCGCTCGACCATATCGACGCCAGCGTCGAAAGCCTTGTAGAGCGCATTTGCGGCGGGCTTGCCGTGCTTGCCAGCCATGATTGCATAATTCTGGGCAAAGCCGTTGTTGCACATCCCGCCATTGCGGCCGGACGCGGCGTTGCCGATCGTTTCGGCCTCCAACAGGGCAACCCTGGCGCCCTTTTTGGCAAGGGCCAGCGCGGCGGAGGAGCCGGTCAGGCCGCCGCCCACAATCGCCACGTCGTAGTGGCCTTCGAGCGGTTTGGACGACCTTTCACTGAACGGCTGAGACGTATCCAGCCAGTAAGAAGTAAACTTCATTTTCTTGACCACCAGTGCTGATTGGAGTGGGGCGACATCCGAGGCATAGTTGCGCGCGCCTACCAGCCGCGCATCCGCTCCCAGCGCGCTTCAATCTTGGGGCTGTCCCCGTTGACGACGCTGTAAAAATCATGCTGGGCGGCCATCGCACACGCATGATTGGGCAGAATCCGGACCCGAGACCCGAGCGGCAACTCGGGCATGGACTTTCCAGAACCGGCACGAATGGCGAGGATGCCGTGTTCCTGGCTGGCCTGGGCCACGATCACATCTTCAAGCACCCGTCCCTTTTCGTCGCAGACCACCCCGTAACCTTGGTCGATCTGCTGGTTTGCGGTTCCCCGGTCGCGCGAAAGCGCCATCCACCCGGCGTCAACCAGCACCCATCCCTTTTCCGGCTTGGAGCCGATCACCGTGGCCAATACGGAAATGGCGATATCGTCGCGGTTGCAGACCCCAACCCAGTGCTGGACGAGGTCGAAGAACATGTAGACTCCAGCGCGCAGCTCGGTGACTCCATCAAGATTGTCGGCGAAATGCGCTGTCGGCGTCGAGCCGACGCTGACGATCGGGCAGGCATGGCCATGGGCGCGCAGGATTTCAGCGGCGCGAACGGTGGCTGAACGCTCGTTCTCGCCTGCCTTGACCAGCGCATCGGGCGTGTTCAAGCCATAGGACTCGCCTGCATGGGCGAGGACGCCGGCGAGGTTGGCACCGGCAGCGACGACCCTGCTGGCCACGTCGAGCAACTTCGGGTCGTCCGGCTTCAAGCCACCGCGATGGTCATCGCAGTCCAGTTCGATGAAAACAGATGGCGTCATGCCGGTGGCTTCGCGCACGCCGGCCAGGGCGTCGGCCTGCTCCACGGAATCGAGCAACAGCTTCACATCAGCGCCGGTTCGGCGACAAAGCTCCATGGCACGCATGGCCGAGGCCGGCGAGATGCCGACCGCATAGGTCATGTCTCGAAAGCCATGGCCCGCAAAATACTCCGCCTCGGCGATGGTCGAAACCGTGATCGGACCGGGTTCGCGGTGGAACGCGTATCGGGCGACGTCGATGCTTTTGGCCGTCTTCATATGCGGGCGCAGCACCACGCCAAGCTTCTTGGCGCGCCCAGCCAGACCCTGGATGTTTTGCTCGAGCCGGCCACGGTCCAGAAGCAGCGCCGGGGTGACCAAGGCGTCGATCGTCCTAGCCGTCTCGCTCACTGCCAGGTTTGCCGCCACCTTGTTCATAATCTCATTTCCTAAGTGAACGACTGGTTTGCCAATGCATATATATGGGCTGGCCCCTCGACGGCGGGCCGTTGCCCTTTGACCATGGCGGTCGCACTGCCGGACCGCTGAAGGCCAAGGCTCTCAAGCCAGTCACCCAATCCATCCTCGGCATAGACGTCGATGCGAACGAATTGATCGTGAAGCTTCGAAAGCTGGGCCAGGATCAGAAGCCGCGCGTCTTGGTCGCTCTCGGCTGCACAAGGGCCGACCACATAGCCGCGGCCAAACCTCCTCGCGATAGCGTAGCCTGCAATCCGTCCCCTGCGCTCAATGAGCAGTGCGTTGCCCACATCGGCGAGCGCAGCCACCATCGCCAGCCGGGGCATGCCCGTGGCCGATTCGTCGAAGGCCTGGATCGGCGTGAGGTCGGAGGCTGTCGCTTGACGGATGTCGTCGCCGGTACTCCGCGTCACGGGGACAGTCAGCGAGCCCTGGTGCTGAAGCACCGTGCCCCAGGCAGTGAAGCCGCGTCGCTTGTAGAGCGCCAGCCCCTCTTCGGTTGAGTTGAGCAGCACGTTGCGGCCGTGTGTCGCCTCAAGCAACCCATCAAAGAGCCGGGCGCCGTTGCCACCGCCTTGCGCGGAGCCAGTAACTATGATCATCCCGACCGTGGCATAGGAATGTCCGTAATTCCAGGACATGGCCGTGCCAATCACCTGTCCTGCCCTCTCGAGGACCAGGCCATTGCCGACCATCAGGGCAAATTCCCAATCCTCCTGGCGGTAGGGCCAGGCCATCTCCTGCGACAGCTTCAGCGCGCCCGGCAAATGGCGGGTTTCCAATTTCATCAGCTCGGTCGGGGCGCTGACGATATCTCTGTCATGCTCAACGGTCATAAGGTGCAACGCTGTCACTTGATCCAGAGTCGGATTGAAGTCGGACCTTAGAGTCGCGCCCGGCGGACAGATTTCGCTGCTGTTTTGCCCCTTCAAATCAGCGGGATTGTTCGTTTTAAGCAGTTCCTCGGCATGCCAAATCGCGCAAATCAGGCGAGGAATACCTGGCACTTTGAATCGCCGCTTTGTGGTTGCCCGTGATCGGCGTCACGTCCGCACGATCCCCAATGGCAATGGCATAGCCGCAACACTCCCCGGCGATGAAACGCTTGATGCTCAGGAGGAATTTTGGATGATCTACATCAGCGAAGAGGAGTCAGCCGCCCTCGTCACGCATGAACTTGCTTTCGAGGCGGCGCGGCAGGCTCTCGTGGCATCAGCATCGCGGCAGAATTGGGTCTTTCCTGCTGTTCTCGGGCGCACGCATGATGCGACCAATACTTTCTCAATCAAATCCGGTTCGTCGGACGACCTGACCGGAGTGAAAATCGGCTCCTTCTGGTCGGGCAACCCGGCACGTGGCCTTCCCCGCCACAACTCCACCATCGTGCTGCTCGATCAGCATACAGGTCGGCTCGGCGCCGTAATCGAGGCCGGGAAGGTCAACGCCTACAGGACGGCCGCCGCCGACGCGGTCGCGGCCGATCTTCTTGCGCGCAAGCAAGCCAAGGTTCTGGCGATATTCGGCGCCGGCAACCAGGCGGGCTTCGAAGTGATGGCGCTGGCACGCGTCCGCCCAATCGAAACCGTGCTGGTCGTTGCCCGGCCTTCGTCGCGACGCGACGCTCTTGTCGATCAGATCGGCGAAAGAGGCCTGGATGCGCGCGCTGCCGTGCCCGAAGACGCCGTGCGCGCGGCCGACATCGTGGTGACTGCGACGCCCTCACGCGAACCGCTGTTCGATGCCGCTTGGGTGGGACCCGGAACCCATATCGCCAGCATGGGGTCGGATGTTCCAGGCAAGCGCGAATTGCCGAGCGAATTGTTTCCCAAGGCACGTCTGTTTTGTGATCTGCTTTCCCAGTCCGTCCAGATCGGCGAGTTCCAACACGTGCGCGACGAGATCGACGCCGGCGTGCTTGCGGTAACACCAATCGGCGACGTCATTGAAAAGCGTGCGCCCGGACGCCATTTCGACAACGAGATCACGGTTTTCGACAGTTCCGGTATTTCCCTACAGGACCTCTACATGGCCGACGCGCTGATCCGCGCAAAGGCGTCCCAACACTGATCAGCTTCGCACCGATAGGTCCCGGCCCCGACGGATTTTTCCGCCCTGCTTGAGTGCTCTCCGGCAACAACGTGTCCCGCGCCAGTCTGCAGTCGTGTCAGCGGCGGATACGCCAAGGGTTGCCCGCATGAACCACCGATCGCCCCGGATGTCGCAAAACCGATTGCGATCGGAATGGGCGCGTGTCGCAGTTCGGTGATGCTTTCTTTCCAGCCACGGTAGGGCAGCTACAATCCAGGCCGAATCCAACCTGGAGAATGTCCTGATATTTCCGGTGATCAGCGGCTGGCGCGCCAGAAGGCGATACGGTCTTGCAACCGATAGCCTTGGATAATCGCCGGCATGAACCACGGATTGCCACGATAGAGCGGGATGGCCGAAGGCGGTCGAAAGTCGAACGCCGTGCGCGACTGCTCGCCATGCCCCATCAGCTTGTGCGCCGCACGCATACCGATCCATGGCGCCCAGACCACGCCCGAACCGCAGAAGCCGGTTGCATAGACCATACCGTCCTTTTCGAAGATGCGGGGCAGCATGTCTCGGTTCATCGCCACATTGCCGAACCAGCAATGCGAAAGGCGCACGTTCTCCAACTCCGGGAAAAGGTTCACGAGGCCCTTGCGTAGGAGAAGTTTCGGCGCCGCCGGGTCGCCGACGCGAGAACTGTCACGTCCCCCCAGCAGAATGCGTTTTCCGTCGGGCGAGGGACGATAATAGAAACCGAGTTGCCGGTTCTCGGTGATCGTCATCAGCTTCGGCATCAGTCGCGCCATGACATCGGGCGCAAGTTCCTCGGTCACGATGATCCGGCTGCGGACCGGAACCAGGCGGCGCCGAAGGAAGGGAGCGGCGCCATCGGTATAGCCGTTGGTACAGACCAGAACCTGCCGTGCATCCACCGTCCCTGCCGAAGTCGCGACGCGGAACCCCGAACCATTCCTCTCGATCGACTTGACCACTGTATGCGAATGGACCGTCAACCCGGATGCGAGCGCCACCCGCAGGAGTTCAGCGTGGAATTTTGCGGGGTGCAGCGCGCCAATGTCCATCCGAACGGTTCCGCCGCGGTAGAAATCGGTTCCGATATAATTTCGCTGCTCAGCATGCGGAACGGCGAAGGACTCGATCCCCAGTTTCTTCGCCAGCGTCTCGGCGCCGCGCGCCATCTTCTCATACTGTTGATATCCAAAAGCGCCCTTGAACTGGCCAACCAGTCGGAAGTCGCAGTCCAGCCCTTCGGTCCTGATGAAGTCGTAGAGGAATTCGCGCGCGATCTTGCCCTCGGCCTCGATCGCCATGGCCTTCTCTTCACCGAAGCGCCGGGTGATCGTGGCATAGTCCGGCCGGATGCTTCCGCTGGTAATTCCGCCGTTGCGTGTAGAAGCACCCTCGCCCGGATTCATCGTATCAAAGGCTGCGACCGAGCGTCCTTCGCGCACCAGCACAAGCCCGGCCGAAAGCCCGGCATAACCGGCGCCGACAATTGCCACGTCAAGCTTTTTTGCGAGGGGCTTCCGCGGCAGCGGCATGACGGGCGCCGCTTCCCACCAATAGGGCGTGTTCTTCTCGATTTTGGGCTCGTGCACGTGACTGACTTCTCTTGATGTTCCAGGGATTAAGAAAGCGATCGGTCGCGGTACCTCAAATATGGTCATCTCGTACGTCCAGCGCGTCGCGCAGTCCGTCACCAATGAAATTGAAACTGGTTACCGCGATGGTGATTGCAGCTCCGGGAATGATTGCCAGCCAAGGTGCGCTGCCCAGATATTGCTGGGCGCCATTGAGCATGTTGCCCCAGCTGGGCAGTGGCGGCTGGATCCCGTAGCCGAGGAAGCTGATGTAGGCTTCCATGAGAATGGCGCGCGCGACCGTCAAGGTGGAAGCGACGATAATCGGGCCCATTGCGTTGGGCAGTATCTCGCGGAACATGATGTGCGTGCCGCTCAGCCCCAGCATTCGGCCAGCCAGGACGAACTCGCGTTCGCGTAACGAGCGGACCTCCGCTTCGACGATGCGGGCAACCTCCATCCAACTGGTGAGGGCAATAATGATGGTGATCATCACAGGACTGGGCTTCAGTGCCGCAGCCAGCGCCAGCAGCAGAAAGATCGATGGGAACGACAGGAATCCATCGACGGTGCGCATCAGCGCCGCCCCAACCCAGCCGCCGCGATAGCCTGCAATCACGCCGACCAGCGTGCCGATGAGCGTCGACAACACCATGGCGAAGAAACCCACCAGCAGCGAGATTCGTCCCGCCATCAAGAGTCTTGCCGCAAGGTCACGGCCGAGCGGATCGGTACCTAGAAAGTGATAACCCGTCAGCGGCGGGGCAAAGCGGGCCCGCAGATCGATGTACAGGGAGTCATAAGGCAGGAGATGGGGGCCGAGGACGCAAGCGAGGCTCAGGAAGATGATCATCGCCAACCCGAGCAGCGCCAAGCGATGCCGCATGAAACGAAGTGCCGCGCGGTTGTTTCTCCATCGGCTTGGAGCTGCATTTGCGGTGAGAGCGGTCATATCGGCTGTCTCCTGTCGGGGAAGTTGCGCGCTCAGGCCAGACGAATGCGCGGATCGACAATAGCGACGACAATGTCGGCGATCAGGTTTCCAAGCAGAACGAGGATGGCGGAGAACATCAGTAGCCCCATCACAACCGGATAGTCGCTGTAACCAAGGCTATCGAGGAACAACCGTCCCATTCCCGGCCAGGTAAAGACGGTTTCGGTCACCAGCGCGCCGGTCAGAATGCTGGGAAGCTGCATCCCGGCCAAGGTAATCATCGGCAAAAGCGCGTTGCCAACGACATGCTTCATCAGAATCCGGCGTTCACTCAACCCCTTGGCCCGAGCCGTTTTAACGAAGTCCTGGCTAATGGCGTCGAGTGTCGCCGTCCGCATGTAGCGGCTCCAGATCGCGACATGGACCAGCGACAATACGACACTTGGCAGGATCAGATGGTGGAGATAGCCCAGGATCGAGCTATCGCCGATCTCGGACATATTGCCCGCGGGCAGCCAGCCTAACTTCAAGGAAAAGATGTAGATGCCTACGAGGCCGAACCAGAAGGTAGGGACCGACAATGCGACCATGGCGCCAACGGTTGCGAGATAGTCGAATAGTGAGTAGCGGCGCGTGGCGCCCCGAATTCCAATCCAGGCGCCAATGGAGATCGCAATCGCGGTTGAGGACCCCATCAGCAGCAGCGTGGCGAACAGATGGCTGCCAATGATCTCCAATACCGGCGCTCCGTCGCGGAAGGAGTGACCCCAGTCGCCCCGCACCAGCCGCCATGCCCAGTCCAGATATTGGATCCATATAGGGCGATCAAGGCCCAGCAGCCCCTTGAGGCGCTCGATATCCTGCTGGGTCATTCCGGGATCGAGTCCGAATTGTGCCAGGGGGCCGCCGGGGAGGAGGTTCAGAATGCCGAAGCCGATGATCGAGACGATCACAAGCAGCACCAGGCTCTGCGAGAGGCGATTGAGCAGGAAGCCGCGCATCCGAGTCCTCCATTGTGGGTTGATGATCTTAGTGTGTTGCCGCCGCCGCAGTGGATCGGGCGGCGGCAACTGCGTGGATTAGGCCTTCCACTGCCAGGCCGCGGCATCCCACGACGCGGTGCGGGTGTTGGCGTTGGGCTCGAAGCCGTCCAACCCTTTCTTGCGCCCAAGGACGATTGTGTACGCGAACAGCGGCAGGAAGGGCAGATCATGGCGCACCACTTCCTGCACGCGATTATAGATCCCGCGCCGTTCTTCCGGATCGAAGCTGCGAGCACCCTTTTCGAGCAGGGCATCGACTTCAGGGTTGGAATATTGCCCGGTGTTCGAACCGTGTCCGCCTTGAGCGGCGATTGCCTTCGTATGGAGCCGGTTTGTGGCGTCGGGGTCCGCGGCAATCAGATAGGTGACGCCCACCATGGCGGTGTCAAATTGCGACTTCAGCCAGAACTCGCCCCACATGACTGCAGCCGGCAAATTCGAGATCGTCATCTCGACGCCGATCTCGGCAAACGTCTGCTGCAGGAACTGCTGCGTCTGCTCGCGGAGGTTGTTGCCAGAAGTTGTTGAGTTGGAGAAGGACAGTCGCACCCCATCCTTGGCGCGGATTCCATCCGGCCCCGGCGCCCAGCCGGCCTCATCCAGGATTTGGCGCGCCCGGTCCAGATTGAACTCCTGAACCGGCAGGTTCGGGTCGTAGTAATAGGACTCCTTCGGCATGAAGGTCTCGGTGAGAGTGCCCACGCCGTAATAGATCGTGTCGACGATCGCCTTCCTGTCCAACGCGGCGTAGAGCGCCTGGCGCACTGCCAACTCCTTGAACTGCGGGCGGCCCAAATTGAGGTAGATCGACTCCAAGGATGCCCCTGTCTCCAGTGTCACCACGCGGTCTGGTAGTTCGCGGGCTTCAGTATAATGGTCGGCGGTGATGAACGACTGATCGACCAGGTCCACGTCGCCGCTCTTGAACTGCGTGTAGAGCACCGTCATATCGGGGATGTATTTGAAGATGAGCTGCTCGATATAGGGGCCCTCGCCCGCGTACTCAGGATTGGCGACGAGCTCGATATGATCGCCCGCGACGCGCTGGCTCCATTTGAATGCGCCGGTGCCGACTGGCGCCTGGTTGAACGCGGCTGTATTCGGATCGGCCTCTTTCTCCAGAATGTGCTTGGGCACGATGAAGGTTTCGGCCAAGAACGAAAGATAGGGCGCAAAAGCCTCCTTCATCCGCCAAGTGATCTCGGTGGGCGAAACCACTGTGATGTCCTGCACGAGCGAATGGCCGCTCGTGCGCCAAGCGCGAAACTTCGGGTTCGTGATGAGCTCAAGGGTGAATTTCACGTCCTCGGCCGTGAAGGGCTCACCATCGTGCCAGCGGGCATTGTCACGCAACCGGATGCGCCAGTTGAGACCGTCCTCCGAAATGCCGCCATTCTTCTGGCTTGGCACCTCGGCTGCGAGGTTTGGATGTAGGCCACCTTGGGGATCCATGCGGACCAGCGCGTCGAAAACCGAGAAATGGACCGCGTCATCGACTTCGATATGCGCCATCAACGGATTGAACACGGTCGGCTCTTGCGAGAGGCCGACGACGACGCGACCGGCCGGGCCCGCAGGAGGGGTCTTGGCGAAGGCGGGCTTGCCCAGCAGGTTGGGCGCGATGAGGCCTGCAGCCCCACCTATCGCCATCAGTCGCAGCGCTTCGCGCCTCGAGTAGTTGGACGTAGTCGATGAATTTCTGGTCATGGTAGTTCCTCTCTTGTTATTTCTTATGCGTTTGCTGCAACTGGACGGGCATTGCCCGGCCGCTCTCCTGGAATTGCCGCTACGAGTTGGCGCGTGTAGGCTGCTTGCGGGTTCAGGAATATCTGCGAGGGCGGTCCGCGCTCGACGATCCGGCCCTTCTGCATCACAGCGATTTCGTCGCAGATCTGGCTGGCGACGCGCAGGTCGTGTGTGATGAAAACCATCGACACGCCGGTCTCGCGCTGGATCTGGTCCAGAAGCTGCAGGATCTGCGCCTGGATCGAGACGTCGAGTGCGGAGACCGCCTCGTCGGCAATGAGCAGCTTCGGCTTGAACATCAGCGCACGAGCGATGCCGATGCGCTGGCGTTGCCCACCCGAGAACTCGTGCGGATAGCGGCCAAAGGCGCCGGCATCGAGACCGACATGAGCCAGGAGCGCACGCGCTTCCTCGCGCGCTTGGGCATAAGGCATCCCGTGTGCCACCGGCCCTACCGTCATGATGTGGCCAACCGTTGAGCGTGGGTTCAGCGACGCGAAGGGATCCTGGAAGATCATCTGGATCCGCGGTCGAAGAGGGCGGAACTTCGCTTCGGAAAGCTTGGCTATGTCAGATCCCTCGAACAAAATCCCGCCGCCGTCGCTGTCCAGCAGTTTGATCAACAGCCGGCCCAGCGACGACTTTCCCGAACCGCTCTCGCCTACGACCCCCAGCGTGCGGCCGGGCGCGAGTTCGAACGAGACCTCGTTCACCGCTGTCACAGTCCGCTGCGCGCCGAACAGCGCGCTGCCACCACGATAGGTCTTCACCAGACCCTCAACCTTCAGGATCGGCTCCTTGCTGGCCGACTCCAGACGAGGGCGATCTTCGCCGGTCAAATGCGGTACGGCCGCGATCAGGCGCCGGGTATAAGGATGCTTGGGCGACTTCAACACCTGCTCGGCGCTACCCTTTTCGACGATGTGGCCCTTTTCCATCACCACGACGCTGTCGGCGATCTCTGCCACCACACCGAAATCATGGGTGATGAACATCACGCTCATGCCCTTGCGCCGCTGAATGTCGCTGATCAGTTGCAGGATCTGTGCCTGGGTGGTGACGTCGAGGGCGGTGGTTGGCTCATCGGCGATCAGCACCGTCGGCTCGAGCGCCAAGGCCATGGCAATCATGACGCGCTGCCGTTGCCCGCCCGAAAGCCGGAAAGGATACTGGTGATACATGAGTTGGGGATCTGGTAGGCCCACTTCAGTGAGCAGCTCAACGGCGCGGTTGCGGCAGGTTTGTGGCGTACCGAAGCCATGCGCGGCCATGACCTCGTCAATCTGCGCGCCCACCGTCATCAGGGGATTGAGCGCTGAGAGCGGATCCTGAAAGATCATCGATACGACCCGTCCACGCAGGTTGCGCAGCTTGTCTGGCGACATGCCGATGATGTTCATCCCCTCCAGCTGGATGACACCCGATGAGAGGCGGATCACCTTTGGCAGAAGCCCCATGATCGCGTTCGCCGTGACCGACTTACCCGATCCGGACTCGCCTATGATGCAGAGGATCTGGCCGCGTTTCAGATCAAACGAGATATTCTCGACCGCATGGACCCGCTCCATGCCGGCCGGCAGGCTTACGGTCAGGTCGCGCACCGAAAGCGCAACTTCATGAGGAGCTACAGCTTGGATGCTGGCGATCATCGAGACCTCTCCCTTCTCAGCCGCGCTCTTTAGCCCGCTGCGGATTGCGTTTTCGATCTCCGCCTCGTGGCGATCAATCGGTCAAACTGTTCCCTATCGTGAGCTCTCCGGCTCACTTTCAAGCCTCCCTGTCGTGGCCCTGCGGAGCCTGCCTGCCTCTTGGCGGATGTCCGGGGAGTAACGGACCTTAGTCGACAATGAGTGTGACCCCTTCTGGCCGGCAGAGTCGTTGAAACTTAGCACGCAGGCAGCAGGAACTTCTGCAAAGGAGGCCAAATTTGGCATTTCACTCTGCGCGTTTTCCGCCGCCCGGGTCACGCGACCGCATCCTTCAGACGATAGTATGTGCCTACCGTGGGAGGCATGGGAGGAAACCATGGCTTGCCGGTGTGAATCACGGCCACCTCGAAATCCCCCGAGACCGGATCGGCCACGGATCCGCCAATGGAACCGAAGTATCGTGCCAGTAGGAAGCAAACTTCATTACCGTGTCACCCTCATACTCATCCGGGGTCGATCCGATGCAATGAGTGTATGATCGACTCCGCAGGTGAGGTGCGACCCAACCGGTCATTCGTCGCAACAATTGCCCGTCTTTCATCCCTCAAACGGCAGGATGTTCCGCCCTCGTACAAAGTTCACGGCTTACGGCTGAGGCCCATACGCTAGGCTGCGCTTGGGCAGCAAGACCAGTGTCGATCCGCGTCCTAGTTGACCGAAGCGCCTGAAGACCGTGGCGTGGGGCCAGGTCACTGAATTCTGAGAAGACCGTCTTGCCAAGGTACAATCGGTCGCGCACGAGATTGAGGTCACGAGGCGGCCAGCACCAAAAACAGGGAAGTAACGATGCGCGAATATGAGATTGCCGCCATTCCTGCCGACGGGATCGGCCCAGAGGTCATTGCCGCCGGTCTCCAGGCGCTTAAGGCGCTGCAGCAGCGCTGCGGCGACTTCAAGCTGCGCGTCCAGCACTTCGACTGGGGCTCAGACTATTACAAGGCCCATGGTCGGATGATGCCCGAAGATGGAGTGGCGCAACTGAAGCGCTTCGACGCCATCTTCTTTGGCGCGGTAGGCGCTCCCGATCTGCCCGACGACATCACGCTCTGGGGCCTCCGGCTGCCGATCTGCCAAGGCTTTGATCAGTACGCCAACGTGCGGCCGACCAGGATATTGCCCGGGATTGTTTCGCCGCTGGCGGGCGTTGGCCCTGGCGATCTGGATTGGGTGATCGTGCGTGAGAATTCCGAGGGCGAGTATTCGGGCCACGGCGGCCGCGCCCATCGCGGCCTCCCCGAGGAGGTCGGAACCGAGGTCGCGATCTTCACGCGCGTCGGCGTCACCCGCATCATGCGCTATGCATTCCGGCTGGCGCAGTCACGGCCGCGAAAGCTCCTGACTGTTGTTACGAAATCCAACGCGCAGCGTCACGGCATGGTAATGTGGGACGAAATCGCAGCCGAGGTGGCGCGGGAATTCCCCGACGTCGCGTGGGACAAGATGCTAGTCGATGCTATGACAGTGCGTATGACGTTGAAACCTCGGAGCCTAGATACGATCGTCGCCACCAATCTTCACGCCGACATATTGTCCGACCTTGCAGGCGCGCTCGCGGGCAGTCTCGGCGTTGCACCGACCGCCAACATTGATCCCGAGCGGCGCTATCCCTCGATGTTTGAGCCAATTCACGGCTCGGCATTCGACATCGCCGGCAAGGGTATTGCCAACCCGGTCGCCACCTTCTGGACCGCTGCCCAGATGCTCGAACATCTGGGCGAGAGCGCAGCGGCCGTCCGGTTGATGAGCGCTGTGGAAACGGTGACGAGTGAAGGCGTGCTGACGCCGGACGTGGGAGGGACAGCGACCACGCAGGAAGTGACGGACGCCGTCTGCCGGACGATCCGCGGTTCGAACGTGTGACAGGTTTCCAATGAAGCTCGACAAGATCGACATCAAGATCTTATCCCAATTGCAAAAGAACGGGCGGGTCACGAATGTCGAGCTAGCCGACCTGGTCAACCTTTCGCCGAGCCCTTGCCTGATGCGGGTGAAGAAGCTTCAGGCGGAAGGCTTCATCACCGGCTATTCCGCCCAGATCGATGTGTCCAAGCTCGGACAGACTCTAACGATCTTCACCGAAGTCACGCTCAAGCACCATCAACAGAACGACTTCGCGAGATTTCTCACCGCAATTCAGAAAGTCGATTCTGTCATCGAATGCCATCTGGTTTCAGGCGGTTACGACTACCTAGTGAAGTTTGTCACAGCGGGCATCAGCGAGTACCAGACGATCATGGAGCGCATGATCGAATTGGATATCGGAATCGACAAATATTTCAGCTTCGTCGTGCTGAAGTCCCCAATCGTGAAATCCCATTTGCCTCTCGACATCATTTTCGACAAATGAGAAAGCTGCTCCGCAGTCTTGGACCTGGAGAGCCGCGCGCCAGCGCTCCCTGTTGCTGTTTTCGCTGCGCTTGTGCAACGGCAAGAGAATCCACATACCGGCAAATTGCTTTGCACTTGGCAGACGGCGGCATCACCTGAGGATTTGCTTTGGGGCCGCTAACGCGCGTCGCGTTCGACCGGCCTCGTGCGACGCGCTTTAGGTTCTTGTTTTCTTTAGGTTCTTGTTTTGATGCATGTCGTTATCGCAAAACCGCTGCACACTTTTGCGCGACATGCATTAGGCGTCTACCGCAGTGACCGAGGTCGCTTCGGCGATGGCAATGATCATCCCTTCATCGCTGACCGAACGTCCTTGTCTTCGAGGGTTTGATCCAGCGTCATTCGGGTACGTTCGAGGATTCCATCAATATCGTCCTCGGTGCAGCAGAGCGGCGGCGCAAAGCCGAGGATGCCGCTGTTGAAGGAGCGGATGACAAGGCCGTTCGCCCACGCGCGCTCGAAGATGCGGCGCCCCGGATCGGCCGCCGCCGGCAGCGGCGTTTTGCGCTCCTTGTCGGTGACCAACTCAATTGCTGCCAGCATGCCGCGACCGCGGATGTCGCCAACCAGCGGGTGGTTGGTGAGCGAGCGAAGGCCGTCCATCAGGCGCTTCCCGGCCTTGCGCCCATTCTCGAGCAAGCTGTCTTCATAGAGACGGAGGCATTCGAGCCCGACCGCCGCGCTCACGGGATGGGCCGAATAAGTATAGCCATGGCCGACAGCCGCTTTGCCGGCTCCGTCCGCGATGGTATTGTAGACGTGGTCCGACATGAAGACGGCGCCCATCGGCACGTAGCCCGAGGTCAGTCCCTTCGCCGTGGTTATGAAATCCGGCACGACCTCGTCTTCCTCACAGGCGAAGAGGGGGCCGGTACGGCCAAAGGCAGTGATAACTTCGTCGACAACGAACAGAATGTCGTGTTCCTTGCACACGGCGTGCAGAGCCTTCAGCCAACCCGTTGGTGGAACGAGGACACCGCCCGAACCCTGGATGGGTTCGGCGTAGAAGGCCGCAACGCGGCCCGCGCCGAGTTCCGCGATTTTGGCCCGCAGGGCCGCGACCGATGCATCGATGATCGCCTGCGGGTCGGAACCGACGGGATTGCGATAGGCGTAGTGCGAAGGAATTTTGTGCTGCCAGTCGTATGGCACGCCGAAACCCGCATGGAAAGCCGGGATCGCGGTCAGACCTGACCCTGCCGTCGAGGATCCATGGTAGCCATACTCGACCGAGATGAACTGGTCCTTTTGCGGCGTACCCGTGGCATGGTAGTAATAGCGAATGAAGCGGATCGTACTGTCTATCGCGTCGGAGCCGCCAAGCGTGAAATAGACATGGTTCAAATCGCCGGGCGCCAGTTCGGCAAGCCTGGCAGCAAGGCGAATGGCAGGCTCGGATCCCAGCCCGAAATATCCCGTCGCATAGGGAAGCTCTCTTAGCTGCTTTGCGGCTGCTTCAACGACGCTTTCCTGGCCGTATCCGATGTTTACACACCATAGACCGGCGAATCCGTCCAGCAGGGTTTTCCCGCTTGCATCGGTCACTGTTGCGCCCTTGGCGGATTTGAGCACCCGCACGCCCGTCTCCTCGTGGCTCCGATAGCATGAAAACGGGTGAACCAGATTTGCGCGATCGAGTTCGATCAGTGAGTTTGCCAGCATTTCTTCCTCCGATTCAGCGTAGTGCCTGACTGACGAGAGCATAAGTCCGGTGTGGTGTGGTTTCGTCCTTCAGCTCATCTGCGGTTCGTCGCATCATTATGCCACCGACGACGTGAGCCAGGCAGGACGGGTGAGCCATTCGCCGATATCTGTAGATTCGGTGTCGATACGGACAAACTCGCCCGCACTGTCGGCCAGCAGGAAGTCGATCAGGTTCGGTGCTTCGGAATTGCTTCTCGCCACCACCGGCCCACCAACCTGCCGCGACAGTTCGACAACACCGCTCAGATGCGCCATTGTCATCGTTTCCAGCGTGATCTGCTGCGCGGTCATGGTTCATTCCGGGCCTGAATTCTCCTAGGCCCAAGATAGGCTGCCGCGGACAGCAGTTCCTCCCGACCAGAACCTGAGCGATAGGCGTTTTGACTTTCCTTTGCCGCTGGCGCCGTATCTTATGCCGACGCACGGCTGAAAGGTCGCGCTCCCGCCGAAGCTCGAAACGAACTCAGGCGCAACTCTCTGCCAAAGCTCTCACGCAATACAAAACAATCTGCTTCAGGGCACATCGAATGCGGCGACTAGTCTTCTCGGTTCTCACTATGATCCTTGCTGTTAAAGGCACGCTGTGCCGACAGGATTGGAAGGATCGACGCTCATGACCCAGTTCAGACCGAAATACATCACCTTCGACTGCTACGGTACACTGACCAACTTCGACATGGCGGGCGCGGCGAGACGCGTATACGGCGCGCAGCTCTCTCCAGCTGGGATGGCGCAGTTCATCAGGGATTTCTCGGCCTATCGCCTCGATGAGGTTCTTGGCGCCTGGAAGCCGTACAGCGAGGTCGTGCACAATTCTGTGGAACGGACCTGCAAACGCAACGGCGTCGCATTCCGGCCCGAGGATGCCCAGCGCATCTATGCGGAAGTGCCGACATGGGGTCCGCACCCGGATGTCCCGGCGGGCCTGGCCAAGGTCGCCAAGGAAATCCCGCTGGTGATCCTGTCGAACTCCATGAAGAGCCTGATCATGTCGAACGTGGAAAAACTCGGCGCGCCGTTCCACATGGTCATCACGGCCGAGGAGACCGGCGCCTACAAGCCTTTGATGAAGGGCTTCGAATATATGTTCGAGAAGCTCGGCTGCGGCCCGGAGGACATTACGCACGTGTCGTCCTCATTTCGCTATGATCTCATGACCGCCTATGATCTCGGTATCAAGAGCAAGGTCTGGGTGAACCGCGGCCACGAGCCTGCAAACCCCTTCTACGAATATACCGAAATCAAGGATATCGGCGGTCTGGCCGGCGCCATCGGACTGGAGCCCGTTCGGGAATTCGCCTGAACGTCTGTTTGCTGGCGCAGTCGCGCCAGACTGAGGTGCTCCCAAAACGTTGATAATCACTGGTCGCAATAGAGAAAGGGGCGGTTTTCACCGCCCCTTTCTTTGTTGTTCCAACGCTTTAGGGGCTGCAAGTGTTTCCACCTGCTTGCAAGATAACTAGTTAAGCCCGCCAACATGAAGCGTCTTGACCTCGAGATATTCCTCGATGCCGAGCTGCGATCCTTCGCGCCCCACTCCTGACTGCTTGACACCGCCGAAAGGCGCAACCTCGGTCGAGATCATGCCTGTGTTGAGCCCGACCATACCGAACTCCAGCGCCTCGGCAACACGCCATGACCGTTGGAGGTTGTCGGTGTAGAAGTAGGCGGCAAGGCCGAACGGCGTACCGTTCGCGATGGCGATGGCCTCTTCCTCCGTCTCGAAGCGAAAAAGCGGCGCCACCGGACCGAACGTCTCTTCCGATGCCAGGAGCATCTCGGTAGTAGCCTCTCCCAGCACGACGGGCCGTGCATATTGCTTGCCCTCCGGCACCGTCTCGCTCTGGGCGATGATCTGCGCACCTTTCGCCTGTGCATCCGCGATGTGACGCTCGATCTTGTCGATCGCGGCCGCGTTGATCATCGGGCCGATCTCAGTGCCCTCGTCGGTCCCTGCGCCAACCCTCATCCGCGTGACGCGCTGGCTCAGCTTTTCGGCGAAAGCGGCGTAAACGCCTTCCTGCACGAGAATCCGGTTCGCGCAAACGCAGGTTTGACCGCCATTGCGGAACTTGGATGCGATCACCCCTTCAATTGCCTTATCCAGATCGGCGTCGTCAAAGACGATGAAGGGCGCGTTGCCGCCAAGCTCCAGGCTCAGCCGCTTGATGCTATCGGCCGCGCCACGCATGAGCAGCGCACCGACGCGGGTCGAACCGGTGAACGAGATCTTGCGCACCGTCTCGTTGGCCATCAGCTCTTTGCCGATCTCCGCCGGCATGCCGGTTACGATGTTGATAACGCCTGCCGGGATGCCGGCTCGGTCCGCCAGGACGCCGAGCGCGAGCGCCGAGAATGGCGTAAATTCCGACGGCTTGATGACAACCGTGCAACCTGCGGCCAGCGCCGGTGCTACTTTGCGCGTGATCATCGCGTTGGGGAAATTCCACGGCGTGATGATGGCGCAGACGCCGACGGGTTCTTTCAGCACCAGAATGCGGCGATCGGCCGTGGGTGACGGAATGGTCGAGCCACCGATCCGGCGCGCCTCCTCCGCAAACCATTTCACAAAAGATGCGCCGTAGCGGATTTCCGCCAACGCCTCGGCAAGCGGCTTGCCTTGTTCCAGCGTCAGCAGGAGCGCGAGATCCTGTTCGTGCTGGCGGATGAGGTCGTGCCAGCGCTCCAGAAATCCTGCACGCTCGGCATGGGTCCTTTTCTTCCAGCCTTTGAAGGCCTCAGCCGCAGCGTCGATTGCGGCTCTCGTCTCGTTCTCCGCCATTTCGGGAACGGTGCCGAGAACACTTTGGCTGGCAGGGTCAATGACATCGACCACGCCCTTCGTTTCCGCATCCCACCAGACACCGCCAATCAGCGCCTGCTGGCGGAAAAGGTCGGAATCGTTGAACATACCAATCTTCGTCATCGCATTCATGGTCTTTCCTCTGCTCTTTCAGGTTAATCCTGCCAGCACGGCCTGCGTGATTGTTTCAGTCCTGTCCTTGCCTGCGATCGTGCCAATCCCCCGCGCGGTTGCGGACTCGATCGCCGACATCACTTCTGCCGCAGCCTGCCCCTCACCCAGATGCCCGAGCATCATCGCACCGGACCAGATCGCGGCGATCGGATTGGCGACGCCGAGATGCGCGATGTCGGGCGCCGAACCATGGACCGGCTCGAACATGGAAGGCGCGCTGCGATCGGGATTGATATTGGCAGAGGCGGCATAACCCAGCCCGCCCTGGATGGCCGCTCCAATATCAGTGAGGATGTCGCCAAACAGGTTCGAGGCGACGATTACGTCGAGGCTTTCCGGCGCCAGCACCATGCGGGCAGCCATGGCGTCGATGTGGTAGTGCGAGACCTCTACATCGGAATAGTCTTTCGCTATCTCGCGCGTGACCTCATCCCAGAAAACCATAGAATGTTTCTGCGCGTTGGATTTGGTGACAGATGCCAGCTTCTTGCGGCGCGCCCGCGCCTGTTCGAAACCGAAACGCATGATCCGTTCGACACCCGCACGCGTGAAGATTGCTGTCTCAATCGCGACCTCATTGGCTGTGCCGGAATGGACGCGCCCGCCGGCGCCGGAATATTCGCCTTCCGTATTCTCGCGGATGCACAGGATGTCGAAACCATCGGAGCGGAGGGGCCCCTGAACGCCCGGCAACAGCCGGTGCGGTCGTATGTTGGCGTACTGCGTGAACCCTTTGCGGATCGGCAGGAGCAATCCGTGAAGCGATACTGAGTCGGGCACTTCTGCGGACCAGCCCACAGCGCCGAGATAGATCGCATCGAATTTTCGAAGTGTCTCGATGCCGTCTGACGGCATCATTGCACCGGTCTCCAGGTAGTAGGCGCACGACCATGGGAATCTTGTGTCAGCAAGGGCGAAACCGCCCCGCTTAGCCGCCGCCTGCAGCACCTGCCATGCCGCCTGCGTCACGTTCTTGCCGATGCCGTCGCCGGGGATGAGCGCTATCTTGTAGGTCTTCATTGATGGAGGTCCTCGTTCGCACTAGCGTCATCGGAACAATAGTGGATCGCCCGCCGCATTTTCGGTCGAGGATGAGCCGCCCGACGGCGTCGAATCGCGTCAGGCGGAACTTGGAAAGCCGATTGTTCTGGAACCGCCGCGCGCTCTATTCGGCCGGACCTTGAGCACTGAACTCAGTCATAAACGCTGACGTAGATCTTGCGTACGGTCTCGATCGTGCGCCAGACGCCGACGAAACCCGGCTTCATCACGAAACTGTCGCCGGCGCGGTAGGTCTTGGTCTCACCGCCCTTCTCCTCGATTTCGACGAGACCCGAAACGATGTGGCAGAACTCGTAGATAGTTCCCTTGATCGAATGCGTCTCGCCGGGCGTCGCTTCCCAGACGCCGGTCAGAACTTTCTCACCTTTTGAGGCATCCTGCGCCCAGGTCTTGAAGGATGGAGTGCCGGAAATGAGCCGCTCCGGAGCCGGTAATGCCTCCTTCGGCGCGAAGTCTGGAACTGTGTCGATCGTGATCAGAAGTGACATGTGATGTTTCTTGGTTAGTAGCCGAGTGTCCGATCGACGAGGCCGATCAGTTCTTCTCCGGCGCGGTGGCGCCGGATATTGTCCACGACGGATTGTGCCGCCGTATGCGGTTGCGTCACCGAGGCGATATGCGGCGTTATCATCACCTTCGGATGCGACCAGAGCGGATGGTCTTCCGGGAGCGGTTCTGGATCAGTGACATCAAGCATCGCCGCAGATACATGACCGATGTCGAGCGCGTTGATCAGCGCGGCCTGGTCTAGTTGCGGACCTCTGCCGACATGCAGCAGCTGCGCCCCGACGGGCAGTAAGTCGAAGAACTCTGCATCGAGCATGCCGTGCGTTTGTTCCGTGAGCGGGAGCAGGCAGACGAGAATATCCGTTTGCTTCAGAAAGCCCGCGAGTTGGTCCCTGCCGTGAAAACAGGCGACGTCCTCTATCCGCTTTTCGCTGCGGCTCCACCCGGCAAGCGGAAACTGGAACGGCTTCAAGCGCTCGATAGCCGCGCGGGCCAGCATGCCAAGGCCGAGGAAGCCAACCCGGCGTTCGGCCGCCTGTCGACCGGCAATCGGTTGCCAGAGGCACCTTTTCTGCTGCTCGAGATAGGCGGGCATCTGCCGGTGGAGCGCCAACACGCCGAGCGCGACGTATTCCTGCATCATGCGTATGATGCCATCCTCGACCATGCGCACCAGCTTCACATGGCTTGGCACCACGTCCTGCTTGAACTGGTCGACGCCCGCGCCGGTGGAAAACAGCACTTCCAGATTGCGGTAGCGCGAAATCTCGTCCGGCACCGTCCAGGTAATGAGATAGCGCACCTTCTCTGGCTCCATTTCATCGCCGGAATGGAGGAATTCCAGATCCGGGATCTGGCGCGCAAATATCTCGCGGAAGACCGCGGCACGCGCGGCATCGGAATTGAAAAGAAACGCCATGGTGACCGCCCCTTCCTTCAGGCCGCAAGAAGCGCGCCGAGCCCCTCGATCATCTTCCGGCAAGCGGCGAGTTCACCGATCTCGATATATTCGTCGGCACGATGGGCACGGCCGATATCGCCGGGGCCGCAAATGACCGCATCGATTCCGGCCTGCTGATAAAGCCCGGCCTCCGTACCGAAGCTGACGGCTGTCAGCGGCTCCTGCCCCGTCAGCTCCGTCATAACGGCCGCTAGATCCCTCCCATTCGCGGGCGCAAGGGCGGGATAGGAACTCAACTCGTGCCACGCCACATCGAAGCCACTGTCGCGCAGATCGAAAAGCCGGGCCTTGACCGGCTCAAGCAGGGAGGATGGAGAAACGCCGGGCACGGCACGCACCTCGACGTCAGCGGTGCAACGGTCGGGGATGATGTTGACGGCTTGTCCACCGGCGATGACGCCCACCTGCAAGGAAGAATATGGGGGCTCGAAATTATCATCGAACGGCCCGTCGGCGAGGGATTGGCCATAGGCCACGACGTGCGTGATGACACCGGCCATGGCGTGCACCGCATTGAGTCCGAGATCGGGGCGTGACGAATGGCCGGATCGCCCGATCACCTCGAGCCGTGCGGCCGCCTTCCCCTTGTGCGCGCGCACAGGCTGCATCCGGCTCGGCTCGCCGATAATCGCGCCAAGCGGCTTCTCGCATAAGCTCGGCAACGCCGCTAAGAGGTGCGGCACGCCACGGCAACCCGCCTCTTCGTCATAGGAGAACGCGAGATGAACTGGCTGTCGCAGATTCATCGCCAAAAGTTCGGGAAGCACGGCCAATGCGCAGGCGAGAAAGCCCTTCATGTCGGTGGTGCCGCGGCCGTAAAGCCTGCCGCCCTCGCGGCGCAGGACAAACGGATCCGAGCTCCATTCCGGCTCGCCGGCCGGCACGACATCCATATGTCCAGAGATGATATAGCCCCGAGCCTGGCGCGGGCCGATCGTGACGAAGAGGTTGGACCGGTCACCCTCGGGTCCGGGGAGAACTGTCACCTCGGCTCCTGCCGCCTGACAGTAGTCGCGGATCCAATCGACGATCGCGCTGTTTGGCGTGCCCACAACAGAGGGAAATGCAACCAGAGTCGCGAGGATTTCTTCCACGTTCATGGCGGTCGCTCTGCTTGCACACTATCACCGGTCGCGACCAGCCTACCCGTATGGAGAAGTGTTCCCTGCCGAATCGCGCCGTGCTTTGGCCGAAGATTGCGAAAAAGCACCTCAAACCAGCGAAACCTGCTGGCTTTCCCCTGTAAAGATGCTGCAAAAGAGGCCTGTCGCAAACATGGCAATCGGAGCCTTAGCACCGCGTGCCTTGCGCATTCGTTGAAGGACCGGATCGACTGAGATGCAGAGATCAGTACGCCTGAAATCCTTCGAACTGGTCGCGCGGGACATTGATGATGTCGACGTCAAGCTACTGCACGCGCTGTCGATCTCAGTCCGCTGGCCTCATCGGCCGAAGGATTGGGACTTTCTGCGCCGCGCCGGCCGCGGCATTGTTGCCGTTGATGGTATTGGACGCGTTTTCGGGAGCGCGATGTGGTTTCCCCACGGGGACGATTTCGCCACCATCGGCGTAGTGATCACAACGCCGCGCACGCAAGCGCAAGGAGGCGGCCGATGGCTCATGGACTTGGTGCTCGAGCAATGCGGCGATCGCAACTTGGCACTCAATGCTACCCATGCTGCCTATCCTCTTTATGTCTCACTCGGTTTCACGACCGAGGCGATCGTATACATGCGCCAGGGGGAGGTCCCACAGACACCCCCAACAATGCCGGCCCTGGACGGTCAATTGCAGGCGCTATCGAGCGACAGGCTGAAGGAGATCACGGCGTTGGATACGCGCGCGTTTGGGACAAACCGCGAGAGGCTGCTCGCGTTGCTCGCGGCCGATGCCTCAATCTGCACTTTGAGCCGTGGCGGCGAGATCGTCGGCTATTCCATGTGTCGCGAGTTCGGGCGTGGCCACGTGATCGGCCCCATGGTCGCGCGCAACGATCTAGACGCGGTCCATCTCACAGCCGTGCATCTGAAGGAACTGGCAGGACGGTTCGCCCGCGTCGATACGCGCGAGAAGGATGGCGTGTTTGCCGCGTTTCTCCAGCAGTGCGGCCTCGGCATCGCCGAGACCGTTACGACCATGTCCAAAGGGCACCGCTTTCTGAACCGGGAAGACAATGGGCCTTGGGTCTATGGATTGGCCGGCCACGCCTTGAGTTGAATGCAAGCACACTGTCGCCTTCAACCAGCGGCCAGAGGATCAGGTCGATCAGTGCGCGCGTCGATCAACCGGCATAATTCGGTTGCCGTATCACGCGGCCGGAACGGCTGCCGCTTCGAATCTGCTCCTAATCCCCGATTCGGTTTCCGCTGCCGGCATTATGACCGTCCGACGCCCATCCGCCACGCCATCCACGATGACATGGCCGATGCCGCGCGAGCAGGGCTCAATGCGCGCGTTGAGGTGATAAATGTCCCGCAGCAGATCGGATGTGATGACGTCCGGCGATGACCCGCATGCGACCAGCCGGCCGTCCGCGATGACCATTGTCTGATCGCTGAAGCGCAGGGCGTGATTGAGGTCGTGCAGGGCGATCAGCACGACCATGCCTCGCGCCTGAGCAAGTTCCCGCATGAGACCGAGCACTTCCACCTGCCGCGACAGATCGAGTGCTGATGTCGGTTCGTCCATCAGCAGGACCTCGGGCTCACGCACAAGCGTTTGTGCCAGGCTGGCGAGTTGCCGCTGGCCGCCGGAAAGCTCGCCGATGTTGCGGAAAGCGATATCGGCGATGCCGAGCGCCGCCAGGGTCTCGTCGATGCGAGCCAGATCATCGTCGCTCACAGACCAGCCCATACCCTGCTTGCGGGCGAGCAACACTGACTCATAGACGGTGAGCACCGCGTTGGCGGACGTTTCCTGTGGCATGTAGCAGATGCCGCTCTTCCCGCGAATGGCCCCCTCGACATGCATTGCTCCCGGTCCGTGCAGGAGGCCGGCGATGCGCCTGAAGAGCGTCGACTTCCCGGCGGCATTCGGACCGATCACCGCCACGATGTCTCCGCCCTCGAACGCTGGCGTCGTCACATCCCGAAGCCGGAGGCTCGTGCCGTAGCGCGCGCCGAGCGCCTCGAGCCGGATCGTCACCATGAGCGCCTCGTGCTAGACAGGATGAGCGAGATGAAGAACGGGATGCCAATGAGTGAGGTGACGATGCCGATCGGGAAGACCGTCCCCGGGATAAGCGACTTGCTGACGACCGAACTGGCCGACAGGATGAGCGCACCCGACAGGGCCGAGGCGGGCAGGAAGAAGCGTTGGTCCTCGCCGATGACCATGCGCGCGATGTGCGGGCCCACAAGTCCGATAAAGCCTATGGTGCCGACGAAGGCAACGGGGATGGCGGCGAGAAGGCTCACCAGAATCAGCGTCTCAAGCCGCAGGCGGCCGACCTTGACGCCGAAGCTGGCCGCCTTGTCCTCACCAAGCCTCAACGCCGTCAGCGCCCAGGTGCGCCGGGCGAAAATGGGTAAGACTGCGAGGAGAATGAATGTGGTGACTGCAAGCTTGGGCCAGGTGGCCTTGGTGAGGCTGCCCATTGTCCAGAAGACGACCGCCGCCAGCGCTTCCGCCGACGCGAAAAACTGGACGAGCGCGAGCAGCGCATTGAAGGTGAAAACCAGCGCGATGCCGAGCAGCACGATGGTCTCCGCGGTGACGCCGCGCTTTACGCTCAGCACGTGAATGAGGAAGGCCGCCAGCATCGCCATCACAAAGGCGTTGATCGGCACTACATATTCGACTGCGGCGGGGATAAGCCTCACCCCGAAGGCAAGTGCAAGCGCGGCGCCGAAGCTCGCGGCGGCGGATATGCCGAGCGTGAAGGGGCTCGCCAGCGGGTTGTTGAGGATGGTCTGCATCTGTGCGCCGGCCACGGCGAGCGCCGCCCCGACGACGATGGCCATCAGGGCTACCGGCATGCGGATGTCCCAGAGCACCACGCGCACCTGCTGCGGCACCGTGTCGGGAAACACAAGCGCCCGCACGACCTCGGCAAGTCCGTAGCGGGCGGGACCGACCGCAAGGTCGACGGACAGGCTGAAGAGCAGGGCAGCGCCGAGGCCGGCAAGGATCAACTGCCGCCGCCAGACGAGAGCGCGGTAACGCCCTCGTCCATCGGTGCTGTCGAGCGCGGTGCTGATGGCCGTCGATTCAATCGACATCGGTCAGCGAGACCCAGTGGCCGGGCCTGTATGCGACGGGCAGGAATTTCTCCTGCAACTCCCTGAAGGTCGCCTCGGGATCGAGATCGGCGAAAAGATCCGGATGCAGCCACTTCGCCATCTGCTGGATGGCGACGAACTGATAGGGGCTGTTGTAGAACTGATGCCAGATGGCATGCACGGCGCCGTCCTCGACGGCCTTCACGCCGGTCAGCGCCGGCCGCTCGGTCAGCGCCTTCAGCTTGCGCAGCGCCTCTGCCTCATCACGGCCGGGGCCGACGCCGACCCAGGCACCGCCCGGCACATAGGCTTCCCACGAGCCGCCGGTGACGATGATCTGATCCGGGTCGGAGGCGATGATCTGTTCGGGATTGAGTGTGCCGAACGTGCCGGGGATGATGTCATTGGCGATGTTGTCGCCGCCCGCCATCTCGACGAACTTGCCGAAATTGTCGTCGCCGAAGCTCATGCAGCAATCGTCCGAATAGCCGCCGGCGCGTTCGATGAAGACCTTGGGCCTTTCCGGCTTGGCCTTCTCGATGACGTCGGTAACGCGCGCGATCTCGGCGGCGCGCCAGGTGATGAATTCCTCGGCGCGCTCCTCCTTGCCGAACAGCTTGCCGAACAGGCGCGTGCTGGGTTCGGTGTTGGTAAAGGGACGCTCGCGGAAATCGACATAGACCAACGGAATGCCGGCGGCGGCGAGCTTCTCGATATATTTGGCGTCTTCCGTGGCCTGCTTCGACTCGATGTTCATCAGGATGACGTCGGGCTTGAGCGACACCGCCTGCTCGACGTCGAAAGTGCCGTCCTTGAAACCGCCGAAGGTGGGGATCTCCGCCATCCTGGGGAATTTTTCGAGATAGGCGGCGTAGTTGTCCGGATCCGCTTGGCTAAAATCCTCGCGCCAGCCAGCGATGCGCTTGAACGGGTCCTCGGTGTCGAGCGCCGCGACGAGATAGACCTGCCGGCCCTCACCTAGGATTACCCTCTCGACCGGGACGTTCACCTCGACCTGGCGGCCCGTGATGTCAGTCACTGCAACCATTTCGGCCCTGGCGGCCAGCGTCATCGACAGGGCGACGATAGCGGCCGCCATCGTCCCTGCTGGGACCTTTCCGAAATTCATCGCGCCCTCTCTTGAAGTGGATTAGCCAGAGGTGCCTTATAAAAGATGACTTCAATTCTCAAGAAATATCTTTTAGAGCAATTCCAGACTGGTACGACGACAAGGGGTCTGGAATGGCGGGCGAGCCCAATTATTCGCTGCGGGACGAGATACGCGACTATTGGTCGACGCGCGCCGAAACATTCGACCTTTCGGTGGGGCATGAAATCTTCTCACAGCGGGAACGCATGGCCTGGCACAGGCTGATGCTCAAGCACTTGGGCCCCGGGGATGGGCGTCGCGCGCTCGACCTCGCTTGCGGCACCGGGGTTGTATCCCATCTCATGCACGACCTGGGTTATGCCGTGACCGGGCTCGATTGGTCAGAGGCCATGCTTGCCCGCGCGCGTGCAAAGGCGACGCAGAGGGAAAGCGGCATCCGGTTTCTGATCGGCGACGCCGAGCGCACCCTTGAAAAAGGAGAAAGCTACGACGTCCTCGTCACCCGTCATCTCGTCTGGACGTTGGTGGATCCGCGAGCGGCGTTCGCCGAATGGTTCTCGCTGCTCAAGCCTGGCGGACGGCTGCTGATCATTGATGGTGATTTCGTCAGTAGGACCTGGGTTACCCCTCTGCGACAAGTCCTGGAAAGGGCTGTTGGCCGGACAGTCGGGCCAGTCCACGGAGTGGATCAGGCGATGGTGGGCCGCCATCGCAGCATCCTGTCACGGCTCCACTTTTCGCACGGCGCCAAAGCGGACGAGGTCTGCGCGCTTCTCGTCGAGGCTGGCTTCGAAATACCTGTGGTCGACACCCGGCTCGGCGCGATTCATCGCGCGCAGGCGCGGCACATGAACTTCTTCAAGGTCCTGGAACGGTCGATGCAACATCGCTACGCGATCGGCGTGACGAAGCCGGCCTTGCGCATGGGTTCGCCGACATGCTGACCAGCATCGGGCATCGTGCTCCGGAGGCCGGTGGCGCCAGCCCCCAGCTACTCGGTGCCGCCTGATCTACGGCATGGGCTATTCGGGGCATGGCGCGCAATTATCGACGCTGATCGGAAGTGTTTTAGCAGACATTGCAATGGGCCGCACGGATACCAATCCAATCGATGGCATGCACTGGAATGCAGTCCCGCTGCATACCGGCAGGCCGTGGTTCCTGCCGATGGTAGGCACCTATTATCGGCTAAAGGACATGCTAACTTGATTCCATCGAGAGGCCCCAATATGGCCGACCGACACGGCCAACAGAAGGATTCATCGTATCGGCACCTCTCGCTCTTGACCGGCCTCAAGGGACTCCAAAGAGATTCCCAAGATTTCAGTCGGTACCCGCAAGGAATGGAACAAGATCGCGAAGCACGGCTTCCGGCGCCTCTTCCGGACCGATGTGGCCACTACCTTTCACGACGACGCCGCGCAGTTGTTCTGTCACGTCGACGAGGATCGCGCGCGATCCGTCGCCGGCGGAAAACTCCCCGCCCATCGCCAGAACCGGCATCTTCAGTCGAGTTTTCCGGCGCTCCGTGTTCTGGGCGATCGTTTCCGGGATAGCTCGATAGTATGAAAAGCCCGCCCTGAGGGCGCCCGGGCTTGAATAGGCGGCGATGTAGGTGTCAACCGCGACCGCCTCGCGCTGAACCGACCACTGTTCGAACATCCAGGTGAGATATTGCGCCTCGCGACCCTGGATCAGCATCTCTGGGAGGTCAGAGAGCTGGTTGAACATGAAATGCCAGCGGAACTTGAGTTTCTCGACAGGGCCGAAGATTTCGGCATTTGGGGCGATCCCCGGAATGCTCGCATCCATGAGAGCGACGCGCTCCACCGCATCCGGGAAATCGGCTGCGAGCGCGTAGCCGATCCACTTGCCGATGTCGTGGCCAACGACCTGAAACCGCGCATATCCGAGCAAACGCATCAAGCCGTGCAGATCCGCCGCTGCGGTCGCGGTATCATATCCTCGAGCCGGCCGGCTCGACTGCCCGATGCCGCGGGGATCGACCGCGATAGTCTTGAAACCCGCCTCGGCGAGGCCTTTCATGACATGCCGCCAGACATACCAGGTCTGGGGCCAGCCGGGGATGAGCAGGACCGGCAGTCCATCGCCGACCGAAACATGGTGCAGGCGAACGTCGCCGACCTCGCTGTAGCCGTGAACGAAGCCGGCCTCAGAGTCATTCTCTACAGTTGTGCGTTGCATGACTTCCTCCTACACGCCCAGCCCGAGCATCCAGCGATTGGCATCCCGATCGGCACCCGTTCCGGCGAAGTCGTCGAAGACCTTGTCGGTGACCCTGATGATGTGGTCACGGATGAACGCAGCACCTTCGGCAGCTCCATCTTCCTGATTCTTCAGGCAGCATTCCCATTCCAGAACCGCCCAGCCTTCGAACCCGTATTGCGCGAGTTTTGAGAAGATCGGTCGGAACGCGACCTGGCCATCTCCCAGCGAGCGGAAGCGGCCCGCCCGGTCAGTCCAGCCCCGATATCCGCCGTAGACGCCTTGTCGACCGGTCGGATTGAACTCCGCGTCCTTGACGTGAAACATCCGGATGCGCTCGTGGTAAATGTCGATGTAGTCCAGGTATTTCAGTTGTTGCAGCAGCAGGTGGCTCGGATCGTAGAGGATGTTGCAGCGCCGATGGCCTCCGACCTTACCGAGGAACATTTCGAAGGTTTCGCCGTCATGCAGGTCTTCGCTCGGGTGAATTTCGTAGCAGAGGTCGATGCCTGATTCCTCGCAAGCCTCCAGGATTGGCAACCATCGCTTCGCCAATTCTTCGAATGCAATGTCTACGATCCCTTCCGGACGCTGAGGAAAAGGGAAAAAATAGGGCCACAGTAGCGCTCCCGAGAATGTTCCCATCGCGCTAAGCCCGAGCCTCCTCGAAGCCCTTGCCGCTAGGTTCACCTGCTGCACGGCCCACGCGCTTCGCTCGTTGGGCTTCCCGCGCAGAGCTTCTGGGGCAAAGCCGTCGCACATCGCGTCATAGGCCGGGTGCACGGCGACGAGTTGCCCAAAAAGATGGGTCGCGAGTTCCGTGATGACGATGCCACGCTCAGCGAGCATACCCTTGATGTCGTCGCAATAGGCCTGGCTTTCCGCCGCCTTTTCCACGTCGAACAGCCTCCGATCCCAAGCCGGTATTTGGACACCCTTGAAGCCGAGATTGGCGCACCAGTCGGCAATGCCCTCGAGGCTGTTGAATGGTGCGGCATCGGCACTGAATTGGGCGAGCATCAGGCCAGGCCCCTTCATCGTGTTCATATCATGGTCTCCTCGTGCACTTTGTTTGTCGATCGATAAACAATCACTTGCGCTGCCGAGTCAATCCTATTATTGGTCGCTCGCTCAAGAATAGACGAATAGATTGATTGCGAAGCAATTGGTCACGCTTTGGGAGGAAGCCGTGTCCTTGATCTATGAGCTTCACTACGGCTCGTTCGGCCATGTGAGCGTATTGGAGCTTTCGGATCCGCTAGCCGAGCACGCGCACTCGATGGCCAATCTCAGCGTCTGGCTCGAAGGGGACCCGGTCGAGCTAAGTGTAGCGTCGAAACGCGGCGGGTTCGATCAAGATCGGGCTACGCTCATCGCGCCGTTTGTATCTCATAGCGTCTCGCTACCTCAGGGAGGCCGCGCTAAGACGCTGTCATTCTATCTTGACCGGCGCTGGCTGGGGACCATTCTCGCTGGGGCCGATCCGACGAGCCGTTTTACGACGGTCGAACTGAAGCTCGACCGGACAAGCCAGGCCCTTGCCGCCGGGATTGGGCGCGACCTCGCCGGCGGCAACGGTCTCCAGATCGACGCACGTATGGAAGCACTGCTGCTCGGCTTGCTTGGCGCCGCGAAGGGCGGACGAGACAGTGCCGACGGAAGGCCCCCGCTCGATTTTCGCCTGTCAAAGGCCATCCGCTTGATGCAGGGCGATATCGCCCGCGAGCATTCGCTTAACGAGATCGCTCGCCACGCCGGGATGTCGCGGGCCCGTTTCTTTTCGATGTTCCGCGACCACATGGATCTCACACCAGGTACGTACTGGAACACCTTGCGCATCGAGCACGCTATTTCGATCATGAGACAGCAAGGAACGAACCTCACCCGGCTAGCCGGCGATCTGGGCTTCGATGCCCAAGGGAATTTTTCACGATTCTTCCGCCAGCAAACCGGCGTAGCGCCGAAGCAGTACCGCCGCGCAATGCGGCAAGCGATTTCCAGTAAGAAACGAGTGACAATCGAGACACATGCATGAAACTGCTTCGCTACGGGCCTGCCGGCGCCGAACGTCCCGGACTGCTGGATCGGGAAGGGCGAATTCGCGATCTGGGAGGAATTGTCCAGGACATCGCGGGGACGGCTCTGGCGCTGCCCTCGCTGGAGCGCATTGCCGCATTGGATCCCGAGACCCTGCCTCTCGCAGAGGGGATCCACGTATAGGGCCATGTGAGATGTGCGGCTACTGCACGACTTGCTCGTATCGGCAGGCGACCAATTCGCTCTCCGCTATGCCGGCCTTCATGCCGTCGCCGCATGCCGCTTGGAGCGCGGTTATCGTCTTATGGGCATCGATATCGGCGCCGAGGACACCCCAATCGAGGCCGGCCTGGGCTTGGCTGTCGGTTGGAGCAAGCCAGACGATTTCATAGGGCGCCATATCGTGGAGGCCCCAGCGAGGCAAGGCGCCGCGCTCGCGCCTGCTTCAGTTCTCTCTCTTGGCGGCGCCGATAGCGCGCCAATTCTGATCGGCAATGAGGTGATCTGGCGCGACGACGAGCGTGTCGGCACCATTATGGACTTTGGTGGGCCCGGAGGGTATTCAGAAAGCCATAAAAATCAATTGGTAAGAGATCAGTGGGACTTCAGAGCATTCAAATCTTTTCCAATGTTTTTCAATGTTGTTGTCCCACTCAGAAGTGCCTCAGTCCACCAAGCCGACGCACTGAACGCCTCACTCGGAAGGGAGGTTTGCGCGTCAGAGGACCGGCCGCTTCTCGCGCCAAGAAGCGGCTACCGCGACCTTTCTCAGGAAGGCTGCACACCGACGCGATCTTCCTTTCGCCTTGCGTCATTTGCGTGCGGCATTTGCGCCAACTGCTGACGCTCAGCGCGAAGACATCAATGTCCTGTTATGGGGCCCGTCTCGAAAGCGGATCTTTAGTGCTACCAGCACCAACGACCGTCTGCGGTCGTTCAGAACACGGGTTACCGTCTCTAAACCGTATATTGGACCGGGCAGCCGCCGGAAATTGATCGAATGGAGGTGATCGCATGTCAGGAGGCGTTCAAAAACGACCTACGACCGCGATCTTCATCGCGGCCGTTTTCATGGTGTCATTCCCGGCTATGCCGACAAGTTCTTTATGATCGGCAGCTTGCGGATCGTCTTGCCCGTCGCCGCCCGTAGCGCGTTGGCGACGGCCGGGCCGATCGGCGGCACACCCGGCTCGCCAACGCCCGTGGGCGGCTCGTCGGACGGCACAATGTGCACCTCGACGCGCGGCATCTGCTCGATCCTGAGCGGCATATAGGTGTCGTAGTTCTCTTGGTCTACGACACCGCCCGTCAGGGTCAGCTCCTCCTGGAGGATCGCGCCTAGCCCGAAGCCGATACCGCCCTCCATCTGAGCGCGGATCTGGTCAGGATTTATCGCGGTGCCGCAATCTACCGCGCAGACGACGCGGTCGACTTTGAAATCATTTCCATCGTTGAAGGTGATCTCGACCACCTCGGCGACATAAGTCGAGAGGCTTTCATGCAGGGCCACGCCGCGGAAACGGCCTTCCGGCAGAGGCTTATCCCAGCCTGCCTTCTCAGCAGCCAATTTCAGCACGCCGGCATGCCGTGGATGGTGACCGAGCATCGACAAGCGGAAGTCGACCGGATCACGGTTCGCAGCGGCGGCGAGCTCATCGATCAGGGTTTCCATTGCGTAAGCGGTGTGGGTGGAGCCTACCGAACGCCACCACAGCACTGGGATTTTCACGTCCGTGGTGGTCAGCTCGACCTTCAGGTTCGGGATCGCATAGGGCAGGTTGGTGGCGCCCTCTACGGAGGTCGGATCGATGCCGTTCTCGATCATCGCCGCAAAGGGCGAACCGCCCGCGATCGATTGGCCCACGATGTGGTCATGGAGAGCGACGACATTGCCTTCCTTGTCGAGCCCCGCCTCGACTGCGTGCACATAGGCCGGCCGGTACCGCCCACCCCGCATGTCGTTCTCGCGGGTCCACTGCACCTTCACTGGCTTGCCGGGTCCCAGTGCACGCGCTGTGGAAACAGCTTCGATAATGAGATCTGCGTCCGAGACCGCTCGGCGGCCGAAGCTGCCGCCGGTCTTCATCACGTGCAGCCTCACCTTGTCCGGCGTGGTGCCGCCTACTTGAGCGGCAGCCGCCTGATAAAGGTCGGGCATCTGGTGTCCGCCCCAGACGTCGATGGTGCCGTCTTCGTTGATTCGGGCGGCCGCGTTGAGTGGCTCGATCGAAGCATGGACAAGATAGGGGAATTCGTAGTGCCCTTGGATGACTTTCTCAGCACTGGCCAACGCTGCGGGAGTGTTACCGTCGTCGCGCGCGGTGGCCGCGCCCGGATCGTCTGCTGCCTTAGTGTATTCGGCCATGATCTCGGCCGTGCCGCGCCTTTCGGCCTTCTCTTCGTTCCAGGTCACCTCCACGAGATCGCGGCCCTTGAGCGCCGTCCACATGTCCCTGCCGACCACGGCAATGCCGCGCGGCGTCTGGACGACATCGACAATGCCGTCGAGTGCCTTGGCTTTGGAGGCGTCGAAGCTCTCGATCTCAGCGCCGAACTTCGGCGGATGGATCATAACGGCCGTATTGAGTCCATCCATCTTCAGGTCGATCGTGTAGGTCTGCGCGCCATTGGTCTTGCCGGCGGAATCGTAGCGCTTGAGGCTGTCCGATCCGATCTGGGCCCACTTGTCGCGCGGCTTTAGCGGCACATCGTCGGGAACCGGCATTCCCGCTGCGGCTTCAGCCAGGTCACCGAAGCGCGCCTGCATCCCTGAGGCGTGCGACACGACCCCGGAAGCGACTGTGATCTCGCCGGCTGGCACGTCCCACCGCTGCGCCGCGGCCGCCACCAGCATGGCCCGTGCGGCAGCACCCGCCTTGCGGTAGCGCTCCCACGACGAACTCATCGACGTGGAGCCACCGGTTCCCTGCGCGGCCCCGCCCCAGGCGAGATTGCCGTAGAGCGCGGTATTGCCATATCCGCCGACCACGTGGACCTGCGCCCAGGCGCCGTCGAGCTCTTCCATAACCAGGGTGGCGATGCCGAAATAGGAGCCTTGTCCCATCTCGAACTGCGACGAGTGGATGACGATTCGGTTCTCCGGTGTGATCTCGACATAGGTCTGGAAGGGGTTCGCCTGGACCGCTGCAGGCGTCGGTTGTGCGTTGGCGGGCGCGGCCATCATTAGCCGGTAACCCACGGCGAGGCCCGCGGTGGTGACGGCCGTGCCGAGGAGGAACTGGCGGCGCGTGGGCCCCACGGCATTATGCTTCGGGAGAAACTGCAACATGCCTCAAGTCTCCAGCCGGTTGGCGGTCTCGTGGATGGCCGCGCGGATGCGATGATAGGTGGCGCAGCGGCAGAGATTGCCGCTCATCGCCGAATCAATATCATCGTCCGTCGGCTTCGGCGTCTCGGTCAGGAGGGCCACGGCCGACATGATCTGGCCAGACTGGCAATAGCCGCATTGAGGTACGTCGAACTCGGCCCACACGGCCTGGACCGTTTCGCCGATCTTGCCCGACACGCCCTCAATGGTGGTGATCGAGGCTCCTTCGATGTCGCCGACTGCGGTCTGGCACGAGCGCGTCGGCATGCCGTTAACGTGAACCGTGCAAGCGCCGCACTGGGCAAGGCCGCAACCGAATTTCGTTCCTGTGAGTCCGATGCCGTCACGGATCGCCCAGAGCAGCGGCATCTCTGGATCGACGTCGAGTGTTCGCGCCTCGCCATTGAGGGTAAAAGCGACCATGGCTTGCTCTCCTTGTCCTGAGCTGGCTATCTCGTTGCGCCTCCGCCCGGCTAGGAACCGGACTCTTCTTGCTGAGGCATAGCGACCACAGACTAGGATCGCGCAGCTCGAGCAACAAGCCGCTAGCTGGCAATCGCGAGATCGTGAAGTGGCTCGTGTCGAAAGGCTGGAGGCAACTGAATGTCATTTTTGGGCCGACCGGCCGGTCAGTTTCCGGCTCGATGACCTGGTTGGCAGTCATTCCGCTTCTAAGCCTAAACCCCAGACATGAACTGTAGCAGCATCATAAAAGACGACATCAAGCGGCGGTTTTTCGTTGCGCTGCACCGCTAGCTCGTTCGCGTGGTTCATGATCCGCTGGTTATCCGCGGATGCTGGTTCACCATAGATGCCAGAAACTTGCCACGCGCTATGCGGTTAAGGATGTGGTCGTCATTCGTAGCGAGCGAATGGCCGAAAATGAAGAAGCAATGGCTGGCGGTCTTCACATTCGCGGTGAACTGCTTGAAGCCTTGGTACAGGTAGGCATTGTGACGGATCTTCGCCTTCTTCTGGGCGCTGGTGGGCTGATGAAGGGCGGCTTAGGGTCATGATTTCCCGCTGCAATGACCGATGAGTCACAGACGCTGCATTTCGCGCTAGACCGCAACTGCGGTATTCTCGATCATACGCTCAGCCATCCTATTCGCACCTCGTTGCCGCCGTTCGCCGCACCTATCGATCGGAGGCCTTCCAGCCTCGCGATAGCCGCGCTATGTGGCTGCACACAACCTGACGACGAACAGGAGCAAGATTGGACATAGAAGCCAGCACAAGATCGCCCTCCCCCGGTCCTTGCTCGTTTTCATGAGAAAACAATCGAACTGAGTGCTGCGGGGATAGCGAGGTCGATTTGGCCCACTTCAGAGCGAAGTCGGCCATAAGCCATTGATATAATTTTGGTGGGCCCTGAGGGTGCTTGGAAAGTCAGAATATCAAAGGCTATTCGACAGTGGGACTGTGTTGCGTTACTATGCTCTCCGGTCTTTTCCGGTTGATTTGTCCCACCCTGATGCCGATTGCGGTCATTCGCCGCTGCCTTGGTCAATTCCCGATTCCACAAGCATCCGGTCCTGAGTGGGCAGACGGCCTTCCTAGTGGTAATTAGTCAGCGACACGTTGACCGTTCTCGTCATGCGGGTGAAATCTACGTTCGACCATATACGTCGTCGAAGCGAACGATATCATCCTCGCCGAGATAATCGCCGCTCTGCACTTCAATGATCACCAGGTCAATTCTGCCTGGGTTCTCCAGCCGATGCTTATGGCCGCAGGGGATGTAGGCTGATTGGTTTGTCGCCAGGAACAACTCCTGCTCGCCATTGACGATTTTCGCGGAGCCGCTGACCACGACCCAGTGCTCCGAACGATGATAGTGCATCTGCAGGCTCAGCCGCCGACCGGGCTTCACCTCGATGCGTTTGATCTTGAAGCGCTCGCCTTCCTCAAGAACCGTGTAGGTACCCCACGGCCGGTGTACCGTGCTATGGACCAGGTGAGCTTCATGTCCTGAAGCCTTGAGGCCCTCGAACAGCTTCTTGACGTCCTGAACGCGGTCGCGGGATGCGACAAGCAAAGCGTCCGGGGAATCGACGATCACCAGATCGCTGACACCGACCGTGCCGATGACGCGCTTGTCGGAGCTCACATAGCTGCCGGTCGTGTCGACCATATGCACATCGCCGCGTATCCTGTTCCCGCTTTCGTCGGGGGCGATCAAATCGGCCATTGCGTTCCAGGATCCGATGTCGTTCCAATCCATGTCGCAGGCAACCACGGCAAGTTTGTTCGTCTTCTCCATGACAGCGTGGTCGAGCGAGATTCGCGGGGCGGAGCCGAAATGCTCAGGCGCGAGTTCGATTTTGGCAAAGCCTTCGCCTTGACTGAAGCGCCCGTTCTCGTAGCTGTCGGAGGCGGCCTGGATCACCGCGGGGCAATGCGATGCCATCTCGTCGAGCATGGTTTGTGCGCTAAAGCAGAAAATGCCGGCGTTCCAGAAGAAGCGCTTGGACGCGACATAGGCTTTGGCTGTGTCCAGATCCGGTTTTTCAACGAAACGGACGACTTTCTCACCATCCGCTTCGATATAGCCGAATGCCGTGTCCGGTCTGGTTGGGGTGATGCCCAATGTGGCGATCCGCCCGAGCTTCGCATGTTCGATGGCCCGGCACATGACGTCTAAAAATGCAGGCAGGTTGCCAACCATGTGATCGGCTGGGAAGACGCATAGAATCGCGTCAGGGCCTTGCGTTGCCTTGGCATGGATGGCGGCTGCCGCAACGGCTGCGGCCGTATCCCGGCCTTCAGGCTCGAGCAAAAAGGTGCGTGGCAGGACCACGGAATCTAGTTCGTCGAACTCGTCCTTGGTAAGGAAGAGGTGTTCCCCAGATGTCACGGCGACGAGTTCCACTACGCCCTTTATCGAACCGACGCGCAGCACAGTGTGCTGAATGAGAGAATGTCCATCTGCTACTTTAAGGAAAGGTTTGGGGTGCGATTGCCTCGAAGCGGGCCATAGCCGCGATCCGGCTCCACCGCTGATGATGACGGGAACCACTTTCATTAAACAACCTCGATTTCGTCTCTGGACGTCATTGCCCGCGCCCTTAGCGTCAGCGTCACGACCGCCGTCGCTCTAGGATGGTCTTGCGGCGCTCCGAGTAACAGCGAAGTTCTGGCGCGTTGCCGGACGGCCGCAGATGAATGATCTCGTCATTCTGTATTCGTGCCCTAAGGCCGTTGGTTTCATCGACGTCGGCAACAGTCCCGAATGGAGCCAAGAACTGCTGCAGTGTGTCCGGATCCTCAAGCCTGCGGATCAAGCTGAGCAGCTGCGGGACATTTAGCGTATGCCATGGCCCGCCTCTCGTGGATTGCGGTCGATGTCTCTATGCCTGTTCGTTCCATTTGCCGAATTGCCCAGGTAGCGGTCTTAATCAAGATGAGAGACTCTTTGGCTGCCTTCTATCAAAATCAAACGACTTGGGTCCTTCAGATCGAACTCAATTACCCGCGGTACGAAAAGGCGTGCATATCGTGTAAAGGCGCTCGTCGGAGGAAACCGAACTACAGTATCGCAGCGCCCGAGAAGATACATCTCAACGAGGGCGGAAATTGCGCCGTCCATCCCAAGTGCTGCAGTGTGTAAGGGGCCGTCTTGATCGGATCGGAAATGCTTGGGGACGGTGAGAAGATCGGGAAACTTGGCCGAGAGATGATCCAGGATTTGCGCGCTGTCCGTGCACAAGAACAGCCGCACAGGCTTGGGGTGCGGCAACGCTTTAGCCTTATCAACCGCAGTGCACACTTGTCGAACGGCGAACTCCGGATCGGCCCAGTAGGGCGCATGGTCCATGATGTCTTCACCGTTACCATGTCGAACATGAACCCCGATGATGCTGTGCCCCACAAAACATTCTTGGTAAATGGCATCTATGCGTGTTTGAATTTCAGACCGAGGCTTGACACTCTGGAAGACCTGCCGCTCGGCATCCTCATCGCAGCGCCACATCAAGCAAGCGTCACACACTACTGTGTTCGCTTCGACATCGTGTTCGGCCTGAAAGAGCTCGCCCAACTCGTCGCGCTCTTGGAAAATCTGCTCATCTGGGCGGTAAAGGCAGTCGATCGCTGGCCTATTCCACCACTCCGGGAAGAATGGACCCGGGAAGGAAAAGTCGTTGATCCGGTCGTCGCAAATAGCCGGTACGCCAGCGATGTCATTGATCGGTTGGAAGAACACCGGAAAGGCATTTGTGAAGGGTTGGTCGAGATAGCAGGACCCGCGCCAGTCGACGGCTAGCGTTCGTCCCGACCGCTGAGCGTAGCGCCAAGCGGCCGCCAGCGACCACAGACAATCACCGAACCCCGTACGCCTCTGAGAGACGACGAACCTGCGCTTTACCAATCCACTGACCTGCATTTTCGGAAATCTCGTTTCAGAGACGAGGTTGCATCTGACTTGGGATCTCTTAATCGATACTAGTCGACCGTTACGCCGGGCGATTTGGTAGAGGCTGCGCGTGGGGCAGAAGAGCTCCTCAGCACTGCCTATCCTTATCTCTGTGACGCTCGCAAATCTTGACGCCGGGTACACTCGCTTCCGGTTTAAATTCAGCGTTCTCTAATGCGCCCGGCGACATGTGTAAAATTGATTGCGTGAATGTGGCCCATCCATGTGATGGATACTAAGGCGTTCCTTGACCATGAGCCTCTGCTGACGTGGGGCCGCGCTTTGCTAAGCGAAACAGCCGGTCGAGGCAGTCCACAAAGTCCCTTTTTCAAGTCCAATTCTTAACTGCCTCAACGTAACATGTCATTTGCGGGCGTTTCCTGAAGGACGGATGTGCAGGACCCGCCAGCCGTCGAATGTCAGGCGCAGGCCATCCACGTCATTTATGGCCATCATGGCGTCCGGTCCCATCGAAAGATGCGACACGGCGCCCTCTGACGCTTTCAAGTGCGCCAACATGGCGCAACTCCTGCCGGATAGCTTTCGAGCCGGCTGGACTGAGCGACTGGCACGCGATGCTGTGCGACGATGGCCGGGAGAGGAATTTTGGCGTCTGCAGCCATGTGGAGGATCGTTCCGACGGTTCTGCGGGTTCTCGGTGTCAGAGCGGACACCTGTGCGAACCCGCTCTCGTCCGTTTTCGACAGGCCCTTGAGGTTCATGACCCTGTTGTTCGCCGAGATCACCCGCCAGTTCAGCGATCCAGGTGAAGATCGGCACGCCTGTCGATGCGGCGATCATCGCCTCGGCCAGCGAAGATGATGAAGAGGGCCATTGGGTCAAGTACAAGCGCCGACCAGCGTTTCATTGCTTCAAAGCCCATTTCGGTGCCTACGCCGATACGGCCCTTGTCGAGGAGATCGCCGTCACGGCGCCCACACCGAGGACGGCAACGCCGTTCCTGATGCTCTGCCCGACAATCCCGGCGAAGTGTTTGCCGACAGCGCCTACCGAGGCAATCATCTCGGCGACGCGGTGCGCGCCAAGGGTCGAAGGCCGCGCATCGTCGCAACCGCTATGTGGGGGCGCGACGAGGCCGAAAGCTCGACGCCTGGAACCAACCGATCCACAGAATTTGTACTCGGATCGAGAAGATCTTCGGCACCTGTAGCCGGATGCGATGGCGAGGGCTGGCAAAGGCGGCCGTTCAAATTCGCCGCACTGCGATCGCCTACAGTATGAATCACAGTTTGATGGTCGCCTCGTCCCGCCCATCGTTGAAGCCCAGCCACCGTTTTCGGGCTAGCGCGCCCGAAATTCCTTGAGGTCAATACGTAATGCCCTACCCGGCTTTTCGCCGCCGTCTCAGATGTGCGGTTCGCCCAAGCCCCCGACTGCCACGAACTTTGTCTTCGCGCGGAGCGAAACCTCGCGCCCACGACTTTGTGCCGCCGATGGTGCCGCGCTGCCCTGTCAAACAATCCATTTTATGGATGCACCTCATCCAAACAATCGATTTCACTGATCAAAACAATTTCCATTAGAAGACGCTGAAGCAGGCAAAGATTACTTGGTCAGCGCAAAAGAGGGATGGTGGAGTTCTAGTGTGGGTTGGACCCACATGCTCGCCATTTTATCTGGGAACTGCTACGTGCCCTGTTGGCGCAGGGCAATACGATTCCACTGGCCACCCACTTCGTGGAAGAAGCGGAGCGGCTGGGCAACCGACTGTGCGTGCTTGAGAACGGATGTAGAATCCCAGAAGGGCGTCCTAACTCGCTGATTGATGAGCAAATCGGGTGCGACGTGATTGAAATCTATGTCGCTCACCCCGTGAGCTGAGTTCGGCACTCAGGCCGCATGTGCGACTTAGGCAGGTTAGCGGCGAGACTCTGTTTTGCTATGCCTCGAAGCAGGAGCAGGTGTGCTCGCTGGCTGACACTGTCAATGACGAGCTCCGCGCCGCATCTGTCGAAATCCTACCATAGGGTATGAGGCGGGCCGCCGGTGTGGCGAGCCAGATTCGAAACTTCAACTACCATAGAGCAGGAAGAAAATGGGCGAGAACAGGAAAGTTGCTCTGGTTACGGGCATAACGGGACAGGATGGTGCCTATCTCACGCGTCTTCTGCTGGAAAAAGGCTACGTCGTTCATGGGATTAAGCGACGTTCCTCTTCCTTCAACACGGGTCGCATCGAAGACATCTACCAAGACCCGCACGATCCCGATCCGCGCCTAATTTTGCATTACGGTGACCTCACTGATGCGACTAATCTCATCCGAGTAGTTCAGGAATCCCAGCCAGACGAGATTTACAACTTGGCCGCTCAGAGCCATGTCCAGGTGTCGTTCGAAACGCCGGAATACACAGCAAACGCCGACGGTATCGGAACATTGCGACTTCTTGAGGCGATCCGCCTTCTCGGTCTGAAGGACAAGACCCGCTTCTATCAGGCCTCGACTTCAGAGCTCTACGGCCTCGTGCAATCCGTACCGCAGAACGAAACAACGCCCTTTTATCCGCGCAGCCCTTACGCCGCCGCCAAGCTCTACGCCTACTGGATCGTGGTCAACTATCGCGAGGCCTATGGTATCCATGCTTCCAACGGCATTCTCTTCAATCATGAAAGCCCACTGCGCGGCGAAACTTTTGTGACGCGCAAGATCACCCGCGCCGCCGCTGCTATCTACCTCGGCAAGCAGGACAAGCTTTATCTCGGCAATCTCGATGCTCAACGCGATTGGGGCCATGCGCGTGAGTACGTGCGTGGTATGTGGATGATGATGCAGCAGGATCAACCGGATGATTACGTGCTGGCGACGGGCAAGACGACCCCTGTCCGCCAATTCGTCGAATGGGTTTTCAAAGATGTCGGCGTCGAGCTCGAATGGCGTGGTGAGGGAGTCGACGAAAAGGGCTATGATGTCGAGACCGGCAGATGCCTAGTCCAGGTAGACCCACGCTACTTCCGCCCCACGGAAGTCGATCTTCTCCTGGGCGATGCCACCAAGGCGAAGGAGAAGCTCGGCTGGGTGCATGAGACATCCGTGCGCGAGCTCGCCGCGGAAATGGTGCGGGAAGACCTCAAGGTCATGCAGACATCGGTAATCATGAAGGAAGCATAATGTACGATCTGAAGGGAAAAGCCGTGTGGGTCGCGGGCCACAAGCATGGTGGGCAGCGCTGTTGTAGGCCGCCTCGCGTCTGAAGACTGCAAAGTTATGGCCGCCCTGACGTTTCCCCCAAATTTTATCCAGTCTTGAGTTCGTTTCCGCGGGTGGATTTGCCCTGATGGCCAGTGGACGCGACGGGTGCTGGCGCGGAGCGTTTCACGTTGCGCAGCGCGAGCGACCGTCGCGGGTTGAAGGTCGATGCACATTCGTTGGGTGTCTGCCATCCGATGTGCGAGTGCGGACGCGCGCCGTTGTAATCGGCGCGCCATACATTGAGCCTCGCGCGGGCCTGGGCCAGGGACGTGAACCGCGTCTCGTTGAGGAGTTCATCGCGAAGGGGGCCGTTGAAGCTCTCGCGTTAGGGTCCTAGCCAACCTCCGACTGTGAACTCGCGGAAGCGATTTACGGCAAGCGCACACAGCAGCTCGTCCACGGCGTTCCTACATGAAGTTTGGAAACTTATAATACTGGTACACACCTCCATGGGGGAACATTATCTCCAATATCTCAGCGATTACCGGATAGCTATCTGCCTTCACCTACCTCGGCCTAGTGCAGAATCTTGGCCGAATGAACTCGGCGCTCTTGCTGCACACCAATGGTCCGTCCCGCGCGAAGTGCGATCATACCGCCGCAGCTTACCTTCAAATCCGGCACTGGCGAGGATCTAGATCCAAGCCGACGGCGCCGGGGATCAAATAAAAAGCCGCCGACCGAAGCCAGCGGGCTTGATTGGGATAGCCCGCGCGGACGGTCAAGGCTGCGCCGGCCGACCATGGCGGAGGGGCCACCTTGGTCAACGGCACGGCCCGATGACGGCGTGCCGATGTACCACAACATGCGGCGAGATAGAGCCTTCCGGCGTCGCGGAAAAAAAGCCCGCCGGTTTTGAGCCAGCGGGCAAGTTCTGGAGTGGCTGAGATCAACCCAGCATCAGTCAGCGACCGGCGGAAGAGTTGGTTGCAGTGGATGCCAGCTAGCCGCAGCATGCTGTGAATCGTAGCAATGTGAAAAACAAAACTCTGGACTTCTAGGTCGGACTCGCCCCAATATTTGTTTGGGGGAATTCACATGAAAATTGGAGCACTCATCGCAAGTGCAGCCCTGTGCGTCAGCGGCTGCTCTACGAGCACTGTCGTGTCGGACAGCGATCTCACGGCAATGAATACCGTTGCGCTATGTCACGTTCTCGCCAGCAGCACGGACGAACAGTATCGTAGTCGGGTAGCGGCCCTTCTAGTGCGCAGGCGCGCAACAGCAGAGAAGTGCACCAGGCTTGTGAAAACCGACAATGCTGTCGCGACAGGAATAGCGGTCGCGGCTGTCGGCGGCGCAGCTGTGGGTGTCGCTGCCAACAACGGCTATGGAGGCGGAACATATTACCGGCCACCGCCACCACAAATCTATGGCGTCGCGTGGGACCAATTCTATGGCCAGAACTACAGCGTTATCTGGCGCTGCCGCGACCGGTCCACCGGGCGGTTCGTTGACGATTACTATTGCGCCGGCCTGCCCATGGTCGACAGCGCATGGCCGGGCTGGTCGGCGTAGCGGATGAGCAGGCCATACCGCAAATATCGATCCAATCGGTGGCAGAGACCCACCGGTGCCAAGCTGTGGCGGCGCAAACTTGCGAGCGTGCCGGCAATGCTCAGTCTTACGGCAGCGGCGGCAGTGGCTGCCTTCCTGGCGCCGTCGGGCGCGCAACGCAGCGACGATGCATCAAAGGCCAGCCCACGAAGGGCGGCGCCCGCCTTGCTTACCGGTGTCGCATCCGTCATTGACGGCGATACGATCGAAATCCACGGCCAGCGCGTCCGCTTCAACGGCATCGACGCGCCAGAGAGCCGACAGCTGTGCCGCGATGCGAATGGCGCCGAGTATCCTTGCGGCCGGCGATCGGCCGAAGCGCTGGACACTTTCCTGGCCGCGTCGAGGCCGCTCGAATGCACATTCGTGACGTGGGATCGCTACCACCGCTTTGTCGGCGATTGTCGGCGCGCCGACGGCGCGGGCGTGGCCGCCTGGATGGTCCAGCACGGCCAGGCGCTGGATTGGCCTCACTACAGTCAGGGCGCCTATGCGGGGCAGCAGGCGCAAGCCCAAGCCTCAAAGATCGGCCTGTGGGCCGGGACGTTTCAGGCACCCTGGGAATGGCGCGCTGCGCACGCCGACGGCGCGGCGCCGTCGAGCCGCCCACTGGGCATCATCAGCCGTAAGCTGGTCGCGCAGAGCGGCTATTCTTGCGAGCCGCGGAGAACGTGCAAGCAGATCGGTTCCTGCGACGAAGCCAACTGGTACCTGCAAAACTGCTCATGGGGCGGAAAACTCGATCGCGACAAGGATGGGATCCCATGCGAAACACTCTGCTAGCTGAAATGCGCGCTACGGCCTGTTCGGCTTTCCGCTTACACCGATCTAACGAAGACCATGCATGGGCGGCGCGGTCTGCTAACCCCATTTTTTGACGAGGTATTCTATATCTGAAGGGCAGAAAAAGTTATTGCGACAATAGAGAGAAGACGCCTTAACTAAGACTTTCAAAACCGTTAAGTGTATGCTGCCAGGCGATCAAGGCGTGATGTCGCCCTGTCGGGGGGGGCGAGTAAAATGCAGACTGTGATGAGTCAAAAGCTGGCAAGCTATGGCCAGTGGACCTACCGTGGTGCCTGGGCCCTAGAGATTGCGGCCGCAGCGATTGGTCTTACGACAGGTGTAGCATTAGGCGTACAAGCGTTTTCTGCAAGCGAGTCTGTCACTGCAATGGATTTGACGCTCGCCAGTGCACCCTTTCTCATGGTGGCAATCGCGGAGCTCACCAAGATACCGATAGCTACACTGCTTTTCAGCGCGTCTTGGCTCTGGAAGCCCATAATCTTGGTCTTCCTCCTGGTTCTTGCAGGCATCACTTTCGAAACTGTCTTTATGGGAATGGAGAGGGCAGGCGCATTGCGTCAGCTGCGTTATGAGGAGCTCGTAAACAAGATTGATGCCCTTGAGCAGGAAGCGACAAAGCTCGCCTCTGCTGACGAACTTGGTCGAAGAGCCGATCAGGTCGATCAAGCCCGTTCCGAAATTGAGCAGCTGACTTCTCTTGCGGAAAAATCGCGTGCGACCTTTCAGTCGCAAATTGCCGAGGCCAATGCGGAATTGGAGGGAACGACAGCCCTTACCCCAGAAGCCTCGCGTGTTCGCGATCAAGTGGAGGAGAAAAACGCGGTTCGATCGGCGCTGATTCAACAGCGTGATCGCGAAGTTAAAGAGGCTGTCGATCAGTTTGAGCGCCAACGCGACAGCTTTGTTGAACGTATCAAGATGGCGCGCGATTCAGGGGACAGCGACTCGGCACGCAGGCTAGAATCGGAAGTGGCTAAACTTGCGAACCCCCGCACGAAAATTATCACCAAGTTCGACACTCAGATTGACCCGCTCGATCAAGAGATTGCCGCGCTGCGCGAAAATTTCGATCGTTTGCGGGCAAATAGCCCTCCTATGACTACTGACCAGAGGCAGAAGCTTGTCGATAGGCGTTCGTCTCTGGAGCAAACGCGCGATAGTGATGCCGCGGCTTGGCAGCGTCGATTGGATGAAGCGGGCAAACGGCTCGCAGATGCCCAGGCGGCAGAAGCCAACAAGGCAAACACCTCGGCGCAAAACCAGGTCAGACAGGACCAGATTGCCAAAGCCCTCAGCGCCTTGGCCAAGGAGCGGATCCCAATGGCGCGGACAGATCAGGTCCGCCGTATTGCCTCACGGTGGTACGGCAGCAAACCTGAACTGGTGACTGAGGCACAGGCCGGAATAATCTCTGTGATTTGGTTCGGCTCGCTCGCGCTCATTGCCGCGCTCGCGGGACCAATTACGGCAATGGTCGCTCTAGCGCTCCAGCGCATTGCCGCCCGAGAAGAGGACAATTCAGACAGCAAGACTTCCAGGCTGCTCCGCAGAATGCTTCTGAGTTGGCGGTGGCGCCGAATTCGAACGATTAAGGTACCAGTCGAAGTTATGGTCGAGAAAGAGGTTGAGAAGCGGGTTGAGGTGCCTGTGGAAAAGGTGGTCAAAGAGATCCTCTATGTTCCGCTCTTCACCGATGATCCCGAAGTCCTTCGCAAGGCCCTCGACCAGGATTTGCCGCCTGAGGTCTCAGACCTCGTGACGGTATCAATGAAGGGTCGCAAAAGTGCTCGTCCGGCATAACACCACCCTGCTCGAGCAAGCCGTCGATCTCGCCGTCAAAAGGTCAGCGATTCCAACCTTGCAGGCTCAAGCCGCGGCCCAAGAGAAGACAGCCCGGGCGACCGCCTTTCGCCGAATGGCGACTGGCGGAGCCATTGCAGTGGCGGCGGTCGGGATTGGGCTAGGCATCAATCTTGGTCTATGGGACAAAACCTTGCCGGAGCCGGCGGCTTTGCCGACCATAGAGCAGCCAAGCGATCTCACCTCCCCAAAAGATGAGCCGCCTATTCCTGTTCCAACTCCAAAGCCAACTCAGGAGCAGGCGCCTCAGGCTGACGTCCCTACCAAGCCTGACGTGGTGACCGTCGACTTCAACAAGTTCGCCACCAAGAACGTCGAGTTCCAAGGCACCACTTGGGAGTTAATCACAGGTCACCACTTCAAGGATGAGAACGACCAAACCTGGGACCGAGCGTGGTGTTACTCTCGGCGGAGTGTGAACGGCGTAGACGTAAATGTATCATTGGCAGCTCGTTCTGCCCCGACAGCGCCACCAGCCGGGCCTGGCGCTGCTGCTCAGACGCTTCAGTTGGTCGGCCTTAATGATTCATCCGCCGTCGATCTTGCAACAAGATGCGCGTGGTTGGATGGTCGCACATTTGCGTCTTCAGACATCATTCCTGACTCGTCACGAGAGCAGGCCGCAACTGTCCCCGCAGAAACTCCTGCGACAGAGGTCGATCCAGATAGTGGATTTGTTGTCGTGTCCGGGTGGGACGCGATCGGAAACGACCTGCCGGATATGCCAATTAGGAACGTGAGTTCTGAGCAGTGTCAAACCGCCTGCGACACCGACTTCAGGTGTCTAGCGGTTACTTATAACACAAAATTTCGAGCTTGTTTCATGAAAGGGGACGCATCGCTACTGGTCAAAAGCGAAGAGTCGATCATGGCCGCAAAAAAAGTGGTCGAGAGCAATTTGCGCTACTCGAATTTGGTGTTCGCCACAAAAACGGAAATTTCTGGCAACGCCTATTGGACCTCTCCGCTCCGATATCCAGACTGCATACTGCAATGTGCAAACGACAAATCCTGCTTAGGGTTCAATTTCCGCAAAAAAGAAAGTGCGTGTGTCCTTTTCAACAGCATAACCCAATCCGCTGATAACGCAGCGGTCGCGTCTGGCATCAAGAGCGTCGCCAACTAAAGTTGAAGCGAAGAACCTATCCTCAAGGAGCGATTGAAACCAAGCTGCTTGTCAAAGAGAGTGGCTAGCAAAATTCCACGATAACCTTTGGGTTAGCGGCAGGAATGTTCTTCGACGAAGCTCCAGCAGAATGCAAAGTGGAGCCAACTGAGGCATCTCAGAGAAAGAATTGTCGTCGGCGCATTGCGGGACCGTCTGACTTAATGTCAAAAATGGGGCCGAAAGCAGTCAGGCGGCTTAAGGCTACCGATTCGCGAAGACCAGACGTTCGCTGGCGCGAGAAGCGTCGTAGCCGTTCCGCTCGAAGAGGCTACTTGCCCGAAGGCACTGACACATCCATTTCTGGACGTAGCTGGAAATGAAGTTCGAGCATCGCCACATCAGCATACGGACCGGCAGTCTGATGGCACTATTGTCATTGATAACAATCTTTGCGACCGACGAAGCGTCTCGCGACTGCCGTTGATGTTTGAGGAGTGTGAATGACGGTACGCTTTGCATTTGACAACAGCTATGCTCGGCTGCCGAGCTCGTTTTATGCGCGTGTTTCCCCGACCCCGGTCTCCGCACCGCACCTCCTCAAGCTTAACCAGGAGCTGGCCGTCCAGCTCGGGCTCAACCCGGTAGAACTCGCCACGCAGGCGGGTGTTGAGATTCTTGCCGGCAAACGGATTCCCGAAGGTGCCGAGCCGATCGCTACCGCCTATGCCGGACACCAGTTCGGCCAGTTCGTGCCGCAGCTCGGCGACGGAAGGGCAATCCTGCTAGGCGAGATCGTCGATCAGGAAGGAGTGCGCCGGGATATCCAGCTAAAGGGCTCCGGCCGAACACCGTTTTCCCGCGGCGGCGACGGGCGGGCGGCGCTTGGCCCCGTTCTGCGCGAGTACATTGTCAGCGAGGCCATGGCGGCTCTTGGCATTCCGACCACTCGGGCGCTTGCTGCGGTCATGACGGGTGATGAGGTGATACGAGAAACCTACCTGCCAGGCGCAGTGCTGACACGGGTCGCATCCAGCCACATGCGGATCGGAACCTTCGAATTCTTCGCGGCGCGCGGGGACGTGGATGCGGTGAGGGCTCTCGCTGATCACGCGATCGCCCGGCACTACCCGGATGCCGCGGGTGCTGCTCGCCCCTACCTGGCACTGCTGGAAAGTGTGATTGCGCGCCAAGCGAACCTCGTAGCGCAGTGGCTGCTCGTCGGCTTCATTCACGGGGTTATGAACACCGACAACATGTCTATCGCCGGCGAGACGATTGACTATGGCCCCTGCGCTTTTCTGGACATCTACAATCCCAAGACCGTATTCAGCTCGATCGACCAGTTAGGTCGCTACGCTTATGCCAATCAGCCTGCGATCGCCCAGTGGAACCTGACGCGGCTGGCGGAGTGTCTGCTGCCCCTCCTGGCTGAGGATCAGGACAAATCCGTGGAGCAGGCCCAAGAGGCGCTTTCTGCCTTCGCAGCACGGTTCAGCGACGCGTATAATAGTGGCTTGCGTAGCAAGTTGGGACTTTTGTCGGAGCGGGAGGGCGATCTTGCGCTGACGCAGGATCTTCTCGATCGGATGGTCGCTGGCAAGGCGGACTTCACCCTGACTTTCCGACGCCTGAGCGAGGCCGCTATGGGACCCGAAGGCGACGTCGCGGTGCGCAGCCTCTTCGAAGACCCTGCCCCATATGACGACTGGGCCGAGCGCTGGCGCAAACGGCTCGGGCAAGAGCCGCAGGAAGGTTCAGCGCGCCGGGCTTCCATGCAGCGCGTCAATCCGGCCGTTATCCCCCGCAACCACCGCGTTGAGGCGGTCATCGCGGCCGCCGTGGAGAAACAGGAGTTCGGACCGTTCGAGGACCTTCTGACCGTGCTCGGCAAGCCATACGAAGTCCAGCCAGGCTTCGCGAGCTATGCCGAGCCACCACCGCGCGATGGCCGCGTCTATAAGACCTTTTGTGGGACCTGAACCTGAGGTTCGTTGCGAAGAGATGCGTTGGATGACGAAAAAGAGCGCTCGATCGCGCGAGCGACGTTCCGGCTAGCATTCCAAGCTTTGCGCTCCGGCATCGCAGGATCGTGCTGGAAATGTCCCATCGTGCTTCTCCTTCGGGCACTATCGGCCGGAAGGGAAGCGAAAGGGGACCAGTCGGCAGCGGGGCCGTTTGCCGACCTTCCGGTTCTGGGTCGACGGCAGCGGATAGCCGCCATTTCAATCGGCTGTCCTAGTTGGAATGAAAACGAAAGTTCAATCTCATCGAGCCAGCCATCGCCAATCCTTTTCCCAAAGGGGTGGTAGTGATAGAAGCGGGTTCTGCTGGGAGGCCCTCGTAGGCCGAAGACGCGGCCACCGAAGGGGCGGACGGTTGCTCTCGGCCTCGATCTCCGAGTTTTCACAGGAAGTTGCGTGTGAACGAGGGGCTGGTTATGCATTTGGCTACCGGAAGTACCCTTATGAAAACTGGGCATTAAGGAAGACAACCTAAAATTGCACAGTCAGTAGACTGCGGCATTTTTATCGGAGCCTCTGGCGGCGGCCTCCTTTTGGCTTATCATTGTGAGAGAGAGAGAGGACGCCTGCGGCGCGAGTCGTTGGTGGAAGTAGCGAGATTGGAGATGACAAGAACCGGAGCGATACGTAGGACAGAAGACACTGGCTATTCCGGTGACCGTACGTCCTCGCAGTTTTCCCTGCAGGCCCTGGTGGCTGAGGCGCGTGCCCAGCAGCAGAACGGGATCGCCGAGCGTATCGTCGACGCGATGGCCTCCGACAGCAGGAAACGAAGAAGCGTGGCCCGCCCGCAAAGTTATCATGTCCCGCTGGAACTGAGCGAAATGCTCGTTGAGCTCAAGGCAGATCGCAGGCTCAAGGACCTGATCCTGTCTCCCGAGGTCTCGACAGAGGTGCAGGAATTCATCAGCGAGTACGCCGACATGGCGTTGCTGAGGTCGCATGGCCTCGAGCCGCGACACAAAGTGCTGCTCGTAGGCCCGCCCGGGACGGGCAAGACGAGTCTGGCCGAAGTCTTTGCCCATGAGCTGAGGATGCCGTTCTATGTCGTGAGATACGACGGCCTGATCGGCAGCTTCCTTGGTGAGACGGCCACTCGCCTCCGCAAGCTCACCGATTTCGTGGCCAGCCAGCGATGCGTCGTGTTCTTCGACGAATTCGACACCGTCGGCAAGGAACGGGGTGACACTCAGGAGACCGGCGAGATCAAGCGCGTCGTCAGTTCGCTCCTCCTTCAGATGGACTCGATCCCAACGAACTGCGTGATCGTATGTGCCACGAACCACCCCGAACTTCTCGACCGCGCTGTGTGGCGGCGGTTCGAACTCCGGGTGGACGTACCCCTGCCAGGGTCGCAGGAAATTTCGCAATGGTTTAACAGACTACGCAAGGACTTCGGTGCCGCCATCGCATCAGTTGAGAAAGAATTCGTCAGCACGTTGAATGGAATGAATTTCTCGGATATCGAAGCCTTTACCTTGGATGTTAGGCGAAAGATCGTTCTGTCCCGAGGAAAGCTTGCGGCCGATCAAGCACTGGCTGAAGGGTTGGCGAAGCTACGGCAGAAGCGGTCAACGCCGGGGGAGACGGATCATAGCAGACAGACCGATAATAAGGATCCGTCGAAGAGACGACGTATTAAGGCGGATAAAAGGCCGCCGGAAGGCCCGCTTCCCGAGGGCACGCTCATCTGAGGAGCAATCGAGGCGCCTTGCCCCGGGCATAGCCCTCATTAGGGATTCGCTTGCGGCCCAGGCTTCGACGAATCCCGTCTTCGCATCGCCGGAACGCGCCCTGGTTTTCGAGACCATAGGTCCCGTAGACAGGTTCGTCGCCGCCGCATCTCAGCTGGGATTCGAATGGCTGACGGAAGACTACGCTGGCTCGGAGCCTGATACAGTTAGCGACGACAACGCAGTGCTGGACGACCTTCCGGCGGACGATCCGGCGATGGCTCGTCTTTACCTCACCATGCCAACTGAGAACGGCATGCGCCAACTGCTGGCAATGTGGCGGAGATTCGAGACGAAGCTCGCACCCAGGGAGGACGAGAAGGATTGGTGGAAGATATTCGGTTACCTGTCGAAGATCCGCGTCTGGAACGCAACGGACCGCATTGAACCGGCGACGCAGTTGTTCATCGACCGCCGCATGGCCCGTGACGCCGCGGGATCTGTCCGGCTTGAACTCGACCTCTGGTTCCACGAGGACGAAAGCGTTCGCATGAATGCCAAGGAGTCGCTGGAAGGAATCCTTGCCGCGATTGGCGGCAGGATTGTCGACTTCGTCACCATTGAGCCAATCCGCTACCAGGTCGCGCTGATCGAGGTTCCAGCCCAGCAGGCCGTGGATGTCCGCTCCCGGACAGGCGCCCTGGCCAATGCCGACCAAGTTATGTCGATCCGGCCGCAGTCTCTGTATTCCGCGGCTCCGCTGAGTGAACCGATAGAGTCCGAACAAAATTCTGCACAGGGGCCGGTGCAAGAACTCCGCCCCGCGGTCGCGGCGATCCTCGACGGTTATCCTATGCAGAACCACGCCCTGCTGGCCGGCAGGGTCGACGTCGTCGAAGTGGACATCACGGGCGACTCGGTCCCTGTCGAGCGTCGCTTCCACGGGACCGCGATCGCATCGCTCGTGCTTCACGGCGACCTCGCGAACGGCGAGGACCCTCTGACACGGAGGCTTAAGGTGGTCCCTGTCTTGGCCGCACCGCAACACCTGAATGACGAACGCACCCGCGAGGATCTGCTTCCCCTCGGCGTCATCTACCGGGCGGTAGTGGCGCTCAAAGAGGACGATGGCCTTTTTGGACCATCCGGTCCCGATGTCCTGATCATCAACCATTCGCTTTGTGACGCCGAAGGGCCATTCGTCCGGCGGCCCACCCCATGGGCAAAGCTGCTTGACTGGCTCTCCGAGAAGTATGGGATCCTTTTCGTAGTCAGCGCCGGGAACATCACGGGACAGTTCCCTTCGGGCTATTCCGACCACGCCTCGTTCAACTCCGCCGCCCCGCTCGAACGGCAGATCGCTCTCCTCCGCGCGGTCGAAGCCAGTAAGGGGATGCGCAGCCTTCTCAGTCCGGCTGAAGCCATGACCGCCCTCAGCGTTGGCGCCGTCCACGCGGACGGAGCAGGAGACTGCCCGTCTGAAGCGATGGACCCTTTTTCTGCCGTTGGCGTCACCAACATAGGCTCCGCTATCGGTCCGGGGATCAACCGCGCGCTAAAACCCGACATCGTGGAAGCGGGAGGAAGACAGGTTGCGAACGCTTCTAACCAGCCGGCCGGGCATCATATATGGCCCAGCGAGATTGGCCACATAGGCCTGAAAGCCGCCGCACCCGATCCCTTCACCGGATCCTCCTCCAAGACGAGGCGTTCAACAGGAACCAGCAACGCGGCCGCGCTCGTTACCAGAGCCGGCGTGCGGATCATCGATGCGCTGGAAGAAGTGCTGGCCGAAGACGGGACAGCGCTCCGGGATTTCAGTCGGGCATCCCTTGCGACGAGAACCCTCCTGGTGCACGGCGCGAGGTGGGGCGACGCCGGGACCTTGCTGGAGGCCGCATATCCACCCCCGGGATTGGGCCAGTGGCGGAGGCGCAGGGGTATCATCACGAAGTTCCTGGGATATGGCAGGCCGAGCTACGATCAAGTGATCGAAGGCGCGAGCAACAGGGTCACGCTACTTGCCGATGACGAGATCAGGCATGAACAGCTTCACGAGTATCGCGTACCGATTCCGACGAGCATGGTCCGGTCACGGGAAATCCGCAGAATCACGATGACGCTCTCCTGGATGCCTCCGATGCATCCGACCTCCATCGCCTATCGCGGAGTGACGTTGGACGTGGTGGATCAGGCGGGACAGCGCAAGTTCTGGCGCGGAGTGAAGACGATCATGCAGCCTCATCCCGACGACATGCGCAGAGGCACGTGCGCCCATTTCATCCTTGAAGGGAACAACAGCACCGCCTTCGTCGATTCCAACGGCCTGTTCATCGGTGTGCAGGCGAGAGCGCTCAACGCCCACTTCCACCAGAGTTCGGTGCCGTACGCGCTGGCCGTCACGCTCGAAGTCGCGCCCACCGTCCAGGAGGACATCTATGCATCGGTTCGGAATGCCATCCGGCCAAGGCCGCGCGTTCGCGCCTAAGGAGGTCTCATGGAATTCAGCAAGTCTAACAGCATCGGCTCGAAACATCCGACGGAAATTGCTGCCTATCTCGAGCTGATAGGCGATACGGAGGCTGCGGCCCGCTTCTATGAGATGGGACAGCGAAGCCAAGGCGTGCGCATTCCGTACTTTACGAATGACCACTGGGCTTATTCTGGAGCGGTGGTGGGATTCATCCCGGAGGGAACTGCCTCCAGCGGCGAAGTACAGATCGTCAACGCCACTTCGATGCAGCCGGATAACGCGCTTCAGGACGCAAGCCTGAAAATCACTCTCGATCGCTTCTACGTCCATAACTACCCGGGCACCGGCCGGCACGAGATATTGTGCGAATTCATGGGAAAGAACCAGGCAGGTAGCAAGTCTGAAGAAATGAGGTTCGCGTTGAAGACCTCGGCGACCGACAGGAGCGCGGCGCCGCTCATGAGCCTGCCGATCTTCGTCGGGGTGAACGTCGGCAAGGATGGTCTCAGCTTTGAAGGCCGCACCATAAACATCCGGAGCGGTGGAATGGACATGTTGGTGGAAGCCCTCGACAATTCCGCCTTCAAAGAAGGACTCGGCCTCCTGACGACGGCTCAACCCGCTCTTGTGCCGTTCGTCCAACTCGCCAAAGGTGTGGTCTCGACAATTGAGAAGCAGGGAGAGAACAAGCAGGTCCTGCAGTTCAGCCTGGGCCTAGATTTCTCCAGCACCGCGACTTCGGCTAAACTTGGCCTCGGTTCCTACGTGGTCGTCCAGACCAATGATGTTGACTGGAACTGGGATGAATTCGTCCTCAATCGCCAGAGCAATGCAATCGTCCCCAAGCTGAACGGATCGGGTCCGATCGAGCTCAACTACCTGATCTTCGGGGTCACGCGCGCGGGCGGCTGACGAGATTCCAAAGGCAAACAGAACGTTCTCCCTGTGGTCGGGCGGAGCCAAGGGCACACAGAGGTCCGCTTTCGGGGGCGGCAAAGCCACCCTGCTATGACCGAGATTGGGCGCAGAGCCGGCATTGGTTCGGGGCAGATCAGCTCGTCTATTGTGCCCTATGTTTCGGCTTGCCGCCGGCAAATTGCTTCAATGCATTTGCCCGCCTAGAAAGGTGCCCCCTCGGATTCACTGGTCGCTGTCACTTATTCGGACCCTGAAATTGCCTGCCGCCGCGATTTCTCTGACATGTCGACGACAGGGAGCCCTTCCTTTCTGGCCTTGGCAAACGCTCGATCGCTTTCCAGGAACTCCGCCAGCATGAACGGGATCAGTTCCGCTACCGATTCGGACTCGCCATAGGTCTGACGATAAAGCGCCGCATAGTCCTTCAGTGCTTGGTTCAGGTCTGCACTTACGCTTATGGTGATCTTCGAAGGTGTCCGATCCGGAAGTTTGCCGAGTTTCAGATTGGTCATGATGACTCCAGTCAATTCGGGTACGGCCGTAGCACAAGATCCTTGTGCACGATGACGCGCAGTGGCCAACCAGGGCGGACGGTGATCGTGGGCTGAATATTGAGGTTCTTCTCGGTGATGCGCTGGCCAGCTCGACTGACGTTCTGCTGAGCGGATTCGCGGATTGCTTTGACCAGGTCGCTTTCCTCTTCCCCGAGGCTCAGCTCCGTGCCGACCCCTAGCAACGTGGCCAGCGCAACGCCTTTGATCAGCTGCCAGGTGTGGAAATCCACCTTGTCCTCAAGCCCGGCATAGCCGGCGGTGTCCGTCGCCGGCAGATTGTCGATTTCGATCGAAGAGCCGTCGGGCAGCAGTATCCGTTGCCAGACCAGCAGCGCGCGCCTTTGTCCAAAGGCAACAACGCTGTCATAGGTGCCAATCAGGCGAGAGCCTTGCGGAATGAGCAAGGTGCTGCCGGTGACTGTGTCGTGCACATTCTCGGTGACCTGTGCGACGACGAGGCCGGGCAAGTCGGAATTGATGCCAGTGATCAGGCTCGCTGCGATGACGCTGCCGGCCATCAGCTGATAGGGCGAAGCCGGCGTCTGCAGTGCATGCAGATTGTAGATTCCACTTGTGTTCCGCTGGCTGACAAAATCGAGCTTGCGCTGTTGATTGTTTTGGTCGCCCTCGGCCGGTGCAACGGAAGCTGAATCGCGTGCGGCATCGGATTGTGGAGCCGTTGCCTCAAAGGGTGGACGCCCGCCCTGCCCGTTGCCGGCGGCATCTGCTTGCCGGGGTCGATTTTCGATCCGGAAGAAGACTTGCGATTCGCGCGCCTCGATCGCCTGCTGTGCAAGGCGCTGCTCCTCCGCCGAAACCTCCTGGCCCGGCGCGATGCCCAGCTGGCGTTGGTGCTCAAGGATGGGGCGGCCGAGGTCGCCGGGCAGCGGTGGTCCAAGCACCGGAGGCTTGGGCTTGATCCCGGAATAGTCCTTAGGCAGCCTTTCAATTGCCTCCGCGGTTGGCTTCCGCTCAGTGTTGTAAAGCTCTTCAGCCTGCTCTTTGATGCGCAGCGCCGGTCCCTGCAGCGCCATCATGGTGACGCCTAGAACGGTCCCGGAACCAACAGCAGCAATGGCGACAATAATGCTGCGCTTGAAGCGCACAGCGCGGCGAGGCGAGGCCCGCAGCTGCAGCTGTTCTGGATCGAGTTTCGGTGGAGCATCGGAGCGGGAAGTATCCGTCATGGGCCGTCCCTCACCTGCTGGAACGCGAAAAGAGCAATATCCGCCTCGGCGCTTGCCTGCCGTCGGTCCTCGTGATGCGCACCACCTGCTGCTGCTTGGCGCCGAGGCGCAGTTCGGCTGCGGCGAAGAGGCGATCGACGATGTAATAGTTGCCCCGTATGCGGTAGTTGACGAGCTGGTTGTCCCCGTCAGCACCGACGATGAAGAGCGGCGGAGCCTCGCCCTGATCGATGCGGCGCGGAAACTCGATATAGACCTTGCTGCCATCATCGAAGGCGCGCGTCGGCCTCCAGGGCGGCATGTCGCCCGTAATCGAATAGCGGAAGCGAATATTTTCGAGAGCCACATTCGACGCCACTGGCATAGCGGCGTCGGCCTGCGCATTGCGCCGGCGTAGCGCGATGATCTGGTCCTCGCTGTAAGTCCAGGAGATGGCTGCCATGGCGGTCTTATCCGTGCTTTGAAGCTGCAGGTGATAGCTTCGCCGGTCCGTGGTGATCACCAGATTGGTGGCAAGTCCTGGCGCGAAGGGCTTCACCAGCACATGGGTGCGCTGGTCATCGCCGGAGCCACTGACGGTGTCGCCAATTACCCAGCGCACTGTATCGCCGGCCGACACGGATTGGAGTTTCTCGCCTGACTGCAGAGCGATATCGCTGACGCGCTCCGGTGCGGCATAGAGCTGGTAGAGCGCGCCTTCGGCAAAGGGGTAAACCTGCACCGCATTCACATAGCCATATTTGGTGGGTTGCTGCGTCGCCGCCTTGTTGGCATCGGCGACACGTTCTTCAGGCGAGCGCTTGTCTTCAGCAGCCTTGCCCGGCTCGGGCTGCAACTGGCCGGGCAGCGGCAGCGGTTTCGGCACTTCCACGACTTTGACGGGCTTCCCCGGCGCCTTCTCAATCGCGGCCGGCTTGAAGTCAGCATGGTCATAGGAAATCTGCGGCGGCGGCACCGGCTTCGAGGCACAGGCGGAAATGACCGCAGCCGACGCCGACAGGATCAGCGCAGTGCGGAGAGACGAGAGTCTATTTATCATTGGCGGGCTCCTTTGGGGGAACGGAAGTTTGCGCGGCACTGTCGAGCTCGCGCGACCAGTCGATTGCGTTGATGAAGACGCCGAGCGGGTTTTTGCGCAGCTGATCGGTATTGTTCGGCGGCCGGATCACAATGGTGAGAATCCCGGTCCAACGCGTTGTGCTGGCGAGGCTGCCGCGCTCAAAGACCTGCTCGGTCCATTTGACTTGAAAGGAGTTGTCGGACGCTCGAACCACGCTCGTCACCTGCACCGAGATGCTGCGCGTGCCGATCTTGCCGAACGGGTCATTGGCCTTAGCGTACTCATTGAGAAAGAGGGCTGCACGGTCGGTGGCGAAGTCGTAGGCCGAGAGCCAATTCTGCCGCACCAGCACCGCATCGGTGGAGACGGAGCGGACATTCTGGATGAAATGGCCGAGGTGCCAGGCAATCTGGGCATCGTCGGGCTCGTAGGTTTGGATTGCCGGCGCGACAGCCCGTGTTTCACCGAAGCGGTCGACCTCGACAACATAAGGCACGACGCGGCCCTGCATCGACTGCCACAAGAGTCCACCAGAGAGCCCGATGGCCAGAGCGAGGCAGCCAAAGGCCATCAGGCGCCAGTTCCTTGCCTGCACGCGCGCAGTGCCGATGCGCTCGTCCCAAAGTTGGGCGGCCTTCTGGTATGGTGTGACGGGGTGGGGCGTCTTCCCGTAACGCTGAACAGGTCGCTTGAAGAGCATCTAGTCTTCCTTATCGTTGAGAGAGGGGTTGGCCCCGCTTCCACCCCGATCGCCATCGCGGACGGCCTGCGTGGCGGCGTGGCGATGGGCGCGCGCGGTCTGTTGGGAACGCAAGCGCCTCGCCCACGCCGGCGCGGCATTGGCACCTGACGCGGCAGGGTTTCCGGTCATTGATGCGGTCGGCGTGCCGCCCGTCGCGGTCCAGGCGGGATTGCGGCCGGCATCGGCGCTGCGCCGGAATGGTTCTGTTGCAGATCGCATTCCCCGCATCGCGGCGCCGCCAGCTGCGCCGGCAACGCCCTGCAGTCCAGCCGCTACGCCGGAGAGGCCGGACTCGGGCGATGTTGCACGCCGCATCTGCCAAGCTGTGGAAGCAGCCGATCCCATGGCCGTGCCGGCTCGAACGGCGGCGAGACCGCCGCCGGTTGCCATGCGCGCGCCGGCAAGCGCCGCACCTCCGGCAACGAGCGTTGATCCGGCGGCCGCCGCGGTGGTTCCGAGTGCGGCTCCCGCGCCAAGCTGCGGCGCGCCCGAGACAAGACCCGAGGCAATTCCCGGCCCGAAAATGCCGAGCCCAAGCAGCGCCAACGCGCCCAGTACCTGTGACATGGCCGCGGCCAAGTCCGGCTCCTTGCCTTGCAGCGCGGAAGCGAACTCGCCGAAGAGCGTGGAGCCGATGCCGACGATGACAGCAAGCACCATCACCTTAATGCCCGACGAGATCACATTGCCGAGCACGCGCTCGGCCAGAAACGCCGAGCGGTTCCAGAGCGCGAAGGGCACCAGAACAAAACCGGCCAATGTGGTGAGTTTGAACTCCAGGATAGTGATGAAGAGCTGAATTGAAAGAATGAAGAAGGCGATGAGGACCAGAAACCAGGCGAGAAGCAGCACGAAGATGGTCAGCGCGTTGCCAAAGATCTCGGGGAAGCCGACTAGCTGGCTCGCTTGATTGAGCAGCGGCCAGGCGCCCTCGAAGCCGGCCGCGGCAATGCGGCCTGGCCGCAGGAGACTGTCGGCGGACAGATTGCCGGCCGATGCGTTGATGCCGAGCCCGGCAAAGGAATGGTAGATGATGTCGGCGAGGTTCTTAAAATTGTTCAGGATGAAGGCGAAGGCGCCGACATAGAGCACTTTTCGGACAAGCCGGCCAAGAACATTGGGCTCGCCGCCGAACGCCCAGACCAGGCCTGCCAGCGTGATGTCGATGCCGATCAGGATGGTGGTGAGAAAGGCGACGTCGCCCGAAAGCAGACCGAACCCGCTATCAATATAGCGGGTAAAAGTCTCCATGAAGCGATCAATGACGCCGAGGTCGTTCATGTCGCCGCCTTCCTCGTTGTCTCGAAGAACTGCTGATCAGTTGCCGGGATAGGCCGTTCCGGTGCCCAGGAAACGCTTCGTCGTCTCGCGGGCGGCTTCCTCGGACTGCGCCTTGCGGGCAGCATCTTCGGCTTCAGCCCGGAACTGGGTCGCGAGCAGCGTCTGGATCTGAATCTGCTGCTTGGTCGAAAGCGCGATCAGCTGATTGGTGGCCTGGCTTGCCTCAAGGGCACCTGCCGCGCCCTGACTGCGGTTGACGAGATCGGTAAGCAGGTCGCCGTCGGCCCGCACGTTCTCCACGATCTGCGACTGCGCGCTCATGGTTTGGCGGAACGCCTGCATGGCGTTTTGCCAGCGCTCGCGCGCGGCGCTCGCCACATCGCTGACCTTGATTGTGGCGTCGTAGCTTTCCGGATATTGCACACGCCACTGGTTCTGAAGCTTGTCGAGATCGAAGCTCAGGCCGCTGGCCTGGGTCATCAGGCCGTCGATCCGTTGGAGCGAACCTGTGAGCTGGCCGACGGAAGAAAAATCCAGGCGCTGAAGGTTGCGCGCCATGTTCTGCAGCATCGTCGCCTGGTTCTGAAGCGACTGGATCTGGTTGTTTATCTGCTCCAGGGAACGTGCCGCTGTCAGCACGTTCTGCGCATAATTCGACGGATCGAACACGATTAGGGCGTGGGCCGGCTGGACGTAGTCGGCCATCGGTTTTGCGATTAGGGAAACGGTGATCAGGCTGGTGAGAAGGCGGCGCCGCATCATGACGATTGCTCCTTGTCTGGTTGAGGGAATTGCTGGAGAAGCTCGGCAGCCCAATCGAGGCCGCGCGCACTCAGGAACCGGGAAGCAAAGCTGTCCTGCCCGTGCTCTGACAGGACGCTGTCGATCAAAGCTTGCGTGGCCGGATCAGAGGCGCCGCAGAGCGCAAGAGCGATCGGGCCGAGCCCGAGCTCGAAGAGGCGGTTGCCGCGGCGCGACTGCAGATAATACTGGCGCTTCGGTGTGGCACGGGCGACCAATTCGATCTGCCGCTCGTTCAGGCCGAAGTGCTCATAGGCTGCCCGCGCCTGCGGTTCCACGGCACGGTCATTGGGGAGAAAAATGCGCTGTGGGCAGCTCTCGATGATCGCCGGCGCGATGGAAGAGCCAGCGATGTCTGCAAGTGACTGCGTGGCGAAAATGACGGAGACGTTCTTCTTTCGCAGCACCTTCAGCCATTCGCGGATGCGGGCGGCAAAGAGCGGGTTGTCGAGATAGACCCAGGCCTCGTCGAGCATGAGCAGTGTTGGCCGGCCGTCGAGCCGCTCCTCGAGGCGATGGAAGAGATAGGTGAGCACCGGCAGCACGGCGCCTTCCTGGTGCATCAGCTCTTCGGTCTCGAAACACTGCACATCCGACAAAGCCAGCCGATCTTCATCGGCATCGAGCAGCCGGCCGAAGGGACCGTCGAGCGTGTAGGGCATCAACGCGGCCTTGAGCCCATTGGACTGAAGCAGAACCGACAGGCCAGTCAGCGTGCGTTCCTGCACCGGCGCAGTGGCAAGGCTGATGAGTGCCGACCAGATCGCCTCCTTTACCTCGGGCGTAACGCTGACATTCTCATGGGCAACGAGGCCGGCGATCCATTCCGCCGCCCAGCTGCGAGTAGCCTGGTCGCCGATATTGCTCAGTGGCTGGAAGGCAAGCGCACCATCCGAGCCCAGCGCGTGGTGTTCTCCGCCCATGGCCAGTGTTGCCGCACGAGCCGAATTGCCCTTGTCGAAGACATAGACCTGCGCCCCGGCATAGCGTCGAAACTGCAGAGCGACTAGCGCGAGCAGAACCGACTTGCCGGCACCGGTCGGCCCAACGACCAGCATGTGGCCGACATCGCCGACGTGGGTGGAAAGCCGAAACGGTGTCGACCCGTTGGTCTCTGCGAACAGAAGCGGCGGGGATTCGGTCCCAGTCACGTTGGCGAGATGCTCGTTATCCACCGGACCGGCCCACGCCGACGACAGCGGCATGACATGGGCAAGATTCAGCGTGTGAACGAGCGGCTGGCGAACGTTAGCGTAGACATGACCGGGCAACGAGCCGAGCCACGCCTCGACCGCATTGATGCTTTCACGGATCGTGGTGAAGCCGAGCCCATTGACTATGCGCTCAACCGCTCGGAGCTTTTCCGCGGCGGCCTGCCGGTCCTGGTCCCATACCGTCACCGTTGTGGTGAGATAGCCGAAGCCGACGTGATCGCCGCCCAATGCCTGAAGGGCGGCATCCGCATCGAGCGCCTTGTTGTCGGCGTCACTATCGACGAGAGGGACGGGTTCGTTGGTCACGACCTCGCGCAGGATGGCTGCGACCGATTTGCGCTTGGCAAACCACTGACGGCGCAACCGGGTCAGTGTCTTTGTGGCTTCCGTCTTGTCGAGCGGGATGAAGCGCGTCATCCAGCGGTAGGCGAAATCCTGATGGTTGAGCGCGTCGAGGATCCCTGGCCGGGTGACGTTCGGGAAACCAAGGATGGTGAGGGTGCACAGATGCTGCTCACCCAGCATCGGCTCCAGGCCGCCGGTAAGCGGCGCGTCAACCAGAACACCGTCGAGATACATTGGCGTTTCCGGCATGGCGACCGGATGGCGGTAGGTCGAGATTGTGCCGTGCAGATAGGTTAGCGTCTCGGCATCATCGAGGGCGCGCACTTCCGGCATGAAGCCGGACAGCAAATCCAGGACGCGGTCGGTCCCGTCGCGAAACCACGCCAGCTCCTGGCGCCAGTCTCTAGCCCCTCCCGAGTGATGCGAGTCGACCAGTGCGCTTTCCGCCCGCGCCTGGCCATCTGGCGCCGGCATGAAGACCAAGGTCAGATGATAGCCACTCTCGAAGTGCGCGACCTTGCCCTCGAAGGCCGCGCGCCGTTCCTCATCGACCAGCCATGAGGCAGCATCGGGAAAAGCCGAGCTCGGATAGCCCAGCGCTTCAACGCGCTCGGCCTCGAAAAACAACCCCCATCCGGAGCCCAACCTTCGTAGCGCATTGTTGGCTCGTGCGCAGATGCCGACCAACTCGGCTTCGGTCGCACTTTCAAGGTCGGGGCCACGGAACCGGAAGGTTCGCTGGAAGCTACCGTCTTTATTTAGCACGATGCCGGGCGCGACCAAAGCGGCCCAGGGCAGATGATCGGCAAGCCGATCGGCTTTGCCGCGATACTCCGAAAGGTTCAGCATGCAAGCCACCCCTTCAGGCGAAGATGACGGACAAGCACGCTGGCGAAGTCCGGATCGCGGCGAGCGGCAAAGACCGCGAGCGTGTGGCCGGCCATCCAGAGCGCCAGTCCGGCGATCCACTGCTGCAGGCCAAGGCCTATTGCCGCGGCCACCGTGCCGTTGAGGATCGCCACCGCTCGCGGCGCGCCGCCCAGCAGGATCGGCTCAGTCAATGCCCTGTGAACGGGGACTTCGAAACCCTCGATATGCTGCTCTCCGGTGGCCATCAAACGAGTGCCCCGCCGCCGAAGGAGAAGAAGGAGAGAAAGAAGCTCGATGCCGCGAAGGCGATCGACAGGCCGAAGACAATCTGGATCAGCCGGCGAAAACCGCCTGCCGTGTCACCGAAAGCAAGGGTCAGGCCGGTGGTGATGATGATGATCACCGCGACGATCTTGGCGACCGGTCCCTGCACCGACTCAAGGATCTGCTGCAGCGGCTGTTCCCAAGGCATGCCGGAGCCCGCTGCGTGGGCCGGGACGGTGAGAAGAAACGCGAGCGCGGTGGACGAAAGGAAGCGAAGCTTCTTGCGCATGAGTGACCTTTCAAAACTGCTGGAGTTGCGGAAGCGTGAGCGGGGTGACGGCGTAATCACCGCTGCTGTCGAGACCGGTGACCTCAGCGATCGCGTCAATGCGGCGCGAGGATCCGCGCCCAGCGATGAAGACGATCAGATCTACCGCATCAGCGATGAGGCGGCGGGGAACGGTGACGACGGCTTCCTGGGCGAGCTGCTCGATACGGTAGAGAGCGGAGCGCGCCGAATTGGCGTGAACCGTCGCGATGCCGCCGGGATGCCCGGTGTTCCATGCCTTCAGCATGTCCAGGGCTTCCGCGCCCCTGACTTCGCCCACGATGATGCGGTCGGGTCTGAGCCGCAGGGTCGAGCGCACGAGATCGGCGAGCGTGACCGCCCCCCGCCTCGTCCTCAAGGCAACGCAATCCTTCGCCGCGCATTGCAGTTCGCGTGTGTCCTCGATCAGGATCACCCGCTCGTCGCAATCGGCGGCTTGTGCCAGCAGCGCATTGGCAAGTGTTGTCTTGCCCGACGACGTGCCGCCGGCGACCAGGATGTTGCGCCGCTCGCGGACCGCCTTCTTCAGCGCATCGGCCTGCAGCGGCAGCATGACCCGGTCGGCGACATAGTCGGCCAACGTGTAGAGTTTCGCCGCAGGCTTTCGGATGGCGAAGCATGGCCCCAGCACGACAGGCGGCAGCAGACCCTCGAAGCGCTCGCCCGATGGCAATTCGGCGCTGACAATCGGATTGTCAGCATGCGCCTCGGCGCGCACGTGGGAGGCGACCAGGCGGATGATGCGTTCGGCCTCAGAAGGATGCATGTGCACGCCGGTGTCGACCCGGCCTTCACCCAACCGGTCGAGCCGCAGCGCACCGTCGGGATTGACCATCACCTCAATGACGGTCGGATCGGCAAGGGCTTCGGTGATCGCCGGACCCATGGCGGTGCGCAGCATGGCGCGGCGGCGATGGTCGGCTTCCGGATGAGAACTCATCCTTCCCCTCCCCTGCGATCGTCGGTGCCAAGTGACCGTTTCCCGGAAGCGATCTGGCGGCCGACCTGTTCAACGAATTTGTCGAAGCGCTCCTGGGCAATCGCTTGCGTGGCCCTGTCCGGCACCGGCGTGTGAGCATGAAGCGTGATCGAAAAGCGGATGAAGAGCGCCAGGCTCTCCAGGATCATCTCGACATCGCGCCTGACATGTCCGAGGTCGCGGGAAAGACGGTCGAGCCTCTTGCCGTAGCGCTGGTCGAGTTCATTCTCCCCACGCTGCTCGATAAAGGTCTCGACCGCGTGCGCCACAATGGCCGATTTGGTGGTCGATGAATTGCGGCTGAGGTTCTCCAGCTTCTCGCTCAACTCGGGTTCAAGCAAAAACTGGTGACGAATGCGGTGGGGCTTCATGCTGCTCGTTCCCTCTGACCGGCGCTGATGCACCGGCGACGGGAACGAGCATCGTCGAGATCCTCGAAATCGCTTACGGCCGTTATCTACGCTGAGATGCGCCCGCGTATGGCGCGCCGTTCAGAAGCCGGGCACGATGTCCTTGTCGTCGCCCATTCCCTCGTTGAGGCCGTACGCACGTGCGGCGGTGGAAATCCGATCCATGACGCGCTTGTCGGCGAGCGTCTCGCAGTCATCGTCTGCGGGCGTGAACAGATCGCCCTGATCAGGCTCCTGGACGACGAGGGTCCGTTCTTCGCGCAGGCCCGGATGGCGCTGCTGCTGGACACCTCCGTCTTCGATTGCCGCGCCGGCACTGTCGTCATCGCCAGCAAGACGCCGATCCACGCCGCGCACCTGTCCACTCCAATCGTCCGGGCGCGACGTGGGCCGATCCGCGTAGGCACCGTCGCGCAGCACCGGCGAAGGCAGCACTCGCTCCGTGAAATTCGGATCCTGGTAATAACGCAACTTCTTGGCGCGAATCGGCGGCAATCCCGAAACCAGGATTAGTTCGTCAGCCTGCGGCAACTGCATCACCTCACCCGGCGTCAGCAGGGGGCGAGCGGTCTCTTGGCGGCTTACCATGACGTGGGACAACCAGGGCGCCAACCGATGGCCGGCATAGTTGCGCATCGATCTGAGTTCCGTCGCGGTACCGAGCGCGTCCGAGATGCGTTTGGCCGTGCGCTCGTCATTTGAGGAAAAGGCAATCCGCACATGGCAATTGTCGAGAATGGCGTTGTTCTCGCCATAGGCCTTGGAGATTTGGTTCAACGATTGCGCTATCAGATAAGCGCGGATGCCGTAGCCTGCCATGAAGGCGAGCGCAGTCTCGAAGAAGTCGAGCCGACCGAGCGCCGGAAATTCATCCAGCATCATCAGGAGCTGATGCTTGCGGCTCTTCTTTGGATCGCCCTCCAGGCGCTCGGTCAGCCGCCGGCCGATTTGATTGAGCACCAATCGCACCAGGGGCTTAGTGCGCGAGATATCCGACGGCGGCACGACCAGATACAGCGACATCGGTCGCTCGGCATCCACAAGGTCGGCAATGCGCCAGTCGCAGGCCGATGTTGCCGCGGCCACCGTTGGATCACGATAGAGCCCGAGAAACGACATGGCGGTCGAGAGAACGCCTGAGCGCTCGTTCTCTGACTTGTTCAGCACCTCACGAGCCGCCGAGGCCACGACCGGATGGACCTGAGGCTTGTCCACCGTGCCGAGGTGGTTTGTGGTCATCATCCGCTGCAGTGTCGCAGCGAATGAGCGTTGCGGGTCCGACAGGAAGGTGGCGACACGGGCGAGTGTCTTTTCCTCTTCGGCGTAGAGCACGTGCAAGATGGCGCCAACTAGGAGTGAATGACTGGTCTTCTCCCAATGGTTCCGCCGCTCCAGCGCGCCTTCCGGATCGACGAGAATGTCGGCGATGTTCTGAACGTCGCGGACCTCATCTGGACCTTTGCGCACTTCCAGCAGCGGGTTGTACCGCGCCGATCTCGGATCGGTCGGATTGAACAAGAGACAGTGCGAGAACTTCGACCTCCAGCCAGAGGTCAGCTGCCAGTTCTCGCCTTTGATGTCGTGAATGACGGCCGAGCCGGTCCAGGAAAGAAGGGTTGGAACAACGAGTCCGACGCCCTTGCCCGAACGTGTCGGCGCAAAGGCCATGACGTGTTCTGGTCCGTCATGGCGCAGATAGCGATAATTCAGTCCGCCAAGGAAAACGCCGGCCGGCTGAAACAGCCCCGCCTTCTCGATCTCCAGCTTCATGGCCCATCGTGAGGACCCATAGGTGGTGACCAACCCCCGCTGCCGTGCGCGCCAGAGGGACCCAGCTATCGCGGCGGCACAGCCCAGGAACCCGCTGGCTCCGGCAAGTATGCCAGCCTTGTCGAAGACTTCAGGCGCATAGGCGTCAAATTGGAACCACCATTCGAACAGTTTCCACGGCTGGTAGATCGGCCAGCCGACTGTCACAAACCATGGCGCGCCGAGTGGCGGCTGATAGAAGAGCATGTGGGCGCACCATTGGGTTGCAGTCCACACGCCAAGAATGACAATTGCGAATACGACAGCGATCTGCCCAATCAGCAACTTCGTGGGTGTCAATGGCTTGCTCCGCTCTTCTGGCCAGACGGACCAAACATCGCGCCGAGCGATGAGAATTCGAACGGCCGCTACGTGCGACTAGGTGCGATGACAAGGTTGATAGGCATTGTTCAGCTGCGAACAGCGAAAATCCGCCGCAGCAACCGATCGGCGGTGCCAGGTACGCGGTTTGGTCGCAGAAGATGTTGGGGCTTCAGGCGCGGGCACATTGAAGATGTGCTGACAGACAAACCTTTGGAGCCGACGCGTTTGTGCGAGAGCGAGCTGAAAGGCTCGGCGAGAAGTCGTCGTTCTCAATTGGGCGACGGGGGATACATCGGCGAAGACGGCATAAGGCAGGATGGGCCAGACCGAGCCGATGGCAACGTCGTAGCCAAGGCCTTGGAGCCCATAGCGCCTGGCCGGGAGGCCGCCGCCAGTCAGGCTTACGCGGCGCGTGGTTGAGCGAGGTGAAGACCCGAACGGGCTCGACGAGGGTCCACGGCGGTCACAATGTTGTGGTGGTGATCGCAGTAGACGCGATCCGGCGAAGTTGGCCCAGCACAAAAACGATAACCGCCAGGTACAGAAGCGTCTTCGCTCACCGGGAAGCGGCACTGATAGAGGCCTAGCTGAATGAGGGGGACGTCTCTCGAAGTTGGTCTGGTATTTTCAGGCATGATGGTTTCCTAGTTCGTAGCAATTACCAGCTGACGGCCGCAGTGCGACCCGTCGGGACGAGCTTCTCTCGTTTTGGAGGGCTATGGGTCACCATATGGTGTTGGTAGCACCATCAATGAAGCCCTACGCCCTGCTTCTGAAGCCAATAGTTTGCGACTTAAGGCCACACGCGCGAACGCATTAGTAATCTACCATCGTGTCCCCGAGGCACTCGCCCGCCGCGGTTTGCCGGCGGCGGGGTCGCACTGGCTTGTGGGGCCCTAGGCCCACTCGCGGCGCTCGCACTCGATCTCGGTGCGGGTTTCCCGTGTCTCACCGCCCTGTCAGCGCCTTGCAAATGAGCGAAACCAAGCTGTCGCGCGCTCGCTCGTGGAGTGCGCCTTTCGGCCGCCATGCAAGGAAATCATCAACGCTCATCCAATCAGCCGGGTTTGTGTCGGCGTCTGGCTGGCTGAATTCCACATACAAATGCAGTTCGTCCGGCACGAAGACGACCCTCCATAATCCTTTGATGTCATTGGCAAGGTTGTAGGCGAGGACGGTCATGGCGGGGCACTCCTTTCGCCGTGGAGCGTGCCTATCTCACGGGAAAATTCCATCACCAGAAGTTAGTATTGACGCTCGCGCTTTCTCAGAAATCCAACGTCCGCGTGATGCCGAAAGGTGCAGCCAGCTTTTTGTGTATCTCGATGGAACACGGGATCGCCGCGAAAGTTCGGTGCACGCAGCGAATCCTCCCCCTCCAGGTATTGCTGCAGATCGGTATTCCGATCGGCCCGCGCTCCCCGCAAGGCGCGGGCCTCGGGCTGTGGTGCTCATGCCATCTACTTCGATACGCAAAACGGAATACGATCCTGACAGAAGAATCCTCTCTGTCTGGTTTGTGGCCAGCGACAAGCGGTACGAGTTTGAGGGGGTACCGCCGGAAACCTTTGCCGCGTTCCGGGCCGCGTTCGCCAAGGGCCGCTACTTCAACGACCACATCCGCAACAATTTCCGCTATCGTCTGGTTGCGAGCGATAGCGACCCGGGATGACCTGACCTGCCGACCGCTCAATCGTCCTATCGCTCCAACCGGCGGTTGGTGGACGCGTTGCCGCTGTGGCGCTTAGGGTTGGTTACGGTCCGCGCTCACCTGGCAAGCCCAACCCCCCGGCATCCCCCCGCCTGGTGCAAAGCGTTTGATCGGTCCCGCCGTTCTGGCAGTGCGGCGGGACTTTTTTGCGGTCCAGGTGGAACATCGGCGCGCGGGGAAGGCGCGGTGCACGCAGCACCCTTTTCTCATCCAACGTACGCGGTGGCGCGCTGAAGGGTCTCAACGTCGGTCTGCCGCCGGAGCTCAACTAGCTGGACTATTGCTCGACCGGAAGCGGCTCGTGCTGGGACTCAGCGTGGTGGAAGACCTGTCCAAGATCGCGCGCGTCGAACGTTTGGCCGCAGACTGGGCAGTAGACCAAGTGCTTCGACTCGTCCTCTACCGGCCCGTCATGCGGCCTGCCCTCATAGCCCGTCGCGATGTTGTCGGTTCTAATCCGGGGCAACGACAAGTGCCTTTCGTCGGTTTGGCGGCCGATATTTCTACCGGACCTTGTCACGGTCGACCGTGACCAGCGGCCCGAGGTCGATCGTCACGGTGTCCTCGTCGATGCGCGTGACCTCGCCTTTCAGGTCGATTTGCTGGCCCTCGGTTCACCTTGGTGTGGTCGATGATGGAATGTGGGAAGTCGTAGCCTGGGATCGACACGCTTACGCGGTCCTCTGTTATCCGCCTTCGAACCCTGGCCGTAATGGCCACCTGGTCACCAATGTCTATTCCCCGAGCCATGCCACGGATTCTGGTGCGGGCAGCGTCTTCTTCAAGAGGATTCTAATATACGTCCGCCACTTTAAGGCTGGCCTACGACCAGAGTGACAAAAGTTGAGCTTCTTGGGGGAACACTCTTTCTATCTGCCTGTTGGATTTGCCAGCGCACACCGCGAGAAAGAACATGAAACGCATCCTTTTGGCTTCGGCCGTACTGGCGGTGTCGGCCGGGCTTTCCTTTGCCCAGACGACCAGCGGAACTTCGAGCGGAACCTCGACGAGCGGCACCTCGACCACGACAACCATGCCCAGCACGACGGATCAGGGCACCGGCACGACGAGCAGCGGCACCAACATGTCCGGCGATCAAGGCACCGACACGACCACGACCAGCGGCACCACAAATGCGAACTCGGCCAGAGACTGCGCGCCCGGCCAGCAGACTGGCAGCGCTCAGCAGGCGGCGCCAGGTCAGCAGGACACGACAGCCAAAACCGCCGCGCCAGGCCAGGTGAAAAAGACCGACGAAGGTTGCTGATTGGCACATCGGCTCGGGTTGGAATCACCAGCGTGTGGCTGGCTGGTCTCCCCCGACCACCGGCTAAGATAAACTCGGCTGGCGAGCAAGTTGCCGCCAGCCGAGCATCAGTCCAGGAACGTTTGCGCTTGCTTGTGCTTTCAGTGGGGCACGCCTAGCTTCTGTTTGCTTTCGGTCAGATAGTGTCGCTGGCGTCTTCGGACTACCGGTGAAGCAAGTCCGATGTGCGCCTATCGCGACCCCGCTTCACCTGCCGTCCAGCCGTTCGCGCATTCGCGATCGTCGCTCTCGGCAACAGGCGGCGCGCGCGGCCAGGACGTATCGCATGTGCGCGCTGTCGAAGGAGGCGCCCAGCAACATTGCGCGTGAAGGCACGCGGGCATCCGATCGATCGTTAACCTTTCTCTGCAATGAGCGCCTTGTCTTCGGCGATGGGCCTCCGGCTCTTACGCATTATGGAGATCACATGTTGGTCCCGGCACCCGATGCCGGGAGCAGGTCTGCTTCGGAGCGTCGTGACAGAACTGGGCGACATGGTTGCGGTGGAGTAGGCGCCGTCGCCCTGGATGAACAACAACTGTCGCATGCGGTGCATACGTTGTCGAAGCTTTCGGTCGGCCGCGGCCGCATCGACGACGACCACAACGGCATCAAGTCGTTGCTGAAAGCCCGCAAGGTATCGTCAAGACATAGCGTGCCGGCGAAGATCCGCCCTCGCGACAGGGATTCGTCAGGCCGATCGGTCGGCAACGTGACCGGCCAGATGAGCGAGAGCTTACCCTCGGTGCTCGTCTCGACCCGGCTCGTATAGAGGCCTGAAGGGACATCTCCAAACGCTCATCGACGGTCGTCGATCACTGCCGACTACGGTCGAGGTCGTATGGCTCGTGGCCTAGCTCGTTGTGATGAAGCGCCTCTGCCATACACCTGATGTCGAACGCTTGGCCGCACCCCGGGCAGAGGACAAAATACTCCTCCTCCCGAAGTGGCGATGCATCGTGGTCTTGGGGGATGACGATGTCATTGTATTCGTCGGGCATTGGGTCCTCCGGCAACGCCGCCCGCCATGCTGGAACGCCTGCCGGCAGGATTTGTTTCAAAGTTACTGCGCTTAAGAAGAGGGCCGGAACGGGTGAAGCACAATGTCGGTAAGCGCAAGGCGACGGCGCCCGAAACTCATCACGTGAGCTGAACGACTGCTTTTGCCAACTCGATGCTCGAAACCTGCCGATCTGCTTAGGCCGGTTCCGGACATTCGTGACCGGCCTCATAAGTCATAAGAAGCGCCCACCACCTACGGGACTCAAGCCGACATTCCCCGAGCCTTTCGCCAGGCACGGACTCTTTGCCAACCGCACATTTGAAGCCTATGCTTCCCACATCGGCCGCCAGCGCGTCGGACGCAGCCGACAGTAAGAGGTACGTGCTCTTGCCCGCATGGGAGAGAGAGCCATGCCCCAATCCCTTCTTCGCAACCATGTATTGAAAACCCTCTCCTCGGAGGATTTCGCGCTTTTGAGGCCGTCACTGCATCACGTCGAACTGGGCATCAAGGACCAGCTGGAGGTCGCATATCATCCGATCGAGCGTGTCTATTTTCCAGAGATGGGCATCGCGTCGGTGGTCGCCACGATGAGAGTCGCTGCTTCGCTATGCCCACGCGTTCCTCATCCAGTCGTCCCGGACGGCACTGGTCAACGGCCACTCCAAAATCGAGGAGCGCTTGGCCCGCTGGTTGCTGATGGTCCAAGACCGCGTCGAAGGAAATAAGATCTACCTGACGCATGAATTCCTGGCGACAATGCTTGGTGCCCAGCGCCCCGGCGTTACCACGGCCCTCCAAATGCTTGAATATCGGGGGCTGGTTCACGCCAAGCGCGGCGAGATCACGATTATCGACCGCGTTGGAATGATACGACTCACGCATGGTGCTTACGGGGAGGAGGAGCAAAGTCACTTCGGCCTAGCCTCCGCCTAACTGTCCTAAATCAGACAAACCCTTGCAAGCTACCGAATTCGTGCCGTAAATCGTGTGGGTCAGGGTTCAGGGAGGAATTCTCGATGACCACCACTTTTGACACAGTCACGGTTGAAAGAGCCGCCGAAGCCTATGTTCTCTCCAGAGGCAAGGCCCACTTCCTTTCGATAGCACAGGCAATCCGCGCCATCCGAACACTCATGCCCGCATGCAGGGCCACCGACCGCGAGCTGGAGGAGCTCTTGGCGGCAGCATCCATTATTCACGGTGTGCCAGTCGCGTTCGACTTAAAAACAGCCGTGGCCGCAGAACCACGGCTCCATTCATAGGGCCGGGTGATGCCTGCGCTCGCGCAGACGCCTACCTTATCGGACGTTCGCCAAGCGATTGTCCGCCACCTGATCGACAACATCGGCAGCCCGAGCATTTCGATATCCGAGGTTAGCCACACCGTGAGGAGAATGCTTCCCTTTTGCGAACTCACGGACTGGCAACTTGGCGATCTCATTGCGCGAAGCGCGATCGATGCGGGATTCGCGATTGAATCCGACGGGGTGGGTCCCGAAAACGCATGTCGAGGCTCAATAGCGGAACAGCCGCTTTAGCCATGTGGCTCCCAATCACGGGCGGTCAGGTTGTGGCCCACGTACAGCCGCCAGGCGGCAACGCGCCTGATATCGCACTTCGAGATCAACTCGGCCGCTTCCTGCTAGCCGGGGTTGCAAGCGCCCCCGCTAACAATCGTGGTTGCGCCTTTAGGGCATCGCGGTTCAGACCGCTGGCGGATTAGAACTCATGTTGGCTTTGCGATCGGCTCATCGCTGCCGACAATCGGTGACCTATATAAAGGGGCATGTTCACGCGCCGAAAAAGCAGTGCAACAGCGAAGCTGATTGGAGAGTGGCCTTTAACCCCGGCTGCAACGCTTGGATCGTCCGTCAGAGCGAGGGGTATTTTTCTCGAAATACGCGCCCGCCTTCCAACGGAGTTCAGGAAACTGCTCCATATCGAGTCCCGCGTGCTTACCGTGCGCCTGTCTGAGGGCGCCGAGAACGATGTGCAGGTGGTATTCGGGATCGTATCCAAAGCACTGCAGAATATCGAAGACCTGCCCGTAATCCCCCGTGAAATCGAGGACATTCTGACGATCTCGACGGCCGAACGGCACCGCTGGCTGAAAGATGGTCGCTTGCAGAGCGCCGGGACGAAAACGGTGAAACTCCGCGGGCGGGCAAGGAACATCACCTTTCACGTGTTCGACCCGCAGCACGTGGAGGATGTGCTTGACCGCGACTTGGTTACGGTCTGGCGTGAACAGGACGCAGCGACAGCTGCAGAGAATAGGCGGCGAGCCGCGGGGAAGGCCGCTATGAAACGTGCTCAAAGAAGCGGTCGCGGAACTGCAGCTTCAGGTGGCTATTGCCACGATGAGAACGCGCACTCCAGTTTGCGCGGCTGGGAAGATTTTGAGAAGGACGGACTCCTGCACTGATAGGCCGGGCGCACAAGCAGGTTAGGACGTTTGCCTGCGCCGTGCGAGATGCGCAAGGAGGGCCGCCAAACGCATCGCGTTCAGGACCCGCTTCGCAGGGACACCGCCCTTGCGCGCCATCTCGACACCCCAATGCATGTGGTCGAGCTCGCGGATCGAATGAGCGTCCGGATTGATGCTGAAGATGCAGCCCTGATCGAGTGCCTTTTGATGCCAGCGCCAGTCGAGGTCGAGTCGCCACGGATGTGCGTTGATTTCGACAGCGACGCCGTGTTTCGCACACGCTTTGAGGACTTTGTCGACGTCGAGATCATAACCGGGCCGGCGCAACAGCTGGCGTCCGGTCATGTGCCCGATGATTGTCGTCCGAGGATTTCCGATCGCCTCAATGATACGCTCCGTCTGTTCCTTCTTGGGCAACTTGAAGCGGCTGTGCACGCTCGCGACGACGAAATCGAACTGCTCCAAGATATCATTCGGGTAATCGAGCGAGCCATCCGCCAGGATGTCCGCCTCGATGCCCTTCAGTATGCGAAATTTTCCATTGTACGCCTTGTTCAGCCGGTCAGCTTCGCGGTGCTGTTCAGCAATCTCCTGCAACGAAAGGCCGCCTGCATAGTGAGCGGACTGCGAATGATCGGCGACACCATAGTATTCGAAACCGCGGTTGCGCGTGGCTTCAGCCATTGCCTCAAGCGTTTCGGTGCCATCGGATGCGGTCGTGTGAGAATGCAGGATGCCATGCAGATCTTCATCCCGAATGAGGTCGGGCAGCTTCTGCTTTGCCGCTCGCTCAATCTCGTCCCTGCCTTCGCGCAATTCAGGCTCGATAAACTGCAGGTCTAGAGCTTGGTAGATTTCTTCTTCTGTCACTGACGCGATCAGCTTTCTCCCGCGATGAAGCCCGTCCGCGTTTAGGGTGAATCCCTTGACGGCCGCGAACGTCTTCAGTTGCTTAAGGTGGTCTGCCGAACCGGTTGCTTCGAGCAGGCTCGCGCCAAAGTGCTTCCTGTCCGTGACAACAAGCCTGAGGGTCGTATCCTCGATTCCAGTCGACTTTCTGGCCTGCGCTACCAGGGCGAAGTCGGAAACAAGCTCGCAACCGCGTCGGAAGTCACCTGCAATTTCCACGCGCGAAAACTCTGGATGCTGTTGCTTTACCGATATGACCGCATGGTGGAGAAGAGCGGCGGCCTTGTGCAGGTGAAGTTGCGTTTCGCCGCTTCGCACGATGGCCAGGTTCTGCAGCAGCTTTGTCTGAAGCGCGGCGCCGAGGCCTTTGACTGGGCGGATGCGGTCTTCTCTTGCAGCGGCCTCGAGCTCCGCCAGCGAGTTCACGCCGAGCGCCTGATGAAGCTTCAGTATCTTATCGGGACGAAGCCCGGGTATGGCAAACAGCTCCATCACGCCCGCTGGAACATCCTCGCGCAGCTTTTCAAGGCTCGGGTGCGTGCCGGTTTGGTAAAGCTTGGTCACGATGTCTGCGATCGCATCACCGATCCCCGGGATCTTGGTGAGGGCGCCGGCGGCGATGATCCGATCAAGCGGCTGCGACAGCGCCGTCAGACTTTCTGCCGCGCGCAAGTATGCCTTTGTGCGATAGGGATTATCGCCGCGCAAAGACGCCCGTTGTGCGTATTCCTTCAAAAGACTGGCGACGGTCCTCGGATCGATTTTTGCCATTGCTTCAGCCAAACGAGGCCGATCTCCGCAGGTTCCAATCAGGCAAGGCCATGAGCGCCGCGTTGCCCTTTAAATCCCGGCTTTACTGCCTTCTTCCCGCGTCGGCCGCTACAGATCGGGCAAGGATTGGTCAGCGCGACCCCGCCCCAGCGATTCAAGGATAGCGCGGAACTGAAAGGCAGCGGCGCGGACGGCCTCAAAATCGAGGCCTTCACCGGGTCGAGGTCGAACACGAGGCGGTCGGCCTTTTCGACATCCGTATCCGGTTTCTGCCATCGGCTTTAGATGCCTGACATTCCGGTTCCGGTCCCCTTACCTCGACGTGCCCCATAGACGCCAAGTACCTCGCCCAGAGCAAGCTCCGATGCCAGTTTCAAGAAGTGCAAAATGGCCCATAAATGCGCCGGCCAGAGTGAATGCTCTCGTATCCGGGTCTATTTCGAGCAGCGCGGACTTGGTCAGCATTCGGACAGCCTAGCGGTCCGTCCCAACATAGCCATGGGCACCGGCCTGCTACTCACGGAGCACCCCTTCCTCCTTGGCAGCAGCCTCGAAAGCCTGACGGACCTCCTGTCGGCGCACAGTTGCACAGCCTTCCTCCACTTAGGTCCCATCTTGGTCCACTTCATGAGTTCCTCGGCGGCACCCTCGACGTTGTTGCACTCGTAGGTGACCCCAGGTCGGTCGGTCTTGACGTACACCGGAGGGGAGAACCAATCGGTTACCACGACACCTCCTACTCAGGGGAGAGATACACGTTGGCCTCCTTAGCGGCAGCCTCAAAGGCCTTTCGTATTATGTGCGGGTCAATCGAATCGCCCTCCAAGGCTGACATGCAGAGGATCACCGCCTTGTGCCAGAGAGGCCCTCGCCGGGTCCACATGTTGAGCTGCTCAAGGGCTTCCTTCGCATTGTTGCAGCCATGCCTGACACCGGTTTCAGTCTTCACGAACACCGGAGGGACGAACCAGATGGGCGCCATGATACCTCCTACTCAGGGGAGAGATACACGTTGGCCTCCCTGGCAGCCGCCTCAAAGGCTTCACGGACCTCATGGGGGACATCCTGCCCTCGAACGCGTCGACGCAGGATTGGACCGCCTTGGTCCACCTCGGGGCCCTTTGTGTCCCACGCCATGAGTTCCTCGGCGGCTCCCTTGAGGTGGCTGACCCCATTGCGAATGCCCGGACGTTTCGTCTTCACGTAGACCGGGGGAGAGAACCAGAGAGGACCCATAAGGGGGAACTTAGAGCGGCAAGAGCCCGCCGACCAACCCCGCTTTAGCCGCAGCTAACGGAACGATGTAGGCCCTCGCGGGTTTAGAGGTGGCAGCGGGATTCTTCGTGATCTGCAGCCGTGTAGGGGGGTCCGTCGCCTCTCCCTCACCGGCGGCGGGCTCCTTTCGCGAAGGCGGTGTTGGTAATAGACACCTAGAACCTTATACCGCATCCAATTTAGCTAGTTCTCATTGCGGGAGTAATGTCCCCTCCTCTTTTGCAGCAGCCAGGAACGCCTTGCGAGCCTCCTCAGGTTCCATCTCGTCGAAAATCACGGCCATGCAAACACGCACCGCGAGGTCCCACCAAGGGCCACGCTTGGTCCACTTCATCAGCTCCTCGCCGGCTGTCTCGGCGTTGTTGACATTGTGGATGATCCCGGGACGCTCGGTCTTGACCGGGACCGGAGGGTTGAACCAGTGGAGAGCCATACGTCACTCTTTGTCGGCCCGATCAAGTTTCTCCAGCAAATACCTTTGCTCAGCCGGGAGCTTCCGTTCTACAGGCAGATTTAGCAGCTTGCGACGGTGATTGCGGATTACCTCTGACTATTGAAAATGACGCAGGACTGCGCGCTTCCGTTGCGATGCCACAGTGACTGAAGTTGGCTGACAGCTACTCCCGGGCGTCGAAAGCCACGCAGAGGCCCATGGCAGTTGCTGCCTCGACGATTGCCTCGGTTAGTTCTTCGTCGGAGGCCACCAAATTAGGCGCAGTCTCGCGAGCTTCGCGTAGTGCCGCTTTGATCGAGACCGTATCGCGACGGTCCGCCCTGTTGAGGAGTACAGTAATTGCTTGTTCTAGAAACGGACCGACCCTTCGCGCGACGCTCATCCAGCCCTCCCCAGGAACACGCCGAAGGGTACTCTACTCCCTACCTGAGCGGCATCAAGGCCATGTACGAATTGTACAAATTGGTACGGCGCTGGGCCGCGACAGTCAGGAATGTTTGTAGAATTTCTGTGGTGGGGATCGGACACCGGCTCGCGAAGACCCTCATGCTCCTCCTCGATCCTATTGACGCGCCTCGAGCCGCCTTTCTCCCACAATCCTAGGTCGGTCTGTCCTGACGTACACCGCAGGCGAGAACCAACGGGTTGCCATGAGGCTATTCGCGAAGATCGAACCCGACGAACAGGCCAAAGGCTGGGGCAACATTGACAATAAACTCCACCAGCTCGCAGTCAGTTTCCGCCAGATGTGGCCCGTCTCGGCGCACCGCTGCGATAGTCTCTTTGACGGAGATGATTTGGCCGCGACGGGCTTGTAGGATCAGCTCGTGAACAAGGTGTTTGGCAGTCACCTTGTCGGGTCGGCAGTTCGTCCAAACGTTCATACAAGGCCTCCCACCTCAGCGAGAAGCCAAGGGAACATTCATGATCCTCTGTCGGGAAAAATCAAGAAGAATGTTTGATAGCTTCTGAGTGGGAATCAGGGGAACAAGCCACGAAGCGAGCCTGACGCTCAGCCAGCCGGCTAGGGACCTTCTTCCGTCGGCCCCTGTTTGGCCCGATCAATAGCCGCAAGTAATGACTGAAGGGTTGGCGGCAGTTCTGGTTCGACCCCCAGATTTAAGAACGTTTGTACGTGATAACGATAGCCTTCGGAACGGATCAGTTTCCGAAACGCTTCGGAGACAGACTGATGGTCTGCTTTGTTGCTGGTTGTCATGTTCGGGAAGTCCGTCCCAATCAGCCGCAACTCGCCCGCAACGAATGGGTTCCATCAGGAGGTCGGAATATTTGGTAGAAATTTCTGAGCGGGAGATCGGATAACTGGCTCGCGCGAAGACCCCCCCGTGCCCCCTTCGTTTGCCGCAGCATTAACCTCGCTCTTTGAACTGAAATTCGTGTCTATCTAGCGTCGGCGTTGCACATCGTGAACGTTGAAATGCTTCTGTCCAATGTTTGCTCACGCTGTGATGCCAACGGGCAGGCTCTTGCGGCAGGGTGCCGCAAGGCGAATGAAACGCCGGCCCAGTTCAACCGCGCGACGTCCTTCAAAGCTGGGGGGATCGATCTTCACCAAGCGGTCTGCGGACTCGACCGCAGTTCGTATCCTGCTGCACAGCGCGAGATTTTCGGCCAGCATTTCTTCAGTGCGTTGAAGCGCGAGCTCGGTCCGGTGGATGCGCTGCCTGGCATTGGCAACTTCCGATGTCAAAAGATCGGCCGCCATCCCGTGGCCGTGGGGTTCCATAGTGTCCATGGGTTTCTAATACATGGGGGGAGATATCGTTCCCTGATGTCGGGCGAAACGGCGGGCCGCAGAAAAGCGCGATGAGCCGAATGACCAATGCGCTTCCTGTCAAAACAGCGCCAGAAACAGGCGAACGGCTTCGGCCGCTCTACATCCCACGGGCAGAGGCGATCACGGTCCAGAGGCCATTGATCTGTTCAGGCACGACTACAACGTAAGCGAAGACACACTCAGGCGGCTGGTGATCAAGCACCGTCTTCACAACCAGACAATGCCCGGTGCTCCGTGGAGAATAAGCGCTCCCGGTTTGGCTATGGCGCTCGCCGGCGATGATGACGCGCTTGCACGGTTGAGGCAGGACGATCGCGAGCACCCGGACGTAACTCGGTATTTCAAGCGGCTCGGCATCCCGCGACCCTGACCTGTTATCAAAAGTTATGGTCGCGGCTACTGTCTAGAGTAGACATTAAGTAGATGTCGCGGCCCGACAGGGCCCCACACAAGAGCGAACCGTTGCTGCCTTGCGCGTCGCCCTCTAGGCCGCCGGCGTCGAGTTCATCCCGGAGAACGGCAGCCGCGCCGGCGTGAGGCTCCGCAAACCTTAGGCCGTAGACTCGTTACTGCGCAGCCACACACCTGCTTTTCCCCATCGGACGAAGCGGTTGCAACAGGTGGTGCGCGGGCCATAGCGCTGAGGCAGGTCGCGCCATGGAGCACCGGAGCGCAGCACCCAGAAGATGCCGTTCAGCACGCGCCGATCATCAACACGCGGTACACCTCTTGGCTTGTTGGGTAGACGCTTTATTCCATTGCTGACCATTGTCCAAAAGCGCTGTTAACCAAATTTTCTCACCCGCCAATGCTTATTCGCGCGACTGAAGGGGTGAGGTGATCGATGTGTGATTCAAAGATAAGCGCGTTTCCGCTGCATCGGCGGCGGAAGTTGGTCGAAGGGATCGCCCGGGTCCTGGAATCCAAGAACGGGGAAGACGCGAACGCCTTCTGGCGCAACACCGCCAAGGCAATTCTCGTTCAACTGTCCGAATCAGGAATTGCACCCGGGGTCGCCGAACAGGAAGTTGGAACGCTTCTTCATGCTGTCTTGGGCGATATCGCCACCCGCAGTGCTGCGAAACTTGCACAATAGCATCGGCTCACGATGAGGGATTGCCGCATAGAGACGCCCCGGGGCTCCACAAGCGTAGCACCACTGCATCCGTCAAACGCAGGTTTCTCACTGCGGATGAAAAGATAGCCGCGTTCGTCGAAATCATGCGCGCGAATGTGCTCTCGGGCGAGATACGGTTCCGCCTCGCCTGTCCGGCGTTCATCGACCAAATCGAGGTAGGCGATGCGGAAACCCGCATTCATGGAAGGCCGACGGACCTTTTCCACGAGCTGAACCCGCAAAACCAATGAGCCGCCGTTGAGTTCCAGTCTGCCATTTATGCGACTTTTGAGGCACAAAAAGCGAACATCCAGTGGCGGCTTATGTGGTTTCGGCGTCATGATTGGCTGGAACGGGGAGGATAGCAGCCGGTCAAACTTTCAAATTGACACGCAACCCATGCGCCAGGCGTGAGTGACGGAAGCGAAGGACGCGTCCGCTCTTCGTACGGCAACATACCAAGCTTTGGTTGGCCATTGGCAAAAGTGCTTGAATTTGCCTGAAGGAGAGCAAATATCCGAGCCGGCAGACGAGGGGGCGGGAATGGAAATCCATCTGGTTGCGGACACCAACCTTTTCTTCGAGTGCAAGCCACTCGACCAGCTGCCGTGGCAAGAGCTCGGCTACGATCCGATTGTCATCCTCTTGGCGAAGCCCGTCCTGGATGAGATCGACAAGCACAAGAATGCCAATAGCCGCACGCGCGATCGCGCGCTCGAAATATTTCGGCGCGTCCGCCAAATGCTGAAGTTTTCGGTACTGGAATCCGAAATCCGGACATCCTCGCCAAAGGTCGTGTTGCGCCGCATGCCCAGCGTGAAACCGGATCCCGCGCTGGAGGAACATCTCGATTACACGAAAACCGACGAGAGACTCATCGGCATCGTGTCCACGCTGAACGCGCGGTCCCCAGAACACCGCGTAATATTGTTCACCGAAGATGCCGGACCAGCCATGACCGCTGATGGCCTAGCTATCCCGTACTTTATGATCGACGAAAGCTGGCGACGCCCTCCGCTGGCAACGGACGATGCCAAAAGGATCAAAGAGCTCAAAAGGGAAATAGAAGCCTATCGGGCGCAGGAGCCGAGGATTTCGATCGGCACCTGCGAAAGCGCGGACGGTTCGAACACGATAGCCGCGACTAGAAAGGTCGCGACCCCGCTCACGCAAATGGAAATTGGGGGATTTCTCGCGGCACTCAAACTTAAGCATGCGCTCGTAACAGACTTCACGCCGCCCTCTCCGTCGAGCACGACCGATGCTTCGGGCGAGGTGACGAAGATCGAGTACTCTTCCCCTGCCGAAGACGATATTAGCAAATATCGCGACGTGCTTTACCCGCAATGGATTGAACGGTGCCACGCGATCCTGTCGCAGCTCCATCACGGCCGCGACGAGATCGAGCCGCCCGTTATGGTGCGCTGGCCGATATCGAACAACGGCACCCGCCCTGCATCGCAGGTTCGCCTCGAGTTCGAGGCGAAAGGTTCGCTGGCACTCCGGCGTATCCGGACAGACGACGACGAGGATTCCGCGACTGGTGCGCCTTTGCGATTGCCGCCGACACCCCCCACCACACAGTTTCCGCTACCACCCAAACCTCCGTCATTTCAAAAGCAGGTTACGCGTATATCGCCACCTGCCGAACCGAAACCGAAGGTGACGCAGGGACTCGACATCTCGAAACTGATGGCTTCTGGAGCACTAGGCGACAACCCCCGACACATCGCAGAGATGTCCAAAATGCTTGGGCGCTTGGATACTTCCGCGGTGAGTGCAGCAGCCCGTCTGCTGCAGCATGATGTGTTTCGCACCTTCAGTCCCGACGCGTTTTTCGGTCAGGCATCACCCGAGACAGTTTCGTATCGGCCCTTACGAACCTACATTCCAGATCCGCATGACCCGGAATCCTTCTACTATGAGGACTGGCCGACGACCGGCATCGTGAAGAAGGGTGCCTTGACGTGCGACCTTTGGCGTCACCAGGCTAGCGAACAGGTTTTCGAATTTGAGGTGTTGTTCACAAAGACAGGAGAAGCCCGCGGCATTGTCGAATGCACGGTGCATGCCGAGAACCTGGCAAAGCCCGAACAAGCAAGGCTGATTGTCAGTCGGACTTTGGATTCGTTTAGCGTATCGGATGTGGCGAGCGCCATGGTCGAGATCTGCAACTAGCGTGCTCGATCCTGAGCGCAGTTAGCGTCTCGGGCGTAATCGTCCCGGTTACCTTCAGAGAGTAGTCCGCCTGCATATTCTGCAGTCCGGCCCTCAGGTCGGGATTCATTTCGCCGTCTATCTCGCCGCTGTAGTAGCCGAACGCAAGCAAGGCGAATTGGACCTCTTGGTTCCACTTCAAAATCGGCGCTTTCTCCCGCTCTCACCCGGATGAGTTCGAGCTGCCAGCGAGCACGGCCGATGCCGGGGACCGGCAAGTCGATACCGGGAACGCCGAACGGAAGCACCGCGCGATGGCGCGCCGGCCCGCCTTCGAGGCGTGCGATTCGCTCGCGAAGCGCAGCGATGGCAGGGCTGGCGGCCGGCTGACCCATGGATAAATCACTCTCAAACAGTCTTCCCAATGGATTTCGGGCTGATATGTTCCTTATTTGTTCTACTCGATGGGAATGCGGCTGCCCGTCAATCGCGACGCGGTGAGCCATTGCCGGTCATCGGATGCAAACGAAGTTTGCTGCTATGATGCGCTTCGGACTGCTTCCGCACCATCAACTGTGCTGAGGGGCCGCATCACGGCAGGAAACGATGAGTCGACCATCGAAAAAGCATCACTTCGTTCCTCAGGCCCAACTTCGGCACTTTGCCGCCGATCCAGAACGGCGCTCCATCTACGTTTTCGCCAAGCGGTCCGACCGGTCCTTTCTGACGTCGATTGCCAACGCTGGCTCCGAGAACGACTTCAATACGGTGATCCTGGGGGACACGAGATGGAACTTCGAGGACCTCTTTCAGGAGGTCGATGCCCGCTCCGCCCGCCTCGTCGCCGAAATCCTCTCGCGACGCTCGCTGGCGTGGATGACGGCGGACGATCGTATTGCACTGGCCGATTTCTTCGCGACCCAGATGCTACGGACTCATTTAAGCCGAACGGGACCAAAGCATCTGGCGGGCCAATTGCGGGAGATGACGCGCCAGGTCGGCTATGACCCGGATGCCGATCCGCACATGGCCATGCCCTCTGACACGGCAGTGAGGCTTGGTGCCGTCAAGGCGTTCCTTGAACGGGAAGGTCACACCGTCGCGCTGCTTCGTCTTCATCCCGCCCTCTATGGGAGCGACGGCGAGCATCGCTTCATCATCTCGGACCATCCGGTCAGCCGCATCAACGCCTTCCCCTACGGAGATGTCGGGCTCACTTCGCCGGGTGTCATGGTGATGCTGCCGGTTTCACCTGGCCTGACGCTTGCGTTGCATTGCGCGACGATTGCCCAGCGTTACGAACTGGCGGCGAGCGCGGATCTTGAGCCTGAACGCAAGGCAAGAATGATCCGCTATCGGGATGGTCTGCGGTCCGGTGAGGCGATCGCCATCGATGGCGACATGGTACGCTACCTCAATGGTCTCCAGGTCTCGCAAAGCGCCGGCTACCTTTATGCCGATACCGACGCGTTCGACTTCGCACGCGAGATTCTGCAGCAGGACGAGGACCTGCGGAGCGTCGAGGCGCATACCGAACTGGGAAAGATGGGGCACGCGCCCCCGGCGCGATCGGGCATGCCCGCGGGGACCCACCTCGTCGTCTTCGGTCCCCTCGATCACTGCGTGGTGGCGATTGAAGAGATCGACGAGGCGGGTGAAGGCCTGACGGCACGAACCAGGCAGGTCGATCTGCTTGCCCAAGTCGCTGCCGACAAGGGAATGTTGCGGGTCGAACTCTATGTCGATCGGCAGATGAGGTGTGGGATGGGCCAAGTGATGGTCGAGCGCTTTGGCGAACCATCGTCCGGCTGGTTTCGCGTTGTCCATCGCGATCCCAGCCTGAGATCGCTCAGCGTTCAGCTCGACGCCGAGCGCCGTTGAGATCGCCCGGTGGCGACAGAGCGCTTGAGAATCCGGTCGAGGTCGGCGTAGCTGAAGGCCGGGGCGCGGCCGATCAGGAACGACGGCGCGAACACATCGATCAGCTTCTGACCTGGTTGCACGGATTCGCGTATCCTGCGCCGGACCTGTTTCAGTTGCGCGCTGGACGGGTTTACGATGCCGTCGCGTTGCAGGACGGCCGTGACCATGCGCTCCAGGCGATCCTGTCGCATGCCCCCAATGCAGTAGGTTCGGATGTACCGCAACAGCGATTGCAGGAACAAACCCTGGCAGTGAAACGACTCCATGACCCCGCCCAGCGTTGCCTCAAATGCGGCCGTGACGTTCGAGGTGCGGTTCATCTCCCGATAGAAAGCCAGTGTTTGTGCCTCGAGGAAGCCGACGCTGATTTCCGCGGGCGGCGCGCAGAAAAGATAGGACGGCACGGGCTGCCTCAGGCTCACCTGCTTGTAGAGATGCAGGCCGAAGCACAGAGCAAAGATGCAGGTGAGATTGTTGGCCGTCGCAACATTGAGGGTCCGGAGATCTTCAATAATCTCGCCCCAGCCGACGCGTTCTCCGCTGGGCGCAAGCAGGAGCCCCTCGGCGACTGTTCCGTGAGCATCGGCATGGAGCACCGGCCTCAATCCCTGCTCGGCCTCCGTCATCAACTGCCTGAAGAGATCGCTCAGTTCGGCGCGATCTCGAACAGCATACGCGAAGACGGGGAAACCGCCGGCGGAGGCGAGGCCCTCAAGATCTTCGAGGATGCGCCGGGTGGGACCCATCTCACGTTCCGGTAGCGAGTGGATCCAGACGATCGCGTTGGTCTGCAACGGTTCCGAGATCGTGAGTGCGGTGTCCGAGTACGATATCATTCTGGTGGGCCTCGCCTTGCTCTGGTGCCTGCTTGCTGGGTCTCAGATATAGCGGGGTTGGCCGAGAAGGGTGGAAAGCTCAAGGCGATCGCTTAGCCCGGCGGCTGCCACATGTTGAGCGACGGTGGCGCGCTCGGCTTCGGTTGTGGTTGAGCCGAGCACGATGCGTTCGATCAGAGTGGGAAGATCGACGTCGACGAGGATGCCGTGTTCGGGAACCCGGACGCCAAATTCCTCGGCCATCCTAACGGAGATTGCAAGCCGATATTCCCGCTCCCATTCAAAGGCCCTGTGCTTGAAGAAGAACCGGTCGAGCATGGCGACGCCGCGCATCCGAACCTGGGTCAGGTCGACATATTGAACCGGACCACCCCACAGATCCTCGACGCCATATTCAGGTTTGAGCCGAAAGGGTTTGAAGGCGGCGCTCATGCGATCGGGCGTCGTGCAGATGGCGATGCCCTTGTGCTCTCCGGCGTAGAGCTTCCACATCGCATCGCTCTCATAGGCGGCACGGTGCCAGGCAGCTTATCTTGGTCAACCGTTTGAGTTGGAAGAAGGCGCGCTCCACACTCTCCATTTCGGCGTAGCGCGGATCAGGCGGCGGCACGTTCAACTGGACGGCGACGGCGCCTTCGAACGGATCGATGAACTGGTTTGCCGATGCGAAATAGAGCCGGCTCTCCGCGAGCGTTGAAAGGAAGCGCTCGAAACGAAAGTAGTTCCAGAGCGTCTCGTTGCCCTCGACAGCAATGTCGCCAACCGTCCGCACGATGCCGCCCATGTTCTCGCAACGCCCGACGTTTATTACCGAACGGTTATTTTTCTGTGCCTTGCCTTGAAACTTCACCAGTCGGTGATATTTTTCCCCTACGAACCGTCTTATCACTGAACGGTCATAGGATGTCAAACATGCACATTCGGGGTGTCGACGACGTTCGTCACTTTCTGCGGGAGGAGCGCAAGCGGCGTGGGCTTACCCAAAGCCAGCTCGCGGATCTTACGGCGACCTCGCAAAAATGGATCAGTGATTTCGAGCGTGGCCGCGTCGATCCGCCAATGTCGATCGTACTCAAGGTGCTGGTGTTGCTGGGCGTGACGATCGCGTTCTCGCCGGCGACAATCTCGGCCAGCGACCCGTCAGACGCAGGATCCGAATTCTGATGCCCGCATCCATCCGACTCTACGGTCTTCCTGTTGGTGTCCTCGATGTTGCCAGGGATGGCGCCTTGTCCTTTCGCTACGAGCAGGGCTGGCTCGAGCGCACGCAATTGCCGCATCATCCGCTTTCTTTAGCGCTCCCTCTCTCGCCAGATCCCTACGACCATGACCACGCCGGCCCGTTCTTCGATGGGCTGCTGCCGGATTCCCAACAGACGCGCGAGGCTCTGGCGCGCTATCTGCAGGTCGATGCCACCGATGATTACGCGCTGCTCTACCAGCTCGGCCGTGATTGCCCGGGCGCGGTCACCGTTATGCCGCTTGAGGATGAGGTGATCGCCGACGAGAATGTCGAGACGAAGTGGGACGTGCTGGACGATGATCGGCTTGCCGAATACATCGAGGCCTTGCCGCGGCGGCCGCTGTTCATCGATGCCGACGGAGAGCTGCGGCTGTCACTTGCCGGGGTCCATCACAAGGCTGGGGTCGGCGTCGTCGATCGCAGGATCGCGCTGCCGAGAGGGCACACCCCTAGCACTCACATTCTAAAGGTCGACATCGACGGTCTGCCGGACTCGATCCGCGTCGAGCATTTCTGCCTGCGCCTGGCTGCGGCCGTCGGCATTCCGGTGCCGTTCTCGACCATCCGCGTGGTCAAGGACACGCCCTACATGGTCATCCGGCGATACGACCGTGTCGGCGTGAACGGGCAAGAGGTTTTCCGCCGTTTGCATCAGGAGGATTTCTGCCAGGCGCTCGGGCGCTTTCCGCGGCAGAAGTACGAAAAGGATGGCGGGCCGGGCTGGCAGGAATGCTTCGAGCTGATGAAGAAGGTCAGCGACGTCGTCACGGCTCGCACGCAACTTCTTGATCGCGCGATCTTCCAGTTCCTGGTTGGCAACCCGGACGCCCACGCCAAGAACTACTCACTGGTCTATCGGCTCGATCGCATCGAGCTCAGTCAGCTCTATGATGTCAACAACGCCGCTGCTTTCCGGTCCTTCTACAAGGAGCAGCGTCCGCGGCTGGCGATGTTCGTCGGTGGCAATCGTGATCCGCTCACGCTGACGCCGGAAAACTGGGAAGCCTTCGCCAAGGATACCGACTTCCGCCCCCGCTACGTACTTCGGCAATTGCTCGATATGGCCGAGCGCCTGATCCCGGCAGCCGAGAAGTTGCTCGCGGAAGTGAAAGGGACCGAGGCCGACAGCAAGCTGCTGGCGCCTGCAGTCGAGGACATCGTTCAGCGCTGCACCGCAGTGCGCGCCTGGAGCGCATAGCTCAAAGATTTCCAGCAGCGCCGCTGCTCGGCGTGGATTTCATAATGTCCGTCAGGAGCGCGTCGATGCTGCCGGCCGATGTAGCTAGCCTTCCATCGACAAAATGTGGAAGGTTGTTCTCTTCTTCATAGTCATAGCTGGCCTCGAAATCCTCAACGGCTTCCCCCGCCAGGGGGCACGCCTCGATCCCTCAGGCGCTCATAGGCAGCGACGACAAAGTTGAACAGAGCGGGGTTGATGTTCACGACCGGACCATACCAATGGAACATCTGTTGGCAGGCCTGCCGAGTCTCCTCCTGATACCGCTTTGTCGTCTCTATCGCCGCGACGACGTTGTCGCGTGGGACGAGGCACAACGTCATCAGATCTGTCGTTATCGGATAGCCGCCGATCGGAATGAGTCTGACGACGTGCCGCAGTTCCTGTTGATGGTGGAAGTAGTTGCGGAGGCACTTGAGCGCCGCAAATTCCTGGACGTCGAAGAAATCGGCAGCAGCTCCAACCTTCAGTCGGTCATTGAGACTGTGTGCCGCCTCCAGGAGCGAAAACAGTGTGTCGCGGCTCGGTGAGACGCAATGCGTCTGGTAGAGCCGAAAGAACCTTTCGGATGCTGCGCCAACATTGGCCAAATCGACATCTTCTGTCACACCGAACCTCCAATCGAATATGCGCGTGTCGAAGCCGTCATGCGCCGTTCTAGCCCGAAGCCTGCGACGAACCGCACTGCAGAAAGGCATCCTGGTTTTCTGGAGGCGACGGTGAGGTTGCCGCGCCGATTAAGGCACACACGCATCCACGCGCAAGCCGTCGAGCGTCCAGTCGCACTTGGCTTGGTATGTCCTGCATCGCCTGGCCATGGAGGAAGTCGCTTCTCTCCTTGAAGAGCGCGAGGTATCGCTCGCCGGCAGAGGCATCGTCCAGGAGCGCCGCCAGGCGCCATGCGACCCGGGCCGTCGCGCCCTGGCGCCGTTGTCTGTTAATTTTCGGGCGCTTCCTCGGGTCATGGTCGATCGGCTGTCCCAATGCGGCCTCGATCACCGTGACATGCGCAAGAAACTCGTCGATCCCATCGCTCGCGAAGGCCTGGATCGCGAAGTGGTCGATCGGGCGATGAAATAGCGGGGAACGTCGAGCCTCCAGGAGTTCAGTCCAGGCTGCATCATCCAGATAGGCTGTTTGGGGTATCGCAGCGTCGGTCAGGGGCAACCGCGTAGGCCGTTCAATCTCCACCATGGCGCCGTCCTCATCTTCGTAGAAGTCCGGCTCCCACGACAATGTGTCGGCATCGGGCGGCGTCGATCGGCGCGCAAACAGGTCGTCTGACAGCGTATGGACCCATGGCACGCGAAAGGGGCGCCAATCCAAGTCGGAATAGCTGGTGACCTCCTCCCAGGGGGCGGTCAGTAGCGCGAAGAGCGCAGCTTCGACCGGAGCGGGGAAGTGCCTTTTGTGCGGTTCGATCCGCCCGAAATCCTGTCGCAGATCGGCGAACAGTCCGGGGAGAACGCGGCCGCCAGATTTTCCGGGGAGGACCACGGTTTCTTCGACGACGAGCCAGGCAAACCGGCTGAAGCGCTGGCTGTCGAAACGCCAGCCGGGCCGTTTTTGCGACAACCCATCGGGGTCGAGGAGATCGTCCAGCTCCTCTGCTGTGAAGTTTCGAATGGCATTGGGTCCAAAACGCAGTTCGGGGACATCGTCGCCGAGATCAAGCGGACAGAGATGTACCAGATGCGCTTCCGTCTGCCTGAAGGCTTGGTCAAGGCGGGCCGCTGCGGTAGCCGGGGAGACAGCAAAGCGGGCGGGTTCGTCGTCGCTCCAGCGAAATCCGAGACCGTAGAGGGCTTGGCTGAGGGCGACGTTCACGGCGTCCTTCGATCCCGCTGATTGATACAGCCCCTGGCAGGTTTCCCCAAGCCTCACAAAGGCGGGGGACGCATATAGATTGCCAGCCACCGGACCTTCGTGGCGCCACAGAGCGTCGACCGCGGACACTAGCTCAAAGGGGAGCGGGTTGTTCAGGACGCGAACTCCTTTGACTATCGGAAGCTGTCCGAATGCGGTGGGTCAAATAATGTAAGGTGCGGCGAGCTGTAATGTCACGGCTGCTGCGCGCATTAGGAGAAGATCCGTGCGATCAATCGTTCCCATTGCAGAACAACTGGACCGCGCACTTGCTGAACTGGCGATTGATCACCCCCTCAATGGGCGGATCGCACTCATCCTCGTCGACAATGGCCTTGAGCTGATGTGCCATCAAAAATGCGCTGACCTATTGTTCGAGGATAGGCACAGGAATTCCCGCAGGCTCACGCCGGAACAGCGCAGCGACGCACGTGGCCGCGCCTTCGACAGGAAGACCCAATTTCTAAAAGAGCTCGGTCACATCCCGCCCGATCAGGTCCGGGCGATGGCAATCCTGCACGAGTACCGGAACCAACTCTATCATGTCGGGCTCCGCGACGATCCGATCATCGGGCAGCTTGCGCACCTCTATTTCCGCCTGGCTGCTGGGCTGCTCGAGCCGCTCCTGAGTGCGCAGCGTCATCTGCGCTGGGAACCTGAAGTCGTCAGCGATGCGGCACGTCGACTTTTGCCTGAGTTGGTAACGACGAAGTACCGCAGAGCCAGGGTCGATATGACCGGACTACGCGATCGGCTGGTCGCGGCTTGTCCGCAACCGCCAATGCCGGTCGAGCGAGCGTTGAGCGCGCATTTGTTGTTTCGCGTCGACCAGGCGGAGGCGGCTTTCGGCATAATCGCCAAGGGACGCTCAGGAATAGACGACCCTGTCGATACGCTGCGGACGATCCAGCTAGAAGCTGACACGATCGCCGCAATCGTTCGTTTTCGCCGCGATGGCGACAAGGCGCTGAAGGCGAAGGGCCTCCCGCCCAAGCCACTCGATGTGGACGCGCTCGGAATGGCGCGAGGGACGAAAGTGTTAGTCGATCTCAATGCGCGCCTGCTGCCTAGCTGGAAGCCCAGATACCCGCAGTTGCCGTTCGAGAGCTGGAGAAAACGAGCCAACTCGATTGGCGCCAAACGGACGGCCCTGACCGCACTGGAGATGTTTGACCAGATCAGGAAGGAGATTGACCAGTTGGAAGAAATCATGGCCGAACCCATCGAGGACATGCACGGGTGGCACCAGCACCTCGAAGACGTCGCCATGGACAGCCGATAGCATTCGGTCGGTGCGGTCATGATGACCTGCATCGAGGAGTGCTTTTCAGCAGTGAAGCTGTAGAATCCACATCATGAACCAGACACGCCAACTGACGATCTTCTGCGGGGGACCGCTGGAACACGACTCGGAACGTGTCTTCCTGCGCGCCCTCGTTGACCATCTGGCGCGAGGTGCGACGGCGGCCGTCGTCCTGTGCAATTTTCAGCTCAAAGGTCGACAGATCGACTTCGTCGTGGCGACGGAGAATGCCGTCGCCCTCGTCGAAGCAAAAGCCACCAAGCTTCCGGTTCGAGGCGAGATCAATGGCGCGTGGGAGCGGCTGTCGCCGTCCGGGGAGTGGGCATCGTTCCGCAACCCCTATCAGCAGGCGCTCGACGCCAAGAACCGTCTGCGTGATGCCATGGCTCAGGCGGCGCCCATCGGCGATTTCTACCCGGATGGGTTCGTCGCGATGACCGGCGAGCTCCCTGCGGGGTCGACCGTCACTTCGGGCGACTTCAAGGTTCGGATCGGGTCTACTGACGAAGTCCTAGCTGCGTTAGGAGCGACGGGAGGCAGCCCGTGGTCACTCGCGGCTTGGCAGGACTTTGCGCGATCCTTGAAATTGACCGCTACGTCCGTGGACGTCGCGCTGGCTGCCGAAAGTTCCTGGGCGTTTAGCGAGTGGGCGGAACGATATCGGCGGGCGTTCGCTGCGGAATACCAGCCCGATGCCGATCTATGGATCCCGGAAGATGACGAGCAGGCAGAGGCTCTCATCGCATCCACCAATGAGCAGGCTGGCAGCTTCTTGTGGGGACCATCCGGGTGCGGCAAGAGCCTGATGGCAAAGTGGCTGGGCCTCCAACTGACAGCGACGGGCGCCATCTGCCTCTTCGTTTCGGCGAAGCTGTTTTCGGGCTCGTGGGCCGAGGCGGTTCAGCGCGAGATTTCGCTGCTTGTTGATTCCTACGATCCGCGATTCCTGCGCCGGGCCACGCAATTGGGGATACCGGTCGTCCTGATCTTTGACGGCTTGAACGAGCTATCGGCCGACAATGCGCGACAAGCGCTGCGTGGACTCAGGGCTCTCGCAAGGCGGTATGAGGCGCGGGTGGTTGTGACGAGCCAGGAGTCCCGTCCAGAAGGTCTGGCTGGCCTGAGCAGCGTCAGCGTCGGGAAGCCGTCAGAGACCTTGAAGGCACGCATCGCCGAACAGGGACATGGAGTCTTGACCTCGGCGGCAAAGGACGTGCTGCGCGGCGTGCGGAGCGGGTTTGAGGCGCGCATCGTAGGTGAAATCGGCAACGAGCTGCGGTCAAACGTTACGCGCCTTGAACTCGTCGACCAATTCATCCGCACGCGACTGGGTCCACATGCGCGTTCGGGTTCGCTGGGCCTTCGACGGCTCGCGGCGCGCCTCACCGACGAAATGGCCTATTCCCTATCGGAAACTGCCTTCGATGAGTTCATGCTGGCACAGCACCTGACGTTCGACGATTGCGAGGCAATTCTGCGGGCCGGCGTTCTGGAAACTCGAGGCGGCAGCGTGTCCTTCAGTCACGAAATCTTTCAGAGCACGTACGCCGCTCAAGAACTGGTCAGGCTGGCGCAGACGGATCCCTCGAAACTTGGCGTCCAGTTGGGCACGCCGCTCTTTCGTCCACTGGCCCGCGACATCATCGCCGCTCTCGGCACGGAGCCGGCTGGCCGTGCGGTGCTGGACGAAATCACGGACGCAGACATCATTGCCGATGCCGCCGACGGTGAACTTGGTAGCGTGGCGACAGCGACCGCCTGGGCTATTCTCGAGGCCAGCCACGCTAGTCTTCTCGCCGAGATCGCGCAGTCCAAGCTGGTCCTGACGAATGGTGAGGCTTTCAAGCGCCTCGAATGGGAAGGGCACATCGAGTCTCCGCCGACGAGTCGAGCCCGCTATCAGGCCTTGGGCGTTCGCGCGGCCAAGGGCACGGGCATCGAGGAATACCTGGTTTTGTGCCGAGCGATGGATGCAAAACTGCTGGAGGAACGATCACAGCTTGCCGAGGCGGCTCGTGAGGGCAACGTCGCCTTGCGCAGTGAAGCTTTCGCACTGGCCTATTATGGCTTCGGGCCGCGACACAACTTCACGCTCGCCGCGACGCAGGCTGACGCAACGAGGTTCACGCATATCATCGGCAATCGGCCACCGAGGATCGCGATGCGGTCTCTTGTCGGCTTGACCTCGGGCGAGCTCCTGTTCGTTCTCAAGCAACGCCATGAGCTGTTTGGCAAAGAGGATGTCACGCGATTCACGCTTGAGCTGACCGAGGTATTGCGCACGCGGTGGAGATACGAGCCCTATCATGTCCGGCTGGAACTGCTGCACATCGTCGGGTTCGTGCGGGACGCCGAGGAGACGGCGAGGGCTGGCCTTATCGAGGCGATCAACTCCCTCGAGATTCACGCCTGGAACTGGGCGTTGAATTCGAGCGTGATCGATGCCCTCAAGATACTGGGAGCGCTTGACGACGAGGGCGAAGGGCAGCGAGCTGCAATTCGTGAGGAGGTCGTGGCGGTGATCGGGGAAGCGGACAGCGACGACATCCGCGAGCAGGCTCTCAGCGTCTACACGCGGATGTTCGATCACCCGTTTGATTGGATTTATGCCGAGGAAGTCTACGCGTTGCCGGAGGAGACTCAGCGTCTGCTGTATCGGCGGGCCTTTCAGGCTGATGGGATCGGCGATTCCATGAGCGTGAGATACTTGGCGCAAAGGATCGCGGAATACGAAGAGGCATCAGACGCTCCGTTGTTCTCGAACCTGGCGCGACTTCCGTCCCAGACCAACCCGATGAGCCAGGACGAGATGGCTGCGTTCGTGCTGGCGGTTCGCTTCCTCGCACGACACGCTGGGCCGCTCCCGGTTGTGGAGGCCGAGAACGATGCGCAACAGTGCATGGTACTCATCAGAACGCTGGTCTATGCTGCCGAGTCCGGGCGCGACGCCGACCGGGAACAGGCTCGCGCGGCGTGGGAGCAATTGCACGCACTCCGTCCGCAACGCGTCATCGGTTGCCTTGCAGAGATCAACGAGTCGCTGGCGGCAAGTCACGTGGCGGAGCGACCGCCCAACTATCCCGCCCTCAACCTGGTCGATGTGTTTCCGGCCGACCTGCTCGCGGTCAGCCGGAAGTTGGTTGATGAGGGCGTCCCCCCGACATCGTATCATCGGGTCGGCTTTCGTGATCGGGACCTGCATTTCGCCTTTGGCGTGATTGCGAAGCACGGCGACCGCAACGATCTCGGTAGGCTCCGGCGTGTAACTGCAGATCACCCGTTTTCGCAAAAGGCCATAGAGGTCATCCGTGCAATCGAGACATCCGCAACGGCCATCAACCGATAGCCCAGATTCGCGGATTCACCGCTGCATCCACAAAGGCCGTGGCAATGCGCAGTACCTGCCTCATCGATTGGGGCGGCGCGCTTACCCTCGCCAAGATGGGCTGGCCTAGATCTGGTCGAGTTCCTAGCCAGCTCTCCGAAGACAATAGAACGCGGATCGACGGACTCGTCCGGTTGCATGGCGTAATCCTGGACCTCAGCGCGCCGATCCTGCCGACGAAGGGCTTGGGCGATTGGCTGCCCGCGCCACCGGCGTAGCTTGCGGATAGATTCGAATCGCATATGCTGGAGCATGGCTGATCCGGCCATGCCGTCCACATTGGCGAAGCCTGCGGGCAGGAATGAACGATCACCCCGTATGAACCTCTCTCCAAGGTGCACGGGCCAAGTGGACGCGCCATTGCAGCACCGCCGGAGCGGTTCCATGCGAATCCATTTTCCCGATCTCATTCGGCCGAAACAGGCCGCAAAACATCTCGCTCGAGGTTCGACCGAGCTGAAACTGGCAGCGGTGCACGAGGCACTGGCGCAGGCTCTGGGCTATCGAGACTGGCACGAGCTTTCGATCACGAGTCACCCGAACGGTCTCGCTGCTCCAGATGGTCCAGGTCTCCAGGCCGCGCTTCTCACGATTCTCGAGTTGGCTGATGCCCTTGGCCTTCCGGACGGCCATGTCCAATATGCCGTTTCGAGAGCGCGCCTGCTCCGAGCGACGCCGTGGTCGATCGATGAGCACATGGTCCTGCGCGCATCGATCTGGAGGCGACGTGTTTTCGGGACACCGGGCCGCGGCAAACCCGGAACCGTCGTGAGAGACAAGGCCTATGGCTCAGGCGCCCCGGCCTATCTTCGCTATCCCGGCCGTCCCACCTATCTGCTCTTCGACACCGGATTTGGTACGCGGGCCGACTTCGAGGTGGCCACTCCGCGCTCCCCGCTCCCGGACTTCGTGCCCTCGCGGATTTGGTTGCCCTACGGGGTCTGGCAGCTGACGGACGAATCGGAAGTCCTGTTCTCGCGCGACTACCTACCGATGTGGCGCATATCGGACGATGGAACGGAGCGCCTTGCTCCCTGGCTATGGATTAAGGACATCGCGGAAGAAAACCACTTCGGCAGTCCTGGAACCGCCATATGGGCCTCCGGTCCCGCTCGCAACAGTGCCGTCGGCTACCTTCAGCGCCATCGCATTTTCGAGTTGCCGATGCTGACCGACATCATGCCTCACCTGTTCGAGCCCCACGTCGAGTCCTTGCAGGACGGTGTTGCCCGCCTCTATGCCGCTCGACGCGATGCGGAGGCGCTGCCACCCTACGCCGACCTCAACGATCGTGTTTTGGCGTGATCCCCAGTTTGTTGCCATTTCGCACGGCAAGGCGCACTCGAATCTGCTAAGCGGTAAGTATTGATGGGCTGGGACTATATGGCTGCAGTCAAAAAGAAGACTAATCCGCCGTTAGATGCACGTTTCACATTCGCAGAAGACTCGTTTTCCCGGTTGACGGGCGGGTGGGACTCTCACCTGCGCCCTGCTGTGGGCGTGGCAGACGGCGAGCCATATCTGTTGCGCTTGTTCAAGAAGACGGGCACTGCGCTCGACGATGATCTCCGGGTAATTGTCGGGCGTGGCCTGAGGCGCATCCGGCGTGTGCTTTCCTCCCGTCGCGCGAGAGACGTCCTGGTCGAGGTTCTCGAAACTGCAGAAGACCAGTATGAGCTGGCTATCGTTATGGTAGACCCCGGAAGTCCGATTTCCGGAGCATCACAGCGCCGGAGGACGAGGGAAGGGCGCTACCTTACGAGCGCAAGTCGTGGGGTCTTCTGGCGGAATATGGTCCGCGTGGCAGAGGCGCTTGCGCTGTGTCACGACGCCGGCATCGTGCACGGCGGCGTCAGCTTGCATTCGATATTCTCGCAGCGAGACGATAGTGCCGACTATCGGCTCGGTGGCGTCGAGGCATGCGTCCACATTGCGGACGGCGATCTCAAAGAGCCCGGGCATCTGCTTCGCGCGTCTGCTGTCATCTCCTTCCGACAAGACTGGATGGACTTGGCTGCGGTCGCCGGCACGCTGCTCGGCCTCGATGGTGACAACCCGCCCGCGCTTCTTTCCGTCGAGCGTCGAATGCTGGAACGGCTGGCCAGTCCCCCGCAGTTTCAACTGTTCGACGGTGCGGTCGTCCTCGACGAATTGAGAAATGTCGTCACCGAGCTCCACAGGGTTGGCTCCAGCTCGGAGGGCGAACTCGTTCTTTATCCTTCCCGGGACGTGGTTCAGAGCGATTTGCCGGCCCTCTCTTCGGGCACGATACCCGCAGCGGATGGCGCTGCGATCATGCAGTTTGTTGCCGACAATCTGTTGTCGGCCGGCGTCCGCCTTGTCCCGGCCGACCAGGACACCGTTCGCGTCATGACAGACCTCGCGGTCTATCATGTTCGTGTCATGAGCGACTCTGTCGGGATGATCGTAGCGGCACATCAGCGTCGCCCAAACGAATGGATGCACGGCGCTGTCGACATCGTCCATCAATTGCATCTCTCCCGAAATCGAGCGAGCTCGGAAGAGCGGGTCCAAAACCTCGGGCCAGGCGCCAAGCGCTGGCGGGACCTCCTTGAACCCATCCGGCCGCCGACGGGACGAGCGACGTTCCAATATGGTTTGCTCTCATCCTCCTCGAGGCCTTTACCCTGCTAAGGGAACAGTTTCGCCTCTATCCGGTCCATGTGCTTCCAACAGCCAATGCCGAGACCAACGTCGTCTGGCTGATGCCCGCCGATGACGCAGGGCGGGATGCGCAGCGTGAAACAATAGGGCTGCGCCCGGCTGCTGAGGCCCTCAGGCGCGAGCTGAAGTATGACGACGGAAAGGCAAACTGGACGCTTTCACAAACGGCGCGTCTGGCGATGGGCCGGGAGCGCGTGCCGGAACTCACCTATGAAGGCAGCGGCCTGATCAACGGGAAGATAGCGTTCGCATTCGGCACCAACCTCGCGATCCAGGCCCGGCAACGGCTTTTCCTGCGCCCCCGCAAGGACACCGGCACCGAACGTGCCATCCGACGACGGCTGCAGAACATCGTCGCCGCCAGGTCCAACGTCGAGCTTCTGAGGGCTTTGGACGATCCCGCGCAGGTTCGAATGGATGACGTGCTGCGCGACATCGCGGCACCCGGCTCGCCGCCAGCCGACGTCGACATGGAAGAATCCAAGGTCGAGGCATGGCAGTCCATCGTCGAAGGCAGATCCATCAATGTCGTTGTCGGGCCGCCTGGGGTGGGCAAGACCTTTTTGATCTCGCACCTGGTGACGAGCATTCTGCATGAAACGCCCGACGCTCGAATCCTCGTATCATCCCAGAACCACGAGACGCTCGTCCACATGGAGGACGAACTCCGCAAATTTCTGCCCGCGTCCTCAACCATCGTCGTTCGCGTCGAGCGGTCGCGCTCCAGCGAGAAAGAGAGCACGCTGAGGCGGAGATCGCAGTTCCTGCTGCGCTCCGTGTCGAAGCCGGATCCGGCCAGCGCCGCGATCATGACGAACCAGCTCAACCAGATCATCCAGGCCCTCAAACCCGTCGATACGTCCGAGCAATCGAGCGCCGACCGCGCTCTCCGCGACACCGATAATCTGATGCTGCGCTCCTCGGATGTGACGCTTGCAACCACGTCGTCGCATATTCTTGAGGAGATGATCGCCGACGGCGAGCAGTTTGACTGGGTCTTCATCGAGGAGGCGGCGCGGGCCAACGGTGCCGAATTGATCGGTGCTCTGCTCTTGGGAAACCGTCGGGTGATCATCGGCGATCACAATCAGCTCTCGCCCTTCGATGCGGCGGATCGCCAGAAATTCTACGACGCGAGCCGGGCCGGTGAGCTCCTGCGTGATGCCAAGGAGAAGCTCGCCGCGATCTCCGATCTGCCGAGCGAGGTGGAGTTGGCGCTCGAGGCGTTGAAGGCAGATCAGTTTCTGCTCAGCGACGTTCTCGCTATAGCGTCACGACTTGAAGAACCCTTCAAGTCGATTGCCGCGCGTGAAGAGATGAGGTTTCGGGACACCGGGCGCCCGAGCACGATCGCCAACACGCTGCGTGAGCAGAGCCGTATGCACCCGGTTATCTGCGAGCTCGTTTCCAACACCTTCTACAAGCGATCGCTGGTGTCCTCAGATCGGGTGAAGGCTCGCCAACCGGCCGTCGAGTGCGTCGACGGATTTCCGGCTTCTCCCATCGTCATTTTGGACCTGCCCTCGTTGAGCGTCGTCAAGCGGCGGGCCTTCGAGCAACCGGCGAAACGCTCGTATCGAAACGAGGTCGAGGCGACGGCCGTTCTAGCCGCCATGAAGAAGCTGCGCCCCATCATCCGCGAGGGCAAGCCGGTGCCAACGCTCGTGGTGCTGTCTCCGTACCTGGCGCAGGTCAATCACCTCGAACGACTGCTCAAGCCTCACATCGACACATCCTCGGGCACCCTGTTTGGCTTTATCAGCCCTCGAGGTGATGGAAAGTTCGTCTACACCAGCGACAGTTTCCAGGGCGGCGAGGCCGATGTCGTCGTGGCGAGCCTCGTGCGCAACAACGTCCTTGTGGGCACCAGAGCCCTTGGCTTCATCAAGAATCCGCAACGCCTGAACGTGTTGCTCAGCCGCGCCAAGCACAAGCTCGTTCTCGCCACCAGCCGGCAGTTCATCCGCAATGCGGTTGAGGGGATCGACCCCGACGCGGTCAATGACGAACTCGGCTTTCTGCGGACCATGCTCGACGAAGTAACCCGCTTGTCCGAAGCCGACTTTCCGTCGGTTGGGAAAGGCGCCTCCATCATCCCCGTGGATGAGCAGGGGAGGCCGATTCCATGAACAACATCTACATCCCGGCGTGGCACTATCGCGCACCCGGCATCGTCCAGCGGACCTGGGGCTGGAGCCCGGTTGAGGAAATGATCCTGCTATCACTCGACCGAAGCCCGGGCACGATCAATCACGTGTCAGAGGCGCTCAAGATTCCCCGACAGGTGGTCGGCTCCACTGTGGCCCGGCTCATGCAGTTCGGACTTGTCGAAGTCCGACTCTCGCCGCACCCCGTCCTCGTCACCAGCAGTATTGGTCATGACTTCATCCGCACCGGGCGCGCCCTTCCTGAACGCTCGGTCGATCGTGAGATCGGCATCAGTGTCGTCTACGAGAAGGTCGGACTGTCCGTCTTCAGGACGAGGGACGTCGACACGATCCCCGTCACCAAGCTTCCCGCCAAAGGCGCAATCATCCGGTTTCCGGAAGGGGAGCCACCAGAGACCCACTATTCGATGATGCAACGCGTCAACGAGTTCATGGTCGGCATGCTGAGGTCTGGTGAATGGCTGCGCGGCGTGCAGGCCAACAGCTCGTTCCTGGAGGCGAAATTCCTTGTGCTCGATCTCGATGAGATCGGAGCTGGCGTCTTTCCGCAAGGCGCGAGCGACCAACTCGTCGAGGCCCTCAAAGCAACGGTCAAGACCGGCGTCTTACCAAAGACCACGACACCGCCGCCCGAGCGTTCCGTATCCATAGAGACCCGGTTCAGTGCCAGCGACCTCGTCGTCGGGGCCGAGCAGCACTTGCAACGCTTCGAGCAGATTGTCGGTGCCGCCAAATCCAACGTATTCGTCCTGTCCACGTTCGTGGCTTCTCAGTCCGATGAAAAGGGCATGGATCGTCGGGAACGCATTGTGCGAGCTCTCGAGGATGCGTGCAAGCGCGGCGTGAGATGCCATCTATTCTTCGGCACGTCGCTCGATCGCGCCAAGCATGCCGCAGCCATGCAGGAACTCTATCTGCGCCTATCCGCTGCACGGCAAACCAGAGGATATCTCCTGGTGCAGAGGGATCCTGTCGAGAGTCATGCCAAGTTCCTCGTTGCCGACGACGGCCACGACGGCGCGGTGATGCTGATGGGATCGTGCAATTGGCTCCACTCTCCGTTCTCGGCCGTTGAAGTCTCCGCCGAGCTCAGAGAGCCCAACGCGGCCGCAGAAGGTCTGGATCTGCTCCGCGAGATTGTCTCCAGGCTCTCAAGTGCCAGCCGATCCGTGGAGACACTACAGTTCATGGCATCCGAGCTGCGCCGCCAGCGAAACATGCTGTCCACCTCTGAAGAGGCGCAAGCGCCTGCAGCGACGCTGACGATCCTGTATGCCGCTGACCACGAGCGCCTGCTGCGCGCTGCGGCCCACGATGCGCGACAGCGCTTCGTCTGTTGTACCAACAAGGTCGGCGCGAACATGGTGCCGGCGCTGTTCGATCCCGCCGAGGTCGCTGGCCGGCGACTTAGCGGCGTTCGCATCTACTATTCGCGCCGGACCGGCCCGGTGAAGCGCAGCCACGTGACAAAGCATCGGGAACGGCTCCATGGCATAGTCGACCTCACAGGCGTGCCGGAACCGCAGCTGCATGCGAAGTTTCTGGCCTGGGACACCGACCATGTCGTCGTCAGCAGTCTGAACTGGGGGTCCCAGTCTGGACTCGAGGACAACCCGCTCGATGAAATCGGTCTCTATCTGGAGGGGCCAAGCCTGGCGACGTCGTTGCTCGACAACTTCGAGCGCGAACTCGAATGAGATGGCCGCGGCGATCCGTTATTTCAGGCGTGCCGTATCTTCGCAGTTGGGGAACTGGCTGCAGCCCAGAAAACGGCGATTGGCGATTCCGGTCCGCTCGACCAAGTGACCGGCCCGACACGCCGGACACTGGCGCAGAAGGTCGCCGGCGACAGTCTCGAAGCGGAGGTTGTCACCGGCGATCTCGGAGAGCTCTCGGATGTATCGGGATGGTTCCCCGGGCGTTCCCCATCGTGGAAGCTTGCGGATTTGGCTATCACGGCCGAACTTCGGGGCATCCTGTTTCCGTCGCTGCGCCACGCAGGCGGCACCAACCTGGTGGTCTTTCCGGCCAATCGTTCAGCTGAGGGCATGACTCGGCAACGCCCGATCAAAATACCTGGTCCTCAACACTATCGCCGTAGGCTTCTTCCTCTTCGCCGCCCCTCTCCCCAACAAGCCCCACCGAAATGTCTCCCGCCAGTAGCTTTTCCTTCGACAGCAGCCCGGCGTCCTCGAGCGCCTCGAAATCCGGCAGGTGGCGCAGCGTGTCGAGCCCGAACTGCGACAGAAAATTTTTGGTCGTTACGTAGGTGTAGGGCGCCCCCGGCTGCGGCGAGCGCGGCCCCGAGGCGATCAGATCCTGCGCGCGCAGAATGCCGATCAGGTCGCGCGACACCTCCTTGCCGAAGAAGGAAGAAAGCTCGCCACGCGTGATCGGCTGGAAATAGGCGATGCACATCAAAACCAGCGCGTCGGATTGCGACAGTTCTTTTGCCCCCTCGCCCGCTGCCGTGCCGAAGGCGGCGCGGATGGCGTCGCCAAAAATCTTCTTGGTCCGGTGCTGCCAGCCGCCGGCGATCGCGACCAGCTCATAGGGGCGGCCGGCGAGCTCGGCGCGGATGTCGTCGATGATCAGCTCGATATTGCAGTTTTTTCCCACCACCCGCGCGAGCACACTACGTGTCACCGGTTCATTTGCCGCAAAGATCACCGCTTCGACGCGGCCCATCCACTCGCGCCAGCGCAGTTCTGCCGGAAGATGCTCCAGCTCGGTATCCAGCAAATCCGGCTGACCGTTTGGCTTCCGGCGGGCAGACGCTTCGCTCATCGCTACAACCCAAACAGCCGAAAGGTGGTACGGCCGGAGAGCTCGCGGACGGCATCCAATTGTTGCAGCCGGTCGAACAGGCGCCGCGCCGCAAAGCGGGACAGGTTCTTGGTCGTCAGCGAGCCCGAAACGGCGTCGTCGTCGAGCAGTTTTTGGATCACCTCGCTCGCCCCCTTTGCCCTGAGCTTCGGTGCGACGGCGATGAGCCGCTCCGCGCGCCGCGACAACTCGGCGGCCAACCGGCAGGCGTCCGCGGCGGCCGCAACGAGCGCGACGCAAACCGCGCGCTCAAAATCTTTGTCCCCCGGCCGAATGCGCTTGCCGCCGGCGTCGGGGCGAAAAGCCGGACCAAAGGCCTGGGCGATCAGCAGCGGCAGCGACCGCGGCCAGCGCAGGTTTTGCGCCAGCACCAGGTCGGCGAGCCACCAGGCGAAGAGCTCGGCATCGGGCCGCATGGCGACGACGTGGGCGGCGATCGCCGCGGCGGCGAACGGCGCCGGCCGCTGCAACCCCGCCAGGTTTTCGATCTCCGTGCAGAGGTTGGCGAGCGCGGGACCGTTCCAGTGAAGACCAAGCTGGTCGAGGGTTTTGGCCAGCCGATCGGCGCTGGCGATGGGCGGCTGCGCGGAAAGCTGCCGCCAGGCGCTATAGATGGCGCCGGCGGGGCCGGGATCGGCGCCGGCCGGGCGCAGGTACCAGGCGTCACGCAGGGCGGCCTCGTCTTCTGAGCGGCCGGCGAGCCGCATGCCGGCGGCGGCACAGCGAAGCGCCAGCCGCTGCCGCCAGGCCCCGGCCCAGCTGGCTTGCGCGCGGGCGAGCGTGTCGAGCGCGCCCAAGGCGGCGCCGGCCCGGAAGGCGGCGTCTGTGTCGCTGACGTCGCGGGCGGGCGTGAGTGCCCAGGCCGGCACGGTCGGCGGCGCGGCGCGGCTGGCAGTCGCGGGATCAAGGCGAATCATGATTTTGGAGGGTAAAGTGGCCGTGCGCTTTTCGCCATCAATTTCGCGTTAAAACGCACAGCCTGTCGTGGCGACAAAACGAACGATAATATTGCATTATCGTTCGTTGTTTACGAGCCTTCGGAGCCATGGTAGAATACGCCAGAAAGGTAGAATTTTGGAGTCTTTCGTGTCCCTGAACATCAAAAATCCGGCCACCGTGGCTCTCGCCGACGAACTCGCACGCCGCCAGGGCATCAGCAAGACGGCAGCCATTCATCAGGCCCTGAGCGAGCGCTTGCATCGCTTGGGCTTTGGAGAGACCGCTCAGGAGCGTCTGCTGGCAGAATTGCGCGCCATCCGAGAAAGAGTGGCACGATTGCCTGAACTGGATAGTCGCAGCGACGAGGAGATCATCGGGTATGACGAGCATGGAATCCCGAACTGATGGTGATCGATACCTCAGCCGTTGTAGCGATCCTTCGGAGCGAGCCTGAGGCAGCAAGGCTGGAACGAGCGCTGATCTTGGACCCAATCCGTCTGGTCCCGGCAACCTGCGTGCTCGAGGCACGCATGGTGCTGGTCAGCAGGCGCGGCGAACACGTATTGGCCGAGATCGATCTTTGGCTGCGCAAAATCGAGGCCGACATCATTCCTGTCGACTCCGAATTGGTTGATCTGGCGACCCAGGGTTGGCTGACCTACGGCAAAGGCCACCACCCGGCGGCGCTGAATTTTGCCGATTGCCTGTCCTATGCTTTGGCAAAGCGTGCGGACGAACCGCTGCTTTTCGTCGGCAACGACTTCTCCCAAACGGATATCGAAGCGGCATGAGCTTGACTGACGACGCTCCAAGATCATCGGCTGCTTCCGGCGATGACGACATGCCCGACATCGTCGACGTCGTCATGGAGATGGACGATGCCGACTACGGCTCGCCCCCTCCCCTTCCAGCCATCGCCAATCCCAGCCTGCCTGCGCATTGAGGCGCTCGCCGGCCGCGCGCGCGACTATATCGAGGCGGCGAGTTCGGCCAACACGCGCCGCGCCTACGCAGCCGACTGGAAGCATTTTTCGAGCTGGTGCCGGCGCCAAG